>NZ_JAIZPL010000002.1:0-894715 GCF_020418465.1 Cupriavidus sp. DB3 | reverse complement strand
CCATCGTCTTGACGCCGATGAAGCCACGTTTTGCTGTGCGAGCACTTGATAACTTTTGAGCTGTCGCCGATCCCGAAGAATCGACTGTGACTGCCGCCATCGAGCGCCCACACTTATCGGTTGTTCGTTTGTTAAAGAGCTCACGCGCCGGCTTTGCCGTTCGCGTCGCTGCGTTGTCAGCAGCAGAGAAACGAGATTATGCAAAACATTTCGCTTCTCGTCAACAGGTTGTCAGCACTTTTTTGCTGCGGCTCCAGCACCGCAGCACCTTCGCCTTCCCCGCCAACCCCGCCGCCGTTCGGCTGCGAGGGGGCGAATATTAAGGGAGCGTGACAGCCATTGCAAGCGCTTTTTTCGGGACCCCGCGATGCCGCTTCACAAGTCGCATCGATCACTCCTCGAATCGATGGGGTGCCAGGGATGGGATCAGTCAAGCGCCAGCGATGGAATCAATCCGGCCCCGCCGATCGATCAATCAGGCCCCAACGCGGTCGCGGCGCTTAGAATCGCTGGATGCCGAACCCGCCCAGCCACCACGACCAGCCTACTTATCTAGCGGAACGCCTGCCCGCGGATGCGCCGCGCCAGCTCGACGCCGTCACCCTGGCGACCGCCCTGGCCCGGCCGATCGTCTTCGTCGATCTGGAAACGACCGGCACGGACGCGCAGCGCGACCGCATTACCGAGATCGGCGTGGTCGAGGTCGGCCCGGACGGCGTGACCGAATGGGACACGCTGCTGGACCCCGGCTGCGCGATCCCGCCCTTCATCCAGCGCATGACCGGCATCACCGAAGAGATGGTGCGCGGCCAACCGACCTTCGAGTCATTGGCCGAGAGCCTGGCCGAGCGGCTGCAGGGCAAGCTGTTCGTCGCCCACAATGCCCGCTTCGACTATGGCTTTCTGAAGCAATCGTTCACCCGCGCCGGCATTACGTTCCGCGCGGACGTGCTCTGTACCGTCCGGCTGTCGCGCGCGCTGTTTCCCTCGGTGGAGCGCCACGGGCTGGACGCGCTGATCGCACGCTTCGGCCTGCAGCCGAAAGGCCGGCACCGCGCGCTCGCCGACGCCGAGCTGTTGTGGCAGTTCTCGCAACAGGTGCACGGACTCTATTCAGTCGAGCTGGTCGAATCGGCGATCGCCTCGCTGGTCAAGCGCGCCAGCCTGCCGGCGGGCCTGGAAGAGACCGCGCTCGACGACGTCCCGCAGGCGCCCGGCGTCTATCTGTTCCACGGCGACAACGACGCGCCGCTCTACGTCGGCAAGAGCGTCAACCTGCGCCAGCGGATCGGCGCGCATTTCTCGGGCGACTATCGCTACGGCAAGGACCTGCGGCTGTCGCGCGCGGTGCGGCGCGTCGAATGGCGCGAGACCGGCGGGGAGATCGGCGCGCTGCTGCAGGAAGCGCTGCTGGTCAAGCAGCTGGAGCCGGTGCACAACACGCTGTTGCGGCGCAAGGGGCCGCTGTTCGCGTGGGAACTGCCGGACGGCCTGATGGCGCCGCGCCTGCGTTCGGACCGCGATACCGATTTCAGCCGGCATCGCGGCCTGTTCGGCGTCAGCGCCAGCCGCGCCGGCGCGTATGCCCGGCTGCGCGAACTGGCCGAACAGCACGGCCTCTGCCAGGCCACGCTGACGCTGGAACCGCAGGCTCGGATCGGGACGCCGTGTTTCGCGCGCCAGCTCCATCGATGCGCCGGCGCCTGCGTCGGCGCGGAGCCGCTGCGCGCCCATCGGGAGCGCCTGGCCGACGCGCTGCGCCCGCTGGCGGTCGCGCCGTGGCCCTTCGCCGGCCCGATTGCCTGGCGCGAGCAGGACCACGCGCGCGCCCAATGGCATGTCATCGATAACTGGTGCTATCTCGGTTCGGTGGCCTCGATGGACGATGCGCAGACGCTGCTGGCCGAGCCGGCCCGCTTCGACCTGGACAGCTATCAGATCCTGGCGCCGCACCGCGGGCGGCTGCTTGCGGAGGCCATCGTGCTGCCTCGTCCGTCGACCTTCGAGCTGCGCCCCTGCGAGCCGATCGTCGCCGCGCGACGAGACAGCGCGGCCGGACCGGCACGGCCCAGGCGCATACCCGCCGCGCAGACGCCGCTGCCGCTGTTCGAGTTCTGAGCAACCACCAGCCATCGACGCGCGCCGGCCGAGATAGTCAAGGAGTCGATCGTCTGTACGCCGCCGCACATTGCCGCCTTGGCAATGCGCGCCAGGTCGCATAGCCTGCCTCGTAACGGAACAGCCGCAGCGGGAGCCGCCATGCCTTCGATTCGCGCTTCATCCCCGGCCCACACACCGGCCTCGCGCTGGCGCGAGCGCCTTGCGAAAGCGAAAGGGAGAGCGAAAGCGACAGCCACAGCAGCGGCCACCGCCCTTGCCGCGGCGTCGCTGTTCGGCTGCGTCAGCCCGCAGACCGGCGCGATGCAGTCGATCGTCGACTCGTGGCGCGGGACCCCGATCGACCAGGCCAGTACCCAATGGGGCCCGCCGGCCTCCGTGCAGCCCCTCGCCAATGGCAACGCCTACGTCTGGGTCGACGAATTCCCGCGCGCGCAGGCGCCCGGCAGCGGTCCGCGCGAAGCGCGTGCGCCGACCGACCCGGCGCCCGCCACGGTGGGCCGCTGCCAGCGCCGGTTGATGGCCGGCGCCGATGGCATCGTCCAGGGCGGCGACTGGAGCGGCGACACCTGCTGCCTGACCACCGCCTTCGGCCGCTGCGCCGCGCTGCTCAATCGCAAGCCCAAGGGTTGAGCCGCACCGGAGTTGAGCCGCACCGGATCGCATCACGCCGCACCAAAGCCGCGATGCGATCCCAACCCCGGCGCCCACAGTTGGCGCATCGGGCCGCGTCGATGCCACCGCGCGCGCCGATGCCGCGTGGCATGCCTCTTGCGATATTCCCGTTCGAGTAGAAGCGGTTAGCGCCGACGCATCGCCATCGCAGGCCGATGCCCCGGCGCGGGACATTGCTCTCACGACCACCGGTCGTCACCGGCAGCGCCATGCGCGCGCCGCGTGTTGAACCCGGCCGCCCCGGCCGCGAACGAGAGAGAGCGCACACAATGTCCCGTCCCTGCCATTCCTTCCCGTCCCATCGCCTCGCCGTACCGCGGCCGCCGTAAGCGCCGGCACGGCCGCGCTTCGCCTCTTCCCTTCGACGACGACACGACCCCACAGACCCCATGAACACGTCGCACCTCGCTCCCTCCTTCGCGGCAGAGACCGCATCGCCCATCGTCCCGCACCGCCCGCGCAGGCGCCTGCTTGCCGGCGCATTCGCAGCCGCGGCCGCATTGACCATCGCACCGCTGACGGCCTTCGCCGTCGACAAGGTCACCTTCCTGACCTCCTGGTATGCGCAGGCCGAGCACGGCGGCTTCTACCAGGCCGTGGCCGAGGGCATCTACAAGAAGCACGGCCTCGACGTGACCATCCGCATGGGCGGGCCGCAGGTCAACGGCATGCAGATCCTGACCAGCGGTCAGGCGGACTTCCTGATGGGCTACGACCTGCAGGTGCTCAAGAGCATCGAGCAGGGCGTGCCGGTGACCACGGTCGGCGCCTCGTTCCAGAGCGATCTGCAAGGGATGATGACGCACGACGACGTCAATGGCCTTGCCGATCTGAAGACCCGCACGGTGCTGGTCTCCACCTCGGGCCGCACCACCTGGTGGCCATGGCTGAAGGCCAAATACCAGCTCGACGAGGCCCAATCGCGCGTCTACACGTTCAACCTGCAGCCCTTCTTCGCCGACCGCAACACCGCGCAGCAGGCGTACGCGTCGTCGGAGGTGTTCGCCGCGGAAAAGGCCGGCGTCAAGACGCGCTTCTTCCTGTTCGCCAACGATGGCTATCCGCCCTACGGCACCACCATCGTGACGATGCAGAAGACGGTCAAGGACAAGCCCGATCTGGTCGCACGCTTCGTGCGCGCTTCGATGGAAGGCTGGAAAAGTTATCTCGCCAATCCCGCCGCGGCCAACGCGCTGATCAAGCGGGACAACCCCAACATGAAGGACGACCAACTTGCCTGGGGCCTGGCCAAGCTCAAGGAATTCCGGCTGGTGGACGGCGGCGACGCGGCGCGCCAGGGCATCGGCGTGATGACGGACGCGCGCTGGCAGAAGACGCGCGACTTCATGGTCGGCGCGGGGCTGCTGAAGGCCGAGACCGACTGGAAGCAGGCCTACACCACGCAGTTCGTCAGGGACCTGAAGGTCATGCCCTGAGCGGCGCGCCCGCACTGACCATCGCACATTCAAACCCGGCGCCATCGCGCGTCTTCCCTTCGCATTCCGAGGATTCATCATGCTGGTCACCCGACAACCCGTGCTGCGCCGCTTCTGGTACGCGCTGATGCCGGTCTCGATGCTCGACGACGGCCCCAAGCCCTTCACGCTGCTCGGCGAAAACCTGGTGCTGTGGAAACGCCCAGACGGTACGCTGGCCGCGCTGCGCGACCGCTGCTGCCACCGCACCGCGAGGCTGTCCAAGGGCTGGGTCAACGAACGCGGCGACATCGTCTGCGGCTATCACGGCTGGGAGTACGACTGCTCCGGCGCCTGCGTGCGGATTCCGCAGGCGCCCGACAACCGGGTCCCCGCGGGCGCCCGCGTGCCGGCCTATCGCGCGCAGGAGAAGTACGGCTACGTGTGGGTCGCGCTGGACGATCCGCTGCAGCCGATTCCCGACTTCCCCGAAGAAGGCGACCCCGCCTATCGCCGCATCCTGCAGTACTACGAGAGATGGAACACCAGTCCGCTGCGCGTGATGGAGAACGCCTTCGACAACTCGCACTTCAGCTTCGTCCATCGCGCCAACTTCGGCATCGCCGACCAGCCCAGGCCCGAGAAATACGAGCTGACGCAGCGCGATTGGGGTTTCGAGGCGGAGACGCTGGTGCCGATCCGCAATATCGAAGCGGGCCATCGCGTGACGGGCACCACCGAGCCGATCACGTACCGGCATATGTTCAACCGCTGGGACATGCCCTTCACGCGCCGCTTCGGCTGCATCTATCCGGCGAGCGGACGCCATCACATCATCTACAACTGCGCGACGCCGATCGACGACGGCACGGTGATGCTGTCGCAATGGCTGTACCGCAACGATCGCGAGGAAGACTGCTCGACCGAGGAGCTGATCGCCTGGGACGCGCCGATCGTCGCCGAAGACCGCGAAATCCTCGAAGCCACGGACTACGACGCCTGCATCGATACGCGCCGCCGCGTCGAGTTCCATATGGAGTCGGACAAGCCCGGCCTGCTGATGCGCAGGATGCTGCTGGATCTGCTGGAGAAGCACGGGGAGAAGGAAGTGTTCCGCGTGCCCGTGGTCGGCGGCTGAGCCATGTTCGCGGACCCGCGCGATACCCGCGCCTTCGAGGCGCCGATCCTGTTCGCCAACCAGGTCGAGAAGACCTACCCCAACGGCACCGTGGCGCTCGAGCGCGTCAAGCTGTCGATCCGGCCCGGCGAATTCGTCTCGCTGCTGGGCCCGTCCGGCTGCGGCAAGAGCACGCTGCTGAAGCTGTTTGCCGGGCTGGAGGCGCCCTCGGCCGGCCACCTGCGCTGGTGGGGCGAAGGCACGTTGCCCGGCGCCTGGCCCGCTGCCGCCGACGGCGCGCGCCGCACGCTGGCGATGGTGTTCCAGGAGGCCACGCTGATGCCTTGGGCGAACGTCGCCGACAACGTACGGCTGCCGCTCGATCTTGCCCGCATGCCGCGCGAGCAGGCCAACGAACGGATGCGGCGGGCGCTGGCACTGGTTGGCCTGGCGCAGTTCGGCCAGGTCTATCCGCGCGAGCTGTCCGGCGGCATGCAGATGCGCGTGTCGATCGCGCGGGCGCTGGCGACGGAGCCGGACCTGCTGCTGATGGACGAGCCCTTCGGCGCGCTCGACGAATTCACGCGCAACCGGCTCGACGCCGATCTGCGGGCGCTGTGGGCCGAGCGCGGCCTGACCGTGGTGTTCGTCACGCACAGCATCTACGAGGCGGTCTATCTGTCGAGCCGCGTCGTGGTGATGGCGGCACGGCCGGGCCGCGTGATCGCCGACGTGGCGATCGACGGTCCCGCGGTACGCGACGAGGCCTACCGCGTCTCGCCCGAGTTCATGCAGCACTGCGCGCGGCTGTCGGCGCTGCTGGCGCAGGCCAATACCGGCGTCGCGCCGGCCGATCCTGCATAGCCGCGCCAACGCGCCTCGAAGGAGTCCGATCATGGCATCCCCCCTGCTGTCCCGTCCCGCCGTGCAGCGCATCGCCGCGCCGCTGGCCGTCGGCGCGCTGATGCTGCTGGCCTGGCAGGCCGTCTGCATCTGGCTCGACGTGCCGCCCTATCTGGTCCCCACGCCCTCGGCGATCGCCCGCACGCTGGTCCAGGACTGGGCGCTGCTGTCCGGCTCGCTCTGGGTGACCCTGCGCATCACGATGCTGGCGTTCGCGCTGGCCGTCGTGCTGGGCACCGCGGCTGCCTTCGTGTTCGTGCAGAGCCGGCTGATCGAGGCGAGCCTGTTTCCCTACGCGATCCTGCTGCAGGTCACGCCCGTCGTCGCCATCGCGCCGCTGATCATCATCTGGGTCAAGGAGCCCACGTTGGCACTGGTCATCTGCGCCACCATGGTCGCGATCTTCCCGATCATCTCGAACACCGTGCTGGGCCTGCGCAGCGTCAATCCCGGACTGCTGAACCTGTTCCGCATCAACCGGGCCACGCGCTGGGACACGCTGCGGCGGCTGCGGATACCGAGCGCGCTGCCGTACTTCTTCGGCGGCTTGCGGATTTCCTGCGGCCTGGCGCTGATCGGCGCGGTGGTCGCCGAGTTCGTCGCCGGCACCGGCGGCACCGGGGCGGGCCTGGCCTACCAGATCCTGCAGGCCGGCTTCGCGCTCAATATCCCGCGACTGTTTGCCGCGCTGGTGCTGATCACGGTGACTGGCGTGCTGCTGTTCGGCGCGATGGTGGTGCTGTCGCGGCTGGCGCTGTCCCATTGGCATGAAAGCGAGCTGGCATGAGCGAAGCCTACCCTTGCATCGAAACCGGCCGCATGGCGGAAAATGCCGCGCCCACGCTGCTGATCCGCAACGCCACCGCGATCCTGACCGGCCTCGCCGGCGATGCGGCGCGCCATCCCGGACCGGACATCCGCCTGCGCGGCGGCCGCATCGAATCGATCGGCACGCTGCCGCCGCTCCCCGGCGACACCGTGATCGACGCCACCGATTGCGTGGTCTATCCCGCCTGGGTCAATACGCACCACCACCTGTTCCAGTCGCTGCTCAAGGGCGATCCGGCCGGACTGAACCTGACGTTGACGCCCTGGCTCGGCGCCACGCCGTACCGCTTTCGCGGGGCCTTCGACGAGGCGAGCTTCCGCCTGGCGGCCCGCATCGGCCTGATCGAACTGCTGCGCAGCGGCTGCGGCACGGTCGCCGATCACAACTACCTGTACTACCCGGGCATGCCGTTCGACGGCTCGGCCATCCTGTTCGAGGAAGCGCAGGCGCTGGGCCTGCGCTTCGTGCTGTGCCGCGGCGGCGCGACCCGTACGCGCCAGCTCGAAAGCGAGCTGCCCCAGGCGCTGCGCCCCGAAACGCTGGAGGCCTTCCTCGCCGATTGCGAACGCCTGAGCGCGCGCTACCACGACAGCGCCGCCGATGCGATGCGGCGCGTCGTAATGGCGCCGACCACGCCGCTGTACTCGATGTCGTCCGACGAACTGCGGACCTGTGCCCGCACGGCACGGCGGCTCGGCATCCGGCTGCACAGCCATCTGTCCGAGACCGTCGTGTACCAGAACGCCGCCCGCGCGATGCACGGCACCACGCCGGTCGGCTTCTGCGCCGAGGTCGAATGGCTCGGCCCCGACGTCTGGTTCGCCCATCTGGTCAAGCTGGACCGCGACGAAATCCGCATGCTGGGTGCAACCAGGACCGGCATCGCGCATTGCCCGCAGAGCAATGGCCGGCTCGGCAGCGGCATCGCCGATCTGCCGGCGCTGGAGGCGGCCGGCGTGCCGGTCTCGCTCGGCGTCGATGGCGCCGCGTCGAACGAGGCCGCCGACATGATCAGCGAGGCCCACGCCGCCTGGCTGCTGCAACGGGCGCGGCGCGGCCACGCGGCGCGGCCCGTGTTCGAGGGCGGGCGCTTCGAAGGCGGGGCGGATGCCGCCAGCGTCGAGGACGTGGTGCGTTGGGGCACGGCCGGCGGCGCCGCCGTGCTCGGTCTCGACGCGGTCGGCGCGCTGCGGCCGGGCATGGTCGCCGATCTGGCGATCTACCGGCTCGACGATCCGCGCTGTTTCGGCCTGCACGACCCGGCCATCGCGCCGGTCGCCAGCGGCGGCCGCCCGGCGCTGCGCGCGCTGATCGTCGCCGGCCGCGTGGTGGCCGAACACGATGCGATTCCGGGCGTGGATCTCGCGGAGCTGGGCGCGCAGGCGCGCGAGGCGGTGCGTCGGCTGAAAGAACACGCGTGCGAGGCCCCCGCGACATGAGGGCACCGTTAAGGGCGCGGGTAGAGACAAGAGAAAACCGAGGGGCTTGCTGTCGGACGCGATGGTCTGCCCGGTGCGCAGAGGATCTTCGCCCCGCCAGGCCGCAGCCAGCGCGCGATGGAGAGGACGGACGGCCTTCCGCCGATCACCCGCCCATCACCCGCCGATAACCGTTGCCAAACCCGACCCACATTCATAAAATGCGAATCGTTCTCATTTCCCAGCATTCACCGGACCTGGACCCGCGCCATGGCCGGAGCCCCCCATGTCCGCCGTCGAGTCCCTGCCGTCGCCGCCGATCGATGCCCTGTACAGCGACCATCATTCGTGGCTGTTCGGCTGGTTGCGCAAGAAGCTGTCGTGCCCGCACGACGCGGCCGACGTGGCGCACGACACCTTCGTGCGGATCCTGGCCTCGCGCGATGCGCTGGCCGGCGTGCGCGAGCCGCGCGCGTATCTGACCACCACCGCGAAGCGGCTGATCATCGATCGCGCGCGGCGGCACAAGCTCGAGCAGGCCTATCTGGCCGAACTGGAACAGGCCGCGGCCTCGCTGGAGGGCTTTCCGTCGCCGGAGCAGACCGTGGCCGCGCTGCAGGCGCTGGCGCAGATCAGCGCGGCGCTCGACGGCCTGCCGCCGAAGCCGCGCGAGGCCTTCCTGATGCACTACCTCGACGGGCTGACGCATGCCAGCATCGCCGCGCATCTGGGCGTGTCGACACGGATGATCCATAAATACCTGGTGCAGGCGCTGGCGCATTGCGCGCTGGCGGATGACGACGCGGGCGCGGTGGAGACCCAACACGGCGTCACCGCTGCAGCGTCGCGCGCGCGATGAGCGCGCGTCTTGAGGACGACGACCCGGTCGCGCAGGCCGCCGACTGGGTCGCCCGGCTGACCGCCGACGATCCCCAGGAGCGCGCCACCGCCCAGATCGAGTTCGCACGCTGGAAGGCCGCCGACCCGCGGCACGCACGCGCCGCCGCTCGCGTGGAATCGCTGCTCGAGCGCCTGCAAGGCCTGCGCGAGCACGCCGGCGGCGACGCCCGCCCCGCCCGCGCCGCGTTGCGCGCCGCCTTCGACGACGGGCGGCATGAAGGGCGGCGTGCCGGACGAGATGACCGACGACATGACGGACCGCATGATGGACTGCATGACGGGCCGCATGACGGCGTGCGCGACGGCATGCGGGACGGCAAACCGTCGCGCCGCCGCCGCACGCCACGTCATCTCGGCGCCCTGGCCGCCGCGCTGGTGACAACCGCCGTCCTCGCGCTGTCGCTGCATGCGTGGCCGCCGGCCTATCTGCTGGCCGATCTGCGTACCGGCACCGGACAATGGCAAACGCACACGCTGCCCGACGGCAGCCGCCTGACGCTCAACAGCGGCAGCGCGGTGGACCTGCGCTACGACGAGGGGCGCCGCCTGATCGAGCTGATCCGCGGCGAGGTGCTGATCGACGTCGCGCGCGATCCGGCACGGCCCTTCGTGGTCCGCACCGCGCAGGCCGATATCGAGGCGCTCGGCACGCGCTTCAGCGTCGACCGCGACGATGGCCGGACCGTGCTGACGATGCTGGAGTCGAAGGTCCGGGCCCGCGCCACCGGCGCGCACAGCGAGCCGCGCCAGGCGGTGGTGTCGGCCGGCGAACGCGTCGCGGTGACGGCGGCCGGCCTCGGGCCGATCGAACGGGTCGATGCGAGCAGCATCGAGCAGGCCTGGCAACGCCACCAGCTGATCGCCCGCGGCCAGCCGCTGCCCGAGCTGCTGGACGCGCTGAATCGGCATCGCCCGGGCTGGATCGGCTACGACCGCAAGCAGATCGCCGACATACGCGTCTTCGCGGTACTGCCGCTGGACGACACCGAGCAGGCGCTGCAATTGCTGGCCAATGCGCTGCCCGCGGTGCGGGTGCGGCAGTTGACGCCATATCTGGTGTGGGTGGACGCGCCGGCGGCGCAGTAAGTCGACGCGCCGCGATCGTGTTCTCCCTCGCCCCCTTGCAAGCGGGGACGGGAGAAAACACCGCCATCCCGCCCTTCCGGTTCCGGTCGCTGTCCCTCATCCGTCAAGCACAAGAACAACAAAAGCACGGAAACCGCGACATCATGAGCCACATCCATTCCGAGCCCGCGCGGCCTCGCCCGCGCGCCCTCGCCGTCCAGCTGACGGTCCGCCTTGCCGTCGGCGCCGCGCTGGCGAGCGCCATGGCGCTGCCCGCGCGGGGCCACGCGCAGACGCAAACGCAGACGCCGCGGCAGACGCCAACACCGACGCCAACACCAACACCAGCGCAGGCCCAGTACGACATCCCCGCCGGCCCGCTGGCCGAGGCGCTGACACGCTATGCCCAGCAGGCCGGCGTCGCCATCACGGTCGACGCCGACAAGCTGCGCGGCTTGCGCACGCAGGGCCTGCGCGGCCGCTATGGCGTCGACGAGGGCTTCGGGATACTGCTGCGCGGCAGCGGCTACGCGATCGGCAGGACGCCGGCCGGCTATCTGCTCGTGCCGGCCGCCACGCCGGCGCCGCAGGCCAGCGCCGCGCCGGCCGATGCCGCGATGCTGCCGGCGGTGACCGTCACCGGCAGCCAGGAAACCGCGCTGAGCCCCGGCGTCGGCTTCGTCGCCAAGCGCAGCGCCGCCGGCACCAAGACCGACACGCCGCTCGCCGAAACGCCGCAGTCGATTTCGGTGGTCACGCGCCAGCAGCTGGACGACCAAAAGCCGCGCAGCGTGTCCGAGGCGCTGAACTACACGCCCGGCGCCTTCACCGCGCTGGTCGGCGCGACCAACCGCTACGACTACGTCGCGCTGCGGGGCTTCATCGACAGCAGCGTCGACAACTCGCTGCTCGACGGCCTGAAGGTGCTGGGCGATCCCGGCAGCTACAGCTCGATGCAGGTCGATCCGTATTTCCTCGAGCGGATCGACGTGATTCGCGGTCCCGCCTCGGTGCTGTACGGACGCGCCTCGCCCGGCGGCGTGGTCGCGCTGACCAGCAAGCGGCCGCAGTTCGAGCGCGCCGGCGAGGCCCAGGTCACGGTAGGCAATCGCAACCGCTACGAGGCCGGCTTCGACGTGACCGGCCCGATCGACGACAACGGCGTCGCCGCCTACCGGATCACCGCGATCGGCCGCTCGATGGACACGCAGTACCGTCATGTCGAGGAAGAACGCTTCGCCATCGCGCCGTCGCTGCTGCTGAACATCAGCCCGGACACGCGCCTGCTGCTGCAGGCCTATCTGCAGCGCGACCCGCATGGCGGCTATCACGGCGCGATTCCGTCGGATGCCACCATCACCGCCGCGCACAACGGCCGCCGCATCCTGCGCAGCTTCTTCGACGGCGAGCCCGGCCACAACGAATTCACGCGCACGCAACGCATGGTCGGCTACCAGTTCGAGCATGCATTCAACGACCGCTGGCAGTTCCGGCAGAACTTCCGCTATCTGTCGTCGGATGTCACGCTGCAGCAGGTCTACGGCTATGGCTGGGCCGGCCCCAACACGCTGACCCGCTACTACTCGGGCGCCAACGAGAGCCTGGACGCCTTCATCGTCGACAACCAGCTGCAGGGGCAGTTCGATACCGGTCCGCTCAAGCACACGCTGCTGTTCGGCGTGGACTACCAGCACCGCCATGTCGACGGCTGGTGGGAATCGGGCAGCGCCGCGCCGATCGACGCGTTCGATCCCGTCTACGGCAACGCGGGCCTGTCCGGCCTGTTCCGCGCCAATATCGACCGCAAGCTCGAGCAGACCGGCCTCTATCTGCAGGACCAGATCGCGTGGGATCGCTGGCGCCTGGTGCTCGGCGGCCGCCACGACATGGCCAAGGTCTCGAACCTCGGTTTCGGCGCCGCCTCGCGCTCGGAATGGGACGGTTCGAAGTTCACCAGGCGCGCGGGCCTGGTCTATCTGTTCGACAACGGCATCGCGCCCTATGCCAGCTATAGCGAGGGCTTCAACCCGAGCGGCAGCACCGCCCGCGACGGCAGCCTGTTGCCGCCGACCGAGAGCCGGCAGGTCGAGATCGGCGTCCGCTACCAGCCGCCGCGCAGCAGCACGCTGCTGTCGGCCTCGCTGTACGACCTGACGCAGGACAAGGTCGCGGCGCGCGTGCTGTCGACCCCGTACTACCAGCCGGCCGGCAAGGTCCGCTCGCGCGGGCTCGAACTGGAGGCGCGCTCGCGCGTGACCGACAAGCTGTCGCTGCTGGCCAGCTACACCTACACGCATATGCGCTACGTCGAGTCGCCCGAGGGCGTGGTCGGCAACACGCCGTACCAGGCGCCGCAGCACATGGCCTCGGTATGGGCCGACTATCTGGTGTTCCCCGGCTTCACGGTCGGCGCCGGCGTGCGCTATGTCGGCACCAGCTGGGCCGACAACGAGAACTCGCTGAAGGTGCCGTCGTACACGCTGGTCGACCTGATGATGCGCCTGGACCTGAGCCGCATCAGCCCGTCGCTGAAGGGCGCTGGACTGCGTGTCGCCGCCACCAATCTGTTCGACAAGACCTACGTGTCCTCGTGCGCCGGGCTGCTGAACTGCTACTACGGCGAAGCGCGCAACGTGATGGCGACGCTCACCTATCAGTGGTGATCAGCGGGTGATCGGTGGTGATCGGCCGCTGGCGCGGACCCGTTCGCGGCCCGGTTCGCGGCCCGGTTCGCGGATCCATTCCCCGGCCATTCGCCGGTCTGCGCCAGCACTGGCGACATGCTGACGAACCGGCCGCGCAGCGGCAGCACGCCCGGGCGCCGGATCACCTGCTCGACCCGCATCCGCACCAGCCGCTCGGCGCCCGCGTAGGCCTGCACCTCCGGCCCTTCCCAGACGATCTCGGCGCGGACCGCCACATGCAGCAGCGTGCCGGTCTCCCAATCGACGAACAGCAGGCCGGCGCGCGGGCTCGCGACCAGATTGCCGATCGTGTTGAAGTAGGCATTGCCGTTGAAGTCGGGCATCACCAGCGTGTCGTCGCCATCCACGCGCACGAAGCCCGGCTTGCCGCCGCGATGCGAGACATCGGCGCCGCCGCTGTGCGGTGCCTCCGGATCGCTGTGATGCGAGGCGATGAACAGCGTGTCGGCGCGCCGCACCAGCGCGATCGCCTCGTGGTCGAGCCGGTCCAGTACCTGCGGCTGGGCGACGCCCGCATCCTCTGACGGCACGTGCACCGGCAACAGCTCCCGCTGCTGGATATAGCGGGGGCAGTTGCCGAAGCTCTGCCGCACCTGCACCGTAAAGCCGGCTGCGTCGCGCCGGGCGATTACGCCATTGAGGCGATTGCGCCGGCGGGTCGGCAGTTCGATGCCGAGCAGGCCAAGCTCGGCGCCATCGCGCAGCGCGCCATCGAGCGGATCGCCGGGCAGCGGCGGCGCATCGATGCGCAGCTGCAGCGGATCCAGCGCGTGCGCAAATCCCGGCGTCCCGGCCAGCATGGTGGCCCAGACGCCGCCATCGTCGGTGCGCGCGCCGGCCAGCATGAACGGCAGCTGCGCGTAGAACAGCCGGTGCTGTTCCAGCATTTCGCCGCGCACCACGCGGCGCCCTACCCCTTCCATCTGCTCGCGCTTGCCGGCGCGCTGCTGCGCCAGGCGCTCGCCGCTGTGGAAGGGAGAGCCCTCGTAGGGCCAGGTCGGCAGTTCCATGATCGCGCTCCGCAATGACAGGTTGGTTCAGGCCGCTTGCGCAACAGGCATCGGCACGAAGCGCGGCAACGCCTCGACGCGCGCCAGCCACGCGCGGATCGCGGGATACGGCGCCAGGCTGACGCCGCCTTCCTCGGCGCGAGCGATATAGGCGTAGGCGGCGATGTCGGCCAGCGTCGCATGGTCGGCCGCGAGATACGGCGCGGCCGCCAGCAGCGGCTCCATCACCTCGAACAGGCGTGCGGCCTGCTGCCGCGCGTCGTCCACCGGCAAGTCACGGCCGAACAGCTTGGCGATGCGGGCGCGCGCCGGCCCATAGGCGATCTCGCCCGCGGCCACCGACAGCCAGCGCTGCACGGCCGCCGCCTTGACCGGATCGCGCGGCAGCCAGCGGCCCTCGTGGTCGTAGCGCAGCGCCAGATAGACCAGGATCGCGTTGGAGTCGGCGATCACGGTGCCGTTGTCGTCCAGCACCGGAATCTGGCCGAACGGATTGAGCCGCAGGAAGGGCTCGGCCTTGTTCGCGCCGCCGCGGACATCGACCAGCTCGCAGCGGTAGGGCAGGTCGAGCAGCGACAGCAGCAGCTGGACGCGATGGCAATGGCCTGACAGCGGCACGTGATACAGGACCAGCGGGGCGGCGGGATGCGAGGGGGAGACCGGGGATGAGAGGGAGTTCAGGACAGCGGACATGGTCGGCTCCATTGACGGCAAGCGTCTGGAAGAGGTTGAAGACGTTGGAGAGGTTGAAGACCTTGAAGCGGTTGGTGAATGCCCGCATTGTGGTCGGCGACCGGTCCGCAATAAAGCGCGCCGAATGTATTTGACTACTCCGATAAATGGAGTAATGTCGCGCGATGGACAAACTTCGCGCGATGCAGACTTTCGTTCGGATCGTCGACAAGGGCAGCCTGACCGCCGCCGCGGCCTCCCTCGGCACCTCGCTGCCCGCGGTGGTGCGCACGCTGGCCGCGCTGGAGGCCCATCTGCAGGTCCGCCTGCTGAACCGCACCACGCGCCGGCTGGCGCTGACCGAAGACGGCCGCAGCTACCTCGACAGCTGCCGGCGCATCCTGGCCACCATCGACGAGGTCGAGGCCGGATTGACGACGCGGCAGGTCGAACTCGCCGGCCACCTGACCGTGACCGCGCCGATGCTGTTCGGCCAGATGTATGTGGCGCCCGCGGTCACGCGCTTCGTGCAGCGCTATCCCGCGGTGCATTGCTCGCTGAACTTCGCCGATCGGGTGGTCGACCTGCTCGAGGAAGGGGTCGATGTCGGCGTGCGGATCGGGCCCCTGCGCGATTCGACGCTGATCGCGCAGCCGGTCGGCCGGATCCGCCGCGTGGTGGTCGCCACGCCGGCCTTCCTGCGCAAGCATGGCGTGCCGCGCCATCCGGAGGACCTGACGCGGCAGCCCTGCCTGCGCTTCAGCAATGGCAATCCGCACTGGTGGACCTTTCAGGACGATGGCCGCGTGTTCCAGGTGCCGGTCACCGGCAATCTGGAATTCAACCAGACCGCCCCGGCGGTCGCGGCCTGCGCGGCCGGCGCCGGCTTCGGCCACTTCCTGTCGTACCAGGTCGCGCCGCTGGTGGCCGAGAAAAAGCTGCGCATCGTGCTGGAGGACTACGAGCTGGCGCCGTGGCCGCTGTCGGTGCTCTATCCGCATGCGCGGATGCTGCCGGCGCGCACGCGCGCGCTGATCGACTGGCTCAAGGCCGATCTGGCGCCGCGCTTCCCATAGTGGCTGCGATCCCGCCGGCGATACTCGCACTGGCGGGGCCGATTATTCCTGCACCTTATTCCTGCACCTTATTCCAGCACCAGCCCGGTCCGCCGGATCAACTCGCCCCATTTGCGCACCTCGCCGTCGATGAACTGGCCGAAGGCCGCGCTGCTCATCGGCTCCGGCTGCAGGCCGAGCCCGTGCAGCTTCGCCCGGATGGCGGGGTCGGCAAACACCGCGCTGGCATCGCGATTGAGCTGGCGCACGATCGCGTCCGGCGTACCGGCTGGCGCCACCAGCCCGAACCAGCCGTAGCCGACCACGCCGGCATGGCCCTGCTCGGCGAAGGTCGGCGCGTCCGGATACACCGGGCTGCGCTGCTCCGACGCGACCGCCAGCACGCGCAGCTTGCCCGCCTTGATGAAGGGCAGCGCCGAGGTGATGGCGGTCAGCGTCGCGTCGACGCGACCCGCCAGCAGTTCGGTATAGGCGGTGGCATCGCCCTTGTAATGCACGGTCAGCGCCTTGAAGCCGGCCTGCGCGGCAAACAGCTCGCCGGTCAGGTGCGGCCCCGAGCCGATGCCCGGCGAGGCGAACGTGATGCCGTCCTTCTTCTCGCGCGCGAGCTTGACGAAATCGGCCAGCGTGCGCGCCGGCGAGGCGGCATTGACGATCAGGAAGACCGGCCCGACCACGCGCGGGCCGACCGGCTTGAAGTCCCTGGCGACGTCGTAGCGCTGTTTCAGCCCCGCCGCTGTGTTGATCGCGAACGGCGCGGCCGCCCACAGCAGCGTGTAGCCGTCCGGCGCCGCATGCGCAACCAGCTCGTTGGCCACGCGCGTACCGGCGCCCGGCCGGTTCTCGACTACGAACTGCTGCCCGTACTTCTGGCTCAGCGCGTCGGCCAGCACGCGCGCCGAGGTGTCGTTGGACCCGCCGGCGCCGTAGGGCGAGACCAGCTTGACGGGGCGCGAAGGGTAGCTGTCGGCGTGGGCGACCGGGGCCAGGGCAAGGCCGACGGCAAGCACCAAGGCGGCCATCAGACCTTTGGCGAGCCGGCCGCCGCGAAGGACATCAAGCATCCGAAAGACACGAAGGACACGAAAGCCATGGACTACATCGGAGCGCATCATCGCGGCCCCCTCAGGCGATCCGCCGCACGGGCGGAATGACGTACTGGCCCGCGATAAAGGCAGGGCTCGGGTGATAGAGGCGCAGGATCAGATAGAACGGTCCCGCCGGCGCCGGCAGCCAGTTGTCGATCGAAGCGGGACGCGCATGCGAGATCGCGATCGCCAGGCTGCCGTCGTCCTCGTAGCGCAGGCCCGGCGTGCGGTCGCCGATCGCATAACGGCCGATGGCGTTGGCGGTGAAGAAGCGGTCCTCGCCGTACAGCGACACCGACCAGAACGCCTGCGCCGGCGGCAGATGGCCCGCCGGGAAGCGCAACTCGTAAGTGCCGGCGCCGGTCAGCGGCTGCCCGTCGGCATCGAAGTCCGCCATCGCGTAGACCGCCTCGTCGGCGCGCAGCGCGCCCAATCCCTTCATCGCGGTGGTCGCGCGCATCAGCCAGTCGTCGCCGTAGACGCCGAGCTTCAGGCTGTAGCCCCAGCTCTTGCGTCCCTGGCTGCGCGTATGCGCCTCGATCAGATCCATGCCTTGCCGATAGGCGCTGACCAGGCCCGCCTGCACCGCCGGCCGCAGCGCGGCGATGTCGACCTCGTCCTCGAGCCGGATGCCCAGGCGCCGCAGCAGCGTCAGCAGGCCGCGCTCCTCCGGCGACGGCGGAAACTCCCGCAGCGCCTGGAACAGGTTGTGAAAGAAGTCGAGCGCGGCGTCGCCGGTCTCGCGCCACAGCCGCACGCATTGCGGCTGGCGCCCGATCGCTGGCGCATCGAGCCGGAAGCCCTGCTCGAACGCATGCGCGGCCGGCAGGTCCTGCTCGCCCTGTACCAGCACGCGGCCGATCAGCCAGACCAGCGACGTCGGACACGCGACCGCGCGGCCGGCACCCGCCTGCTGGCCGGGGCCGACCAGTTTCACCGCGGCGCCCTCGGCCGGCACATTGCGGGGCCCGAGATTCTCGAAGTTGTTGGTATGCGCGTCGAGCAGTTCGACCACGTAGTAGCGGTCCGGGTCGCTCAGCGGCGGCACCTGCAGCGTGACCGGACCGTCGGACAGGTCGATCCAGCCGCAGAAGTACAGCAGGTCGTTGGCCGGCGTGACGATGTCGCGGTCCTCGTGGGTCCATTGGCGCGTGCTGGCCGACAGCACGTTGACCGGCGCGCGGCCGTAGCCGGTGGCCGCCTGGACCGACGTCTGCAGGCGGCAGGTGCGCAGCGTTTCGATCAGCGGGTAGCCGTAGATCACCAGCGGCAGCGCCGCGGCGGCGGTCAGGGCCTGCTGGGGGTTGTCGTAGACGGGGGCGGAGAAGATGGGGCTGGCGGGATGGTTCATCTCGGGTGCTCGCTTGGGGTTTCAATGCGCGTCGTGCCGCAGTGTGATGACGGCGTCGGCCGCCACCGGCCCGTCGGCCGTGACGATGAAGGGATTGATCTCCAGCGTGTCGAGCCGCGGCCCGATCGCGGCGGCGGACTGCGACACGCGCACCAGCACCTGGGCCACCTGTTCGAGCGGCACGGCCGGATTGCCGCGATGGCCGGCGAACAGCGCCTCGGCGCGGCTGTCGCGCAACATCGCCAGCGCGCGAGGCATCGACAGCGGCGCCAGTCCGAATGCCATCTGGCGGAACACCTCGACCGCGGTGCCGCCGATGCCGGCCAGCGCGACGAGCCCGAACACCGGATCGCGCCGCACGCCGACCATCAGTTCGCCCCCGCCGCGCACCATGCGCGCCACCACCACGCCCTCGAAGGGCACCGGCGCACCGCCATGCCGGGCCGCATGCCGGCCGATCGCGTCGCGCACCCGCGCAAAGGCCGCGCGCACCGCATCGGCATCGTGCAGGTTCAACGCCACGCCGCCGACATCGCTCTTGTGCAGGATCTCGCGCGAGCACAGCTTGACCGCGACCGGATAGCCGAGCCGCTCGGCGATGCGCACCGCCTCGCCGGCATCGCGCGCCAGGCCGTGCGGGGCCACCGGCACGCCGGCTTCGGCCAGCAATTGCATCGCCTCGTGTTCGGACAGCGCGTTGGCGTCGGCGGCAATACGTGGCAACTGTGGCAACTGTGGCAAGGCCTCAGCCGCGGACTCGCCGCGGCTTTCCGCACCCTGCGCCGCCGCACGCGCCAGCGCGGCAACCGCTTCCATCGCGTGCGCGGGCTCGCGGAACACCAGGCAGCCGTGCTGCTCCAGCCAGGCGCGGCGATCATCGGCCACCAGCCCGCACAGCAGCAGCGGCGCGCTGGCGGTCGTCTCGTGCAGCGCGGCGACGGTGCGCTGCAGCTCGGGCCACAGCGCCGGTGCATTGGCGCCGGCGGCCAGGAACGCCACCACGCTGCCGTATTCCCCGCATTCGGCGACGTCGCGCAGCGCGTCCAGCAACACGCGCGGCTGGGCCACGATCTGGCCGGTCACATCGATCGGATTGGCGGTGCTGGCGAACGGGATCGCGGCACGCAGCGCTTCAGCCGGGCCGGCCGGCATCGCAGGCATCGGCAAACCCAGCTGCTCGGCGCGATCGGCCATCATGATGCCGACGCCGCCGGACACGGTGACGATCGCCACCGGCGCCACCGCATCGGCGGCCAGGCCGCTGGCGCTGTGCCAGCGCGACGGCCGCCGGCCGCGCGACAGCACATAGCCGAGCCGGAAGAACGCTTCCAGCGATTCGGCGCGATGCACGCCGTATTCGTCGAACACCGCCTGGTAGACCGCGTCCTCGCCCGCCAGGCTGGCGGTATGCGATTGCGCCGAGCGCGCGCCGGCCTCGGTGACGCCGACCTTGGCGACCACCACCGGCTTGCCGGCCGCACGCGCCGCTGCCAGCGCGCGGCGCAGCCGCTCGCCATCGCGGCAGCCTTCCATATAGGTCAGGATCACGCGCGTGTCGTCGTCGTGCGCCATCCATTCGATCACGTCGGCGACCTGCAGCCCGGCCTCGTTGCCGGTAGTGACCCAGTGGCTCAGGCCGAGCCCGGCCTCGCGCGCCAGCGCGAAGGCATAGGCGCCGAAGGCCCCGCTCTGGCTGACCAGTCCCACATCGCCCAGCGGCGGCAGCCCGCTCAGCGGAATCGGCGAGAAGGTTGCGAACATGCGCTCGCGCAGGTTCATCGCGCCCAGGCAATTGGGCCCCAGCAGCGTGATGCCGTGATGCCGCGCCTGCTCGGCCAGCGCCTGCTGCATGCGGGTGCCGTCCTCGCCGACCTCGGCGAAGCCAGACGTGAAGAACACCGCCGCGCGCGTGCCGTTGGCCGCCAGCTGCGCCATCACGTCGGCGCTGGCCAGCGCCGGCACCGCGACGATGGCCAGGTCGACCGGCTCGCCGAGCGCGGCAAGCGAGGGCGTGGCGGGTAACCCCTGGATCTCGGCCGATGCCGTGTTGACCGGATGCACGCGGCCGCCGTAGCCGAGCTCGCGCAGCAACCGGATCGGCATGCCGCCGACCTTCTCTGGTTGGGACGAGGCGCCGATCACGGCGATCGAGCGCGGCCGCAGCAAGGCGGTCAGGTCGGGGAGCGGTGTGGGGGTCGGTTCGCGCGTCGGCGCGGGGGTCGGCGCAGGGGTCGGGTCTGGCATCGATGTCTCCGTTGTCGTTGTGGGCCGATGCCGCCGTGGCGGCGGCATCGTGGTGTCTCTCATGTTGTCGCGTTCGCCAGGTCGCCGGAACCCGCTGCGGGAACGTGCCACGCCGGCGGTGGCCGGGCGGCGGCCCGGCGTGCGCTATCGCCCGACGCCCGCTGCCTGCTCGATGCTGCGGACCATCTCGACCAGCATCGGCGCCACGCGCTTTTCCAGCATGCCGCGGCGCAGCTTGCTGCCGGCAATCGCGCAGTTGAACAGCAGCGGGCGGTTCAGATAGACGATGCGCGAGTAGATGCCGACGCCATGCACGCCGATGCCCGCCTCGCCCTCGTTGGTCGCGAAGCCGCGTTTCGGATAGTGGGCGACGTTGTGGCAGATGCGGTCGTAGCTGGCGGCGTATTCGTCGGGACGCTCGCGCTGGGCGATCTCCATCAGCCGCTGGAACTCGGCCTTGGACAGCGTGCACAGGAACGCGCGGCCCATGCCGGTGTTCAGCACCGAACGCACCGCGCCGACACCCGGCCGCGCCGGCGTGCCCTCGTTGTGGGTGCAGGTGAGCAGATAGGTCACGTCGAGCCGGTGCGCCACGCCCATCGACACCGCGCCCTCGATGCGGTCGGCCAGCGCCTGCATCAGCGGCCGCGCGGTATGCCGCATCGGCAGGCCCGTCAGGTACGGATAGCCGAGCGCCAGCACCTGCGCGCTGACGAAGTACTTGTCGAGCTTCGGGTCCCAGTCGAGATAGCCCAGCTCGTACAGGGTCTTGCAGATGCGCGACACCGTGGCGCGCGGCAGTTGCAGCCGGCGCGACAGTTCGCCATTGCCCATCGGCTGCGGCTCGTCGATGAAGCAGCGCAGCAAGGCAAAGCCCTTGGCGAGCAGGCCGCCGAACGACGGATCGTCGCGGCGGCGCTCGGCGATGAATTGTTCGACCGGCGTGTTCATGTTGTCTCCTGAAATCCAGTGTGGGTGGCCTCGGCAACGACCGTCAAATGATGGAACGAATTTCCAGATATTGGAAATAGAGCGGCTTCCGTTGACGCTCCCCGCGCGTGCCCCTAACGTGACCGGACACTGGATCGGACGCTGGGCCGGACAGATGGCGCACGCATTGGCGTCGCCGGTCGAGCCTGCATTCCGGTCCGCATTCCGGTCCGCATCCCTGTCCGCATCCCTTATCCGCACCCGTATCCGTAGCCGCCTCCGGAAGCCGCCATGACCCCTGCCTCCCCGTTCCCGCTGCCGGGCACCGCGCGCAGCGCCTTCCCCGCGCTCGACACCCGTTCGCTGCTGCACGCGCCCAAGCGCCAGCGTGCCCGCGATACCGAGCAATCGCTGCTGGCGGCGGGCCGCACGCTGCTGGCCACGCGCGACTTCGAAGCGATCTCGGTGGCGCAGATCGTCGCGGCCTGCGAGCTGTCGGTCGGCGCCTTCTATGGGCGCTTCCGCGACAAGGCGGCCTTCTTCGAAGCGTTGCAGACGGCGGCGGTACACGAGGCGCAGCAGGCGATGGCGCACCATCTGGCGTCTTCGCGCTGCGCCGCGCTGCCGACCGCGGTGCTGCTCGACAAGGCGATGCGCCTGCTGGTGCGCGGCTGCCGCGCCCAGCGGGGCCTGCTGCGGGCGGCGCTGCAGCAGGCCGGCGCTCGCCCCCAGGCGTGGCAGCCCCATGGGGACTGTGCGACGGCCTTTGCGGACCGGATGGTGGCGCTGCTGGTGCCGCGGCTCGGCGACGACACCCGGGCCGAGGCGAAGGTGCGCTTCGCCATGCAGGCCGTGTTCGGCATGCTGGTCAATGCGCTGCTGCATGACCCGCTGCCGGTGCGGCTGGACGACGACGAACTGCCGGTGCAGATGGCGCGGCTGATCGGCAGCTATCTGGCGCCGATGCGGGATTGAAGCCAGCGAGCGGGCCAGGCCCATCGCGATCCCAAACCATCATCACAAGACGGAGACCAGCATGAACCCACGCAGCAAGGCGGCCAGGCATCAGGCGCCACGATGCACGATGGCGCGATACACGATGGCACGATGGTTGGCGCGACGCACGACGGCGATGCGCGCCGCCACCCTGGCGCTGCTGACGGTGGCAGCCATGCCGCTGCATGCGCAGGACACCTACCCGAGCAAGCCGATCCGGATCGTCGTGCCCTATCCGGCCGGCGGTTCGACCGACACGCTGGCCCGCACGCTGGGCGACACGCTGAGCCAGCGGCTGGGCCAGCCGGTGGTGGTCGAGAACAAGGGCGGCGCGGGCGGCATCATCGGCACCGACCATGTCGCCAAGTCAGCGCCCGACGGCTACACGCTGCTGATGACGGTGCCCGGCCCGATCACGGCTAACCTGGCACTGTACAGGAAGCTGCCCTACGATCCGCGCACCGATCTGCAGCCCGTCTCCGACATCGCCACCATGCGTACCGTGCTGGTGGTCAACAGCGCGCTGCCGGTCAAGAACGTCGACGAATTGCTCGCCTACGCGAAGGCCCATCCCGGCGCCTTGCGGATGGGATCATGGGGACCCGGCACGCAGCCGCATACGATCCAGTCGTATCTGGCCAAGACGAAGGGCCTCGATATCCTGCACGTGCCCTATCGCGGCGAAGGGCCGATGGTGTCGGATCTGCTGGCCGGGCAGGTCAACATGACGATCGGCTCGGTGACCGCGCTGAAGCAGCACATCGCCACCGGCAAGCTGCGCCCGCTGGCGGTGATCGGCACGCGCCGGGCGGTGGGCCTGCCCGATGTGCCGACCTTCGCCGAGGCGGGTTACCGCGATCCGGCCTACGAGGTCGTCGGGCCGACCACGCTGCTGGCCCCCGCGAAGACGCCGCCGGCCATCGTCGAGCGGCTCGGGCGCGAGGTCAGCGCGCTGGTCAGGAGCGGCCCGCTGGCGCGCCGGATCGACGAGATGGGCGCCGAGCCGGTCGGCAATCTGCCGGCCGAGGCGAGCAGCGCGTATCGCGCCTATCTGCCGGTGGTGCTGAAGCTGACCGCCGATACCGGCGTCAGGCTCGACTGACGGCTTGCGAGCGTAACTTCAGCGGCACCTCCCACGACAACGCGCCGCGCTCGGCAAACATCGTGCGATATCGGTCCACCAGTTGCAGCAGCGCTCCTTCGCAGGGCTCGGGCAGCGCGTCGGCCAGGCGCAGGCACTGATGCCGGGCCAGTGTCTGGATCCAGCCGTTCAACGCGATGTCGGCGTGCTTGTCGCGCGGGTCGCCCCAATAGTCGTCGATGTTCCTGAGCAGCACCGCGGCGAGGGCATCATGGGTGTCGGAGACGTCCTCGCCCTGGGTGACGGCGTGCCAAAGCGCCCGCACGATCGCCCGCATCAGTTCGCGCCGCCGGTCCGGATCCGGCAGGGAGACCAGCGTCCACAGCAGATTGTCCTCGCGCTGATGCAAGGGCTTGAGCATGGCCCGGCGTACGGCGCCGTTGGTGAACACGTCGCCGGCCAGCACCAGGCGCGCGCCCGTCAGGTCCGCGCCGTGCAGCGTCGCGCCGGCCAAAGCCATCATGTCGAGCGTCTGGCCGTGCAGATCGGCACCATGCAGCGAGGCGTTCTGCAGCCGGGCCGCGGCGAGCCGCGTGCCGGACAGCTTGGCCGCGTCCAGCCGGGCGCCGCGCAGGTCGGCACAGCGCAGATCGGCTCCCTGCAGATCGGTGCCGACGAGGCTGGCCCCGGCGGCCTTGCAGCGGATCAGCACCGCGCCGCGCAAGTCGGCGCCGCTCAGATCGAGCGGGCCCAGGTCGCTGTCGCGCAGATTGCGTCCGCGCAAGTCCGCGCCTGGGCCGAACAGATGCGCCGCGACGTCGGGACAAAGGCGGCGCAGGTCGATGCCCGGCGGCATGGCGGGCCGGCTCTGCGGCGGCACCTTGCCCGCGCCTTCGGATGCGCCCTCGGATGCGGCCTCCGATGCGCCGTCGGGTTCCGCGTGCGGCCGCTGGACGTATTGCAGCAGCTCGGCGCGACGCCGACGGCCGGCGGCCGCGCTCTGCGTCGACAGGCTGCCCCGGTCGAGAGCCGGCGGCAGCCAACCGTTGACGTAGCGAGGCAGCACGCGCGGCCGCGCAGCGCCGCCGTTGCCATCGGCGCCGCCACCGCCATCGACCTGCACGCGCAGCGCGTCATGCTTGACGAAGCGGCGCACCCTCGCTTCCCACAGCACTTCGTCGCCACCGAGGCGCAGGCACCGCATCAGCCGCGCGAAGCGCTGCCGGTGCGTCATCTGCCAGAGCGAAGCGGTCTTGATCTTCCAGCCGGCGTCCGAGCGGCACAGGCGGAATCGATGCCCCTGGACTTCGATCAGTTCGCCGCGCACGAGCGCCGCGTTGATCGCCGGCCCGAGATGCGGCGATTCGACTGCCGCGCTGAAGGCGGTGCAGTCGCGATACGACAGGGTGTGATACGTACGCATCGTCTCGACCTCTTGATGTCTTGATGTCCCGACGTCCGGGAGGTTTGGGATGTCCGGGCTGTCCGGGATGTCCCAGGTGCCCCGGTGTCCCGATATGCCGATGTCTGGATGGAATGAAGAACGCCCTCCTCCGGGCAGGCGCCAAGGTAACCGCGTATGGCGACGCCATTTGCGTAACATGCCGCCACCTTTTGGAATTTGAGACGCGAAAGGCCCGCCGACGACGACAATGCAGCGCGGCCATGACCGGTATGCAGCGTGTCACGCTTGCTTGGCCGGCACTCGGAGCGCGCCCTACAATCGAGCGCGACGGCCATCGCCGGCCCGCCGGCCGCTCCGGTGGGCCGGCCTCCTCCCAACCTTCCGCTCTCCCTCTATGGCAACGCTATTTCTCGTGCGCCACGGCCAGGCCTCCTTCGGCGCGGCCAACTACGACTGCCTGTCTGCGCAGGGCCGGCAGCAATCGCGCTGGCTCGGCGAGTATTTCGTCGAGCGCGGGGTGCGCTTCCGCCGCGTGATCGCCGGCTCGCTGGTGCGCCAGCAGGACACCGCCAGCGAGATCCTGGCCGCCATGGGCGAGGCCGGTGCCGGACTGACGATCGAGACGCATCCGGGCTTCAACGAGTACGACGGCGAGGCGCTGTACTGCGCCCACACCGGCGGCGCCGATCATCGCGCGCATCAGAACGGCGACTATGCGGACTACTGGCGTACCTTCCGCGCGGCCTTCGCGGCCTGGACCTCCGGCACGCTGACCGGCATGCCCGAGAGCTGGGACGAATTCGGCAAGCGCATCGCGGCGGGACTGGCGCACGGCGCCGAGGGCTCGGCGCGCGAGGACGCGATCCTGGTGGTCAGCTCGGGTGGCGCGATCGGCCGTGCGGTGGCCGACATGCTGCACGCGCCGGCGCAGACGGCGATCGAGCTGAACCTGCAGTTCCGCAACACCGCCTTCTGCGAAATCATCTGCGGCCGCAATACGCAGCGGCTGCTCAGTTTCAACAACGTGCCGCATCTGGAGCGCGCGGACCGGCGCGGCGCGATCACGTTCGCCTGAGCAGCACGGCTGCCGGCATCGCCGGCGTCCGTCGGCGGTCACCCTCGTTCTTCCCGGCATTTGATCGGCAACCTCGGAGCCCCCATGCAACCATCCCAGTTCGAAACGCTGCGCTACGCCGTCGCCGACGGCATCGCCACCATCACGCTGCACCGGCCGGAACAGATGAATACGTTCAACGCGCAGATGATGCAGGAGCTAATCGCGGCCTTCGATGCCACCGACGCCGACGATGCGGTGCGGGCGGTGGTGGTGACGGGCGCGGGACGCGCGTTCTGCGCCGGCGCCGATCTGTCCTCGGGCGGCTCGACCTTCGATTTCGAGAAGCGCTACGGCGCGCCGGCCGACGCGCCGCACCGCGACGGCGGCGGCCGTGTCGCGCTGCGGATCTTCCGCAGCCTGAAGCCGGTGATCGGGGCGATCAACGGCGCCGCGGTAGGCATCGGCGTGACGATGCAGCTGCCGATGGATATCCGGCTGGCCTCGACCACGGCCAAGTTCGGCTTCGTGTTCTCCCGCCGCGGCATCACGCCGGAGGCCGCGTCGTCGTGGTTCCTGTCGCGCGTGGTCGGCATCTCGACCGCGCTGGAGTGGTGCTACACCGGCCGCGTGTTCCCGGCCCAGGAGGCGCTGGAGCGCGGCCTGGTGCGCTCGCTGCATGCGCCCGACGAGCTGCTGCCGGCGGCCTACGCGCTGGCGCGCGAGATCGCCGACAATGCCGCGCCGGTGTCGGTGGCGATCTCGCGGCAGATGATCTGGCGGATGGCGGGCGCCGCGCATCCGATGGAGGCGCACAAGCTGGACAGCCGCGCGATCCAGTCGCGCGGGCGCTCGCCGGACGCGAAGGAAGGCGTCGAGGCCTTCCTGCAGAAGCGCCCGGCCGCGTTCCCGCAGACCGTGTCGCGCGACATGCCCGACTTCTTCGACTGGCAGGGCGAGCCGCCTTTCGTTTGAGCGACTTTTGTTTGAGCGACGTTCGATGGGGCGCCGTTCGTTTCAACGCCGTCCGTTTTAGCGCGCCGGGGACGCCCCGGGTCGGAGCGCCCTGCCTTCGAAGCCTACTGCCGGCGCGCGTTGACCACCGCGTCGGCGACGTTGGCCGGCGCCTCGGCGTAGTGCTTGAACTCCATCGTGTAGGTCGCGCGGCCCTGGGTCAGCGAACGCAGCGAGGTCGAGTAGCCGAACATCTCGGCCAGCGGCACCTCGGCGCGCACCAGCTTGCCGCCGCCGCCCGCGATCTCGTCCATGCCGTGCACGATGCCGCGGCGCGACGACAGATCGCCCATCACGTTGCCGGTGAACTCCTCCGGGGTCTCGACCTCGACTGCCATCATCGGCTCGAGCAGCACCGGACGCGCGCGCCGCATGCCGTCCTTGAAGGCCATCGAGCCGGCCATCCGGTAGGCGTTCTCGTTCGAATCGACCTCGTGGTACGAGCCGAACACCAGCGTGACCTTGACGTCCACCACCGGGAAGCCAGCCAGCACGCCGGCATTGAGCGTCTCCTGGATGCCCTTGTCCACCGCGGGGATGAACTCGCGCGGGATCACGCCGCCCTTGATCGCGTCGACGAACTCGTAGCCCTTGCCCTGCGGCTGCGGCTCCAGGTCGATCACCACATGGCCGTACTGGCCGCGGCCGCCCGACTGCTTGACGAACTTGCCCTCGACGCCCTTGATCGCCTGGCGGATGGTCTCGCGATAGGCGACCTGCGGCTTGCCGACGGTCGCTTCCACGCCGAACTCGCGCTTCATGCGGTCGACCAGGATTTCGAGGTGCAGCTCGCCCATGCCGGAGATGATGGTCTGGCCCGATTCCTCGTCGGTCTTGACGCGGAACGACGGGTCTTCCTGCGCCAGGCGGTTCAGCGCCACGCCCATCTTCTCCTGGTCCGCCTTGGTCTTGGGCTCCACCGCCTGGGAGATCACCGGATCGGGGAAGGTCATCCGCTCCAGGATGATCACGTTGGCCGGGTCGCACAGCGTGTCGCCGGTGGTCGCCTCCTTCAGGCCCACCGCCGCGGCGATATCGCCGGCCCGCACCTCCTTGATCTCGTTGCGCGTGTTGGCATGCATCTGCAGGATGCGGCCCAGACGTTCGCGCTTGCCCTTGACGGGGTTGTAGACGGTGTCGCCCGAGTTCACCACGCCGGAATACACGCGGAAGAAGATCAGCTGGCCGACGAACGGGTCCGTCATGATCTTGAAGGCCAGCGCGGAGAACGGCTCGTCGTCGCTCGGATGGCGCTCGGCATCGCGATCGTCCTCGGTATGGCCGCGGATCGCGGGCACGTCGGCGGGCGACGGCAGATAGTCGACCACCGCGTCGAGCATCGCCTGCACGCCCTTGTTCTTGAACGCGCTGCCGCACAGCATCGGCACGATCTCGTTGGCGATCGTGCGCTGGCGCAGGCCGGCCTTGATCTCGTCCTCGCTCAGCGCCTCGCCGCCGAGGTATTTCTCCAGCAGCGACTCGTTGGCCTCGGCCGCGGCCTCGACCATCCGCTCGCGCCACAGCTGCGCGGTGTCGACCAGCTCGGCCGGGATCTCCCGGTATTCGAAGCGCACGCCCTGGCTGGCCTCGTCCCAGACGATGGCCTGCATGCGCACCAGGTCGACCACGCCCTGGAAGTGGTCCTCGGCGCCGATCGGAATCTGCACCGGCACGGCCACGCCCTTCAGGCGCTCGGCGATCTGCTCGCGCACGCGGAAGAAGTCCGCGCCGACGCGGTCCATCTTGTTGACGAAGGCCAGCCGCGGCACGCCGTACTTGTTGGCCTGGCGCCAGACCGTCTCCGATTGCGGCTGCACGCCGCCTACCGCGTCGTAGACCATCACCGCGCCGTCGAGCACGCGCATCGAGCGCTCGACCTCGATGGTGAAGTCGACGTGCCCGGGGGTGTCGATGATGTTGATCCGGTGCTCGGGATACTTGCCGGCCATGCCCTTCCAGAACACGGTGGTGGCGGCCGACGTGATGGTGATGCCGCGCTCCTGCTCCTGCTCCATCCAGTCCATGGTGGCGGCGCCTTCGTGCACCTCGCCCAGCTTGTGGCTGACGCCCGTGTAGAACAGGATGCGTTCGGTCGTGGTCGTCTTGCCGGCGTCGATATGCGCACTGATGCCGATGTTGCGATAGCGCTCGATGGGAGTTTTGCGGGCCACGACAATCTCCTGAGTTAGGGGCCTGAGTAGAACCTGAGTAGAACCTGAATAAAGGGGTCGGAGAAAAGAGGGGAGTTAGAGTAGCACTATCGGCGAAGTTGCGTGCGGCGCGGGATTGGCGGCTCCGCGGCGTCGGACGGACACCGGTCGTCCGGCCCTTGGGCATCGGTTACAGTGCGCCCATGGCGGCCCGCCCACCGGGCCGAGGACCGGTTTCGACGAGGCTCCCGCGACGATGAACCTGCGATGTCATCTGCCATGGCTGGCGCTGATCTGGCTCTGCGCGATCGGTACCGTGCCCCACGCCGGTGCGGCCACGCCCTTGGGCAAGCCCGCGGCCCATCCCCCGTCCGCTACGTCGGCACCCGCCTCCGAGGCCGCCGCCAGCGTGCCGCTGGCGCAATCGCTGGACCAGGTCATCGAGACGCTGCAGAACGACCAGCAGCGCGCGGCGCTGGTCGGCCAGCTGCGGGCGGTGCGCGACGGCCTCGGCGCGTCAGCCCCGGCGGCTTCCACGGCGACGGCGGCCTCGGACGCCGAGGCCGGCGGACTGGTCGGCGCGCTGGCCGAAGCGGTCGAGCAGGTCGACGACCGGCTCGGCAAGGATCAGGGGCCGTGGCGCTACTGGAGCTGGCGCCTGCGTTTTGCCGGCGAGGAATGGCAGCAGGCGCTGACCGATCGCGGGCGGGGCAGCGCACCGCGTTCGGCGCAGCTGTTCGCCGCGGTGCTGGCGGGCTGGGCCGTCGGCGGCTGGCTGCTGCACGAACTGGCGCGGCGCGTGCGGGGCCGGCTGATGCGGCCGGTCGATCGGGTCCAGCTGCCCACCGTGCCGTCGTGGACCGACGTCGGCATCTTCATGCTGCGCCGGGTCGGCCCGTGGGCGATCGCCTTCGGCGTGGCGATCTGGATCGTGCGCGCGCTTGCGCTGCATCTGGTGCCGGCCGGCGTGGCGGCGCTGACGGTGGCCTACGCGCTGGTCGCCGGCGCGGTGCTGTCGGCGGTATCGCAGACGCTGTTCGCCGTCTTCAACACCGCGCACCGGCGGCGCGCGGTACTTGACCTGCACCAGCACTCGCGCCCGGTACTGTTCGCGATCGGCTCGCTGGCGGCGCTAGGTGATGCCGCGACCAACGCGCGCGTGATCGCCGCGCTTGGCGTCAACCTGTCCGCCGTGACCGCCAATCTGTCCAATATCGCCGCGGCGCTGCTGATGGCCTGGTTCTGCCTGCGTTTTCGGCGGCAGATCGGCCATCTGATCGCCAACCGGCCGCTGGCCTTCCGCCAGGCCCATCCCGCCATCACCGATGTGCTGCGGCTGGCCGGCGGCACCTGGCACCTGCCGGTGCTGGCGGTGGTATTCGCCTCGGTGGTCGGCACCCTGCTCGCCGCGGGCCATGCCGACGACTATCTGGGCCGGACCATCCTGACGGTGGCGCTGCTGGTCGCCGCGCTGGCGCTGACGGTGGTGACCGGACGCTCGCCCCAGGCCACCCAGCATGGACCGCGGCAACGCTGGCAGCGGCGTTCGGCCTATCTGGCGCGCTTCGGCCGCTTTGCGGTCGCGCTGGTGCGCCTGGCAATCTGGCTGGGTTTCCTGGAGCTCGCCAGCCGCGTCTGGGGCAATTCGCTGCTGCATCTGATGCATTCGACCGCGCTGGGCCGCCGCTTCGCGGACGCGGTATTCGGCGCGCTGGCCGCGGTGCTGCTGTCGTGGCTGTTCTGGCTGGTGATCGACACCGCGATCACGCAAGCGCTGTCGCCGGGACACGGGCGCGGGCAGCCGCCCAGCATGCGCGCCCGCACCATCCTGCCGCTGCTGCGCAACGCGGTGTTCGTCGCGCTGCTGGTGATGGCGCTGATCGCGGTGCTCGCCAACCTCGGCGTCAACGTGACGCCGCTGATCGCCGGCGCCGGCGTGGTGGGCCTGGCCATCGGCTTCGGCGCGCAGACGCTGGTGCAGGATCTGATCACGGGGCTCTTCATCGTGATCGAGGATTCGATTGCCATCGGCGACGTGGTTGAGCTGCCCGACCACAGCGGCACGGTCGAGGGCATGACCATCCGGACCATCAAGCTGCGCGACGGCAAGGGCGCGCTGCACGTGCTGCCGTACAGCCAGATCAAGGCGATCAAGAACCTGTCGCGCGGCCATGCCTTCGCGGTCTTCAATATCGGCCTGCGCTACGACAGCGACCTGGACCGCGCGATGGCGCTGATCCGCGAGGCGGGGGACGAGATCGCGCAGGACATCCGTTTCACGCACCGGCTGCTGTCGGGGTTGGACATCCTGGGGCTCGACCGCTTCGATCCGTCCGGCCCGGTGGTGCTGGCCCAGTTCAAGACGTTGCCGCTGGCGCAGTTCGAGATCACGCGGGCGTTCAACGCGACGCTGAAGCAGAAGTTCGACGCGGCGGGGATCCGCATGGCCTCGCCCTACATGACGCTGCAGCTGGACGGCGGCGGCGCGGCGGACGTCAAGCCGCTGATTGCGGGAAGCGAGGGGAGTGCGGGGGCGGCGTAGGGATGCCTGGCACAGGAAGAACGCTTCGAACCGCTTCCCACCCGCCCAACCGCTTCCAAATAAAACGAGCGGAGATTTCAGCGCTGAAATCCCCGCTCTTGCCTTGCTCGCTTGCCGCACCCGGCTCGCCGCGCGGACCGCTATCGGATCGTTTCCGCCGGCTTACGCCGCCTCACGCGGCCTTATGCCGCCTCATGTCGCCCTATTTGCCGCCCTCTGCCGCCCTATGCCGCCCTATGCCGCCTTGCGATGGTGCTTGCGCTCGGGCCGGCATTCGTACTTGATCTCGTGGCGGCCGTCCTCGTAGACCACCTCGAGCCGCACGGTGAAGCCCCATAGCCGCGTGACATGGCGGATCACCTCCTCGAAGTTCTGCGCCAGCGGCCGGCGGTCGTTCTGCAGATGGCGCAGCGTCAGCGAGCGGTCGCCGCCGACGTCGACGTTGGTCACCTGGATGTTCGGCTCGATATTGGACAGGTCGTACTGGCTGGCCAGCAACTGCCGGATGCGGCGATAGCCTTCGTCGTCGTGGATCGCCGTCACGCGCAGCTTGCTTTCGCGGTCGTCATCCAGCACCGAGAACAGTTTCAGTTCGCGGATCACGCGCGGCGACAGGAACTGCAGCAGGAAGCTCTCGTCCTTGAAGTTGCGCATGGCGAAGTCCAGCGTCTTGCGCCAGTCGCTGCCGGCGATCTCCGGCGCCCAGCGATAATCCTCCTCCTCGGGGCGCTCACACATGCGGCGCAGGTCCTGGAACATCAGGAAGCCCAGCGTGTAAGGATTGAGCCCGCTGTAATAAGGGCTGTGGTACGGCGGCTGGTAAATGACGTTGGTATGCGCCTGCAGCAGCTCCATCATGAAGGCGTCGTTGACCAGCCCCTGTTCGTACAGCTCGTGCAGGATGGTGTAGTGCCAGAACGTGGCCCAGCCCTCGTTCATCACCTTGGTCTGGCGCTGCGGGTAGAAGTACTGCGCGATCTTGCGCACGATGCGGACGATCTCGCGCTGCCACGGCTGCAGCTTCGGCGCGTTCTTCTCGATGAAGTACAGCAGGTTCTCCTGCGGCTCCGGCGGGAAGGTGGCCTCGGCCTCGGGCGCTTCGTCCTCGGTCACCAGCGCGTGCGAGCGGTGCTTCGGCAGCGTGCGCCACAGATCGTTGACCTGCATCTGCAGATAGTTCTCGCGCTCTGCCTGGCGCGCCTGCTCCTCGGTGATCGACAGCTTCTTCGGCCGCTTGTAGCGGTCCACGCCGTAGTTCTGCAGCGCGTGGCAGGAATCGAGCAGCAGTTCGACCTCCTGCTCGCCGTAACGCTGCTCGCATTCGGCCACGTAGTTCTTGGCGAACAGCAGGTAATCGACGATGGCGTCCGCGTTGGTCCAGGTGCGGAACAGGTAATTGCCCTTGAAGAAGGAGTTGTGGCCGTAGCAGGCGTGCGCGATCGTCAGCGCCTGCATCGGCATCGTGTTCTCCTCCATCAGGTAGGCGATGCAGGGATTGGAGTTGATCACGATCTCGTAGGCCAGGCCCATGTGGCCGCGCTGGTAGCTGCGCTCCGAAGCCAGAAAGTGCTTGCCGTAGGACCAGTGGCTGTAGCCGACCGGCAGCCCCGCGGACGCGTAGGCGTCCAGCATCTGCTCGGCGGTGATGATCTCGATCTGGTTGGGATAGGTATCGAGGCCGAAATCGGCCGCGATGCGCGCGATCTCCCGGTCGTACCGCTGGATCAGTTCGAAGGTCCACTCCGAACCGGTAGAGAGGTATGCCATTTCCCACCCCCATGTCGGCGGCCCGCGATCGCGGCTCCGCCGGTTAGCCAAGGCCTGTCCGGCGCGGCACTCCTGCATGGACACCATGCCCGGGCGCCGCTGCGCCGGTGCATCGACGCATCAAGGCGTCAGCGCATCAACGCCCGGTGTTCGGCCAGGCCGCCTTCTTCTGAAACAGGTCGTGCAAGACCGGATAGATCTCGTCCGCGCCGATGATCCGCTGCATCGCGAAGTTCTCGTGCGCGCCCTTGACCGTCATGTACTCTTCCCACAGGTTCTGCGGCTCCTCCGACGCGACTTCCACATAGGCGTAGTACTGCACCAGCGGCAGGATCGATTCGCGCAGCAGCCGCCCGCACAGCTCCGAGTCGCCGGCCCAGTTGTCGCCGTCCGACGCCTGCGCGCAGTAGATGTTCCACTGGCTGGCCGGGTAGCGGTTGTGGATCACGTCGACCATCAGCTTCAGCGCGCTGGACACCACCGTGCCGCCCGATTCGCGCGAGTGGAAGAAATCTTCCTCGTCGACTTCCTTGGCGACCGTATGGTGGCGGATGAAGACGACGTCGATGCGTTCGTAGTTCCGCTTCAGGAACAGGTACAGCAGCATGAAGAAACGCTTGGCCAGGTCCTTGCGGCTCTCGTCCATCGAACCCGACACGTCCATCAGGCAGAACATTACCGCCTGCGCCTGCGGACGCTTCTTCAGCACGCGGTTGTTGTAGCGCAGGTCCAGCTTCTCGATGAAGGGCACGCGATCGATGCAGGCGCGCAGATGGCGCATCTCCTTCATCATCTCCTGCGCGCGGGCCGTGTAGGGACCCTCTTCCTCGAGCACCTCGCTGTACTGCTGCTCGAGCGCCTGCAGGCGCCGCTGGTAGGGCCCGGACAGCGCGATGCGGCGGCCGAGCGAACTGCGCATCGTGCGCAGCACCGACAGGTTCGAGGGCGTGCCGTCGATCGAAAAGCCGGCGCGCACCTTGCGCACCTCGGCGATCTTGGCCAGATGGCGCTTGGCCATGTCGGGCAGCGCCATGTCCTCGAAGAAGAAATTCAGGAAGTCCTCGCGCGAGAGCGTGAAGACGAAATCGTCCTCGCCCTCGCCCGAGTCGCTCGCCCGCGAGCCGGTTCCGCCCGCCCCTTGCTGCTGGCGGTCGAAACTGTCTCCGCGGACGAACTTCTTGTTGCCGGGGTGGATCCACTCGCGCTTGCCACCCTGGCCATGGTGGAAAATCGGCTCGGAGATGTCCTTGACCGGAATGGACACCTGCCCGCTCTGTTCGATGTCCATGATCTTCCGGCCGGACACCGCCTTCGCTACGGCTTGCCGAATCTGCTCGCGGTAACGCTTGATGAAACGCTGCTTGTTGACCGCACTCTTGTTGCCGCCATTCTCCCGCCGATCGATGACCGTGGCCATATTGGTTGCCCTCGTTCAGAGGCCCCGTGCAGGCGCCGTTACGATGATTTTCGAACGCGCAAGTACCACTCCACCAGCAGCCGGACCTGCTTGGGCGTATAGCCCTTCTCGACCATGCGGTTGACGAAGTTCTCGTGTTTCTCCTGGTCCTCGCGCGAGGACTTGGCGTTGAAGGAAATGACCGGCAGCAGGTCCTCCGTGGTGGAGAACATCCGCTTCTCGATCACCATGCGCAACTTCTCATAGCTGGTCCAGTTCGGGTTCTTGCCGCCGTTGTTGGCCCGCGCCCGCAGCACGAAGTTGACGATCTCGTTGCGGAAGTCCTTCGGGTTCGAGATACCCGCCGGCTTTTCCACCTTCTCCAGCTCGTCGTTCAGCGCGTTGCGGTCGAGGATCTCGCCGGTATTGGGATCCCGGTACTCCTGGTCCTGGATCCACAGGTCGGCGAACACCACGTAGCGGTCGAAGATGTTCTGGCCATATTCGGAATACGACTCCAGATACGCGGTCTGGATCTCCTTGCCGATGAACTCGACGAAGGGCGTCGTCAGGTATTCCTTGATGTACGAGAGCAGCTTCGCTTCCTGCTCCGGCGGGAACTGTTCGCGCTCGATCTGCTGCTCGAGCACGTACAGCAGGTGCACCGGATTGGCCGCGACCTCGGTGTTGTCGAAGTTGAAGACCTTGGACAGCACCTTGAACGCGAAGCGCGTCGACAGCCCGCTCATGCCCTCGTCGATGCCGGCGTAGTCGCGATACTCCTGGTACGACTTCGCCTTCGGGTCGACGTCCTTCAGGCTTTCGCCGTCGTAGACCCGCATCTTCGAGAAGATGTTCGAGTTCTCCGGTTCCTTGATCCGCGTCAGCACCGCGAACTGCGCCATCATCTTCAGCGTGTTCGGCGCGCATGGCGCGGCCGACAGCGAGCTGCTGCGCAACAGCTTGTCGTAGATCTTGACCTCGTCCGACACGCGCAGGCAGTACGGCACCTTGACGATGTAGATCCGGTCGAGGAAGGCCTCGTTGTTCTTGTCCGCCTTGAACGATTGCCATTCGGCCTCGTTCGAGTGGGCCAGGATCACGCCGTCGAAAGGAATCGCGCCGAAGCCTTCGGTGCCCTTGTAGTTGCCCTCCTGCGTCGCCGTCAGCAGCGGGTGCAGGACCTTGATCGGGGCCTTGAACATCTCGACGAACTCGAGCAGGCCGCGGTTGGCCAGGCACAGGCCGCCGGAGTACGAGTACGCGTCCGGGTCGTCCTGCGGATAGTCCTCGAGCTTGCGGATATCGACCTTGCCGACCAGCGAGGAGATGTCCTGGTTGTTCTCGTCGCCCGGCTCGGTCTTCGCGATCGCGATCTGCGACAGCACCGAGGGCCGCAGCTTGACCACGCGGAAGCGCGTGATGTCGCCGTTGAACTCGTGCAGGCGCTTGACCGCCCATGGCGAGGCGATCGTGTTCAGATAGCGGACCGGGATGCCGTAGTCCTCCTCCAGAATCTTGCCGTCTTCCTCGGGCGAGAACAGTCCGAGCGGCGATTCATGGATGGGCGAGCCCTTCAGCGCGTAGATGGGGATCTGCTCCATCAGCGATTTGAGCTTCTCGGCGAGCGAGGACTTGCCGCCGCCGGGAGGCCCGAGCAGGTAGAGGATCTGCTTGCGTTCCTCGAGACCCTGCGCGGCATGCTTGAAGAACGAGACGATCTGCTCGATCGTGTCCTCCATGCCGTAGAACTCGCGGAAGGCCGGATAGATCTTGATGACCTTGTTGAAGAACAGGCGCGACAGGCGCGGGTCGTGGTGCGTGTCTACCAGCTCTGGCTGCCCGATCGCGGCGAGCATGCGCTCGGCCGCGGTCGCATAGGCAGTAGGGTCTTTCTTACAGATCTCCAGATACTCCTGGATGCTGTATTCCTCTTCCTTGCGAGCTTCGAAGCGCGTGGCGTAGTGGCCGAAAATGTCCATACCTCACTCCCGTCAGAGTCTCGTCCGAGGCGAACGCAGTCCGTCTGCAGGTAGGTACCCTGCCTCATTCCACGTATCAGCCTTTGAATACCGCCACCCCGGCTTGGCGGAAGACTGACCATGTTGCGAAGTCTTTACTTCATCATAGTCAAATAACGCCCAGGGGGAAGAGCTTGTTGACGCGCATTGCGCACTGGCAACGGCGCGGTCCTGCTCGTGAAAACTGCGTTCTGGCTGCGTGCGACTGAGCGGCACGCTGACCGGTTCGCACTGGGCGGCGCGACCATGTTCTGGGACACACCTTACACCTTTCCCTTTGGTGCTGCACTGCCCTGTTTGTAACGATTGCTTCCGGCGAGCATCGACGACATACCGGGACTGCAAAACCTTGGAACGGGTGGGGTCGTACGTTGGCACATCCTGCATCGTTGCTGCGGCCAAGGCCTCGCGCGCAACGTCGCGCGACACGCTGCTGTCGTGTTCTCGATGCGCGGGAAGGCGATCGAAGCAGCGACGCACGCAGGGACAGAAACGGGGATCGAAGCGGGATGAAAACGGAGCGCCGCGACATCGCGCATCGCGCTGCCAAAAAGCAGGGTTAACCCATCGGCCCGGGCGCTGGCCTGCTGTCGGCCCGGGTGTGGCGAAGCATCGTTCGCCGGTTGTCTCCATGCACCGTCGAGGCAATCGCGTCTCCCCTTTGGAATCGTGGCGCGCACCGTGCGGGTGCGTGCCCATTGGAATGCCGAAACCGCTACAGGTTCCAGTTCGCATTCGACCGCGTCGATCGCATCGCTGTCTCCCCGTCGCGGTTGCCCGCGCGGCGGCATCCGTCGGCCACCGTTGTCGGTACACCAGCAAATTGCGGGCCACATGCGACGGGCGAGCGGAACGATCGTCGGACGGTCGACGAAGAAGGCGGTGGACGAACGGCATTCACCGACGACAGCCGGCGGTGATGCGGGGAAACCGCAATGCGCGAAGACGTGCGCGCGAGCGACAATCGATCGAAGGAGGAGAGGCGAAACGGCGAAGGAGAGGAGAGGAGAGGAGAGGAGAGGAGAGGAGAGGAGAGCGCGGAGAAGAGCGAGACAATGAAAACGCCGGGCGTCAGCACCCGGCGCGTCGTGCTGCCAGCGCATTGCCGGCAGCGGCGTATCTCGGATCAGATCGTCGGAAGCGAATCCTCAGATCGGATCCCAGTTGATGACGTCGGGCGAGCGCTCCAGCGGATAGAAGCTGTTGCGCATCGCCGGGATCGCGATCTCGGCGATCGACTCGGGCGTCCACCCCTCGCTGGCATGCACCGAGCGCACCGGCCGCGGCTGGCTCATCAGCATGATCTCGTTGGCGCGCACCGCGAAGATCTGCGCATTGACCTCGCGCGCCGCCTCGCTGGCGAGGAACACCGCCATCGGCGCGACCTTGCCGGCCTCCATCTTCTGCAGCTTGGCCACGCGCGCCTGCTCCTCCGGCGTCTCCGACGGGATCGAGCTGGTCATCCGGCTCCAGGCGAATGGCGCGATGCAGTTCGAGCGGACGTTGAAGCGGGCCATGTCCAGCGCGATCGATTTGGACAGCGCCGCGATGCCCAGCTTTGCGGCGGCGTAGTTGGCCTGGCCGAAATTGCCGATCAGGCCGGAGGTCGAGGTCATATGGACATAGGCGCCGCTCTGCTGGTCCTTGAAGTAGGGCGCGGCGGCGCGGCTGACGAAGAAGGTGCCGTGCAGATGCACGTCGATCACCGCGCGCCATTCCTCCTCGTTCATCTTGAAGAACATGCGGTCGCGCAGGTTGCCGGCGTTGTTGATCACGGCGTCGATGCGGCCGAACCGGTCGAGCGCGCACTGGACGATCGCGTTGGCGCCCTGCCAGCTCGACACGCTGTCGGTGTTGGCCACCGCCTCGCCGCCGGCCGCCTGGATTTCCTCGACCACGCGCTGCGCCGGTCCCGCATCGCCGCCCTCGCCGCTCAGCGACACGCCGATATCGTTGACCACCACGCGCGCGCCCGCGGCGGCCAGCGCCAGCGCGATGCCGCGGCCGATGCCGCCTCCCGCGCCGGTCACCACCGCGACCTTGCCCGCCATCGTGCCAGCCGTCGAGTCTGCCATCGCGCCTGCCGCCGATCCTTCCACCTTCGCCGTCATCATCGGTCTCCTGTCCCACCTACGAGGTTCTATTGAAGCGGCATATACGATAAATTGCCGGCAGCGAAAGGGGAATTCGCCAATCCCAAAAGACGCCTTCCGCCTGCCGAAACCCTCCGTTCGATCCCGCCAAACCCATCACGACACGATGCATTACGACCTGACCGACCTGCGCCTGTTCCTGAACGTAGGGGAAACCCATAACCTGACGCGGGCGGCCGAACGCAGCTTCCTGTCGCTGCCGGCGGCGAGCACCCGCATCAAGCAGCTGGAGGAAGCGTTCCAGACCCAGCTGCTGATCCGCCAGGTCAAGGGGGTGCGCCTGACGCCGGCCGGCGACGCGCTGCTGCGGCACGCGCGCGAGGTCTTTCGCGAGCTCGAATGCCTGCATGCCGATCTGCGCCCCTACGCCAAGGGCGTCAAGGGCAAGGTCCGGCTGCTGGCCAACACCACCGCGACCAACTCGTTTCTGGCCAACGCGCTGTCGCGCTTCCTGTCGGAGAACCCGGACGTCGACATCGAGCTGGAGGAACACCTGTCGCAGGAGATCGTCTCGGCCATCGGCGCCGGTGCGGCGGACCTTGGCATCGTCGCCGGCGAGGTCGCCACCGAGGACCTGGACGTGATGCAGCTGTGCAGCGACGAGCTGATCGTGATCGCGCCGGTCAACCACCCGCTGCCGCAGTTCAAGCGGCTGCATTTCGCCGATCTGCTCGATACCTGCCGCTTCGTCGGCCTGAACCAGTTCAGCGCGATCCAGTCCTTCCTGGACCGCATCGCCAGCGGCATGGGCAAGCGCATCAGCCTGCGCATCCAGGTCGGCAGCTTCGACGCGGTCTGCCGCATGGTCGAGGCCGGCGCCGGCATTGCGATCGTGCCCAACAGCTGCGCGCGCCGCTACGCCAGCCGCAAGGTGCTGCGCTTCATCACGCTGGAGGACGACTGGGCCAAGCGCGAGCTGCGCCTGGTGCGCCGGCCCGGCCGCGAGCTGCCGCAGTTCGCCGAGACCCTGGTCCATTACCTGATCGACGCGGCGCGCGAGCCGGTCTGAGCGGGCGCGTCCGGCATCGCGGACCGCCGGGGGCCACGACGTGCCACCCGCATGCCACCGCCAGCCATCGCCAGCCATCGCCGGCCACCGAGGCCCTGGCGGGTCCCAGCGCGCCACATCGGCCCACGGCGGCCACGGCACCGGCGAGGTAAGGCCCGCCCTAAGCCGCTCTTTGGCAAATGCGAATGTCGGTCCGTGGCAGGCTCGGGAATAATGGCCGCATTCCCGTGATTTCCCGCAAAGGCCCCTTGATGACGATCGACCAGGCGCACGATGCGCATTACCCCGAAATCCGCGAGGCGGTGCGCGATCTGTGCGCCGGCTTCGATTCCGCCTACTGGCAGCGCGTCGAGGAGCAGGACGCCTTCCCCGAGCAGTTCGTCCAGGCGCTGACGCAGGCCGGCTGGCTGTCGGCGCTGATTCCCGAGAACTACGGCGGCTCCGGCCTGCCGCTGACGGCCGCCTCGGTGATCATGGAAGAAATCAATCGCAGCGGCGGCAATTCCGGCGCCTGCCACGGCCAGATGTACGTGATGGGCTGCCTGCTGCGGCACGGCTCCGAGGCGCAGAAGCAGCGCTGGCTGCCGGGCATCGCCGCGGGCGAGCTGCGCATGCAGTCGATGGCGGTGACCGAGCCCACCACCGGCACCGACACCACCAAGCTCAAGACCACCGCGGTGCGCCAGGGCGACCGCTATGTCGTCAACGGCCAGAAGGTCTGGATCTCGCGCGTGCAGCATTCGGACCTGATGCTGCTGCTGGCGCGCACCACGCCGCTGGACCAGGTCAAGCGCAAGTCCGAGGGCCTGTCGGTGTTCGTGGTCGACCTGCGCGAGGCGATCGGCAACGGCCTGACGGTCCAGCCGATCCGCAACATGGTCAATCACGAGACCAACGAGCTGTTCTTCGACAACCTGGAGATCCCGGCCGAGAACCTGATCGGCGAGGAAGGCAAGGGCCTGAAGTACATCCTCGACGGGCTGAACGCCGAGCGGATCCTGATCGCCGCCGAATGTATCGGCGACGGCTACTGGTTCGTCGAGCGCGCCAGCCACTATGCGCGCGAGCGCGTGGTGTTCGACCGGCCGATCGGCCAGAACCAGGGCATCCAGTTTCCGATCGCCCGCTCCTACGTCAACGTAGAGGCCGCCAGCCTGATGCGCTACAAGGCCGCCGAGCTGTTCGACGCCGGCCAGCCCTGCGGCAAGGAGGCCAACATGGCGAAGCTGCTGGCCGCCGATGCTTCGTGGGAAGCGGCCAACGTCTGCCTGCAGACCCACGGCGGCTTCGGCTTCGCCGCCGAATACGACATCGAGCGCAAGTTCCGCGAGACGCGTCTGTACCAGGTCGCACCCATCTCGACCAATCTGATCCTGTCCTATGTGGCCGAGCACGTGCTGGGACTGCCGCGGTCCTTCTAGGCCGGCGTCTTCCTCAGCGCCGTTGCCACCGCCTTGCGCCAGGCCTTCCGCGCCAGACCGATACGCACCAAGCCGATACGCACCAAACCGATCCACGCCAAGCCGATCCCCGCCAAACCGATGCCAAGCTCCTATCCCACGCGCGAACTCTGCGAGTTCCTTGCCCGCTTCACGCTGTCCGACGTGCCGCCGCACGTGGTCGAGCGCACCAAGGACCTGTTCCTCGACTGGATCGCCTCGGCCCTCGCCGGCAAGGACGCTCCGGCGATCCGCCGGCTGCAGGAGTTCGCCGTGGCGATGGGCCCGCAGCAGGGCCCGTCCGAGGTACTGGTCGACCGCCGCCGCACCTCGCCGTGGTTCGCCGCGCTGGTCAATGCCGCGGCCTCGCATGTGGTCGAACAGGACGACGTGCACAACGGCTCGGTGCTGCATCCGGCCGCGGTGGTGTTTCCCGCCGTGCTGGCCGCGGCCCAGGCCGAGGGCAAGAGCGGCGCGCAGCTGCTGACCGCGGCGATCGCCGGCTACGAGGCCGGCATCCGCATCGGCGAATTCATGGGCCGCTCCCACTATCGCGTATTCCATACCACCGGCACGGTCGGCACACTGGCGGCCGCGGCGGCGGTGGCCAAGCTGTACGGGCTCGATGCCGAGGGCATCAACCAGGCGCTGGGGTCGGCCGGCACCCAGGCCGCGGGCCTGTGGGAATTCCTGCGCGACGCCGCCGATTCGAAGCAGCTGCATACCGCCAAGGCTGCGGCGGACGGGCTGATGTCGGCGCATCTGGCGCGGGCGGGCTTCACCGGCGCGCGCCGCATCCTGGAGGGCGCTCAGGGCATGGCGGCCGGCATGTCGAGCGACGCCGATCCGGCGCGGTTGACCGACGGCCTGGGCACGCGCTGGGCTACCGCCGAAACCTCGTTCAAGTTCTTCGCCTCGTGCCGCCACACCCATCCGGCGGCCGATGCGCTGAAGGCGCTGATGCAGCGCGAGCGCCTCGACCCCGAGCAGATCGCCAGCGTGACCGCGCACGTGCACCAGGGCGCGATCGACGTGCTCGGCCCCGTGGTCGATCCGGTCACGATCCATCAGGCCAAGTTCTCGATGGGCACGGTGCTCGGGCTGGTCGCCTGGCACGGCCACGCCGGCCTGGGCGAGTTCGAGCAGCATGGGCTGCGCGATGCGCGCGTGACGGCCTTCCGCGACAAGGTGACGATGGCGCTCGACGCGGAGATCAACGCCGCCTATCCGCGCCAGTGGATCGGCCGCGTGACGGTGGCGACCACCGACGGCCGCACGCTGGAGGCCCGCGTCGACGTGCCCAAGGGCGATCCGGACAACACGCTGAGCCGGCCCGAACTGGAAGCGAAGGCGCTGCAACTGGCGGCCTTCCGCCAGGGCGCAAGCGAGGCCGAGATGCGCACCATCATCGCGCGCGTCTGGGCGCTCGAACACACGGACAGCATGGCGGACTGGTTGCCGGCCGCAGCCTGAACTCCTACGCTCGCAGAGACGGCGCGAAGACTGCCGTCCCCGCCGTTCCCCAAACCATAAGAGGATTCCCAACCGTGGCCCAACAACTCACGGCCGATCCGGCCGCCTCTGAAACCCATCTCGATACCGATACCAGCCTCGAAGCGCTGCGCCGGTGGATCGGCCGCAGCGAAAGCCGTACCGAAACGCTGGCGCTGCAACCGGTGCTCGGCCTCGCCGCCACGCTGGATCTGGACGGCGAGGCGATCGCGCGCGGACCGCTGCCGCCGCTGTGGCACTGGCTGTATTTCCTGCCGCGTGCGCCCCAGCACAGGCTGGGCCGCGACGGCCACGCGGTGCTCGGCGGCTTCCTGCCGCCGGTGCCGCTGCCGCGCCGGATGTGGGCCGGCAGCGAGCTCGACTTCCAGCGTCCGCTGCGCGTTGGCGACACCGTGACGCGCACCTCTACCATCGAGGAGGTGCAGCAGAAAACCGGCCGCAGCGGCGAGCTGTGGTTCGTCTCGGTCCGCCACGTGCTGACCGTCGACGGCGAGACGGCACTGAGCGAGCGCCACGACATCGTCTATCGCGCGATGCCGGAGCCCGGCCAGGCCCAGCCGGCGCGCCCGCGGCTGCCGCACCAGCCGCAATGGCAGCGCCAGCTGCATGCCGATCCGGTGCTGCTGTTCCGTTTCTCCGCGCTGACCTTCAACGGCCACCGCATCCATTACGACCATGACTACGTGCGCGACGTCGAGGGCTATCCCGGCCTGGTCGTCCACGGTCCGCTGCAGGCGGTGCTGATGGTGGACCTGCTGCGGCGCGAACTGCCGCAGGCGAACGTCAAACGCTTCGGCTTCCGCGGCATGGCGCCGCTGTTCGACCACGACCTCGTCACGGTCGGCGGCCGCCGCGATGACCAGCAGCCCGGGCGCGTGTTGCTGTGGACTGGCGACGATGCCGGCGGCCAGGCGATGGAGGGATGGGCGGTGGTCGAGGAATAATCCGCTTCCCTGCACCGCCGCCTCCGCTCTCCACCGCCACACCTGCCTCCGTCGTTCCCGCATTCGGGGAACGACGGAACTGCATCACTCCACCTCGATCTTCGCCGTCTTGACCACCCCGCCCCACAGCCGCAGCTCTCGCTCGATCCGCTCCGCCAGCGGCTTCGGGCCGGTGATGTTCAGGTCGTAGCCCCCCTGCGTCATCCGCTGGCGAAAGGCCGGATCGTCGCCCACGGTCTGCTGCGCCTTGACCAGCGTGTCGACCACCTCGGCCGGCAGCTTCGGCGGCCCGATCAGCGCGTACCAGCCGGTCACCGCATAGTCCTTCAGCCCCGACTCGACCATGGTCGGCACGTTCGGCAGCGCGGCGTTGCGCTCCTTCGACGTCACCGCCAGCGGCCGCACCTTGCCGCTCTGGATATGGCCGATCGCGGTGCCGGTGATATCGAACATGAAGGCGATCTTGCCGCTGATCACGTCGGTCATCGCCGGCGAATTGCCCTTGTACGGCACGTGCAGCATCTTGACGCCGCTCATCTGCGCCAGCAGTTCGGCCGACAGATGGTTGGACGCACCGACGCCGGCCGAGCCGAACGCCACGCCCTGCGGGTGCTTGCGGGCGTACTCCACCAGCTCGCCGACATTGCGGGCCGGGAAGTCCTTGTTGATCAGCAGCACGTTGGTGTAGTCGGTGATCAGCCCGATGTGGCTGAAATCCCGGCTCGGATTGAAGTTGACCGCCTTCTGGATCAGCGGCGTCATCGTCATGGTCGGGCTGGCGACGAAGTACAGCGTATAGCCGTCGGGCGGCGCCTTGGCCGTGATCTCGGCGGCGATCGCGCCGCTGGCGCCGGCACGGTTGTCGACCACCACCGGCTGCTTCAGCACTCGTCCCAGGTGATCGGCATAGACGCGCGCCGCGGTATCGACGGGACCGCCCGGCGTATAGCCGACGATCAGCTTGATCGGCCGCGACGGATAGGCGTCGGCCGCCGCGGCGCCATCGCTCAGCGCCAGCGAGGCCACGCCGGCCAGTGGAATCAGCGCGCCCAGCACGGTCGCCAGCATGCCGGCGGGCCGCCATCGTGTTTGCTTCGTTGCCATGCGTCTCCTCCTGTGGTGAACGGTCTGGCTCGGCCGGCGCACTTTCTTGGTTTGCGCAGGTCTTTTCCGCATACGTCCGTATACATATAGAGGGAAGCCCGGGCGCTCCCGCCGATGCCATCACCGCAGTGTGTGGGCGCGCCGGGGCGCTCGCCATTTGCATTTGGCTAAGGCGGCCTTTTGCACGGCCGTGGGTGCGGTGCGGCAAATCATGGATCGCGAGCACGGATCGCGAGTACGGATCCGGAGCGCTGATCAGCAGCGCAGACGGGGCGCCCCGATGGCGCGCAGGGACCTCGCGAAGGGATGGGGCACACGGACGGGGGGCATGAAAGGAAGCACGGTAGCGCGCTACACCATGCCTCCGCGGCTCAATAGCAGCGCACCTCGTCGTCGCGCACTGCCGGCTCCGGCTCCGGCGGGAGTGCCGAGAGGAGGCACCGCGGACCTTCCAGTTCCCGCCTGACCGCTTCGACGCCGTGAATGGCCGCCCGGTATCCTTCCCGGCGCTTCCCCTCGCCGCTCATCCGCACGACCACCGCCGCGCGCCCGTCGCGCGGCATCGGATAGACCTTCAGCTGCGCCCTGCCGGCGATCTCGCCGCGGCGAGGCATCGGCAGACGAAACAGCCGGATCAGCAGCATCAGCAACGCGCCGCGCCAGTCGCCGGCGGCGAGCCGATCGCGTACACCGGGGCCGGGTATCGGCACGGCCTCGTGCATGCGCCGCGCATCCCCGACGCGCACCGGCCGGATGCGGCAACGGAGCAGCACACGCCGTGGATCGCCGCGGCGCGGGCGCACCGTCCGGCGCCACGGCTCGATCCGGAAGGCCAGGCACGCGTCCATCTCGGTAGCCTGTGTCACCGGACCATCCGCACCGTCTGCACCCGCACCAAGGGCACCGTCGGCGCTATCCGGCCTGCCGGTGCCACCCGTGCGATCGGTCCCTCTCTCCGGCTGCCGCTGCCAGCGTGTGAACTTGTGCAGGCGAATCTCGCCGCCTGCGCCCGCGCAAATCGACAGGCAGCGCTGCACCGGTGCAGCGTCGGCCTTTACGGCACGCTCGTCGCGGCAGATCAGCGCCTCGTCGGCAATCGCCGCCGCGCATTCGAGCAGCGCGGCGCGGCGGGCGATATGGTCGCCATGCGCGTCGCGCTGAACGTCGCGCTGTGCGGCGCCCCCTGCGTCGTCCCGTACGTCGCTCCGTACGCCGTTCCGCACGCCGTCCTGCGCCCCGAACAGGGCGCCGAGGCAATCGCTCAGCCGCATCAGCACCTTGATGCCCATTTCGAGCTCCAGCGCGGCATGGGCTGCCTCGGGATCGGGTGCGCGGTCGCAGCTGCGTCCGCCGATGCGGTATTCCCGCTCGATGTCGGCGAAGACCGAACGCAAGCGTCCGCCTCGATCCGCGGCCAGCGTGACGTCGATGCTGCCTTCGCCGAGAAACAGCGTGGCCGCGGTGCGCGCCACCTGCGCGGCATCGCGCGGCCGCAGCGGCGCCTGCCATGCGCGGGATCGCGGGTCTCCGATACGTGACGTCGGGGGAAGGAACGATGGGATGGGACGGGCGGACAGCGTCATGATGCGGGCAGGCTCAGAAGGACAAGGCAGGGGCGTGGGCGAACCACAGGCCGAGCGGCAGCGCCTTGCCGGTCCGCGATTCGCCCTCGCACTCTCTAGACGAGTGGCGCGGCGCCATCGTTGACGGCCAATGCCGACTTCGCGAGTCTTCGACCGGACCTGGTGTCGCCAAACGAAAAAATGCGGACGAACGCGTTAATCGTCCGTCCGCATTGCCTTGCGCGCTTGCGTACCTGCCTGACGCCTGCTGCGGCATGCCGTCGCAGCATCGGTTCGGCAGCCGGGGCCGCTACAGCGCCGCCGCGGTTCCCAGAATCGCGGTCGACTGGCTCGACAAGGTGCCGCCGTTGCCGTGCACCAGCGCGATCTCCGCACCGCCGACCTGGCGTTCGCCGCATTCGCCGCGCAACTGGCGCACCGCCTCGATGGTGATGAACATGCCGTACATGCCGGGATGCACGCACGACAGTCCGCCGCCGTTGGTATTGACCGGCAACCTGCCGCCGGGCGCGATGGCCCCGCCGCTGACGAAGGGTCCGCCCTCCCCCTTGGCGCAGAAGCCAAGATCTTCGAGGAACAGCAGCGTGTTGATGGTGAAGGCGTCGTACAGCTCGAGCACGTCGACATCGGCCGGCTTGACGCCCGCCATCGCGAACGCGCGCTCGCCCGATTCCTTCGCCGCGCTGACGGTCAGGTCCGGCATGCTGGAGATCTGCCGGTGCCAGGTCGCGGTGGCGTTGCCGAGCACATAGATCGGCGGCTTGGCGAGGTCCTTGGCGCGTTCGGCGCGGACCATCACATAGGCGCCGGCGCCGTCGGTGACCAGGCAGCAGTCGCGCACCGACAGCGGGTCGGACACCATGCGCGCGTTCAGCACGTCGTCGATGCTCAACGGATCGCGCATCAGCGCATCGGGATTGAGTTGCGCCCACTTGCGCGCGGCCACCGCCACCTCGGCCAGATGCTCGCGCGTGGTGCCGTACTGGTGCATGTGCCGCGCGGCCGCCAATGCGTACGAGGTGATCGGCTGCATCGGCTGGTAGGGGTTCTCGTACGGCTGCGGGTCCAGCACCGAACGCACCTTGGCGATGCCGGCGCGGCCGACCGTCGAGGTGCGCTGATTGCTGCCGTAGCAGACCAGCACTGCGTCGCACAGGCCGGCCTCGAGCGCCAGCATCGCGGGCAGCATATGGGCGACGAAGCTGGAGCCGCCGATCATCGTGCTGTCGACGAACTTCGGATGGATGCCGAGGTATTCGGCCACCGGCATCACCCACATGGTGGCGCCGACGCTGGCGGTGGCGATGCCGTCGATCTCGCGCATCGACATGCCGGCGTCCTTGACCGCGGCCTTGGCCGCCTCCACCAGGATTTCCATTTCGGTCTTGCCGTGGGCCTCGCCGAGTCCGGCCTGGCCCACGCCGACGATGGCGACGCCACCGCGCAACGATTGTGCTGGCATCGCGTCAGCCCTCCATCGGATCGAACACCACCATCGCGGGAACGCCGTCGCCGGCGGCGGGCGCCACGCGCGCCCTGACGCGCATGCCGATGCGCACCGCCTGCGGCGCCACGCCCTCGACCCGGCTCATCATGCGCACCCCTTCGTCCAGGTCGATCAGCGCGACGTTGTAGTCGCCGCCGGCGTCCGGCTTGCGGCGCACGACGCTGGTCGAATAGACGGTGCCGGTGCCCTTCGGATCGGTCCAGTCCAGCGCCTCGCCGCCGCAGTGCGGGCAGAGATTGCGTGGATAGAACACGTGGCGGTCGCAGTCGCGGCAGTGCTGGATGCGAAAGCGCCCTTCGTTCAGCAGGGCCGCGTAGAGGCGGTCCGGCCCCTGCTCGGCCTGCGCCTCGGTGGTGGGTGTTGTCATGCTGTCTCCTGGCTCGGTGCCTTCCGGGGGCAGCTTGCCGCAGTCATTGGCGCCTGCACAATTCGCTTGTCCGGAAGGGTGGACTATTCAATCGCGAATGGGGCCGCCCTTGCCCTCTCCCCGGCCCTCTCCCGCAAGCGGGAGAGGCAGAACACCACCGGTCGTTCGTCGGCGCGGCGGTTTGCTCCCCTCCCGCATGCGGGAGAGAGGCTGGGGGAGAGGGCAAGCGGCGCCTCATCGCCCCTGTCAAATCACCAGCTCGATCAGGAACGGCCCCTTGCGCTTGTTCGCCATCGCGAACAGATCGGCGAAGCTCTCCATATCGACCGCACGCGCCCCCTCGACGCCCATGCCGGCGGCGAGCTTGACCCAGTCGAGGTCGGGATTGCCGATATCGAGCATGTCGAGCGCGGTCTTGCCGGGGTTGGCGCCCACGCCGGCCAGTTCGCCCAGCAGGATCGCGTACTTGCGATTGGCCAGCACCACCACCGTGACGTCGAGCTGTTCGCGCGCCATCGTCCACAGCGACTGCACGGTGTACATGCCCGAGCCGTCGGCCTGCAGCGCGACCACGCGCCGATCGGGCACCGCCACCGCGGCGCCGACCGCCAGCGGCAGGCCCGCGCCGATGGCGCCACCGGTCAGCTGCAGCCAGTCGTGCGGGGCGGCATGCACCGTACCGGGATAGAAGGCACGGCCGAAGCTGACGCTCTCCTCGACCACCACCGCCTGCTCGGGCAGCAGCGCGCTCAGCGTCTGCGCGACGGCTTCCGAGGTCACCGCGCCCTTGGCGATGCCGGCGGGTGCGACGGCGTCCGGCACCGGCACCGCGGGCGCGCCGAGCGCGTCGGCCAGCCGCGCGAGCGCATCGGCCAGATCCTGCTCGGGGCGCGCCAGCACATGGACCTGCGCGTCCTCGGGATAAGGGCGCGGCGACTTGCCGGGATAGGCGAAGAAGGTCACCGGCGGCGGCGCGCCGACCAGGATCACCTGGCGGATGCCGGCCAGCCTGGCGCGCGCCGCATCGCCCGAGTAGGGCACGCGCTCGACCGCGAAACGGCCGCGGCCGCGCGACACGCGCGCATTGGACATCGGCGTGATCAGCCGCGCGTCGGTGGCGGCGGCGATGCGATGCGCGTCGGCCAGCGGCGCCTCGCGCAGCGCCGTGCCGGCCAGCACCAGCAGCGTCGGCTGGCCCGAGCGCAGCCAGCGCGCGGCCTGCTCGATCGCATCGGGCGAGACCTTGGGCGCGCTCAGCGGCGGCAGCGGCGCGGCAACCTGCCCGCCCTCGTCCCAGCACACATCCGACGGCAGGATCAGGCTCGCCACGCCGCCAGGCGCGGCGCAGGCGGCCTGCACCGCCGCCGCGGCATCGGCGCCGACCTGATCGGCGCGCTGCGCGGTGCGGGTCCACACCGAAACGGGACGGGCCCAGCCCTCGGTGTCGGCGGTCAGCGGCGCATCGAGCGGCCGGTGATAGGTGGCCTGGTCGCCGATGATATTGACGATCGGCGTCTGCGCGCGCCGGGCGTTGTGCAGGTTGGCCAGGCCGTTGGCCAGACCCGGTCCGCAATGCAGCAGCGTCGCCGCCGGCTTGTCGGCCATGCGCGCATAGCCGTCGGCCGCGCCCGTCACCACGCCCTCGAACAAACCCAGCACGCAGCGCATGCCGGGGATGCGGTCGAGCGCCGCGACGAAATGCATCTCGCTGGTGCCCGGGTTGGCGAAGCAGGTATCGACCCCGCAGGCGAGCAGGGTCTTGACCAGGCTCTCGGCGCCGTTGAGCGTCTGCCCGGGTTGCTGGGATTGGTTGGTCTCCATATGCGCGCTTCCTTGGTCTCAGGTCGGTCGATTCGAAAATCTCGGGTGGGGATCGGTGATGCCTGCGTTGGCGATGCGTTGGCGATGCGTTTGGCGATGGGTTCGGGATGTGCCGTGAGGCGTTGCCGTTCAGCCCGCCAGGCCGCCCGGGTCGAGCAGGTCGAAGTCCAGGCAGACGTATTCGGTCGGAAACTCGATGCGGGCGTAATAGACGATCACGCCATCGGCGCAGGCATGGCGGCGCAGTTCGGCGACCGGCGCGCCCACCGGCAGCGCCAGCGCCGCGGCCGACTCCGCGCCGGCGGCGATGATCGACAGCCGCTGACGCGCGCTCGAGACGCGCAGCCCCGGAAAGCGGTCCAGCACCGGCACCGACGCGCCCTGCCGGAACGCGCGCGGATTGCGCGCGAACAGGCCTTCCTCGATATAGACCTCGCCGATCGCGAAGGGCCGGTCGTCGAGCCGGTGCAGGCGGCGCAGGAAATGGTAGGCCGGCGCACGCTCGGCCTCGCACGGCATGCCGAGTTCGTCCGGCAGCGGCACGCTGCCCGCCGACTCGACCAGCGCCTCGGTGCCCAGCTGCTCGCCGACCTCGACCGCCTGGCCCCAGGTGACCGGCAGCGATAGCGGCCGGCGCCGCTTGCCGCCGCCCTTGACGAAGGTGCCGCGGCCGCGCGAGCGCGCGACCAGCCCTTCGTCGTCGAGCACCGACAGCGCGTGATGCATCGTCATGCGCGCGACCCCGTATTGGCGGCACAGGTCCTCCAGCGACGGGATGCGTTCGCCGGGACGCCAGACCCCGCTCTCGATGCGGCGGCGAAAGATGGTCGCCAGCTGCAGATAGACCGGCTCACGGCTGCGCGACAGCAATTCGGTCGAGGACAGGGATTCGGGCATCGATGGCGGCAAGACGAAGGAACCGGTGCGCGGCGCCAGGCCGCGGAGGGACGCGAGGCAAACGAACGCCGTGCGGCCCCCGGAAAGGGGGTTCGGCGAACTGCCACTGTAATAAGGTCTAGTTACCTATACCACTAGGGTTTACCGCGGGTTGGTGCGGCATGCCGCGGTCAGCGAAGGCGCGTCAATGGCAAGTTCTGCTTACGTGTGCCGGCCCCTCGTCTACCCGCAAAGGTGGGTGACGTTCGCGGAGGGTCTGCGGCCAGAATGCGGCATGCCCCTCTCCCCGGGGCAAGCGCGGCTGCCGCTCGCAGCCATTGATCCAGGAGCTTTTCCATGTTGATGCGCGACGTGATTCCCCACATCCTGAACCGCGGTACCGGCCAGCTGGCGCAGGATCAGGTCGAGACCCCACCCCGCAAGACGTTCCACCACACGATCGACATCTATCTGAAGGACTCCAACGCCTTCATGAACACCTACTTCGCGCGCTATTTCGAGTGGCAGGGCATCTGCCGCGAGCGCTGGTTCCACGAGTGCATCCACGGCAATCTGCTGGCCGCGGGCGGCGTCTTCGTGACCAAGCGCGCGCATCAGGAATATGTCGAGGAAACCTTCCCGTTCCAGCGGGTGGACTGCTACCTGAACACGTTCCAGGTCAAGCAGTGCTCGGCGTATCTGCTGTTCCGCTTCTGCGTCGACGAGCGGCCGGTCTCGCTGGGCTACCAGCAGATCGTGTTCGCCGACAAGGAAAAGCGGATCGCGCGGTTCCCGAAGGAGATCGTCGAGCGGGTCAAGGAGTATGAGGTGAGCGCGCCGGTGCTGGCCAACTAGCGCCAACCAGTGCCAGCCGGGCCGGCCATGCGAGCCGGTCCGGGCACGGCCGCCGCGTCAGGCGGCCGTGCCCTGGCCCAGCGGCTGCATCGGCTGGAGCGACTGCATCGGCTCGATCCGATCTATCCGCTCCAGCGTCTCGAGTGGACCGAGCGGGCCGATCGACGTGGCCGCGTTCGCCGAGGCCGGCGGCTCGGCCGCCAGCGCGACCGGCAGATGCAGCGTGAAGACGGTATGCCGGCCGGGCGCGGATTCGCACTCGATGCGGCCGCCGAAGGCCTCCATCACGCGCCGGCAGAAGGCCAGGCCCATGCCGGCACCGCTGCCGTGCGGCTTGGTGGAGAAGAAGGGATCGAAGATGCGCGGCAGCACATCGGGCGGAATGCCCGGCCCCGTATCGCGCACGCGCAGCTGATAGAAGCCGCCCGACTCGCGCGCCGAGATCTCGATGCGGCCGCCGTCCCCGCGCGCGGCCGGGTTCGCGCCCTGGTGCGCGCCCTGGTGCGCGCCCTGATGAGCGCGCATGGCCTGCAGCGCGTTCTTCAGCAGATTGAACAGCACGTAGACCAGCAGCGTGTCGGAACCGCGGAAGCGCCAGCCGGCCGGAATCGCATGCACGGAGACCCGTTCGCGTTCGCCGGCGCGGAACGGGTAGCGCTCCAGCGCCGAATCGACGCATTGCGCCACGCCGTGCGGCACGAAGCTGCCGCGGTCCAGCCGCTCCAGCGTGATCGAGGCCAGCGCCATCTCGATCACCGCCTGCGTGCCGTCGACCTCGCTGCGGATCGCCGCCAGCAGCGTGGGCAGCCGCTCGAGCTGGGCCGGGCGCAGCCGGTCCTCGATCAGGCCGTGTTCGACGGCGCGGCGGTAGCCATCCAGCACCGTGGGCCAGGCCACTGCCAGCTCCTGCGTCTGCATGCGGATCGTCGCCAGCGGCGTGCGTACCTCGTGCGCCACGGTCGCGGCCAGCGAGTACGGATGCATCAGGTCGTAGCGGACGATCGACAGCGCGATCAGGCCCAGGCTGACGGCGATGAAGACCACGCCGGGCGGGTAGAAGTCGTGGCCATAGTTGGCCGCATAGTCGATCGCGGCGAGCGAATACAGGCCCAGGCTCCACAGGCACAGCGTCAGGCGCTGGCGCTTCTCGCCCACCGCGCTGCGGCGCGCGTCGCGCAGCAGCCAGCCGCTGCGCAGCGCCAGCAGCACGGTCTGCGCGACATGGAGGGGATGGAGGACGCCCGCGCGCGGGTAATTGCCGAAGCTGTAGAGGTAGTAGTCGGAGACCAGGCGATCCGACGTCAGCAATACCACCGCCAGCAGCAGCGACATGCCGTACGACACCAGCAGCCATGGCCGCTCGCCGCGGCGCTCGGTCACCTCTGTCATGAAGTGATAGAAGGTGGTCGGCAGGAACAGGATGAACAGATAGCCGACCTTGGCCAGCAGCAGCGCCACATCCGGATGCACGGTCTGGAACAGGAAGGCCCAGGTGCCCTGCCACGCGAACGTGGTGGCGCACATCAGGAAGAAGGACGTGGTCAGGCGCGTGACGCCCTTCGTCACCAGCACGTAGAGGCCGTAACCGAGAAAGATCGACGAGACGAAGGCGGGCAGGATGGCGTACATGGCGTGACCGTTTGAGCTGCCAGACCGGCGGAAAGCGGACATGGTATGCCCTAACGCTGCGCCGCCGTACTGATTTCGGTTGCACTCTGCGGTAACCGGGGTTGAATACGCCATCCCCGATCGGGGGTAGCACGCCGGTAGGGTTGCGAGCCGCAATCCCCGCGCGGAAAACAGGGCCGGCCCCATGCTGTGCCGCGGCAGGCGGCATAATGCGCGCTCCACTTGCTACGCCGCCGCGTCCGCGGCAAGGGCCATTGGCGACGCTGCCCCGAGGCGGTACCACTGCTTCGGGCCCGCGTCGCCCACATCGACGCCCGAGCCCGCGCGCCTTCCGACCGCATGTCCTCTTCTCCGATCGCCGGCTCGCGCGCCGGCTGGCTGACCCTCTTCCTGCTCGCCTTCCCGCCGCTGAGCTGGGCCGGCAATGCGATCGTCGGCCATCTGGCGGCCGGCGCCGTGCCGCCGATCACGCTGAACTTCCTGCGCTGGCTGCTGGCCGGCCTGCTGCTGACGCCGCTGGCATGGAACGGCGTGCGCGAGCACGCGGCCGCGCTGCGGCGCCATGCGGGGCTGATCCTCGCGCTCGGCGTGCTGTCGATCGCCAGCTATAACGCGCTGCAATATCTCGCGCTGACCACGTCGACGCCGATCAACGTGACGCTGATCGGCGCCTCGATGCCGCTGTTCCTGCTGGCGGTCGGCGTGACCTTCTTTCGCGAGCCGGCCACGCGCAGCCATATCGCCGGCGCGCTGCTGTGCCTGGTCGGCGTGACCTTCGTGCTGGTGCGCGGCGAACTGGGCCGGCTTGCGCAGCTCGACTTCGTGCCGGGCGACCTGTTCATGCTGGCGGCCACGCTGGCCTGGAGCGGCTATACGTGGCTGCTGCGCAAGCAGCGGCCGGCGCTGCCGCTGATCGTGCTGCTGTACGCGCAGATCGTCGCCGGCGTGGTGGTCAGCGTGCCCTTCGTCGCCTGGGAGCTGGGCATCGACGGCCAGGCCATCGTCTGGAGCACGAAGACGGTTGGCATCCTCGCCTATGTCGCCACGGTTCCGTCGCTGCTGGCGTATTTCGCCTGGGATCGCGCGGTGGCGCGTGCCGGCGCGCAGCTGCCGGTGTTCTTCGTCACGCTGACGCCGGCCTTCGCCGCGATCCTCTCGACGCTGCTGCTGGGCGAGTGGCCGAACTGGTATCACGGCGTCGGACTGGCCGCGATCGTGGCCGGGATCTGGGTCGCGCAACGCCGCTGATCGGCGCACCGGTTTGCAGCGCGCAGGGCATCGCGACAGGGGCGATCGCGAAGATGGTGGCATCCGCGCGACACATTGCACGGTCCAACCGCCAAATCGCGCCGAAAACCCCTTGAAAATAGGCACCGTTCGCGCGTTTTGCTATTCTGTGCGCGGCGCTGCCCGGCGGCTTCCGACGGTACTGCGCTCCAACATTGAACCTGTTCACGACATCGATATGGCCACCAAAGCTAAACCGACCGCGAAGACTGCAGCAACCAAGACCGCCGCCAAGGCGCCCGCCAAGAAGGCCGCCGCTCCGGTGAAGGCCGCCAGGAAGACGGCGCCGGCCGCGCCGACGCCCAAGCCGCTGAAGGACACCTTCAACAAGTCGAGCCTGGTGTCGCACCTGGTCGCGCAGACCGAACTGGATCCGAAGACGGTCAAGACCGTGCTGGCCCAGCTGGAAAACACCATGATCGGCGCGCTGAACAAGAAGGGCGCGGGCGAATTCACGCTGCCCGGCCTGCTGAAGGTCACCGCCGTGCAAGTGCCCGCCACCAAGAAGCGTTTCGGCAAGAACCCGTTCACCGGCCAGGAGCAGTGGTTCGCTGCCAAGCCGGCGTCGGTCAAGGTCAAGGTCCGCGCGCTGAAGAAGCTGAAGGACGCGGCGCTGTAATCGGCCTGCGTTTGCCGCTGCGCCGGCGCGACTCCCGCGCCGGCATGCAAAACCCTCGCCTCGTTGAGGCGAGGGTTTTTTATTGCGCGCGCGCCCAGGGCGGTTAGAATCGCTCCCGCCGCATCCCCAACGATGTCCCGGGCGCGCGGCCGTAAGCGTTCACGTGAACCAACGCATCACCAGCGGCACCTCCGGCCGGCTGGCGGTGTGTGTCGACCGCTTGCGTCATGCCTCGCGTCTGCATCGTTCCCCGCCTGTCGATCGTTCCGGTGCCGCCCTCTCTCTGAAGGAGCGGCGGTCGATGTCGAACGTCCTGCAAGATTCTTCCCTGCGCCGGCTGGTCTGGATGACCGTGGCGCTGTTCCTGACTTACCTTGCCGTCGCCATGGCGATGCCCGCCGTGGCGATACACGTCTCCGATGCGCTGGGCATGGGCAATGTCGCCTCCGGCCTGGCGGTGGGCATTGCCTTCCTGTCGACGATCCTCAGTCGCGGCTGGGCCGGACGGCTGGCGGACGAACGCGGCGGCAAGGCCGCCATGTTCCGCGGTCTCGCGCTGTACGCGCTGGCCTCGCTGTTGTGCTGGCTGTCTTCCTGGCCGTCCCTCGGCAGCGGCACGGCCTCTTACGTGGTACTGCTCGCGGGCCGGCTGCTGCTGGGGCTAGGCGAAAGCGCCGCGCTGGTCGGCATGCTGGCGTGGGGCATGGGGGCGATGGGGCCGGCGCGCTCGGGCCTCGTCATGGCACTGGTCGGCGCGGGCATGTATGGCGCGTTCGCCGCGGGCGGACCGTTGGGTCTATGGCTGCTGCAACGCTGCGGCTTCGCCGGGCTGATGCTGGTCTGCGTGGCGATGCCGCTGCTCGGCGCGCTGATGCTGTGGCGGACCGCCCCGGCGGCGCCGCCGCAAGCGGGACGCCGTCCGCCGTTCGTCCAGGTGCTCGGGCGCATCTGGCAACCGGGCGCGGTGGTGGGCTTGCAAGGCATCGGCTTCGCCGCGCTCGGCGCGTTCTTCCCGTTGTATTTCCTGGCCAACGGCTGGCACGGCGCCGGCTACGGGCTGACCTGTTTCGGCCTGGGCTTCGTCGCGGTCCGCCTGCTGTGCGGCACCTTGCCGGACCGGCTCGGCGGCGTGCCCGTGGCGCTGGTCTCGCTGCTCATCGAGGCCGCGGGGCAGTGCCTGCTGTGGCTGGCGCCCGGGCCCGCCGTGGCGATGCTCGGCGCGCTGCTCACCGGCATGGGCTGCTCGATGGTGTTTCCATCGATGGGGCTGGAAGCGGTCAGGCGCGTGCCGGCATATCTGCGCGGCACCGCGATCGGCGGCTTCGCGGCGTTCCAGGATCTGGCTTACGGCGCGACCGGGCCGTTGGCCGGCTGGATCGCCGACCATTTCGGCCATGCGCGCGTGTTCATGGTCGGCGCGCTGGCAGCGCTGCTGGCCGTGCTGATGACCGTGCTGATGACCTTGCGGCCGCGCGCCGATCGTTCTGTGCCCGGGCAGGCCGATTCTGCTGCAGCGATGCACAAGGACAACGCACAAGCGGACAACGCGTAAGGAGACGGTCCATAAGGAGCCGGCGCGCAAGGAGCCAGCGCACAAGAAAAATGCCGGCCAAACCGGCCGGCATTTCCTGGCAGCGATCGCAAGACCGCGATCCCATTGCTCAGCGCGTCCAATACCCCGGACGCCGCACGACATGCCCGTGCGAGTCCCTGACCCAGCGCTCGGGCACGTAGCGGTGTCCCGGGCGCGACACGTAGTGGCCGTGGCCATGGTGCGGACGGGCGTAGTAGCGATGGTGATGGTGGTCATGGCGGTAGTGGTGGCGCCGCACATGCGGCGGCGCCGGACGGTAGTGCTCGTGCCGATGGTAGCCATGCCGATGGTCGTGGCGGTCCGAATGCGCCTGGGCGGGCGACACCAGCCCGAACAGGGCGCCGGCGGCCAGGGTTCCCAGTGCGATCAGCAATTGGCGAGTCATGTTTTTCTCCTGATGCGCTGCCCGGCTTGGCGGCGCGTTGAACATGGCTCGACTGTAGCGATGCGTCGCGTTCTCGGACGGATGCAGTTGTAAGGCCGTCTCACAAGCGGGCGGGCGCTGGAGACCGACGTCGACACACGCTGGAGAGCGCCCAGGCCCTTGCCGGGGCGAGGCTGGCGGAGGCTGCGCCCGCCTTCCCGTCATGCTGCCGCCCGTACTGCCGCCAGCGCGGCCGCGTTCGTCGCGTAATGCGGCGTTACAGCCGAAATAACTGCTTGCGACGATCGCGGCGTCCATCGCTGCGGCTATCGCGTCGCGGCGGCCTCGCGCTCGCGGGCCTCGCGCATCGCCAGCGCCTTCTTCTGCAGCGCGTGCTCGCGCATCAGTGTCTCCACCGTGGCGCCGTCGCGCGCCAGCAAGGCGGTGACGAAGCGCTGGTGGTCTTCGACGCCGTGGGCCCATTCGTCCCGGTCCTGGTTCGAGCGGAAGCGCAGGTTCTGCACGCGCAGATTGAGGCGGCGATGGGTGTCGGCCAGCGTCGGGTTATGGGCGGCCGCGCTGATCGCCAGATGGGTGCCCATGCTGGCCTCGTAGTAGGCGTGCAGGTCGCGCGCGGCATAGGCGTCGAGCATCGCGCGATGCAGCCGGGCGATCTGCGCCAGTTCCTCGTCGCTGGCCTTCTCCGCGGCGAGCCGTCCGGTCAGTCCTTCCAGCACGGCCAGCACGTCGAACAGGTCGGCGACGTCGCGCTCGGACATCGCGATCACCTGCGCGCCGCGCTTGGGCAGCAACATCACCAGCCCATCGGCGGCGAGGATGCGATAGGCCTCGCGCAGCGGCGTGCGTGAGACGCGCAGCCGTTCGCACAGATCGCGCTCGTTGAGCCACACCCCGGGCACCAGCGTGCCGTCGATGATCAGTTGCCGCAGCCGCTCGGCGACCACCGCGGCCAGCGTCGGATGCGCGATCGCCAGCGGGTCGTCGCCGTCTGCCGACAGGCCGGCTGCGGCGCTGGCGGCGGTGGCGGGTCCCGTGCGGCGGCCGCGCTCGCCGCCGGTGCGCGCCTGGGGCAGGTCGGGCGCCAGCGTTGCCGGCGCGTCTTCCGGGTTAACCATGGGCGATGCTTCCTTGGTATGTGGCGATGATTTGGGATATGGTATACCAAATCAACGATGCGGCAAGACACCATGTCGCCAACCTGCCAGGAGCGCCCTCGATGACCGTGATGCCCGCCTCCGCTTCTCCCGATTCCGGACCCGATTCCCGACCCGATTCGCACTCGGAATCCCGACCGGATTCCCGCGTCGATCCCCAACCGGGCGGCACCGACGACAGCCCCGTGCTGACGATCCGCGACGGCGCCATCGCCACCGTCGTGCTGAACCGCCCCGCCAAGCTCAACGCGATGACGCTGTCGATGTGGCAGCAACTGGGCGACGCCTTCCGCGCCCTCTCCGCCGACGACGGCGTGCGCTGCGTGATCGTGCGCGGCGCCGGCGAGCGGGCCTTCTCGCCCGGCAACGACATCGGCGAGTTCGCGCAGGCGCGCTCGAACAAGGCGCAGGCCACCGCCTACGGCAAGGTGATGCACGCCACCGCGCAGGCGCTGCAGGACTGCCGCCATCCGGTGGTCGCGCAGATCCACGGCATCTGCGTCGGCGGCGGGCTGGAGATCGCCGCGATGGCGGACATCCGCATCTGCGGCCAGGGCAGCCGTTTCGGCGCGCCGATCAAGAACCTAGGGCTGGTGATGGCCCATGCGGAAATGGCCCCGGTGATCCGGCTGATCGGCGAGTCGCGCACGCTGGAGCTGCTGTTCGAAGGCCGGATCGTCGGCGCGGATGAGGCCCATGGCATGGGCCTGGTGTCGCGCGTGGTGCCCGACGACCAGGTCGCCGCCGAAGCGGCCGCGACCGCGCAGCGCATCGCCAGCGGCGCGCCGCTGGTCGCCCGCTGGCACAAGAAGTTCGCGCGCCAACTGGCGGCCGGCACGCCGCTGAGCGAGCGCGAGCGCGCCGAGGCCTTCGACTGCTTCGACACCGAGGACTTCCGCACCGGCTATCGCGCCTTCCTCGCCAAGCAGACGCCCGAGTTTCACGGCCGCTGAGCGGCCTCCACCTCGAAGGACAGCGATGGCTTCCCCCATGCAATCCGAACGTTCTCCGCGGGCCAGCGCCCTCGCCGGCATGCGCGTGCTCGAGCTGGCGCAGATCATGGCCGGCCCGACCTGCGGCATGATGCTGGCCGACCTCGGCGCTGACGTGATCAAGATCGAGAAGACCGATGGCGGCGACGATGCGCGCGGCTATCGCGATCCGCGCATCAACGGCGTGTCGGCGCCCTTCCTGATGCTGAACCGCAACAAGCGCGCGATCGCACTCGATCTGAAGACGGCCGAAGGCAAGGAAGTGCTGCTGCGGATGGTGCGCGACGCCGACGTGCTGATCGAGAACTTCCGCAAGGGCACGCTGGAAAAGCTCGGGCTCGGCTACGACGTGCTGTCGGAAATCAATCCCGGCCTGATCTATTGCGCGATCTCGGGCTATGGCCGTACCGGCCCGGCCGCCGACAAGGGCGGCTTCGACCTGATCGCGCAGGGCTATACCGGGCTGATGAGCATCACCGGCGAGGAAGGCGGGCCGCCGCTGCGCACCGGCAACTCGATCGCCGACATCAATGCCGGCATCCTGGCCGCGTTCGGCATCCTGGCGGCCTACCAGCACAAGCAGAAGACCGGGCGCGGCCAGATCGTCGAGACCTCGTTGATCGAAGCCGGCCTGCAGCAGCTGTACTGGCATGCGGCGATCCATTTCGCCACCGGCGAATCGCCGGGGCCGAGCGGCTCGGCGCATGTGCTGGCGACCCCGTACCAGGCCTTTCCGACGCAGGACGGGCACATCATCGTCGGCGGCGCCAACGAGAAGAACTGGGAGCGGATCGCGCAGGTGCTGGGCCGGCCCGAATGGCTGACCGATCCGCGCTATCGGCTGAACTCGGACCGCATGCGCCACCGCGACACGCTGCTGCCGGCCATGGCGGAGATCCTGCGCACCAAGCCCTCGGCCGAATGGCTGGCGGCGTTCGACGCGGCGGGCGTGCCGGCCGGGCCGGTGCATTCGATCGGCGAGGCGCTGTCGCATCCGCAAACTCTCGCGCGCGAAATGGTGGTCGAGCAGCAGCACCCCGAGGCCGGGCCGGTCAAGAGCATCGGCCTGCCGATCAAGCTGTCGGAGACGCCGGCGCAATACCGGCGGCCGCCGCCGCGGCTGGGCGAGGACACGCGGGCGCTGCTGGCCGAGTGCGGATATGGAGAGGCCGAGATTGCGCGGATGCTGCGGGCTGGCGTCGTGCGGGACGTGACGGCGGCGGAGGGATAGCGAACGCCGTTGCCCTCCCCCCGCCCCTTTCCCGCCGGCGGCGCAGGCGGTAGAGAGGCGACAATCAAACCACCGCCTCGTCGTCCCGTCGCACCCCTGCTGCCCCCGCCGCAACCTCATCTTCCTCCGCCGCCTCATCCGGCCAGCTGCGGCTGACCATCCATTCGTACAGCGTCGGCAGCACGATCAGCGTCAGCACGGTCGCGGTGATCAGCCCGCCGATGATCACGATCGCCAGCGGGCGCTGCGTCTCCGAGCCGATCGCGCGCGAGACCGCCATCGGGAACAGGCCCAGCATCGCCAGCAGCGCGGTCATCAGCACGGTGCGCAGGCGGTCCATCGACCCGGCCAGCACGGCCTGGCGCAGCGGCAACCCCTGCTCGCGCAGCTGGTTGAAGTAGGTCACCATCACCACCCCATTGAGCACGGCCTGGCCGAACAGCGCGATAAAGCCGATCGCCGCCGACACCGACAGCGGAATGCCGGTCAGGAACAGCGCGAACACGCCGCCCACCAGCGCAAACGGGATGTTCGACAGGATCAGCGTCGCGCTCTTGAACGACTTGAACGCCTGGAACAGCAGCAGGAAGATCAGCAGCACCGACAGCGGCACGACGATCGACAGCCGCGCCATCGCGCGCTGCTGGTTCTCGAACTCGCCGGACCAGCCGATCTTGACGTCGTCGGCGCGCACGTTCTTCGCCACCAGCGCCTGCATGTCCTTGACCACGCTGCCCATGTCCCGGTCGTGAATGAAGACGCCGATCGATGTGGTGCGCTGGCCGTTCTCGCGGCTGATATTCATCGCGCCGGACGCCGCATGGAAATGCACCAGCTGCGACAGCGGCACCTGGGCGCCCTCGGCGGTCTGCATCAGGATGTTCGGCAGGTTCGGCAGTTCGCGTTCGCCGGGCGCGAGCCGCACCACCACGCTGAAGTGCCGCTCGCCCTCCCACAGCTCGGTGGCGGCCTTGCCCGCCAGCGCGGTCTCCATCAGGTCCTGCACGTCGGCCACGTTGATGCCGTAGCGCGCGGCCTGGGCGCGGTCGAAGTCGAGCACATACTGCGGCAGCTCGCCGTCGCGGTCGATGAAGGCCCGCATCACGCCGGGCACGGTCTGCACGTTGGCCAGGATCTGGTCGGCGACGCGCTTGTTCTGCTCGAGGCTGTCGCTCTGCACCTTGATGACGATCTGGCCCTTGATCTGCGAGATGCTCTCGAGGATGTTGTCGCGCACCGGCTGCGAGAAGTTCGGCTCGATGCCGGGCAGCTTGCGCAGATTGGCGTTGATCTCGCCGATGATGCGGCGCTTGTCGAAGCCGCGCCGCCACTCCGCTTCCGGCTTCAGGTCGACCAGGATCTCGACCGTATTGATCAGCTTCGGATCGGTGCCGTCGTCCGGGCGGCCCACCTTTGAAATGGTGGACTTGACCTCGGGCGTCTGCCGGATCGTCCGCCGCAGCCGCGCGGCCTGCTCGCGCGCCTCGTCGGTCGACACCGAGGCCGGCAGGTCGAAGCTGACCCACATCGCGCCCTCGTCGAGCTCGGGCAGGAATTCGCTGCCCAGCAGCTTGCCGACGCCGGCGGTGACGACCAGCAGCGCCACCGCGCTGGCCACCACCGCGCGCTTGTGGTCCAGCGCCCACGCCAGCATCGGCGCATAGGCGCGCTTGCACAGCCGCACCACCGCGTTGTCGTGATGGGCGATGTCCTTCTTCAGCAGCAGATAGCACAGCAGCGGCACCAGCGTCAGAGACACGATCAGCGAGCCGACCAGCGCTCCCGTCACCGTGTACGCCATCGGCGCGAAGATCTTTCCTTCGTGCCGCTGCAGCGTGAAGATCGGCAGGTGCGCGGCGATGATGATCACCATCGAGAACACCGTCGGGCGGCCGACCTCGGTCGTCGCGCGCGCGATCGCGTGCAAGCGCGCGCGGCTGTCGCGGATCTTCTGCTCCTTCAGTTCGCCCAGCCGCTTGAAGATGTTCTCGACCACGATTACCGCGCCGTCGACGATGATGCCGAAGTCCATCGCTCCGAGCGACAGCAGGTTGGCCGGAATGCCGACCCAGGTCAGGCCGATGAAGGTCGACAGCAGCGCCAGCGGGATCACCAGCGCGACGATGGCGGCGGCCCGCACGTTGGCCAGGAACAGATACAGCACCGCCATTACCAGCAGCGCGCCCTCGACCAGGTTGCCGAACACCGTGTGCAGCGTCTTGTCGATCAGGTCGGCGCGGTCGTAGTACGGCACGATCTCGACGCCGCGCGGCAGGATCTGCTCGTTGAGCTGCGCGATCTTCGCCTTCAGCGCGGTCAGCACCTCCGACGGGTTCTCGCCCTTGCGCATCACCACGATGCCCGAGACGATGTCCTCCTCGTCGTCCTGCGCCATCAGGCCCTGCCGCGGCGCGGCGCCGACGCGCACCTCGGCGATGTCCTTGACCAGGATCGGCGTGCCGTTGACCTCGGACACCACCACGTTCGCGATATCGGCCGAGCTGCGAAAGCTGCCGAGCGAGCGCAGCAGATACTGCTGCCGCCCCTGCGCGACCGCGCCGCCGCCGGCGTTCGAGTTGCCGCGCTGCAGGGCCTCGAACAGCTGCGCCAGCGAGATATGCGCGTCGCGCATGCGGGCCAGATTCGGGTTGACCTCGTACTGCTTGATGGTACCGCCGATGGTCACCAGGTCCGCGACGCCCGGTACCTGGCGCAGGTTCTTCTCGACCACCCAGTCCTGCAGCGTGCGCAGCTCCTGCGGCGTGTGGCCCTTGCCCTTCAGGCGGAAGCGGTAGATCTCGCCGATCGCGGTCGACAGCGGCGCCAAGTCCGGCTGCACCCCGTCGGGCAGATCGACGCCGCGCAGGCGCTCGATCACCTGCTGGCGCGCGGTGACGTCGGTGGCCTTGTCGTTGAAGGTCACCATCAGGTAGGACAGGCCGAATTGCGTGTGCGAGAACACCCGCACCGAATTGGGCGTGCCGGCCAGCGCGGTCTCGATCGGAATCGTGACCTGGCGCTCGACCTCCTCCGCCGCGCGGCCGGGATACAGCGTGATCACGTTGACCTGCACGTCCGAGACATCCGGGAAGGCCTCGATCGGCAAGTTCTTGAAGGCCGCCAGGCCGCCGGCGACGAACAGCGCCAGCCCCATCCAGACGAACAGCTTCTGGTGCAGCGCGAAATGGACGATGCGCGAGATCATGACGCGGCCGCCCTCATCGAGCTTGCTGGCGCAGCGCGGCCTGCGTCGCGCTCGCATCGCGCAGGATGTCCTGCAGATACAGATTGCCGTCGGTCACCACCTGCATGCCGGGTTCGAGCCCGGACACCACCTCGGTCACGCCCGGCAGGCTCGCACCGACCTTGACCTCGCGGCGCTCGAAGCGATGCGCGTCGACGCGCACGAACACATAGTGATGATTGTCGGCCAGGAACACCGCCCGGGCCGGCACCGCGATGCCGTCGAAGCCGGCGGCCTGGATGCGCGCGGTGACGAACATCTCGGCCTTCAGCCGCCGCTCGGGATTGGGCACCGACAGGCGGACCTTGATGCTGCGCGCGGCCGGATCGACGTAGTCGGCGATCTTGACGACCTTGGCCGGGAAGGACTCGCCCGGATAGGCGGTCGAGGTCAGCGTCACGCTGCCGCCTGGGCGGAACAGCGCCAGATCGGCCTCGGCCGCGTCGAGCTGCGCCCACAGGTCGGAAGGGTCGGTCAGCAGGAACAGCGGCGCGGCCGGCGGCTGGTCGGGCCGCAGCTGCATGCCGGGATTCAGGTTGCGTTCGACCACCAGGCCGGCGATCGGTGCGCGCAGTGCGAAGCGATCCGGGGCGCCCACACCGATCGCGCCCGGCTTGCCCAGTTCGCCGCCGACCTGCCGCAGGGCCGCCTGCGCGCGCTGCAGTTCGGCGCTGGCCCGTGCGGCCTCGGCCTGGGCCTGCTCGAGGTCCTTCTGCGCGACGATGCCGGCGCCATACAGCTCGCGTTGCCGCGCCAGGCCCTTGGACGCCAGCGCGGCATCGGCGGCCGCCTTGCGCGCGTCGGCCTGCGCCGCGCCGAAGTCGGGCGAGGACAGCAGCGCCAACGGCTGGCCCGCGGCGACGGTGGTGCCCGGCTGCACCAGGATCTCGGCGACGCGGCCGGCGAACGGGCTCATCACGCGCACGGTACGGTCCTCGTTCCAGACCAGCCGGCCGGGCAGCGTCAGCACGCGTTCCGCGCCGCGCCGCACCGGTTCGGCGGCGATGCCGGGCAGCGACTTGACCGTATCGGGGAAGACGACGGCCGCGCCTTCGACGCGCGGCGACTCGGACTCCGGTTCGGCCTTCCGGCCGCATCCGGTCAGGCTCAGCGACGTGGCAAGCAGGACGATCGTCAACAGGGAACGGAGGGTCATGGCGACGGGATCGGGAAAGCCGGAACGTGTCCGGTCAGTGGACGGAAAGGTAGGGGGCGACGTCCTGCAGCGGCAGATCGGCAGCATCGGCCGGAGCCGCGGCGGCCGCCGCTTCATCCGCCGTGCGCGTGGCGGCCAGATAGGCGGACAGCGCCTTGGCATAGGCGCCCCGCGCCTGCGCGGCATCGAGGCGCGTCTGCCGCAGCGCGCGGCGCGCATCGAGCAGTTCGAGCACGCCGATCGCGCCCTTGCCGAAGGCGAACTCGGCATCGGCGGCGACGCGCTCGGCCGTGGGCAGCACGGCTTCGTCGATCTGACGCAGCGATTCGCGCGCGGCATCGAGGGCGGTGCGCAGCCGGCCGACCTCGTTGCCCGCGGCCAGCAGCACGCGGTTGCGTTCGTCGAGCGCCGCGTAGTAATCGACCTCGGCGCGCTGCGCCTCGCCGCCATAGCTGTGGCGCAGATACAGCGGGATGCTGACGAACACGCCGAAGCTGTTGCCGCTGCCCTGCTGGTTGGTGGCCGAGGCCGGATAGCGCTCGGCCTGCGCGCCGACGGTCACGTCGGGCACGCGTGCCGCGCGCGCCAGCTCGCGCGCGGCCGCGGCGGCCTGCAGACGCGCCTGCGCCACGGCGACATCGGGCCGCGCCTGCAAGGCCTGTTCGTCCAGCGACGGCACCGGCTCGGCCAGGCCCGGCCACCGCGGCGACAGCGCGACGTCCTGCAGCGTGCCCGGGATGCCGATGCGCTGTGCGAGTTCGGCCAGGTCGCGCTGATGATCGGCCCGTGCCTCGCGCCAGTCCGCGCGGGCGCGCAAGGCATCGAGCTCGAGCCGGGTCACGTCGGCGCGCGCCAGGTCGCCGGCCTTGTAGCGGGTCTTGTTGGCCTGCTCGGTGCGCTCGTACAGCGCCAGCGTCTGCGCCAGCACGTCGACCCGCTGCTGACTGACCGCCGCATCGAAGAAGGCCTGCTCCAGCGCGGCCATCTGCTGCACGGTGGCCGCCTGCACCTGCCGGCCCGCCGCCACGCTGGCCGCCTGCGCGGTCTTGACGCGCAGGCCGGCCTTGTTGGCGGTCTCGATCACCTGGTCGATGCGCACCGTCGAATCGACGGTCTTGTTGCGCCAGCTGCCGGCGCCGACGCCGGCATGCGGGTTGATGTTCTCCACGCCCAGGCTCAGCACCGGGTTCGGCCGCTGCCCGGCGATCCGGATATCGGCCTCGGCCGCCTGCACGGCGCGGCGAGCCGCGAGCAGGTCGGGATTGCAGCGCAGCGCCAGCGCGCGCGCCTCGGACAGCGTCAGCGTCGCGCCCGCGCCGGGCGCGCGGCATTCGCCATCTGGCTGCGGTGCGACGGCTGCCGGGGGCGGAGCGGCGGCGGCGAAACGGGCCGGCGCGCCGAGCAGCAGCGAGACGGCGATCGACGCGAGCAGCAGGCGGAGGTGGGCAAAGCGATGACGACGGACATGCACGATGACAGGCTCGATTCAGGCAACGCAGACACGAAGCGCGCCGGCAAGGCCGGCGCGACGCGACCGTGCGGCCCCTTTGGCAACGGGCCCGGCACGATCTCCGGCGGCATTGGAGCGAAACCGGATTTCAATCGGCTTTCAAGATCTTGACGATTAGCTTGCAGCGCGCGATTCCGCGGGAATGTCCTGACGTCCAGCGTGTGGGCGATGTCTCCATGTTTTATGATCGATACTTTTGCGCGAGGCCGCCGCGGTGGCGCCCGCCCCCTCCACTCGATCGACGATGCCCGATATTCCGCTGCTCCCCGCGCTGTTGACCTTCCTTCTCGGCGGTGCGCTCGGCGCAGTCGGCGGCCTCTTCGGCATCGGCGGCGGGCTGATCGCGATCCCCGCGCTCGGGCTGCTCTACGGCATGGACCAGCAACTGGCGCAGGGCACCGCGCTGGTGATGATTGCGCCCAATGTGCTGATCGGCTTCTGGCAGTACCGCCGCCGCGCGGACATCGCGCTGCGCACCGCGCTGGTGCTGGGCCTGTCCGCGGTGCTGGCGACCTATGTGGGCGCGCGGCTGGCGACGGCGATGGATGCGGTGCTGCTGCGGCGGATCTTCGCGCTGTTCATGATCGGCATGGCCGTGTATTTCCTGTGGCGGCTGTTGCCTGGCCGCGCGGTCACGGTGCAGAAGGACCGGCTGTCGTCGCGCTGGATTCCGGCGGTCGGCGTGGTCGGGGGCGCGTTGTCGGGATTCTTTGGCGTAGGGGGCGGCGTGGTGGCCGCGCCGGCACTGGTCGGTCTGTTCGGCTTCCGCCAGGCGGCGGCGCAAGGGCTGGCACTGGCGCTGGTCACGCCGGGCGCGGTGGTCGCGCTGGCGACCTATGCACAGGCCCGCCACGTCGACTGGGCCAGCGGCATCCCGCTGTCGCTCGGCGGCATGCTGACGATCTCCTGGGGCGTGGCGCTGGCGCACCGCATGCCCGAACGCCATCTGCGGGCGTGGTTCTCGCTGTGCCTGATCGCGACCGCGGTGGTGATGCTGGTGCGGGGTTGAGCCAGTGTTGATGCTGGCGCGCGGCCGACGCGGTTGGTGATGCTGGCGCGCGGCGACGCGGCGTGATGCCCGCGCGCGGCTGAGGCGGGCGTGATGCTGGTGCGGGGCTGAGGCGGCGGTAATGCTGGCGCGGGGCCGAGGCAGTGTTGGTGCCGGTGCGCGGCCGAGGCGTTTGCCGCTGCGGCCGGTCTTTTTGCCGCAGGCTAGTTCTTCCTGAACACCACGCTGAAGTTGTTGGCCGGCATCGGCACCGCTTCCTCGAAGCGCAGCCCGACGCTGTCCCCCAGCGCGATCACGGCCTCGATATCGCGCACGCCCCACGAGGCGTCGCTCGCGCGCAACTGCTCGTCGAAGATCGCGTTGCTCGGCGACGTGTGCTGACCGTCGCGACGATAGGGACCATACAGATAAAGCACGCCGCCGACGGGCAACAAGCGCGCCGCGCCCGCGAACAGCGCCTCCGTCGCCTGCCACGGCGAGATATGGATCATGTTGATGCAGACGACGGCATCGGCCTGCTCGATGCCCCAGTCGGCCTGCAGCACGTCCAGCGCCAGCGGATCACGCAGATTCGGCAATCCCGCCTCGACCTTCCACGCCGAGATCGACCGCCGCGCGGCGGGGTCCGGATCGCTGGGCTGCCAGATCCACGCCGGATTGGCGGCGGCGAAGTGCCTGGCATGCTGACCGGTGCCGCTGGCGATCTCGAGAATGGTGCCGGCCGCCGGCAATACGCGCCGCAACACATCAAGAATCGGCTCGCGATTGCGTTCGGCGGCCGGGGCGATGCGGCGGTGGTTGGGATGGACGTGTTCAGGCAGCATGGGCATCGGTCGGTCGGGCAGCCGGTTCGAACGGCGAGACTGACAGCCTACCAGCAACGGTCCCGCTGTCGAGCCGAATCGCCACTGCGATACACTGGCCCCGCCGTTGCCATTTCCCCGCCGTAGCCCCTTGCCCACGTACACCCTTTCCGCCCCCGTTCACGCCGAGCTCGATATCCGCAAGAGCCGCTTTCTCGCCGTCGCCATGCCGGTCGCCGACCGGGACGAGGCGATGCGCGTCGTGCAGTCGCTGCGCGCCGAGCATCCGACGGCGACGCATGTCTGCTGGGCGCTGTTGGCCGGCGGGCAGTCCGGCATGTCGGACGACGGCGAGCCGTCGGGCACCGCGGGGCGGCCGATTCTCGAGGTGCTGCGCCATCATGAACTCGATGGCGTGCTGGCCGCGGTGGTGCGCTACTACGGCGGCATCAAGCTTGGCGCCGGCGGGCTGGTGCGGGCCTATACCGATGCGATCGCCGCCGCGCTGAAGACCGCCGAACGGATCGAACGCATCGCCTACGCCAACGTGGCGGTCGAGGTCGACTATGCCGACGAGGCGCGGGTGCGGCGCTGGCTCGAACAGACCGGCCACACATTGGCCGACAGCGTCTATGGCTCGACGGTGAAGCTCATCGTCAGGCTGCCCGCCAGCGAAGTGGACACCGCGCGCGCGGCGCTGCGCGATGCCACCCATGGCCGCGCGCAGTTCCCGCGGGTGGACCCGGACAACGAGGGATGCCGATGAGCGAGGCGATGACCGAGCCCATGGGCGAGGTGAAAGGCGATCCGAGGGACGATGCGATGGGCGAACCAAGGAGCGGACCGGACACGGCATCGCCGCTGCGCGTGCGTATCGCCCCATCCGGGTTCGAGTTCACGGCGGAGCCGGGGCAATCCATTCTCGAGGCCGCGCTGCGCGCCGGCATTCGCCTGCCCAGCTCGTGCCGCAACGGCACGTGCCGCACCTGCCTGTCCCGGCTGGTATCCGGCAGCATCCGCTATCGGATTGAATGGCCGGGCCTGAGCGCCGACGAAAAGGAAGACGGCTATCTGCTGCCTTGCGTCGCCTGCCCCCAATCCGATCTGGAGATCGTCGCACCGGGCGCGCGGCGGCAGGACTAAGCCCGCGACGCTCAGGCGACCGCGCGCCTGCGCACCGGCGCCGGCGCAACCGCGGCAAAGAACGCCAGCGCGATCCGCAGCGCATCGGGCCCCGCCGGATCGGCATAGGCCTGGCTGGCCGCGCCGCCGCTCCACGCATGGCCCAGCCCTTCAACCCGTACCAGGCGGACATAGAGCCTGCCGTCGCGGCGCCAGTCATGCACCGCGACCGGACGGCGCTCACCCCGCCGCAGCACGCGCACCGATGGCTGGGCCGCCGCGGCCGGCAATGCGCCCGGGGTCGACAGCGACAGCCACAGCGTCGCGCTGGCGATGGCGTTGTCGTAGGCCACGACACGATCGGCATCGCCATGGATCAGCAGCAGCGGCGGCGGCATCCTGCCCTGCAATTGCAGCCGCAGCGCCTGCAATTGCGCGGCCGTATGTCCGTTCAGCGAGCCGCGCATGACGCGCCCGGCCTGCGTGGCGTTGCGTGCGAGATGCGGGGCCGCGCCCGAGTGCGAGCCGACGGCGACGAAGCGGTCGGGATAGCGCAGCGCCAGCATCAACGCCATCGCGCCACCCGCCGACAGGCCGAGAAGATGCACGCGATCGGACTGCACCGGATGCGCGCGGCAGACATGGTCGATCATTCCCATCAGCAGGCTGGCCTCCGCCGCGGCCTGCGCCTCGCTGCGGAACCAGTTCCAGCATCGATGCGCATTGGCGCGCGAGGACTGCTCGGGCAGCAGCACGATGCAGCGGCGTGCGCGCGCCAGCGCCGCCACGCGCGTGCAGGCGGCAAAGCTGGCGGCATCCTGCCCGCAGCCATGCAGCAGCACCAGCAAGGGCGCGGGCCGCGATGCGCCGACCCCGGACGGGATGAACAATCGATAGCGGCGCTGCGCCAGCGGACCGAAGCCCCAGACGCCCTCCTGCCATCGCCCGCCGCCACGACTGGTCGGCGCCGCCACCGGCGAGGCGACACCGGACAGCACGCGCCGCGCTTCCCGGCCCTGCTGCGCCGCATGGCCGACCGATTGCGCCACGGTATGCGCGACGGTCTGCGCCACCGTCTTCGTGACGGACTTGGTCACCGTGCGCGCGACGGCGCGCTGCATCTGCTGCATCTGGCGGGCAGCGGTCTTGCCAAGCTTGGCCCAGGGATTGACGGTGCGGCGGCGGCGTGGGGTCGGCATCGGTCAGCCTTGCGCTTTACGCATTGCGGTCCGCGGGTCGGGACCGAGGCCATTATGCGGCAAGCCGGAGCGCGGCATGCCGATGCGGTGCAGACGCCGATACCGTTGCCCTTGCCCTTGCCCTTGCCCTTGCCCTTGCCCTTGCCCTTGCCCTTGCCCTTGCCCTTGCCCTTGCCGTTGCCGTTGCCCTTGCCGTTGCAGTTGCAGTTGCAGTTGCCGACGCCGATGCCGATGCCGCTGCCAGTACGGTGCCGTTGCCGGGCAAGCCGGCCCTCAATGCCAGCCGCGCCAGGCCAGGTCCGCTCCCAGCAATAGCAGCCCGATAAAGAACAGCCGCCGGAACAGCGCCGCGCTGATCCGGTTGCGCAGCCGCTGGCCCAGCCACATGCCGGCCAGCGCGGGCACCAGCGTCGCCAGCGAGGCGCCCAGCACCGGCGTCTGCGCCAGCACGCCATGCATCAACAGATTGATCGCCAGCGCCACCGTCGACACCGTGAACGACAGGCCGAGCGCCTGCACCAGTTCCTCGCGCGCCAGGCCCAGGCCCTGCAGATAGGGCACCGCCGGAATCACCAGCACGCCGGTCACCGCGGTGATCGCGCCGGTGGCCAGGCCGATCAGCGGCGCCAGCCAGCGCTCATGCGCCGCCGGCACGTTCAGGTGCCACGACGACAGCCCTACCGCCGCATAGGCGATCAGCGCGATGCCAAGCGCCGCGGTGGCCTGCTGCATGGCCGACGGCGGCGCCAGCGCACCGGCCACCAGCGTGCCGACGACGATGCCGAGCAGCATCGGCCAGAGCCGCATCACCAGTGCGCCGAAGCGCGGACCGGCGGCCAACTGGACCACGTTGGTCACCATCGATGGCGCAACCAGCAGCGCGGCGGCCTGCATCGGCGGCATCACCAGCCCAAGCAGGCCGACGGCGACCGTCGGCAGGCCGAGTCCGACCACGCCCTTGACGAAGCCCGCCAGCAGAAAGGTCAGGCCGATGAACAGCGCCTGTGCGCCCAGCGTGTGAGCATCCATGCCGCGTTCCCTTACTGGTCGCCGGTACGGGCATCGTGCACGGCGCGGCTGTCGCCCGGCGCCTGCTCGCGCCGATGCATGCCGTAGTCGCGCAGCACCTGCGCGACGCGCAGCCGGTAGTCGGCAAACACGCCGCCGCGGCCCGCCGCCTGGGCGTGGCGGTGCTCGACCGTATTGCGCCAGGCCTGCACCGCGGCCTCGTCGCGGAAGAAGGACAGCGACAGCACCTTGCCTGGCGTGCTCAGGCTCTGGAAGCGTTCGACGGAGATAAAGCCGTCGATCGCTTCAAGCGTGGGGCGCAAATGCGCGGCGATATCGAGATAGGCGTCCTTCTGCCCGGGGGCGAATTCGACTTCAAAGATCACGGCAATCATCGGGGCGTCCTTGAATTGTGTTGGGTGGTCCTGTGCGGAGATCGGGATCCGAAAAGATGGGAATCAGAGGAAATGCGGGATCCGTGCGTTCAGCGATGGCCGGTAACGATACGCCTTTGCCAAGGCGGCCGGCTCGATGCCGCGCGCCAGCAGCGCGGCGACGGTGGCTTCGGCCAGCGTCGCCGCCAGCGCATCGCCGGGACATCGATGCGCGCCATGGCCGAAGGTCCAGGCCCGCTCGCCGGAATTCGGCGGCCCATACACCGAGGCACTCACCGAGGCACTCACCGGGGCACTTACCGGGGCACTTACCGGGGCATTCTCCGGGGCATTCTCCGGGGCATTCGCCGGCACATTCGCCGAGACACTGGCTGGTCGGCCTTCCGATGCGGCGGCCGCGGCCAGCAGCACCAGGATCCCATCGCCGCGCCGCAGCGGCACGCCGCAGACGTACGCATCCTCGGCCATGAAGCGGCGCGTGTTGTGGATCGGCGGATCGGTTCGCAGCACGCCCGCCACCGTCGCCTGCAGATCGTCGGCCGCGGCCGCATCGCGTGCGAGCCGCAGCAGCGTATTGCCGATCAAGCCTGCGGTGGCCTCGCAGCTCTGCACCATCAACCCCAGCAGATTGGCGGCGATCGCGGCGTCGTCGACCCCGGCCGTGCGCGCCTGCTCGCGCAGCGCCTGCGTCCACGGCGTATCGGCACGCAGGGGCTGGGCCTGCAGCGCCGCGGCGGCCTCGATGCCGGCCGCGATCTCGGCCGGACCCGCCAACGGCGACATGGCGGCGGCAAAGCTGGCGATCTGCGTGGCGATCCGGCCGGCCGTGGCCTCGTCGTCGGTGGCCGTGAACCCGAGCAAACCCGCGATCGCGATCACCGGCAGCGCGCTGCTCCAGCGATTCGCGGTCGCGCCGTGATCGTGCGTCACCGCAAGGACACGCGCCCATGCCGAGGCGGCAGCACGCACGTCGTTCAGGTCCAGCGTCGCCAACTGCCGCTGCAGCACCGCCTTCAACGGCGCATGGCCCGGCCCGTCGTTCATGCGGATCAGCCGCGCGAACAAGGTCCCGGCGGGCGACTGCGCGAGCGCCGGCGGCACCGGCTGTCCCGGCGGCCGCACCCGGCACGCCGGATGCGACAGCACCGCGGCCACCTCGTCCGGTCCCGCGGCGACCCACAGCATCAGCATCGCGTCGCGGTGAAACGGCTGCGCGTGTGCGAGTTCGCGATAGTAGGGATAGGGGTCGGGATGCGTGGCGGCGGCCAGCGGATCGGGAGGCGGCTTGGTCGGGTACAGGGTCATGGGGATCACAAGGGGGTTCGCGGCGGCTTTACGGCGGCTTTACGGCGGCATTACCTCGGCATTGCCGCGGCATCGGGGCGGCGCTACGGCGGTATTGCCGCGACATTGCCGCGGCATGACCGCCGACAAGGCATGGTTGATATCGGCAAGTATCGGCCTATACTGCGATCGTTGTTTCACCGTGGAATGAACTATGGAATACGCTCCCAGCATCAGTCAGTTGGCTGGCCTGCTGGCCGACCCGGGCCGCGCCGCGATGCTGTGGGCGTTGATGGACGGCAGCGCGAGACCGGCCGGCGAGCTGGGGCTGATCGCGGGGCTGTCGGCCTCGTCGACCAGCGGCCATCTGGCCCGGCTCGCCGAGGGCGGCCTGCTGGCGGTCGAGACGCATGGCCGCAATCGCTACTACCGGCTGGCCGCGCCCGAGATCGGCGTGGCCATCGAGGCGCTGGCCGCTGCCTCGCTGGCAAGCCGCCCGCCCCGCCTGCGTGCGGTGCCGCCCTCGCGCACCGCCCCGGCGACGCTGCGCCACGCGCGGACCTGCTACGACCACCTGGCAGGCGAACTGGCGGTCGACCTGTTCGCGCGCATGACCGATTCGGGATGGATCCTCGTGCGGGACAGCGCGGTGGAATTGTCCGAGCACGGCGCGCACGGCATGGCGCAGCTCGGCGTGGATCTGGACGGCGCACGCCGCAAGCGCAGGCAATTTGCCTGCACCTGTCCCGACTGGAGCGAGCGCAAGCCGCACCTGGGCGGCGCGCTGGGCGCGGCCTTGCTGGACGCGATGCTGCAACGGCGCTGGGTCGAGCGCACGCCATCGTCGCGCGCGCTGCGGGTGACGCCACGCGGGATGCGGGAAATCGGGCAACTGGCGAATCAGGTTGGCCGCTGGGTCGGCACGGCGGATCAACGCGGTGAACCGACGCAGTGGACCGGCACAGCGGACCGACACAGTGGACGGCGGTCCGGCACACTGGATGTTTTGCATGGGAAGCGGGAGGGCGAGCCGTGAATGGAGTCATCGACGACGAGTCGCGCCAGGCGGTCGAACGGCTGCTCGGCATGATCAATTTCGACGACGGCGCAATGGTCGAGAAGCAGCTGGCGCTGCTGGACGAGGCGCTGGAGGAAGCCGACGATACGGTGGAAGGCACCGAACTGCTGTCGGTGGTGCAGGACGTGGTGGACTGGGAAGCGGGCTTCCAGGTCGAACAGAATGACACCGCCACCTTTATCGACTGCATGAACCAGCTGGCGGCGCGCGTGGCGCTGGTGCTCGATTGGGGCGTCGACGACCCCGAGGACGAGGACTTCCTGGGCAGCACCAGCGTGCCCGAACTGATGGAGCAGGCGCACGAGCAACTGCGCGCGTCCGGCATCACGCTATGGCACTGGGAGATCGGCTCGGGCGTCTACGCGGGCTGGATCGCGCGCGCCGAGGACGATGACGAGATCCTGGCGATCGGCGAAACGCTGGGTGTCGAGCTGCGGACCGGCGACCAGCCGTTCTGAGCGCGGCCGCCGCGGCCGCATCAAGCCTTGATATCGGCCTTGGGGTCGCCCTTGATATCGCCCTTGATATCGCCCTTGGTATCGCCCTTCGCCTCCGCCTTCCCCGCCCGCCGCACTCCTCGCGCCGGCGCCGCGGCCCCCACCGTGTGCTCCATCACATCGAGCAGCGCCCGCACCGCGGCCGGCATCAGCTTGCGCGCGGGCATCAGCACGTAGACCTTCAGCGGCGACGACGCATAGGCGGGCAGCACGCGCACCAGCTGGCCCTGGCGCACCTGCTCGTCGACGAACTTCGGCGACAGGCGCGCGACGCCCAGCCCGTCGGTGGCGGCCTTCAGCCGGATCTCCGCGTTGTGCGTGCGAATGCGCGGGTCGACCGGCAGCACGGCCACCTCGGCGCCGTCCTGCACGAACTCCCAGCGCCGATCGTCGGCGTTGCCGATCACGGGCCAGCCGTTCAGATCGCTGGGCGAGCGCGGCAGCCCGCGCGCCTGGATCAGCGATGGCGCGGCATAGAAGGCGCGCTCGACCAGCACCACGCGCTTGCTGGCGAACGAGCTGTCGTGCAGCGTGGTGTTGGTCATCACGAAGGCCAGGTCGTAGCCGTGCTTGAGCAGGTCCGGCTGGTCCCAGGTGACGTCGATCTGCACCTTCAGGTTCGGATGCAGCGTCAGAAGACGCGACAGGCTCGGGGCCAGATGCTGCGAGCCGACCTCGTACGGGGTGGCGATCCGCAGCGTGCCGCTGACCTGTTCGCTGGCCGAGGCGGCCTCGGCGCTGATCTCGCGCAAGGCGGCGAAATGCGGCGCGACGCGTTCGTACAGCCGCTGGCCCTGCTCGGTCACGCGCACGCGGCGCGTGTTGCGCTCGAACAGCCGTCCGCCGAGCTGCGCTTCAAGCCGGGCGATCGCCGCGCTCGCGGACGACTTCGGCACCTCGGCCAGTTCGGCCCCATGCGTGAAGGTGCCTGCCTCGACCACGCGGCAGAAGATTTCCCAATCCTTCCATTCGATCGTCTTCATCGTCCCGTTCGCCGGCGCCTGAGATGCGGCGCGCGAGCGGGATTTTCCCACAGCGCGGGCGGCATCGTAGGTCCAGCGCTCTGCCGCGGCCGGACTAATGCTCGAACAGGATCACCGAGCGCGCCAGCTCGCCGCGCCGCAGCTCGTCGAAGGCCTCGTTGATGCGCTCGAGCGGCAGCCGCTGCGCGATCAGCGCATCGAGCTCCAGCCGGCCCGACAGATAGAAGTCCACCAGGCGAGGCATGTCGATCGGGAAGCGGTTCGAGCCCATCATCGAGCCCTGGATGCGCTTTTCGGCGAGGAAGTCGGTGCCCTTGAGTTCGACCTTGACGCCCGGCGGCAGCATGCCGATCACGGTGGCGGCCCCGCCCCGGCGCAGCATCGCAAAGGCCTGCTCGGCCGTGGCCTTCAGCCCGATCGCCTCGAAGGCGTGATGGACGCCGCCGCCGGTCAGCGTGCGCACCGCGTCGACGGGATCGGCCGCGCTGGCGTCGACCACATCGGTGGCGCCGAAGCGCCGCGCCAGCTCCAGCTTGCCGGGCAGCCGGTCGATCGCGATGATGCGGCCCGCGCCCGCCAGCGCGGCGCCGTTGATGGTGGCAAGACCGATGCCGCCGCAGCCGATCACCGCGACGGTCTCGCCCGGCCGCACGCCGGCCGTATGCGTGACCGCGCCGAAGCCGGTCGTCACCGCGCAGCCGATCAGCGCGGCGCGATCCAGCGGCATGTCGCGCCGGATCGCCACCAGCGCATGCTCGTGGATCAGCATCTGTTCGGCGAAGGCCGACAGGTTCAGGAACTGGTTCATCGCCGCGCCGGCGGCGCGCAGCCGCGGCGGCTCGTCGTCACGGCGGCGCGTATCGGGCGCGACGCACAGCGACAGATGCCCGCTCAGGCAGTGTTCGCAGTGGCCGCAATAGGCCGACAGGCAGGTGATCACATGATCGCCGGGCTTGACCGTGCGCACTTCGGCGCCGACCTGCTCGACCACGCCGGCCGCTTCGTGGCCCAGCACCACCGGCATCGGAAACGGGTAGGCGCCGTCGAGAAAATGCAGGTCCGAATGGCAGACACCGACCGCCGCGGTGCGCACCAGCACCTCGCGCGGGCCGGGCTTGTCGATGGCGAGGTCTTCGATGACCAGCGGGGTCCTGGGCTGATGCAGCACGGCAGCTTTCATGGTGTCTCCTTGTTCCGCTTGATGGGCTATCGGGAAATCCACTGCGATGTTGCGCCCGCCGGCGCATCGCCCGGGACGGGTCCGGGTCCCAGCGCTGGTTCCGCTCTGGCTCTGGCTCTGGCTCGGGCTCTGGCTCTGGCTCTGGCTCGGGCTCTGGCTCGGGCTCTGGCTCGGGCTCGGGCTCGGGCTCGGAGCGAAGCCTACTGCAGCATGCGCCAGTCGCCCTGCGCTTCCTGCGCCTGTCCATCGGCCTGCAGCTTCAGCAGGTGCGCCAGCAGCGAGCGCTGCGCGACCGGCAGCATGCGCGGCGGCACGTCGTCGTAGACGCGCGGCAGCAGCGTTTCGATCGGCGCCGGCCCGAGCTCGCGCAACGCATTGACGACCTTGGCCTCGCGATGCTGCCGATGGCGCATCAGCAGGCGGATCGCGTCGCGCGGCCGCGGCATCAGGAAGCCATGGCCGGGCGCGAGCCATTCGAGATCCTCGTCCAGCAGCGCGGCGAGCGAGGCCAGATAGGCCCGCATGTCGCCATCGGGCGGGCCGATCACCACGGTCGAGCCCTGCATCACGTGGTCGCCGGTAAACAGCAGCTTCTCTTCCTCGAGCAGGAAGCACAGGTGATTGGACGCATGGCCCGGGGTATGCACCACGCGCAGCGTGATGGCGTCGCCCGGTACATCCGTGTCGCCGAGCACGATGCGCTCGCCGTGTTCGAGCACGCGGTCCGGCGCAAAGGTCGGGTCCTGCCGCTCGGGCCGGTTTGCGATGCGCCCCAGCACCTGGGCCCCGGTCGCTTCGCGCAGCCGCACCGCGCCCGGCGAATGATCGATATGCGTATGCGTGGCGAGGATCCAGCGGATCGGACCCGGCGCGGCGGCCAGCACCGCGCGCTGATGCGCCTCCTCGTCGGGGCCCGGATCGATCACCGCCCATTCGTTGCGCTTGCCGCCGCCGACCAGGTAGGTGTTGGTACCTGGCCCGGTCATCGCGTTGCCGTTGTCGGCGGTCACGCGCCAGACGCGTTCCGACAGCCGCACCGGCACGCCAGGTTCGAGCGCATAGCGGCCGTGGCCGGCGCCGTCCGGATCGATGCGCGCGATCTCCGCGTAGGGCGGCTCGTCCGGCTGCACCGGGCGCACGCCCTTGGGGCCATTGGCCAGCCGCGGCATGATCAGCGCGATCTCGCGCAGGCCCTGCGCGTAGTCGAAGCAGGCCTGCGCCGTGGGGAAATGCGCGATCGACGCCAGCATGCGCCGCGTCACGTTGACCAGCGTCATGCCGCTGTCCGGCGCGATCGCCTCGGCCGGGCGCACCCAGCGATGATCGACCGCCTCGATGCCGTCGTGCATCGCGCTCTGGCCCGGCGGCAGCACCGCGACGAAGAAGCGCGTATCGAAACGCTTGGGCAGGCCCGGCGGCGTCAGCCAGTGGCTGATATAGGCCATCCTGTCCATCGCCAGCCGCAGATCGAAGCGGCGGCAGACCTCGGCGATGCCCGGGCCGCCATAGCGGACCGCCTCGCGCAGCCAGGCCAGCTGGGCGTCGTCGAAGCGTTCGAGCGCGACCATCTCGCCGTCGCGCTGGTAGGCGAACAGCAGACCGGCCTCCTCGCAGCATTCGCGCACCGCGCACAGGTAGAAGTCGAGCCCTCCGGCCGGCAGGCGCAGCCGCGCGCTGGCGGCGGCATCGTCGAGCCCTTCGCAGAGGCCGTGCAACTGGTTGTCCTGCGGATCCAGCGTGCCGCCGGGGAACACATAGGCGCCGCTGCTGCGGTCGTCCTGGCGTTCGGGCCGGCGCACCAGCAGCACTTCCATGCCGTCGGCGCCGTCGCGCAGCACCAGCACGCTGGCCGCGTGGCGCAGCGAAGGAGCGCGCGGACGCTTCGCTGGCGCGGCAGATGGGGCGCCAGCGGCGGCGTCCGGGGTGGGATTCGATGGATTCATACGGGTCGAACAGATCGGGTGGGCGGCGCGCGGACATGGCGCGGGCCGTCATCGGATCGCCCTAGTGTAAGGGCAAGCGTCGCGGCGGTCATGGCGCACTGCGCCAGTGGAGCGGCAGCGCTGTGCGGTCACCGGCCGCAAGCCGGGCTGCGAACCGGGCTGCGAACCGGGCTGCGAACCGGGCTGCGAACCGGGGCTGCGAGCTGGACCCCGAACTGGCCGCAAGCCGGGCCGGTATGCCAGGCGCGTTACAGGGCAGGCAATCAGAAGGCAGGCGACGAGGCAGGCGGCCCGCTGGCGTCCGGCGCGCCCGGGCCGCCGGCCGTGCCAGGGCGTCCGGCGCGGGCCATCCGCGCGCGGTCCTCGGCGGCCTCGCGCTGGTCGGCTTCCGTGGCGGCCTCGGCGGCCGCATCGGCGCCGGCCTCCTTGCTGTCGCTCATCCGCTGCCGATAGAAACGCCGGATGATCTGCTGCGCCACCGGCAGCCGCCCGCCCACCGGCGCGGGGAAGCGCACGATCGCGTCGAGCCGGTCGGTGCCGACCGGTTCGAACATCACGCGCGGCGCGAACTGCGACAGCTCCAGGAAGCGCGTATCGCCATAGCGGCGCAGGCTCTGGCCCGCGGCCTCGAGAAACGGCTCGCAGGCCTGCTGCGCGATGTCGAGCAGTTCCGCCTCGATGCGGTCCGGGTCGCACTGCGCCGCCAGCGGAATGCGCACGGTGTCCAGCGTGTATTTGCCCGCCTGCGAATGATTGCGCACCGCCACCGTCAGCAGCAGGCTGTTGGGCACCTGCACCGTGAAGCCGGTGAATTGCCGGGTCGGCGCGACCTCGACCAGCGTCGTCGTCAGCGCGTCCATGTCGATCACCTCGCCGGCGTACTGGCCGATCTCCACCAGGTCCCCCAACTGGAACGGCCGCGTCAGCATCCGCATGAACGCGCCGAGGAAGCACATCACCAGCTCCTTGCCGGAGATCATCAGCGCGGCGGCAAACGCGGCCAGCGAGATCGCGACGCTCTTCAGTTCGGAGACCCAGATGCCGAGCAGCAGCAGGAACACCACCGCGCCGATCAGGTTGCGCGAGGCCACGGTCCAGGTGCGATAGCTGCGCAGGTTGTCGCGATCGGCGAGCTGGCGCGAGACGAAGAAGCGGTTGCTGAGCTTGACCAGCAGCACGCCCACCAGAACGATGAGCACGCTCAGCACGATATGCAGCAGGATGCTGTCGTTGAAATCCAGATTCAGCTTCATGGTGTCGGGACCGCGGCGCCGCAGCGCCGCTCGGCCGCGCGGGCAGGGAAGCCACGATTCTACCGAGTTGGCGGCCCGGGTATCCCGCCGTCTATCCCGCCGGCGGGTTTTCTTATAGGATGCCGCCCCATTGCTGGCCTTCCTGTCCTGACCATGACCGCTTCCCAAGACACGCGCGCCGCGGCGGCCGCCGACACCGCGCGTCCGACCTTGCAGCGCAAGCTGCGGGCCCGCCATCTGAGCATGATCGCCATCGGCGGCTCGATCGGCACGGGACTGTTCGTCGCCTCCGGCGCGACCATTGCCCAGGCCGGCCCGGGCGGGGCGCTCGCCGCCTACCTGCTGATCGGCGCGATGGTCTATTTCCTGATGACCAGCCTGGGCGAACTGGCCGCCTATATGCCGGTGGCCGGCTCGTTCTCGACCTACGGCTCGATGTATGTCGAGGAGGGCTTCGGCTTCGCGCTCGGCTGGAACTACTGGTACAACTGGGCGGTGACGATCGCGGTGGAGCTGGCCGCAGCGCAGCTGGTGATGCAGTACTGGTTCCCCGACACGCCGGGCATTCTGTGGAGCGCGCTGTTCCTGGCGCTGATGTTCGGGCTCAACGCGATCTCGGTGCGCGGCTTCGGCGAGGCCGAATACTGGTGCTCGCTGGTCAAGGTGGTGACCGTGATCGCGTTCATCGCGATCGGCACGCTGATGATCTTCGGCATCCTGCGCGGCGACGTGCCGGCGAGCCTGGCCAACCTGACGCTGGGCGATGCGCCCTTCGTCGGTGGGCTGCCCGCGATGATCGGCGTGGCGATGATCGCCGGCTTCTCGTTCCAGGGCACCGAGCTGATCGGCGTCGCCGCCGGCGAATCGGCCGATCCGGCGCGCAATATCCCGCGCGCGGTGCGGCAGGTGTTCTGGCGCATCCTGCTGTTCTATGTGCTGGCGATCGCGGTGATCGGCGTGCTGATTCCCTATACCGATCCGAGCCTGCTCAAGAGCGATGTGCAGACCATCGGCGTCAGCCCGTTCACGCTGGTGTTCCGCAATGCGGGTCTTGCCTTCGCCGCCGGGCTGATGAACGCGGTGATCCTGACGGCCGTGCTGTCGGCCGGCAATTCGGGCATGTATGCGTCGACGCGGATGCTCTACAACCTCGCCACCGAGGGCCGCGCGCCGCGAGTGTTCGCCCGGCTGACGCGCAACGGCGTGCCGATGCCCGCGCTGCTGGCCACCACCGCGGTCGGCGCGCTGTGCTTCCTGACCTCGCTGTTCGAGAGCAAGACGGTCTATCTGTGGCTGCTGAGCCTGTCCGGCATGACGGGCTTCATCGCATGGCTGGGCATCGCCATCAGCCACTACCGCTTCCGCAAGGGCTGGACCCGGCGGGGCCTGGACCTGTCGCGGCTGCCGTACCGCTCGCCCTTCTTCCCGTACGGCCCGATCTTCGCGTTCGTGCTGTGCCTGGTGATCGCGCTGGGGCAGAACTTCCAGGCCTTCCTCAGCGGCAATATCGACTGGTGGTCGGTGGCCGCCACCTATATCGGCATTCCGATCTTCCTGGCGATCTGGCTGGGCTACCGCTGGACGCGCAAGACGCGCTTCGTCAGGTACGAGGACATGCGGTTTCCGGGCGTCGAATGAGGCCGGTGAAGGGGCCAGTGAAGGGGCCGGTGAAAACAGTCCGTGAAGCGGCGGGGGATCCCGCTCAGTAGACGTCGCGCCGATAGCGCCCGTTCTCGGCCAACGCCGCCAGTGCCTGCGTCCCCAGCACCTCGGCCAGCGCATCGTTGACGCCCGCGGCCATGCCCTGCAGGCTGCCGCAGACGTAGATCGCCGCGCCGGCCGCGACCCATTCGCGGATCTGCGGCGCGGCGGCGCGCACGGCGTCCTGCACGTAGCGCAGCGGCGCACCGTCGCGCGACCAGGTCCGGTCCAGCCGCGGCAGCGTGCCGTCGGCCTGCCAGGCCTGCAATTCTTCCCGATAGAAGGCGTCGTGCGCCGCGCTGCGTTCGCCGAACAGCAGCCAGTTGCGCCGGTGCCCGGCGGCGGCGCGCGCCTTCAACAGCGCGCGCAGGCCCGCCATGCCGGTGCCGTTGCCGATCAGCAGCAGCGGCCGGTCGTCGGCCGGTGCATGGAAGGCGCGGTTGGTGCGCACGCGCAGCGCAATCGGCGCGCCGAGCGGCGCGTGTTCGGTCAGCCAGCCCGACGCGAGCCCGAGCCGGCCATCCTCGTGGCGGGTCTGGCGCACCAGCAGGTCGAGCCGGCCATCGGTGGGCAGCGAAGCGATCGAATATTCGCGATGCGGCAGCGGCGGCAGCGCGTCGATCAGCGCCTGCGGGGACAAGCCGCGCATCGCTTCGGCATGCGGCGCGGGCAACGGCATGCGGGTGGCCAGCGCGTCCGCCAGCGGCATCGCCTCGCCATCGCAGCGCACCGCGGCGCCGCCATCGAGGGACAGGTCACGCAGCAGTTGCGCGACCTGCGTGGAGGGCAGGCGCGGGCCGATCTCCGCGATATCGCCCGCCTGCCAGTCGAGCGCGGCCGGCGACTCGGGCTCCAGCGCCAGATGGAAGGCCGGCGCACCGGCGCTGCCCGGATTCATCAGCCGGCGTTCGACCAGCCGCCAGCGGCCGTAGCGCGGCGCCTCCCAGTCCGCGATCTCGGCGCCACCGGCCAGCGCGGACAGGTGGTTCTGCCAATGGCGCAGCGCGCCGGTGTCGCCGTTGTCGACCTCGACCAGGTCGAACAAGGGCTGCGCCTGCGCGCGCTGCAGCGCCGCGCTCAGCGCATGCCCGTAGGCGCAGAAATTCGCGTAGCTGCTGTCGCCCAGCGCCAGGATGCCGTAGCGCAGGCGGCGCAGCCCGTCGCCGCTCGCGGCGGCCAGCTTGCGCGTGAAGCCCGCCGCGCTGTCGGGCGCATCGCCCTCGCCGGTGGTGCTGGCAACGAACAGCGCCTGACGGCAGCGCGCGAGCGCGGACGGATCGAGATCGGCAAACGAGGCGACCCGCACCGGCAGGCCGGCGTGTTGCAGCGCCTGCGCGGTCTGCAGCGCCAGCTGTTCGGCAAACCCGGTCTGGCTGGCATAGGCGATCAGCGTGGCATCGTCGGCGGTCGACGCGAACACGGCGCTGCCCTGGCGGCGACGGCGATGCAGCGCGAGGATCGCGCCGCAGAAGCCGGCGTAGGCGAGGGCGACGCCGCCCGCGGTCGGCCATTTGCCCGCGCCGGCCAGCGACAGCGCCAGGCCGGACGCGCCGGCCACTCCGCTGATGGCGGTGAGCACGCCGAGCGCGCTCGTCAGCGAGGGCAGGCCGAATCGTCGCGGCGCGTTCATGCGAGCATCGCCGCGAAGGCGGGCGAAACGCGTTCGGCAAAGCCGTGCGGCGTGCGCAGCAGCATCCGCGCCGCGATGCCGCGCTGCGTGGCGAAGGCCATGCCGGCCTCGGGGCCGAGCACGGTCAGCGCGGTCGACAGCGCGTCGGCCATCATGCATTGCCGATGCAGCACGGTCACCGAGGCCAGCGCGTGGCTGGCCGGATAGCCGGTACGGGGATCGAGCGTGTGGGCGTAGCGGCGGCCGCCGCTGTCGAAATAGCGGCGGTAATCGCCGGAGGTCGCGACCGACAGGCCGTGCAGCGCGACCACGGTCGGTGCAGCGGCATCGCCCGCGTGCAAGGTGGCATCGCCGCCGCGGGCGTCATCCGTGGCCGGCGGGCTTTCCAGCTCGACCCACCACGGCATGCCATCGGGCTTGACGCCCTCGCCGCGCAGCTCGCCGCCGATCTCGACCAGATGGTGCGAGACGCCGCGCGCCGACAGCCATGCCGATACGGCGTCGACCGCATAGCCCTTGGCGATCGCGCACAGATCGATCGACACGCCGCCGGGATGGCGCGCGCGCTGTCCTTCCTCGTCGAGCTCGATGCGCGCCCAGCCGCAGCGCTCGCGCGCCGCTTCGACTTCGTCGGCGGTCGGCGGCAGCGCGCGTGCGCCGTCGGGGCCGAAGCCCCACAGCGACACCAACGGGCCCGCGCTCGGATCGTAGGCGCCACCGCTGTCGCGCGCGACCGCCAGCGCCGCCTGCAGCACGGAAAAGCAGGCGGGCGGCAACGAGACCCAGCTGCCGGCGGGCGCGCCGTTGAAACGGCCGATATCGGAGTCGTCGAGCCAGTTGCTCATCTGCCCGACGATCTGTGCGAGCAACGCGTCGATGCCGGCCTGGATCGTTGCGGCATCGACAGCGGCATCGACAGCGGCATCGACAGCGGCATCGATATCGGCATCGAAACCGGGCGCGTCATTGCCCGCGTCATTGCCCGCGACTTTGCCTGCGTCATTGCCCGCGACTTTGCCTGCGTCATTGCCCGCGTCTTTGCCCCTGTCATCGCCAGCATCATCGGCGGTCAGCAGGCAGCGCACCGACCAGGTCGTCCCCATCGTCTGCCCGCCGCATCGATGCAGCACCACCGCGCCTTCGGGCGGCGACGGTGGCGCATCGAAACGCAGCGGCACCAGCACGCGCCGCGCGGCGGATGGCGGCGCGGATGGTAGCTCGGATGACGGCGTGGACCGCATGCGAGCCGCCGCGGCGGCGGACATCGGCAGCATCGGAGGACCCAACTCGACCCAACGCGCCGCGCTTACTGCGGCAGCACCTCGAAGGTCGCCATATAGGCCGCGCGGCGCGCCTTGGCGGGCTTGATCGAGACCTTGTCATCGCGCACCTCGGCCTCGATCCAGTACATGCCCGGCGACGGCCACTTGACGGTGAACTTGCCGTCCGCATCGGTCTTGACCTTCATCTCGCCGAGCTGGTCGCGATAGCGATTGCCGCCCGGCACCACCTCGACCTCGACGTTGGCCGCCGGCTTGCCGTCGAGCAGCAGCCGGAAATTGGCCGGCTCGTCCGCAAACAGATCGTTCGGATGCGTGACGGGGGCCAGCTCCAGCCCGCGGCCGGTGGTCTTCAACGCCTGGGTGGTCGGCTTGCCGGCGGTCACGAAGGTTTCGAGCCGGCTCTCGGACTGGGTCACCTGCAGGTCCTGGGCGTTGGCCGGCACCTTCTGCGCGAAATCCTCGGCCGAGCCGCGCCAGCGCTTGGTCTGGCCGTTCTCCTTGTAGCTGGCGAACAGGCCGTTGTTGACCACCGCCAGCTTGTAGGTGCCCGGAGCGGTCAGGTGCACGTCGAAGGTGCTGCGATAGCGGCCGGTGCTCTGGTTCTCGGCCTTGGCCGGGCTGCCGTCCGGTGCGCTGACGCTGAGGTTGTCGAGGCGCAGCGGGAAATGCTCGAAGTAGAACAGGTCGTTGGACACCGCCGCATCGACGGTCACCCACGGATCGCTGCCCGACAGCACGGTGGCCGACGGCAGCAGCCATTGGCGGTGGGCGTGCGCGGACAGCGGCAGCAGCGCAACCAGGGCCAGCGCGGACAGCCTGGCGGAGAGGGACATCGCGGAACGGTTCATCGAGGGCTCCAGGGCACGGGATCGGAAATGGACGGATGGAATGCGGCGGGCGGCGGCGCGGGGCACGACGCTCACGGCTTCAGGCTGACGGTGACGGCGCCCAGCTCGTGCTGGCCCTTGGCTTGCGCCGACTTGGAACCGTCCGGCGGCCAGGCGAACGGCACGCGCAGCAGTTCGCGGCCGCCGACTTCGCGCGCGGCCTCGACCACCAGCTGGTATTCGCCCGCGGGCAGCTTGGCCAGCGGCGCCTTGCCGTCGGTGAAGGTCACGGTGTGTTCGCCCGGTGCGCGCGTCGCGCCGGAGATGCCGTCGGCCGGCATCTGCAGATCGCGGCCGGCCTTGCGCCACCACTGGCGCATGTCCTTGAGCCACTTGGTGCCCTCGGCGTTCTTCAGCTTGACGTCGTACCAGACCGACAAGGTCGCCACCGGGCTCTGGTCGGCGCGCTCCAGCCACATCGCCACATAAGGGCGGTGGTATTCGGCGACGCTCAGGCGAGGGATCTCGACCTTGACGTTGATCTCCGCCGCCGCGGCGGGCGCGGCGAACGAGACCGCCGCCAGGCCGCCCAGGCCACTGAGGCCGCCCAGGCCGGTCATGGAGACGTTAAGCAAACGACGCATACAGGGAACCTCGTCAATGGATAAACAGGATGGCCAGCAGCAGCGGTGCCACCAGCCCCAGGCCGACCAGCGGCCAGGTGGCGACGCGGGCGCCGGCGTGCAGCTTCAGCAGGAACAGGCCGGTCACGCAGAACACCAGGCAGGCAAACGCGAACAGGTCCAGGAACAGGCTCCAGGCGCCGCCGGTGTTGCGGCCCTTGTGCAGATCGTTCAGGTAGGAGATCCAGCCGCGCGTGGTCAGCTCGTACTGCGCCTCGCCGCTGTCGAGCGCGACGCTGACCCAGGCATCGCCACCGGGGCGCGGCAGCGGCACGTAAATTTCGTCCGGGGACCATTCGGCCTCGCGGCCATGCGCGTCGATATCGAATTCGTGCTGCAGCCAGTCGGCGAGTTCGGCAGGGACCGGGGTTTTGTCCTGGGCGGCGTTATTGCCGCGGTTGCCGGTATCGCCGTTTTTGCCGCTATTGCCGCCGTCGCTGCTATCGCCGTTCGTGCCCGCCAGGGCCGCCTTGCGGGCCTGCAAGGCCGCCAGCACCGGGGCCGGCGCCTCGGCATTGCGAACCACGACCTTCGGCTCGGCCTCGATCTGTCCGGCATGGTTCAGCGTGAAGCCGGTCACCGCGAACAGCAGCATGCCGATCAGGCAGAGCGCGGAGCTGATCCAGTGCCATTGGTGAAGGTGCTTGAGCCAGAACGCCCGGCGCTGCTGCGCCGCGCCCATATGGGATTCCATACGCGGCTCCAGAGGGGGTTCCAGGCGGGATTCGGTCATGACTGTGTTCCGGCGCTACTGCGTGTTGCTCGTCGCCGGGGCAATGCGGCGTGCGGGACGGCGGCGCAGCGACTTGCCACGGGCGCTCGCCGTCCGTCGTCGGCCCGTCGTAACGGGAGTTTCAGGAGACCGAAAGAATAATTGTTCTCATTTGGTCCTGCAATCCACACGTGATTAATAAGTATTACAGCGCATTTCACGTGCCGTAACTTGTAAGTAAGTGCATGTAACTTTACGCGTACTGCCACGATTGTGCCCGCATTTGCGCTCATGGAAAGCCCTAGGCCCTCCCCGGTCAAGTTTGTCCGCCGGTCCGCCGTTATGCCGCGGACAAACACAATTTTTACGGTGGACCACGGGGAAACACGATGCTGGAACGTCTTAGCTTGAGAAAGAAATTGCTGCTGCCATTGGTGCTCAGCTGGGTGTGCCTGTTGGCGCTGCTGTTGTGGGATGCCTGGCAGATGCGCAACATGCGGCTCGACGAGCGGCGCACCGACCTCGTCCATGTCACCGAGACCGCGCTGTCGGTAGTCAAGGCCTACGAGGCCGAGGCGAAGGCCGGCAAGATGACCGTCGAACAGGCCAAGGAATTCGCCGTCGACAAGGTGCGGGCGATGCGTTTCGGCAGCGACGGTTACTTCACGCTGATGCGCTCGGACACCGTGGTCGTGATGCATCCGATCAAGTCCGAGATGAACGGCAAGAGCATGGCCGACTTCAAGGATCCGGCCGGCACCTACCTGTTCCGCGACATCGCCGAGATCGGCAAGGGGCCGGGCACCGGCTTCGTCCACTACCTGTGGCCCAAGCCGGGCGCGGAGGCGCCGCAGCCCAAGCTCAGCTATGTCGCCAACTTCAAGCCGTGGGACTGGAACTTCATCTCGGGCGTCTATCTGGACGATATCGACGCGGCCTTCCGCGCCTCGCTGTGGCAATCGCTGGGGCTGCTCCTGGTGATCGGCACGCTGATGAGCCTGGTCGTCGTCCGGATCGCGAACGGCCTGCACAAGCAGCTTGGCGGTGAGCCGGCGCTCACCTCGCATATCGCCAGCCGGATTGCGGAAGGCGATCTGGCCAGCCGCGTCGAGGTCGCGCCCGGCGACCAGCGCAGCGTGCTGTTCGCAATGGCCCAGATGCAGCAGCGGCTGACCGGCGCGATCGGCACCATCCGCGGTTCGGCCGATTCGATCGCCGGCGCGGCCAAGCAGATCGCCGCCGGCAACGCCGACCTGTCGCGCCGCAGCGAGGAACAGGCCGCCTCGCTGGAGGAGACCGCCGCCAGCATGGAGCAGCTGACCAGCACCGTGCGCCAGACCGCCGACAACGCCCGCCAGGCCAGCCGGCTGGCCGAAGGCGCGTCGGAGATCGCGGTGCGCGGCGGCGAGATCGTCCATCAGGTGGTTTCCACGATGGGCGAGATCAAGGACGCGTCCGGCAAGGTGGTCGACATCATTGGCGTGATCGAAGGCATCGCCTTCCAGACGAATATCCTGGCGCTGAACGCCGCTGTCGAAGCGGCCCGCGCCGGCGACCAGGGCCGTGGCTTTGCCGTGGTGGCCGGCGAAGTGCGCAGCCTCGCTCAGCGCAGCGCCACCGCCGCCAAGGAAATCAAGGCGCTGATCGGCAACTCGGCGCAGCGCGTCGAGGACGGCTCGGCGCTGGTCGAGAACGCCGGCAAGGCGATGGGCGAGATCGTCGAGGCGGTCAAGCGCGTCACCGACCTGATCGGCGAAATGCGCGCCGCCACCGAGGAACAGACCGGCGGCATCGAGCAGGTGAACCAGGCCGTCACGCAGATGGACCAGATGGCGCAGCAGAACGCCGCGCTGGTCGAACAGGCGGCCGCCGCCGCGGCGTCGCTGGAAGACCAGGCCGATGCGCTGCACCGCGCGGTGGGGACGTTCCGGTTGGCGGCGTGATCTGGAAGACCCAGGCGGGAGGGTGACTTGGCATGTTGACGGGACGTGCTGGGTGCCTCTGGATGGCCTACCGTGTCGTGTGTATAGTCCACGCTCTGCGCTTGACGTAAGCCGGTGAACATCCGGCCCGCGAGCGCAGGGACTCAATACCAACAAGGACAGTTGCACACGGCCGCGCGCTCACAAGGCGACGCGAAGCCATCCATTCAGAGGAGCATCATGGCCCGTACCACCACCCTTCACCCCGTCCGTCCGATCGCCGCGCTGCTGCTTTGCGCCGGCCTGCTCACCGGCGCCGCCCACGCACAGACCGTCGTCGCACCCGCCGCACCCGCCGCGACGGCGGCTCCGGCAGCCACCACGGCCCCTGCGGCGACCGCGCCGAGCCAGGTCCGCAAGGCCAATATCGTGATCGTCGGCACCGGCGGCACCATCGCCGGCGCCGGCGCCTCGGCCATCAATACCGCCGCCTACCAGTCCGCGGTGGTGCCGGTCGACAAGATCATCGCGTCGGTCCCGGAAATCTCGAAGGTTGCCAACGTCAAGGGCGAGCAGATCTTCCAGATCGGTTCGGAGAGCTTCAACAACGAGCGTCTGCTCAAGCTGGGCAAGCGCGTGTCCGAGCTGCTGAAGCAGCCGGACGTGGACGGCGTCGTGATTACGCACGGCACCGACACCATTGAAGAGACGGCCTACTTCCTGAACCTGACGCTCAAGAGCGACAAGCCGGTGGTGGTGGTCGGCTCCATGCGTCCGGGGACGGCGCTGGGCGCCGACGGCGCGCTGAACCTGTACGACGCGGTGCTGGTCGCTTCCAGCCCGGAGTCCAAGGGCAAGGGCACGCTGGTGGTGCTGAACGACGAGATCCACACGGGCCGTGACGTCACCAAGAGCAACACCTTCAAGACCGAGACCTTCCGCTCGCCGTTCGGCCCGCTGGGCTACGTGGTCGAGGGCCGCACGCTGTATTACCGGCTGCCGGCCCGTCCGCACACCACCGCGACCGAATGGGACATCGACCGGATCGACCGCCTGCCTGAAGTGGCGATCGTCTATGCGTACGGCAACGCCAACCCGGGCAGCGTCGACGCAGCGGTCAGGAACGGCGCCAAGGCGATCGTCTATGCCGGCACCGGTAATGGCAGCGTCGGCGAGTACATGGTCGAACCGCTGAAGGCCGCACGCGCCAAGGGCGTACAGATCGTCCGCGCCTCGCGCACCGGCAGCGGCGTGGTCATCCGCAACGGCGAGCAGCCCGACGACAAGTACGACTGGGTGGTGGTGGACGACCAGCTGCCGCAGAAAGCGCGCATCCTGACCGCGTTGGCCTTGACCAAGACCAACGACACGCGCGAGCTGCAGAAGATTTTGTGGAAGTACTGAGGCGCTGAGGCGGGGCGCGTTTGGGCCCGGGTTACCCCGGGCTGTCTCAGCAGCGCGTGCGATCCGCCGTCCAGCGCCGCATGTAGGCGATCACTCGCCGAAGGCCAGCCTCTGTCGTCATCACACTGATGGGGGTCTGGCCGCCAAAGTGCGGTGAGGGGGCGTCGAACCACTGGAATGCCGCCGACCGGCTGCCCCGGACCGCAGTGGCCAATTGCAACGCTTCACGGAATAGCTCCGGATGGGCATGCCATGAATCCGGCTTGATCGTGGGCCTTTTTCCGCCATGGACAACACGAGGCAACTGCGAAGCTGCCAGTTCCTCGACGGTGAGATGCCGGCGCACCCAGTGACAATGGGCCGCCAAATCGGCATTCGGCGAACGCTGGCGGTCGAGCGTAGGGATCACCAGGCCAACGACCACTTCGGTGTGGGCGCGGATCATCCGTAGCGCCGGCATCAAGTCCGTATCGTTTGACACAACGATCGCTTGGTCGATGTGATTCGACACGGCGTCATGATACGCATGGAGTGCAAGACTGACATCGCTCTGCTTTTCCTCGAGCTTCCAGACGGCGACCCGATCGCAGTCGCGCGGCCACCGTCCTGGACAGGCTTCATCGATGCGGGGCATCCTCACTTTGGTAAGCGAGTAATAGCCTTCCACGATTCGAATACGCCCGTCATGTAGCTTGCGCAATGCCGAGTGATAGCGGGCCTGAGAAGAGACTGAATCGGCTGCCTTGGCCGCAGTTTCAATGATTCTGGCCGTGAAGTATTGAATCGCTTCGGGCAGCAGTTCGCACCGGCACGGTACGCCCGCACGATGCACAAGGACCGAAGGAATGACTTGTTGCGAGAACAGTTGGTAGAGGTCGAGCCACTTGTAGCACGTGCCCTTGAGGCAGCCGTAATAAAAGTTGTAGCCGTCCACATAGACTCGAGTACGTAGAGCACTCGGCGCCGTTTCCCCTCGCTGCATGGATGTCCCCTGGAATGAAAAAACCGGCTTTCGCCGGCTTTTTCTCCCAGGCACCGGATGGATAAACCACGCCGGTTTCGAGGGTTAGTTGTTCAGCAGAGGGTATCGAGCCCTGTCCGTGAGGTCAACATGCTATATGCCGCACCGGTGCAGCGGCCGTCACGTGGGCTCTTGATGTAACAAAAAGTATCCCCCCACAATCGATACTTGTAATGAGATCAATTCTCATTTACTATCGCATCACTGTCTGACGACGCCGACACCCGAGTTTCACGGTCGGGACGCAGACCAAGTCGGCAGCGCAACGCTTGCGCCCGCCGCACGAATTCCGCGACGCCGCCTGGCGGTGTCCGACAACCGTCTTTTGTGGGGACCGCTCCGTACCGCGGAGCGTTTGGCAGTAGCCAGTCGCCGGAGGATCAGGGAAGCAACCAGACCCCGCTTTCTTGATCGCCAAACTCCGTCGGCAAGCAAAGCCACCTTTTTATTCCTGGCGCCGTGCTTCTGCACGGCGTGTCTTTCCGGGCGCCCGTCCAGGGCGCGGCAGCCGGAACTTCCGTCGCCCGGCGCGCTTCTCGCGCCGGCGCATCGAGCGCCTTCCACTGGCTGTCCGCCGCTTCGCCATGCCGGCCCACCCGATGGCACCGATGGAGCTTCGCGATGGAACGCCTGTTCAAGCCGTTGACCGAACTGAAACGCATCCTGGCGCGGCAGTTGCGCGAGCAGCCGGGTTGCCATGATTGCCAGCTGCGCGCGGTGTGCGTGCACCGGCCGGACCATACCGGCTGCAACTGGAGCGCGGAAGTCGACTTTCCCGAACGATGCGACGACGATGCCGTCCGCGACCTGCGCCATGCGCGGCAGGTCATCATGCTGGTGCGCGAACGCTATAACGTCACCGCCGCCAGTCTTGCGGGCCAGGGCGGCCGCGCGGCAGGGGCGACTCCCGCCTAGGCGAGCCGACGCCTTCTCATTCGATCACGATCGCAGACCGCTCACGGCCGCCCGGCGGCCGGGACCGCCGGCACCGTCGCCGGCCTCAACACCAGCCACAACGCCACGCCGATCAGCGCCCCGCCCACCGCGTGCGCCCAGGACAGCGACTCGCCCAGAAACACCGCGCCCCACACGATGCCGAACGGCGGAATCAGGAAGGTCACGCTGAGCGCCCGCACCGGTCCGATATCGGCGATCAGCCGGAAATAGAGGATGTAGGCCAGCGCGGTACAGACGAGGCCCAGCGCCGCCATCGCCGCCCAGACGCCGGCACTGGCCGCGGGCAGCGTGTTCTCGCGGACCAGGGCCGCCACGCAAAACGGCAGCAGGAACAGCGTCGCGCCGACCATGCTGCCCGCTGCCACCAGCCGCGCATCCAGCCCGCCCTGCTGGCTGATCCAGCGGCGCGTCAGAAAGCGGGCCAGGCCATAGCAGGCGGTGGCGGCGAGGCAAGCGAGCGCACCGAAAAGCACTTCAAGACTGAACGCGACCGGCCCGGTCCGCGTCAACACCGCGACGCCGGCCACGCCGATCAGTACGCCCGCGCCCTTGGCCAGCGTCATGCGTTCGGCGAAAAACAGCGCGCCGATCAGCACGCCCATCAACGGCGTCATGGCGTTGAACACCGCCGAATAGCCGGCCGGCAGCCACAGCGCGGCCACCGAGTACATCACGAAGGGGATGCCGGAATTGACGGCGCCGAGCACCATCACGCGGCCCCATTTGCCGCGCATGTCCCAGCGGATACGCAGCGCGGCCAGGATTACCGCCAACGCCAGCGCACCGATGACCACCCGCACGAAGGCTGCCGTCAGCGGACCGAGCACCGGCGCGCCGACACGGATAAAGAGAAAGCTGGCGCCCCAGATGGCGGACAGCGACAGCAGGCGGAGGAAATCGGCGGGAGTCATGACGGGATCGGCGCTTGTGGCGCCCGGTGAATGCGCAGTGAATGCGCGGGGGTGTGCGGGGTGTGCGGGGTGTGCGGGGTGTGCGGGTGTGCGGGGTGTGCGCGACTGTGCGCGGATGGGCGGATTTGACCCCTCTCGTCCGCCAATGGCAAGCCGTTTTCGGACATGCGCATCGCCCCGGGACGGCGATCGGCGATGTAAGGACGCAACTGTTGCGCGACGGCATCAGCTTGACCCCACAACGGAAAGGGTAAATATTACAAGCAGTGACAAAACGCCTTAAGTGAAATTAAACTCTGACCTGCGCCAGAGTTAATTGACCCCTCCGACGCATTCCCGACGAGCCGCCAGGCAACTGGCGGCTTCTTTTTTTGGTGCCGGGATTGCCGGGATTGCCGGGATTGCCGGGATTGCCGGAATTGCCGGGATTGCCGGGATTGCCTGATTGCGGAGATCGCGGAAGGCTCGGAGACCGCGAACCCCCGAGGGCCGCACCGTACGATCCGCCGCCGCGCGCCCCACGCCGAAACGTACCCGTTTCTGCGAACCCCCTCGCCAACGCGGCGCTACACCGGCTGCAACGTCACGCCCTGCTCGCAGCGCTCGATCAGCTCCGCCAGCGGCACGCCGGCACCGAACAGGAAGCCCTGCACCGCATCGCAGCCCTGCTCCCGCAGGAAGTGGAACTGGTCGGCGGTTTCGACGCCCTCGGCCACCACCTGCAGCCGCAACTGATGGCCGAGCGCGATGATCGCCGCCACCACCGCGCGGTCTTCGTCATTGCTGTCGCCGCCGGCGAGGTTGGCGACGAAGGAGCGGTCGATCTTCAGCTTGTTGATCGGCAGCCGCGTCAGATAGCTCAAACCCGAATAGCCGGTGCCGAAGTCGTCGATCGACAGGCCCACACCGAGCGCGCGGATGCCGCGGAACGCCTCGATGGTCTGCGGCGTGCCCTCGATCAATATGCCCTCGGTGACTTCGATCGCCAGATTGCGGGCCGGCAGCCCGCTTTCGCGCAGGCAGCGGTCGACCAACTCGGGAAAGTCCGCCTGCTGCAGATGCGGCGGCGAAATATTGACCGCGACCTCGAGGTCGATGCCGGTGCGCATCCGCAGCGTCTGGATTTCGCGGCAGGCGGTCGCCAGGACCCATTCGCTGATCGGCACGATCAGCCCGCACTGCTCGGCGATCGGGATGAACTGGCCCGGCTCCATCGCGCCACGCTCCGGGGTGTGCCACGACAGCAGCGCCTCGACGCCGACAATGCGCTGGCTGGCGGTGTCGACCAGCGGCTGATAACGCAGCGTGAATTCCTGCTCGACCAGCGCGCGCCGCAGCAGGCCCTCGATGGTGAAGCGGGCCAGCGACGCCTCCTTCATGTCCGGCGAGAAGCGGCGCACCTGGCCGCGGCCGCCCTGCTTGGCGGCATGCAACGCCGCATCGGCCGCCTGCAGCAGGTCGGCGACGGTATTGCCGTCTGCCGGGAACAGCGCCATGCCGATCGACGGCACGACGCGCAGCCGTACGCCGCCCAGCCGCAATTCCTCGGACAGCCGCGCGACGATCTTGGCGGCCGCCAGTTCGGCCTCGCTTTCATCGGCGATGTCCGACAACACCACGGCGAACTCGTCGCCATCCATCCGCGCCGCCAGGTCGGCCCGGCGCACGGCGGCGCGCAGCCGGTCGGCCATGGTGCGCAGCACGTCGTCGCCCACATGGTGTCCGAGCGAATCGTTGATGCGCTTGAATTGGTCGAGGTCGATCAGCAGCAAGGCAACCCGTCCGTCACGGGCGCCGATCGCCTGCAGCAGCGCGTCGGCACGGCCGCTCAGATAGTCGCGGTTGGGCAGCCCGGTCAGCGTGTCGTGGTGCGCGAGATGATCGATATAGGCATCGGCGCGCCGGCGCTCGGTCAGATCGTGGGCAATCGCCAGGTAGCCGCCGGCGCCGTCCTCTCCCGCGTCCCCTTGGTGCCTGCCGGCGTCGCCACCGGCCCCCGGCAGCGGCAACAGCGTCAATTGCACGGGCAGCGTCGAACCGCCCTTGCGCACGTAATGCCAGGTGTGCTCGTCGACCAGCCCGAGGCGCGGCTTGGCGATCAGCGCTTCGAAACCCGGCGCCACCGGCTGGCCCAGTTCGGCGGACAGTGCGCGGGCCCGCGCGGCGAGTTCTCCCGGTTCGTGCAGCGCGCTGTACGGAATGCGTCCGACCAGTTCGTGCGCCTGGTACCACAGCATCTGCTCGCCGGGGCGATTGATCGAGGTGATCGTGCCGTGCCGGTCGAACCCGATCACGCAGATCGGCGCATGGTCGAGCAGGCGCGCGTGCCGCTGCGCCACCACGTCGGCCGACTGCCTGGCGCGTTCGGCGTTGCGGCGCCGCGCGGCCAGATGCCACACCAGAGCGCCGAGCAGCACGGTGCCGAGCGTGCCGGCCGCGATCACCAGCGGTACCGGGGCGGGGCCGCCGTCCTCGAAGGCGGGCAGTGTGCTCGCGCGCACGGTCCAGGTCTGGCCGCCGAACGACAGCTCGCGATCGAGTTGGCGCAGCGGATGCGAATGCATGCGCGGCGCCGCCTCGCCGCCCGCCCGGGCCAGCAGCACGGTGCTGGCGGCGGAGGGCCGCCCCTGATACAGCGACAGCGAAAGCTTGCCGCCATGGATCGCCGCGGCATCGGCAAGCAGGTCGCCGAGCCGGTAGGCGGCATAGACATAGCCGAGCACGGCGTGCCGGCGCTCATCCACCGCGTTCAGCGGCATGCCGTTGCGGTAGACCGGCAGATACAGCACCGTGCCCTGCAGCGCGACGCTGCGATGGGCCTCGCGCAGCAGCGTCACGCGGGAAGTCATGCGCGCCTGCATCGCGTCGCGCGCCGCTTCTGCCGCCGCGCGGCGTGCCGGGTCGGACAGATGGTCGAAGCCCAGCGCGCCGATGGTGCGGCCGGCGAAGGGCTCGACATAGATGCCAGGCGCGTAGACCTCGCGCTCGCCGCGCGGAAACACGTCGAAGGCGGGCAGGCCGTCGGCGCGGACGGTGTCGATCAGCGCCTCCAGCCCGGATGCATCCGTCAATCTGGCATAGCCGACCGAGTGGATGCCGGCCGGCAGATCGTCGACCTGCGTGGCAAGCATATAGGCGCGCCATTGGTCGCGCGTGGTGTCGGGATCGGCCGCCAGCAGGCCGCTGGCCCCGCGCACCAGACGCTCGCCGGTATCGAGACGCTGGCGCACCGCCATTACGCTCGCCGCGAGCATCGCATCGAGGCGCTGCGCGGCGGCCCGCTCGCTCCACGCCGCGGTCTGCACGGCGGCCACCGCGGTGACGCAGGCGCCGGCGGCCACGACCAGCAGAGCCAGGACGGCAGGAGGAAGCGAAGGCAGTTTCATCGCGGTAGCAAAGCGGCGGGGCGGCGGGGCGGCCTGGATTGGGGCGCCGGAGCGTGGCGCCAGAGCGGTGACCGGCACCGATGCCGCTGGCGTCCAGGCTCCGATCACGGCTTGGACTATACCGCGCGAAATGCACTTTGCGACAGCCGCCAGGCCCGCCCCGGCTACTCGCACCATGCCGCTCGATGTGATACGGTGACGCCTACGGAACCCGCCGACCCCGGGGAACGCCCTTGCGGGCACGCATGCACCCGTCCCCCTTGCTCGACGCCTCGCCCAACGCACCGCAGAAAGGACCGCCCGACACACCGAACGACGATCGCCGCGCGCAAGCGCCCGCGGCACAGACACGTCGTCCGCGTTTCGCGCTGTCGTTGACGACCCGCATCGCGCTGGTCACGGCCGGTCTGTCGACCGTGCTTGGCGCCGCCATCGTGGTCGGCTCGCTGCAATCGGCCCACGCCGATCTGCGTGACGCCCTGCAGGCGCAGCAGGATTCCGTGGTCAAGCTGACCGCGGAGCAACTGGACACGGCGGTCGGCGATCGCCTGATCCTGCTCGAACACCTGGCCCCGCAGTTCAAGACCATGATGGACGCGCCGCCCGCCCAGTTGCAGGCGATGCTCAGCCGCGCGCTGCCGATTCCCGGCACCTTCAACAGCGCCGTCGTGGTCGACGCCAGGGGCATGCTGCTGGCCCGCGACGGCACCGTGGTATCGGTCGCGGACCGCACCTACTTTCGCGAGACCGCACGCACGCTGGCGCCCGTGATCAGCCCGCCGATCCGGGCGCGGGCCGATGGTTCGGTCGGCGTGCTGCTGGCCGTGCCGATCGTCTCGGACGACAAGACCTTCCTCGGACTGGTAGGCGGCTGGATCGACCTGGGGCGCTCCAACTTCCTGGTGGAGGTGCCGCACAGCCCGATCGGCAGCACCGGCTTCTATTGCCTGGTCTCGGCCGGGCCTCAACCGGTCTACGTGCAGCACCGGTTGCAGCAGCAGGTGGGACGACCGGCGCGCGCCCAGGGCGAGACCTGCGGGGTGCAGGCGCAACCGGCCACGTTCGAGTTCCTGACCCCGCGCGAGCCGGTCATCGCACGGTATCTGATGGCCACCACCGGCTGGGAACTGGTCGCGGTGCTGCCGGCCAAGGAAGCCTTCCAGCCCTTGCACGCGATGCAGCAGCGCTTCCTGCTGTGGTCCGCGGTGGCCGTCGGCATGGTGGCGATGCTGAACTGGTTCGCGGTGCACTGGATGTTCGCGCCGCTGGCGCAGTTGCGGCGCGTGGTGCGCGACAGCGCGCGCGACCTGTCGGCCTTCGAGCGGCTGTCGACCGATCGCCACGACGAGATCGGCGTGCTGGCGCGCGCCTTCGCCCGGCTGATGCGCGACGTGCGCGAGCGCCGCGAACAGCTGCATCGCAGCGAGGCGCGCCTGCGCGCGGTCACCGACACGCTGCCCTCGCTGCTGGCCTTCATCGACACCGAAGAGCGCTACGTCTTCAACAACCTCGCCTACGAGCGCACCTTCGGCATTCCGCTCGATCAGCTGCGCGGCATGACGCTGCGCGAGCTGCTGGGCGAGGCCCGCTACGCGCGCATCCAGCCGTATCTGCAGCAGGCGCTGGCCGGCACCGCGGTCACCTTCGAGACCGAATTCCACGACCCCGACTACCACTGCACCGAGACCAATTTCCGGCCCGAGTGGAGTGCCGACGGCAGCCGCGTCGAGGGCGTGCATGTCCACGTGCAGGACATCACCGCGCGCAAGCTCGAGACGCTGCGGCTGGCGCAGATCTCGCGCCTGGACCACCTGACACAGCTGCTGAACCGCAGCGCCTTCGAGACGCGGCTCGCGGAGGCGATGGCGCGCAGCCGTTCGCAGGAGCGCTTGATGGCGCTCCTCTACCTCGACATGGACCGCTTCAAGGCGGTCAACGACCACTATGGGCACGCGGCCGGCGACCAGCTGCTGCAGAGCTTCGCCAAGCGCGTGCAGCGCTGCGTGCGCGAGCGCGACGCGGTGGCGCGCCTGGGCGGGGACGAGTTCGCCATCGTGATGGAGGACATCGACCGGCCCGATGTCGCGGTGCGCGTGGCCGGCGCGATCCTGCATTCGGTGGGCCGGCGCTTCTTCATCGAAGGCGCCTTCGTCGACGTCAATGTCAGCATCGGCATCGCGCTGTACCAGGGTGCCCCGATCACATGGCAGCAGCTGGCCAAGGAGGCCGATGCGCTGCTGTACCGCGCCAAGGACGGCGGACGCGGCCGCTTCGAGATCGGCCCGCCGGAGCTGGCGAACCGGTCGCGCGAGGCGCGCTCGTAGGGCCGCCTTCGCCGCCTTTGCCGCCTTCGCCGCCTTCGCCGCCGGGGCCGCCCTGCGTCGGCGCCACGGGCGGATCCGGCAGCGGCGGCACCGGCGGCAACCCGAGCATTGGCGGCGTATCCTAGAAGACCGATTCGTACCGTTCGTTCACAGGAGCCAGTCATGTCAGACCAGCAGCCCCCAGCGACCCGCATCGAACAGGACAGCCTGGGCCAGGTACCCGTCCCCGCCGACCACCTGTGGGGCGCGCAGACCGAGCGCTCGCGCCAGAACTTCCGCATCGGCAACGAGAAGATGCCGCCGGCGCTGATCGAGGCATTTGCGATCCTGAAGCTGTGCGCGGCACGCGCGAACCGCGAGCTGAACGTGCTCGACGCGGGGCTGGCGCAGGCGATCGAACAGGCCGCGGAGGAGATCATCGCCGGCCAGTGGCCCGACGAGTTTCCGCTGTCGGTCTGGCAGACCGGCTCGGGCACGCAGACCAACATGAACCTGAACGAGGTGATCGCCAACCGCGCGATCCAGCTGCTCGGCGGCGAGGTCGGCAGCAAGCGGCCCGTTCATCCCAACGACCACGTCAACGCGAGCCAGTCGTCCAACGACAGCTTCCCGACCGCGATGCATATCGCCGCGGCGCGTGCGGTGCAGCGCCAGCTGCTGCCGGCGCTGGAGACGCTGCAGAAGACGCTGGGCAGCAAGGTCGAGGCCTTCGCCGATATCGTCAAGGTCGGCCGCACCCATCTGCAGGATGCCGTGCCGCTGACGCTGGGCCAGGAGTTCTCCGGCTACCAGGCGCAGGTGGCCGACGCGCAGGCGCGGCTGCACCAGGCCGTGCTGCGCGCGATGCCGGTGCCCCAGGGCGGCACCGCGGTCGGCACCGGCCTCAATGCGCCGGCCGGCTTTGCCGCCGCCTTCGCGCGCGCGCTGGCCGACTACACCGGCCTGCCGTTCGAACCGGCGGCCAACCGCTACGCGTTGCAGGCCGCGCACGACGCGCTGGCCGACCTGTCCGGCGCGCTCAATACCACGGCTTCGTCCTTCCTGAAGATCGCGCGCGACTTCATGCTGCTGGGTTCGGGCCCGCGCGCGGGCTTTGCCGAACTGCAGCTGCCGGCCAACGAGCCGGGTTCGTCGATCATGCCGGGCAAGGTCAATCCGACCCAGGCCGAGGCGCTGGCGATGGTCTGCTGCCGCGTGATCGGCAACCACACCACCATCACGCTGGCCAACGGCCTGGGCACGCTGGAACTGAACGCTTACAAGCCGGTCATCGTTTACAGCCTGCTGCAGTCCGTTACACTGCTGGCCGACGCGGCGGCCAGCTTCGCCGAACACATGGTGGCCGGCGTCGAAGCGGACCGGGCGCGCATCGCCGAGCTGCTCGAACGGTCGCTGATGCCGGTCACCGCGCTGAATCCGCATATCGGCTACGACAAGGCGGCCGAAATCGCCAAGCTCGCGGTGGCCCGCAACCTGTCGCTGCGCGAGGCGGCGATCGCCTCCGGCCATGTCACCGCCGAGCAGTTCGAGCAGTGGATCGATCTGAAGGGGATGACGCGCGAGGTGTAGCGCCGCGGCGCACCGGTGCTGGCGGACGCGTCCACGACCGCGCATGCGGCCGCCCACACATGGAACGACCCTATCGACCGGCCCCGCGCTGCCGCGGCGGCCGGCGACAAACCCGCTTGAGACGGGCAGACGACGATCGGGGATAACAACGATCGCATTGACGAGATGATTCCTGCTCCCATTCCCGCCGATGACCAGCGGCGCCTCGACGCGCTGTACTCGCTGAACCTGCTCGATACCGCCGCCGAAGAGCGCTTCGACCGGCTGACCCGCCTGGCCAGGCGGCTGTTCGACGTGCCGATCGCGCTGGTCAGCCTGGTCGATGCCAGGCGCCAGTGGTTCAAGTCCTCGTTCGGCCTGGCCGTGCGCGAAACGCCGCGCGAGCAATCGTTCTGCGGCCATGCGATTTTGCGCGACGACCTGCTGATCGTGCCCGATGCGCTGCAGGACCAGCGCTTTCACGACAACCCGCTGGTCACGGGCGCGCCCGGCGTGCGTTTCTATGCCGGCTGCCCGCTCGCGGTACGGGGGGGCGCCAAGGTCGGCACGCTGTGCCTGATCGACACCGAGCCGCGCGAGTTCGACAAGGACGATCAGGCGCTGCTGCACGATCTGGGTCGCCTGGCCGAGCAGGAACTGGAGTCGGCGCAACTGGCCTCGATGGACGACCTGACGAGGCTGTCGAACCGCCGCGGCTTCTCGGCGCTGGCGCAGCATGCGCTGGCGGTCTGCCAGCGCCAGGGAATGCCCGTCACACTGCTGTTCTTCGACATGGACGGCTTCAAGGCCATCAACGACCGCTTCGGGCACGCCGAGGGCGATCTGGCGCTGGCCGCCTTCGCCGACCACCTGCGCCAGGCCTTCCGCGAGTCCGACCTGATCGGACGGCTGGGCGGCGACGAGTTCGTCGTGCTGCTGGTCGACGCCTCGGCCGACCAGTGCGACGCGATGCTGGCCCGGCTGCGGCAAGTCGTGGACGCGTACAACGCGCAGAGCCAGCGCGGCTATGCGCTGGATTTCAGCGCCGGCGCGGTCGCCTTCGATCCCGCCCGGCACACCGGCATCGCCGACCTGCTGGCGCAGGCCGACCAGGCGATGTACGCCAACAAGGCACGCAGGAAGGGAACGCCGCCCGCCGCGCCACAGTAACTCGCGTTGCGGCCGCCGCCGCGCCGTGTTACTGTCCGCCCATCCAGGAGAAAGCGAGCCTGCGGCGCGACAGCGCGGCGGCAGCGCTGCCGAAGGCGTACCCCCGAAACGCTCAGGTACCGAAGACTGGAGACGACAACGAACTGGAGAGCGCCGCCATCATGATTGAACGATGACGGCCGCCGAAGGGGCAAACCGGGTCCGGGGCGGACGCGGTGAATCTCTCAGGCAAAAGGACAGTGGGGGCAGCCGGGTTGGCATCGACGATGCCGGCCGGCTGCCCCTTTTTGCATCCTGGAGCCTGAAATGAAAGTCATCGTGATGGGGGCCGGCGTGATCGGCGTGGCCTCGGCGTGGTATCTGTCCAAGGCCGGCCATGAGGTCGTCGTGCTCGAGCGCAATGCCGGCGCGGCACGCGAAACCAGCTTCGGCAACGGCGGCCAGATCTCGGTCAGCCATGCCGAGCCCTGGGCCAACCCCTCGGCGCCGCTGAAGCTGCTCAGCTGGCTGGGACGCGAGGACGCACCGCTGCTGTTCCGCCTGCGCGCCGACCCGGCGCAATGGTCGTGGGGGCTGAAGTTCCTGCGCGAATGTCCGGCCCGGCGTTCCACCCGCAACATGATCCAGCTGCTCAACCTCGGCACCTACAGCCGCGCCAGCCTGCAGGCGCTGCGCGCCGAGACGGGGATCGAATACGATCATCTGACCCGCGGCATCCTGCACTTCTATACCAGCCAGAAGGAATTCGACGCGGCCATCGAGCCGGCGCGCATCATGCGCGAGCTGGGCTGCGAGCGCCGCGTGATCGGTCCCGACGAAGTGGTGAAGCTCGAACCGGCGCTGGCCTCGATCGCGCCGCGGCTGGCGGGCGCCACCTACACCAGCGAGGACGAGTCCGGCGACGTGCACCGCTTCACCACCGGGCTGGCCGCGCTGTGCGAGGCGCGCGGCGTGCGCTTCCGCTACGGCGTGCGCGTGCAGCGGCTGCTGGCCGAAGGCGGTCGCATGCGCGGGGTCGAGATCGCCGACGAGACCGGCGCCTACACCTTCGAGCAGGCCGACGCCTATGTGCTCGCGCTCGGCAGCTTCAGCCCGATGCTGGCGCGGCCGCTCGGCGTCAAGCTCGATATCTATCCGGCCAAGGGTTATTCGGCCACGCTGCCGGTGCTCGACCCGGAGCGCGCGCCAAGCGTCAGCCTGACCGACGACGAGTACAAGCTGGTGTTCTCGCGTCTGGGCGACCGGCTGCGCATCGCGGGCACCGCGGAGCTCAACGGCTATTCGATGGAGCTGAACCCGGTGCGCTGCGAGGCGATCGTGCGGCGCACGCTGGAGATCTTCCCCGGCGTCAGCCGCCCCGAACTGGCGCGCTACTGGACTGGCCTGCGACCCGCGACGCCGGGCAACGTGCCGTATATCGGCGCGAGCGCGGTGCAGGGGCTGTACCTGAACACGGGCCATGGAACGCTGGGCTGGACCCACGGCTGCGGCTCGGGACGCGCGATCGCCGAGCTGATCAGCGGCCGCGTGCCGGAGGTGGACTTTGGCTTCTGCGGTCCGCTGCCGGAGGCGCCACGGATGGCGCGGCCGCTCGCGCCGGTGGTGGCGGCGCGTGCCGCCGCGTCGGAGCCGGCAGAGGTCTAATCCGGGGTCTGATCCGGGGTCTTATACGGATCTGATACGGGCCTGAAACAACGACACCGGCGCGGCATGGCATCGCCATGCGCGCCGGTGTTTTCGTTTCATCGTTGGCGTGGATGCGTCCGGGCACGCCTCGGGCACGCCTTGGAGATGCATCAGGACAAGCATCGGAACACGTGTCGAGCATGCATCGCGCACGCACCGGCCCCCGCATGCCGGCGAAAGCGTACCCGTTTCTGCGTGCCCCTCGCGCAAACCGTACCCGTTTCTGCGTACCCGTTCGTGAGCGTCGATGGGCCGGCTGATTGCGATGAAACCGCCGGTAAAACCGGCGCGCCGGCAGGCGAGGGATAGCGGCGCCGTACCCGTTTCTGCGTCGCGCGAACTCGATGAAGACAGACGCCGCGCGCGGAGCGTACCCATTTCTGCGTACCCCGCGGTGGTGCGAAATGAAGTCCGGCGCGATCGCGATGCAGCGGCATCGCACCGTTGCACCATCCCGCCGCTGCCAGGCTCAGGCGATGGTATCCACCACGCCACCATCGACCCGCAACGCGGCGCCGGTGGTCGCCGATGCCTGCGGCGAACAGACGTAGACCACCATGTGCGCGACCTCTTCCACCGTGGCCGCGCGCTGGAGGATCGAGCTGGGCCGATGCGCCTTGACGAACTCGGCGGCCGCCTCCTCGATCGACAGCCCCGCCTTCTCCGCGTCCTCCCGCAGCATCTCGCGCAGGCCGTCCGACAGCGTCGGCCCCGGCAAGACCGCGTTGACGGTCACGCCGGTGCCGCTGAGCCGTTTGGCGAGGCCGCGCGATACCGCCAGCTGCGCGGTCTTCGAGAAGCCGTAATGGATCATGTCCTCCGGCGTGTTCAGCGCGGACTCCGACGAGATGAACACCACGCGGCCCCAGCCGTTCGCCGCCATCGCCGCCGTATACGCCCGCGCCAGCCGCACGCCCGACATCACGTTGACATCGAAGATGCGGGTCCAGTCCTCGTCGCTCAGTTCGTAGAAGTCGCGCGGACCGTAGATGCCGGCGTTGTTGACCAGAATGTCCACGGCCGGCTCGGCGGCCACGATGGCATCGCACCCCTCGGCGCCGCCGACGTCGGCCGCGACGCCGCGCACCGTGGCGCCCGGCACCTCGCGCACCACGTCGGCAATGGCGCCCTCGACGGTGTCCTGCTTGCGGCCATTGACGATGACGGTGGCGCCGCTGCGCGCGAGGCCGATGGCGATGGCCAGCCCGATGCCCGCGGTGGAGGCGGTGACAAGGGCGGTCTTGCCGGTGAGATCGATCTGCATGAGTACCTCCTGAATCAATGGGACAGCAGGGCAGAGGATGCAAACGGTTGGCGAAAGCCGTACGCAGAAACGGGTACGCTATTGGAGAAAATCGCCACCACCGCCGTATGCCGCGGACTAGTGGCGGCGTTCGCCTCGTGCGTCGCCCGCTGCGGGAAACACCACGCGCACCCGCAGCCCCGGCTCGTTATCTTCCAGCGACAGCGTGGCGCGATGCACCTGGGCGATCTCGTCGACGATGGCCAGGCCCAGGCCGCTGCCGCCGCTCGGTGCATCGGGCAGGCGGTAGAAGCGATCGAGCACGCGGGCGCGCTGCTCGGGCGGGATGCCGGGACCGTTGTCGGCGACCATCAGCGCGACGCCGCCCGCATCCGCGCGCTGCACGCGCACGTCGACCTTGCCGCCGGCCGGCACATAGCGCAGGGCGTTGTCGATCAGATTGGTCAGCAGGATGCGCAGCGCGTCGGGGTCGCCCTGCACGGTCAGCCCGGCCGAGTCTCCATCGCGGCCATCGTGACCGCTGTCGCCATCGTGACCAACCCGACCATGGCGACCATCCCCACCATGGCGACCATCGGCACCGCCATCGCCATCGGTAGTGTCGAGCCCCAGGTCGATATGCCGATCGAGAGCGGCCTGCGTCATCTCGCCGACCACCGCCGCGGCCAGCTCGCGCAAGGCGACCGGCTGATGGCCCGCGACGGCCGCGCCGGGCTCGTGGCGCGCGAGCGTCAGCAACTGCGTCACCAGATGCGTCAGCCGCTCGAGCCCGTCGCGCAGATTGCCAACCGCCTCGCGGCGCGCCGGCTCGCTGTCGGCGCGTTCGACCAGTTGCGCCTGCAGCTGCAGCGCGGTCAGCGGCGTGCGTAGCGCGTGCGCGGCATCGGCGATGAACGCGCGCTGCGTGTCGATCGCGTCGGACAGCCGCGCCAGCAGCAGGTTGAGCGCCTCGGTCAGCGGCGCGATCTCGGCCGGCATCTGCGCCACCGCCAGCGGCGACAGCGCATTGGCGTCGCGCTTGCCCACCTGCCGCGCGATCTCGCGCACCGGCCGCAGTCCGCGGCCCACCGCCAGCCAGACCATCCAGCCCAGCAGCGGCAGCAGCAACAGCAGCGGCGCCACCGTGCGCAGCGCCATCCGCGCCGCCACTTCGCGGCGCGCGCTCATCGGCTGCGCGATCTGCACCACCGCCGGCCCGAGCTGCACGCTGTAGATGCGGAACTCGCCGTCGTCGGTGCGCACATTGGAGAAGCCGAGCTCCGCGCGCGGCGGCAGCGACGGCCGCGAATGCGACAGATAGAGGCTGCGGCCGGTGCCGTCCCAGATATGGATGACCACGTCCTCGTCGGAGCGGAACAGGTTGTCGGTGCCGGGCGGCAGCGGCGGCGGCAGCGATGGCATCGCCGGGCCGCTGAACTGGCTCGGCAGCGCGAGCGCGACCTGGCGCATCTGGTAGTCGAACAGCGCGTTGGCCTCCTGCCGGGCCTGGCCGTAGATCAGCGCGGTGGCGGCGGCGATGCCGGCCAGCAGGCCGAGCGCCAGCCACCACAGCAGGGTCCGCTGGATCGATCGCATCAGCGCGCTCCTCCAGCGGCTTCATTGTCCTTGCCGCCGTCTTTCTTGCTGCCCGTCTCGCTGCCCGTCTCGCTGTCCTTCTCGCCGCCGTTGTCCCCCTGCTGCACGCCTTCATCGAGCTTCGGGCAGACATAACCGACACCGCGGATATTGCGGATCAAACCCTGGCCGAGCTTCTTGCGCAGCGCGTGGATATAGACCTCGACCGTGTTGCTGCCCACCTCGTCGTCCCAGCCGTACAGCTTCTCCTGCAGCTGCGGCACCGACCAGACCTTGCCCGGACGCGCCAGCAGCGCCGCCAGCAACGCGTATTCGCGCGCCGACAGATGGACCGGCTCGCCCGACAACGTGACTTCGCGCGTGGCCGGATTGAGCACGATGGCGCCGTAGCGGACCAACGGCTCGGCGCGGCCCTGCGCGCGCCGCGCCAGCGCGTGGATGCGCGCCACCAGCTCCTGCAGGTCGAAGGGCTTGACCAGATAGTCGTCGGCCCCGGCGTTCAATCCGGCGACGCGATCGGCGACCGCATCGCGCGCGGTCAGGATCAGCACCGGCGTGGCGACGCCGCGCGCCCGCATGCCGGACAACACATCAAGACCGGATCGGCGCGGCAGGCCGAGATCGAGCAGCACCAGATCGTGCTGCCCCTCGGCCGCGCCGCCGGCGGCGACGCCAGGCGGTTGCGTGGCGGCCGACAGTCCGGCCTCGCCGTCGCGTACCCAGTCCACCGCGAAGCCTTCCTGACGCAGCGCCAGCCGCACGGAATCGCCGATCATCGTGTCGTCTTCGATCAGCAGCACACGCATCGCTTCGCTCCGTTCGTCCGCCCCGCCGGGCGTGCGCAGCGGCTCATCGCCGGTCGACCGCTTCGGCCAGCGCGTGCGCCAGCCCCGGCAGCGCGGGAAAGCGCGCGGTGATGACCTGCACCGGCACCGGCTCGAGGAAAGCGCGCATGCGTCCCTTGTCGACGAAGCGCGCGTTGAAGCTCGACGCCGCCAGCGCCTCGACGAAGCGCGGCACGATGCCGCCGCCGATATAGACGCCGCCGCGCGCGCCGAGGATCAGCGTCACATCGGCCGCGACCGACCCGAGCAGGCCGCAGAACACCGCGAGCGCGCGCTGGCACAGCGCATCGCCGCGCTGCAAGGCGCCCTCGGTGACCTCCGCCGCGGTCAGCGGCACGCGCACGGGCGTACCCGTTTCTGCGGCCAGCGCGGCATGCGTGTGCGACAGCCCCATGCCCGACAGCAGCCGTTCGGCCGAGACGCGGCCGTGCTCGCGATGCGCGGCATGCCAGGCGATCCACTCGTCGTCGGTGGCCGGCATCAGCTCGACATGCCCGCCCTCCCCCGCCAAGGCCACGGGCCCCGCGCCGTGGCGGCCGGGGATCAGCCCCGATACGCCGAGCCCGGTGCCGGGGCCGATCAGGGCCAGCGGCGTGTCGGCCGCCGGTGTGCCGGCACGCACGGGCGCCAGCTCGCCGGGCTGCAGGTACGGCAGGGCCAGCGCCAGCGCGGTGAAATCATTCAGCGCCAGCAGTGTCTCCAGGCCCAGCGCCTGGCGCACCGCCTCGATCGAGAAGGCCCAGGCGTGGTTGGTCAGCTTGACGCGATCGCCAGTGACCGGATTGGCGAGGCCGATCGCCGCGTGGCGCGGCTGCGGGCCGGGCAGCTGCGACAGGTATTGCCGCATTGCCGCTTCCAGCGACGGATAGTCGGCGACCTTCAGTGCCGTGACCGGTCCGATCGCATCGGGCGCGGTCTGCAGGGCGAAGCGGACATTGGTGCCGCCGACATCGGCGAGCAGGCGTGGGTAGGTAGTCATCGCAGGGCGGAAAACATCGGGCGAAATTCGGGCCGTGGTGGCAACGCGTGCATTCGGGCTACGTGTTCGGGCTACGTGTTCGGGCTACGTGTTCGGGGGCGTGTTCGGGCGGTGTGTTCGGGCGGCGTATCGAAGCGGCGTATCGAGTCAGCGTAGTCAGGCCTCGCAGTCAGGCAGTGAACACATCGAACCCATGCCGATGCCGGCTGGCCACCAGCCCCACCGGCAACGCGGGCCCCGGCTCCTGCAGCGCGCGCTCGAACACCTCGGCCTTGGCCGCGCCGGCAAACGCCAGGAAGACGCGCTCGGCCGCCAGCAACGCGGCCAGGTTCAGCGTCACGCGCGCATGCGGCGCGCTGGCCGGGCGTGTCACCACATAGCAGGGCGTATCGCCGTTCAGCGCTTCGCCGAGCTCCGGCGCATCGGCGAACAGCGACGCGGTATGGCCGTCCTCGCCCATCCCGAGCACCGCCACGTCGGGCTGGCGAAACGCGGCATTGAGGCGCACCACCGCCCGCGCGGGCTCGGACGCCTCGACCGCATCGGCGATCAGCGGCACGAAGCTGGCGGCGGCCGCGGCATCGCGCAGCAGGTGTTCCTGCACGAGGCGCGCGTTGCTGTCCTCGTGTCCGGGCGGCACCGCGCGCTCGTCGACCAGCGTGATGGTGACGGCGTCCCAGCGCACCGGCCGATAGCGCAGCCGCTCGAACATCGGCACCGGCGAGCGCCCGCCCGAAACGGCCAGCACAGCGTGTCCGCGGTCCTGGATGGCGAGGTCGAGCGCGTGACTGACGGAGGCGGCCAGCGCTTCGGCCTGGTCCAGCAGCGAGGGATGTTCGAAGCGGCGCATGGCGATTTCCGGGTCAGGGTTCGTTGGAGCGGAGCGGCGGGCCGATTCGCCAAAGCGGGCGAGCCGGCGTCAGACCTCCTCGTGCCACAGCGCGTTGTCGCGCGAGAGCAGCGCGGAGGACGCGGCCGGTCCCCAGGTGCCCGCGGTATAGGGCTTTGGCGGCAGCGAACTCTCGGCCCAGGTGTCGATGATCGGCTCGACCCAGCGCCATGCCTGCACCTGTTCGTCGCGGCGCACGAACAGGCCCAGCCGTCCGCGTATCACGTCGAGCAGCAGGCGTTCGTAGGCACCGGCGCGGCGCACCTTGAACGAGTTGGCGAAATCAAGGTCGAGCGAGGTCGGCGTCAGCGCGACCGTGTCGCCGGGCTGCTTGACGAGGAAATACAGCCGGATGCTTTCCTCGGGCTGCAGCCGGATCACCAGCCGGTTCTGCGGCGACAGCGTCAGCGGACGGGGAAAGATCGCATGGGGCACGTCGCGGAAATGGATCACGATCTCGGCCACGCGCGACTGCATCCGCTTGCCCGTACGCAGGTAGAACGGCACACCGGCCCAGCGCCAGTTGGCGATCTCGGCCTTGATCGCGACGAAGGTCTCGGTGCGGCTGTCCGGCGCGATGCCGGGCTCTTCGAGATAGCCGGGCACCGGCTTGCCGGCGATGGCGCCAGCGCGGTACTGCCCCCGCACCGTCTTCTCGGCGACCTCCTGCGGCGAGATCGGCTTGAGCGCCTTCAGGATCTTGATCTTCTCGTCGCGCACCGCGTCTTCGGTCAGGCTGGTGGGCGGTTCCATCGCGACCATGCAAAGCAACTGCAGCAGGTGGTTCTGCACCATGTCGCGCAGCGCGCCGGTCTGGTCGTAGAAATCGCCGCGGCCCTCGACACCGAGTTCCTCGGCGATCGTGATCTGCACGTCCTGCACCCATTCGCGCCGCCACAGCGGCTCGAACAGCGCGTTGCCGAAGCGGATCGCCATCAGGTTCTGCACCGACTCCTTGCCCAGGTAGTGATCGATCCGGTAGATCTGCTCCTCGGCGAAGTAGCGCGCCACCGCCGCGTTGATCGCCTCGTTCGAATCCAGATCGTGGCCCAGCGGTTTTTCCAGGACCACGCGCACCTTCGGATGGTTCAGGCCGGTGCGGCCGAACTGCTCGCAGATCGGCACGAACAGATGCGGCGCGGTGGCCAGGTAGCAGACCACGACCTCGGGTTGGCGGTCCAGCACCTTGCGCGCCAGCGCGTCGAAATGCTCGGGCTTGCGGGCGTCGGCCTGCACGTAGCACAGCCGCGCGACGAAGCTGGCCCAGTCGCCCGGCGGGGCGTGTTCGAGGCCCGGCCGCATGCCCTGCTCGAGCGTGGCGACGTATTCCTCGGTGGTGGAAGGATGGCTGCCCGTGGCCAGGATGCGCGCCGCGGGATGCAACAATCCGGCGCGATGCGCGTCGAACAAGGCCGGCAGCAGTTTGCGCCTGGCCAGGTCACCGGTGCCGCCAACCAGCACCATGTCGAAATCGGGCATGCTCACCCTGACCTCCTTGTCGCTTGATAGAGACCCCGTAGCGCGGCCGTTGCGGCCAGTTTACGTGAGTCGCGGGCGCTTTGCGAGCCACGCGGCAGCCAGCGGCGGCCGTGGTCGTGGGTGTGGCGGCGCGTGTGGCGACGAGAGGCGGCGCGGCGGGCATGCTCCGTGCAAGCCCCTGCAACATGCGCTAGGCTGAACTGCGACATGCCAGGCATTGAAGAATCCGCTGGAGAGAGCCCCATGCCCCATCCCGTACTCGAACAAGTGACGGCCCGCATCGTGGCCCGCAGCGCGCCGACGCGCCAAGCCTACCTGTCCCGCACGCAGGCCATGGCCGGCAGCAAGGTGCAACGCGCGCAGCTGTCCTGCACGAACCTCGCGCACGGCTTCGCCTCGATGCCCGAGCCCGCCAAGATCCGCCTGAAGGCCGAGGAACGGCCCAATGTGGCGATCGTTTCCTCGTACAACGACATGCTTTCGGCGCACCAACCGCTGGGAGAGTTCCCCGCCTGGATCAAGGAAGCCGCGCTCGAGGCCGGCGCCACCGCGCAATTCGCCGGTGGCGTGCCGGCGATGTGCGACGGCGTGACGCAGGGCCAGGACGGCATGGAGCTGTCGCTGTTCTCGCGCGACGTGATCGCCCAGGCCACCGCGGTCGCGCTGTCGCACCAGATGTTCGATGCGGCGCTGTATCTGGGCATCTGCGACAAGATCGTGCCCGGGCTGGTGATGGGAGCGCTGTCGTTCGGCCATCTGCCCGCGGTGTTCGTGCCGGGCGGGCCGATGCCGACCGGCATCCCGAACGAGGAAAAGGCCCGCATCCGCCAGTTGTATGCGCAGGGCAAGATCGGCCGGGAGGAACTGCTCGAGGCTGAAAGCCGCTCCTACCATTCGCCCGGCACCTGCACCTTCTACGGCACCGCCAATTCAAACCAGATGCTGATGGAGATCATGGGCCTGCATCTGCCGGGGACCGCCTTCATCAATCCCCACACGCCGCTGCGCGAGGCGCTGACGCGCGAGTCCGCGCGGCATGTGCTGCGGCTGGTGCACCAGGGCGAGCGCTATACGCCGATCGCGCAGGTGCTCGACGAACGCGCCTTCGTCAATGGCATCGTCGGCCTGCTGGCGACCGGCGGCTCGACCAACCACACGCTGCATCTGATCGCGATGGCGCGCGTGGCCGGCATCCTGCTGACCTGGGACGACTTCGACGAACTGTCGGCGGTGGTCCCACTGCTGGCGCGGGTCTATCCGAACGGCCAGGCCGACGTCAACGGCTTCCAGGCCGCGGGCGGTCTCGCGCTGGTGATCCGCGGCCTGCTGGCGCGCGGCCTCCTGCATGATGATGTGACCACCATCGTCGGACAGGGCCTGGAGGACTACACGCGCGAACCGGCGCTGCGCGAGGGCAAGCTGGTCTGGATCGACGGGCCGACCGAATCGCTGGACGCGTCGGTGGTGCGCGGCGCCGGCGAGCCGTTCGCGCCGGACGGCGGCATCAAGGTGCTGGACGGCAATATGGGCCGCGCGGTGATCAAGACCTCGGCGGTCAAGGCCGAGCATCAGGTGGTGCAGGCACCGGCGCGCGTGTTCCATCATCAGGACGACATGCTGGCCGCCTTCAAGCGCGGCGAGCTGGAGCGCGATTTCGTCGCGGTGCTGCCGTACCAGGGACCGGCGGCCTGCGGCATGCCCGAACTGCACAAGCTGACGCCGACGCTGACGGTGCTGCAGGACCGCGGCTTTCATGTGGCGCTGGTCACCGACGGCCGCATGTCGGGCGCCTCGGGCAAGGTGCCGGCCGCCATCCACGTCTGCCCCGAGGCGCTCAAGGGCGGCGCGATCGGCAAGGTCCGCGACGGCGACATGATCCGCGTCGATGCGCCGGCCGGCATCCTGACCGCGCTGGTGCCGCAGGCCGAATGGGAAGCGCGCACGATCGACGTGCCGGACCTGAGCCGCCATCGCCATGGCGTCGGCCGCGACCTGTTCGGCAACTTCCGCCGCAACGTCAGCACGGCGGAGGAAGGCGCCTGCACGCTGTTCGCGGACGAGGCCTGAGCGGCGGCGAGGGCCTGAGCGGCAGGGGCGCGGCCCCTGCCTGCCACCGCTAGGCGTGTCGCTGCGCGCCGCCCGGCGCGGACTGCGGCGACTGGGGCCGCTGGGCCGGCTGCGGCGTATGGGGCTGCGGCGTATGGTTCAGCACCAGCGCGGTCTGTTCGCCCTGACCGCCATTGCCCGGCACGCGCAGCTCCTGCACCGGCACCGCGATATCGATGCCGACCGCCTGCAGCTCGCGCTTGACGCGCTCGTAGAAGGCGAAGCGCAGGTTCCAGTAGTTGTCGTTGGAGGTCCAGCAGCGCAGGTTCAGCGTCACGCCCTCGCTGGTGAAGTTGACCACCATCGCCTCGGCCGCCGGCACCTCGAGCACGCGCTCGTCGTCGGCCAGCATATGGCGCAGCACCCGCAACGCGGTCTGCACGTCGGCGCCGAACGGCACCGTGACCTCGATATCGAGCCGGCGCGTCGGATTCTCGCTGTAGTTCGTGATCGCGCTGCCCCAGATCTTGTTGTTCGGCACGCGCAGGCAGACGCCGTCGAAGGTCGTCAGCTCGGTCATGAACAGCCCGGTCTCGCGCACGGTGCCGGCGATGCCCTGCGCGTCGATGTACTGGCCGACGCGGAACGGCCGCAGCAGCACCAGCATGATGCCCGCGGCGATGTTCTGCAGCGTGCCCTGCAGCGCCAGCCCGATCGCCAGGCCCGCGGCGCCGAGCATCGCGATGATGCTGGCGGTCTGCACGCCGAACTGCGACAGCACCAGGATCACGGTGACGACGCGCACCACCCACTGCGTGACGCTGCCCAGCATCGGCCGCAGCGTCGCGTCGACATGCGGGCGGTCGAAGGCGTGCAGCACCGCGTTGCGCGCGCGGCCGCTGAGCCACCAGCCCACCAGCAGGATAGCGAGCGCGGCCAGCACGTTCAAACCCTGGTGCACGGCCAGCTGCAGCAGATAGGCCCAGGTGGCCTGCAGCTTGTCGGCGTCGATGAAATTCAGATCCATGGCGTCGGCTCCGGAAAGGATGGCATCACGAAGGCGTCACGGTGCATCACGACGAACCCTCGCGGCGGGTATGCACCAGTTCGCCGGCATCGGGCAACGGCGTCTCGCTGCGCGTCAGCTGGCGCGGATCGAGCTGATGCGAGAAGCCCGCCACCGAGCCCATGCGGCGCTGGCGGTCCTCCGGCAGCGTCGGCCCGCTCTGGATATAGACGGTCAGCAGCTCGGCCAGATTGACCAGCACGTCCAGATGCGTCCGCTCGTAGCCATGCGAGGCATCGGCACCGAAGCACAGCAGCGCGGTGCGCACGTCGTGGCCCGCGCTGACCGCGGCACCGGCGTCCGAATGGTAGAAGCGGAACACGTCGCGATGGCTGGGGATGCCATGCTCGTCGCACAGCCGCAGCAGGCGTCGCGTCAGGTGATAGTCGTGCGGACCGGCCGAGTCCATCAGCGGAATCGTCACGCCTTCCTCGCGCGCGCCCTGCCCCGGCGCCACCGGACCGATATCGATGCCGATCACCTCGCTGACGTCGTCCTCGATCACCGCGGTCGCACCGGAGCCGACCTCTTCCGTCAGCGTAAACACCGCATGGCAGTCCATCGGCACCGAGGCGCCGCTCTCGCGCACCGCCTTCAGCGCGGCCAGCACCGCGGCGACGCCGGCCTTGTTGTCCAGATGCCGCGAGACGACATAGCCGTTGTCGAGGATTTCGGGATTGGCGTCGAAGGCGACGAAATCGCCGACCTGGATGCCGAGCGCGCGGATCTGCTCCGGCGTCGCCGCCGGTTCGTCGAGCCGCAGTTCGAGCTGGTCCCAGTTGACCGGCTGCGTATCCACCGCCTCGTTGTAGACGTGGCCCGAGGCCAGCAGCGGCAGCACCGAGCCGCGATGCCGGCCATGTTCGGTAAACAGCGTCACGCGGCCGCCTTCGGCCCAGCGGCTGGACCAGGTGCCGATCGGCGCCAGCGCGAGCCGGCCGTTGGGCTTGAGCTCGCGCACCATCGCGCCGAGCGTGTCCAGGTGCGCGACGATCGCGCAGTCGGGCCCCATGCCGCTGTTGGCGCGGTTGCCGCGCAGCGTCGCGCGGATGGTGCCGCGCCGGGTCAGCTGGTAGGGAATGTCCAGACCATCGAGCACATTGGCGGTGTAGTGCACGATCTCGTCGGTCAGCCCGGCCGGGCTGGGGATGGCGAGCAGCTCCAGCAACGCGGTCTTCAGGTACAGCCGGTCGATGTTCAGTTTCTGCATGGATGTCGATGCCTGGCGCCGCGCGCCCGGGACATGGCGCGCGAATCCGCTCAGGAATTGGCTCAGGAGGTGAAGGGGAACAACAGGTCGACGAAGCGCTCCGCGGTCGGCTGCGGCTCGTGATTGGCCAAGCCCGGCCGCTCGTTGGCTTCGATGATCACGTACTCGGGCTGGTCGGCGGCCGGCACCAGGAAGTCCAGGCCGACCACCGGGATGCGCAGCGCTCGCGCCGCGGTCTGCGCGGCCTCGCGCAGCACCGGATGGAGCTGGCCGGTGACGTCGTGCAGCGTGCCGCCGGTATGCAGGTTCGCGGTCTTGCGCACCGGCACGCGCTGGCCGGCGGCCGGCACCGATTGCAGCGTCAGGCCCTGCGCCGCCAGGCAGCGCTCGGTCTCGGCATCGAGCGGAATGCGGCTCTCGCCGCCGGTGGCGGCGCTGCGCCGCGCGCTGTGGCGCTCGATCAGCGTCTTCAGGTCGGCCTGCCCATCGCCAACCACCTCGGCCGGCTTGCGGATCGCCGCGGCCACCACCTCGTAGCCGATCACCACGATGCGCAGGTCCTGGCCCGGGCAGAACGATTCGAGCAGCACGGTGCCGCCCTCCTGGTGCGCGGTGTCGATCGCGCTGCGCAGATGGTCCTCGGTGCGGACGTCGACGCTGATGCCGCGGCCCTGCTCGCCGAAGGCGGGCTTGACCACCACCGAGCCGTGCTCGGCGAGGAAGGCGAGGTTCTCGGCATCGGTGCCGATCTGGCGCTGCGCCGGCACCTTCAGTCCGACCTGCTCCAGCCGCTTGCGCGTCAGCGCCTTGTCCTGGCACCACGTCATCGCCACCGCGCCGGTCAGCTCGGACAGCGACTCGCGGCACAGGATCTCGCGCCCGCCATAGCGCAGGCTGAAGATGCCGGCATCGGCATCGATGATCTCGACGCCGATGCCGCGCCGGCGCGCTTCCTTGACGATCAGCGCGGCATACGGATTGAGGTTGTCGCACTCGCTCGAGCCGGCGAACAGCGGCTCGTTGATCGCGTTCTTGTGCTTGACGACGAAGCCGTCGACCTGCACGAAGCCGAGCTTGTGGTACAGGCCGATCGCATGCTGGTTGTCGTGCAGCACCGACAGATCGAGATGCTTGCGTCCGCGCGAGGCGAACAGCGCGATCAGCTCGCGCACCAGCGCCTGGCCGACGCCCGCCAGATGCGTCTGCGGATCGACCACCAGGCACCACAGGCTGCTGCCGCCGCGCTCGTCGCCGAAGGCCAGCAGATGGTCCACGCCCATCGCCGAACCGATGATGTCGCCGGTCGATTCGTCCTCGGCGATCAGGTAGATCACCGCGTCGTGGTCGCGCTGGCGCCAGACCGTGGCGGGATCGAGCGGCACCATGTGGCGCGCCGCGTAGAGGCGGTTGATCGCCGCGATATCGGCGCGTGTCGTCAGGCGCCGGATCGTGACGCCGGCCGCGCCGGTTGCTGCGGCCGCGGCGGCATCGCCGTCCTCGAGCGTGCGGCGAAACAGCAGCGACGGGTCGAGGAACAGCGTCTGCGGCGCCTCGGCCAGCAGCAGCTGCGGCGCTTCCACATAGAGCGCGATATCACGCCGGCCCGGCGCTTCCTGCTGCAGCTCGGCGGCCAGCCGCGCCGGCGATTCGAACGACGGCGCGAACATCAGCCGGCCCCAGCCGCAGTCGAGCATTGCGTTCGGGCGCGCCGACACCGGCGCGGGCGCGGGGCTCGGCTGCACGGCGGGTTCCTGCTGCACCGGCGCGCCGCCGGCGTCGTGCATCACGGCGCGCGGGGGCTGCCCTTCGGCGCCGGTGGGCGCGCCGAGATGGAGCGAATCGGCCAGTACCGACGGCTTGGTCGACGGCTTGGCCGACTGCTTGGCCGAAGGCTTGGTGGCTGGGCGGACTTCCGCATTGACGGTCGACATTCGATCTTTCTCCTCGTTGTTGTCCGGGTTCTGGCCCCGGTCGTTGCCGACACGGGACTGCGGCCGCGCGCGGCGGCCGTTGGCGTCATCGTCAGGGTGGGGGGCTGCCGGTCCCGGTCTGTCGCCAGTCATGGCAGCCCTCACAGGCCATGCGACTGCAGCCAGCCCTCGAGCAGCGCGACTTGCCACAGCTTCGAGCCCTTGAGCGGGGTGATGTGGGCATCGGGGTCGGCCAGCATCGACTCGACCACGCCGGCCCGGTACAGGCCGCGCTGGCGTGCCGCGTCGCTGTCGACCAGGCCGCGCACGTAGTCGAGGAAGGGACCGCGCAGGTACTTCAGCGCCGGCACCGGGAAATAGCCCTTGGGGCGGTCGATCACCTCGGCGGGGATCACCTGCCGCGCGGCTTCCTTCAGCACGTGCTTGCCGCCCGCGGCGATCTTGTGGCGCGCCGGCATACGCGCGGCCAGTTCCACCAGGCGGTGATCGAGGAAGGGCACGCGCGCCTCCAGCGCATGCGCCATCGTCATGTTGTCGACGCGCTTGACCGGGTCCTCGACCAGCATCACGGTCGTGTCCAGCCGCAGCGCGCGATCGATCGCGCTGTCGGCGCCCGGCATGGCGAAATGCGCCGCCAGGAAGCGGCCGCTCGGATCGTCGGCCAGCCATTGCGGCGACAGCAGCTCGGCCATCTCCGACTGCGTGCGGTCGAAGAACACCTTGCGATAGGCCGCGACGCCGCCGTCGGCATCGGTATTGGCCGCCAGCGGCGGATACCAGTGGTAGCCGCCGAACACCTCGTCGGCGCCCTGCCCGCTCTGCACCACGCGGCTATGGCGCGCGACCGCCGCCGACAGCAGATAGAAGGCCACGCAGTCGTGGCTGACCATCGGCTCGCTCATCGCGTGGATCGCATCGGGCAAGGCGTCCAGCAGATCGGCCGCGGGGATCATCATCTTCTCGTGGCGCGTGCCGAAATGCCGGGCCACCAGATCGGAATAGTGGAACTCGTCGCCGGCCTCGCCGCCGGCCGCCTCGAAGCCGATCGCATAGGTGCGCAGGTCGGGCGTACCCGTTTCTGCGAGCAGGCCGGTGATCAGGCTGGAGTCCACACCGCCCGACAGCAGCACGCCGACCGGCACGTCGGCGACGGTACGCAGGCGCACCGCGTCGCGCAACGCGGCCAGCGTCATGTCGCGCCATTCCTCAAAGGTGCGCGCCTCGTCGGCGGCATCGTGGACGAAGTCGAGCCGCCACCAGGTACGGGTTTCGGTGCGGCCATCCGCATGCACGGTCATGTGCGTGGCGGGCGGCAGCTTGCGCACGCCCTGGACGATCGTATGCGGGGCCGGCACCACGGCGTGCAGCGTCAGGTAGTGATGCAGCGCGACCGGATCGAGCGCGGTATCGATGTCGCCGCCGGCCAGCAGCGCCGGCAGCGTCGAGGCAAAGCGCAGGCGCCGCGCGTCCTGGCTGTAGTACAGCGGCTTGATGCCGAGGCGGTCGCGCACCAGGTGCGTGGTGCCGGTGTCGCGCTCCCACAGCGCGAAGGCGAACATGCCGGCCAGGCGATCGAGCGCCGCGGGGCCCCAGGCGTGCCAGGCCTTGATGATGACCTCGGTGTCGCCGGTCGACGAGAACGTGTAGCCGCGCGCGCTCAGTTCCTCGCGCAGCGCGTGGTGGTTGTAGATCGCGCCGTTGAAGACGATGCCCATCCCCAGCGCGTTGTCGATGAAAGGCTGATGGGCGCGCTCGGACAGATCCATGATCCGCAGGCGCCGATGCCCGAAGGCGCGCCGGCCCAGGCCGAACAAGCCTTCGCCGTCAGGGCCGCGCGCGGCCTGCACCCGCGCCATGTCCGCCACGGCGTGAAGGTCGGCCATTTGTTGATCGAAACGTATTTCTCCTGCGATACCGCACATCGATGGTCTGCTCCCTTGCCCGCAGGCGCGCGGGACACCCTTGCTTATCGCACGGGGCGATGCCAGGGTCTGCCCGCGCTCATCCGACGCAATGTCGGAATTCGCCTACAGATAATCGAAATTGACAATATTTTCGGGACAGATCGATGGAGAAATGGTTTCCGTGAATATTTGGCAGGGCCCGGGCGAACGGGCGCGAGCCCTTGCCGGGCAAGGGCTGCAGCGGATGGAAAAATTTCGCAAAGAGTGCCGCCGGCGTCGCTTTCAGCAGCGTGGCCGCACGCAGAAACGGGTACGCTTCGGCTGGGACTCCGGTCGAACTCCGGTCGAACTCCGGTCGAACTCCGGTCGAACTCCGGTCGAACTCCGGTCGAACTCCGGTCGAACTCCGGTCGAACTCCGGTCGGAATCAGGCGGGATTCAGGTGGCCCCGGGGCTGTCGTGAAGCCGGTTGCGGTTCGCCAGCGCCGGGAACAGCCGCATCCACACGGCCACCACCACCAGCGTGCCGATGCCGCCGAGCAGCACCGCGCCGACCGGACCCAGCCAGGCCGCCGTCACGCCGGATTCGAATTCCCCAAGCTGATTGGAGGCGCCGATAAAGACGGAGTTGACCGCGCCGACCCGCCCGCGCATGTCATCCGGCGTATCGAGCTGGACCAGCGTCGAGCGCACCACCACGCTGATCATGTCCGAGGCGCCCAGCACCACCAGCGCCAGCATCGACAAGGGCAGCAGCGTCGACAACCCGAAGCAGATCGTCGCCAGGCCGAACAGTGCCACCGCGCCGAACATCACGCGGCCCACCTTGCGCTCGAGCGGATGACGGGCCAGCCAGATCGCGGTGGCCAGCGCGCCGATCGCCGGCGACGAGCGCAGCAGCCCCAGGCCCCACGGACCGGTATGCAGGATGTCGCGCGCGTAGATCGGCAGCAGCGCGGTCGCGCCGCCCAGCAGCACCGCGAACAGGTCCAGCGAGATCGCGCCCAGCAGCACCGGCCGGCTGCGGATATAGGCAAACCCGGCGAACAGCGTGCTGATGCTGACCGGGGCGGTCAACCGCTGCGGCCGCTGCCGCAGCTTCAGCAGCGTGATCAGCGTGGCGGCCGCCAGGAACAGCAGCGCGCCGATGCCGTAAACCACGCCGGGGCCCGCGACATAGGCAAAGCCGCCGAGCGCCGGGCCGACGATGATCGCGGTCTGCGTCGCCGAGCTCGACAGCGCGACCGCGCGCGGCAGCTGGCGCGGCGTTACCACGCTGGGCAGCAGCGCCTGCAGCGTGGGGGTTTCGAAGGCACGGGTCGCGCCGAGCAGTGCGACGAACACAAAAATGTGTTCGTGCCGGACCCAGCCGGCGAGACTGGCCGCCGCCATGCCGAGGGCAATTGCCGCTTCGGTCAGCTGGCAGATCCGCACGATCTGGCGACGGTCGAAGCGGTCGGCGACGTGGCCCGACATCAGCAGCAGCACCACCGAGGGCAGGAACTGCACCAGGCCAACCAGGCCCAGCATCAGCGGGTCGCCGGTCAGGTCGTACATCTGCCAGCCCACCGCCACGGTCAGGATCTGGTAGCCGATCGTCGTACAGAGACGGGCGCACCAGAACATGCGGAAACCGGGGTCGCGAAAGACCGAATCCGGATCGGAGGCGGACGGCGTGCTGCTGGCAGGGGTGGGAGGCATGGCGGGAGAGGGAAGCGGCGCCGTCTTGTGCGGTGGCGGCTGCCGGGACAGCGGGAGGCCGGTGTAGCGGGTCATGAGTGGCCCATGGCCCGCCTCGCCGGCAAGCCGCAATTCTAGCGGAGCGGCGCCAGGCGCGCTGGACGTTACATGAATCCCTGCTGGCAGCGCGGTGTTGGCGTCACGCAACGTCGACCATGACGACGGGGCCGGTTTGCGGCGCCTGAGAATGCTTCGCATTTATAATTCGCCGCTTCTTGGGTGACGCGGAGGCCGTGATGCCGCTTTCACCTGGTCGCGGTCCGGTCGCCGCGCCATCGCGCGGATCCGACCCCGCTTTCGCCGCTTTCCCGCCTCTGTTCAGGATCCGATCTTGCAAGCCGCCTTCCGCCTGACCGCCGCAGCCGCCGGCGTCGCCCTGCTGTGCCTGTCGTCCCCGGCCCGTTCGGCCGAGCCCATTGTGATCGCCCAGGCGTCGCCGCAGGCGCACACGCAACTTCAGGCGCAAGCTCAGACGCAGCCCCAGGAAGCTCAGGCCCAAGTTCAGGCGCAAGCCGCCCCGGCCGCCGCGGACGCCGACAAGACGCTGAGCACGGTGACCGTGGTCGGCAACTGGCTGGATCAGCCAAACGAAACCAAGGTGCTGGAGCACCCGGGCGCGCGCTCGATCGCCGACCGCCGGACCATCGAGGAAAGCGGCGCGACCAATGTGCGCGAGGTGCTGCGCCGCATGCCGGGCGTGCAGGTGCAGGACAGCAACGGCACCGGCGGCAGCGACATCTCGCTGAACGTCGGCGTGCGCGGCCTGGCCTCGCGCCTGTCGCCCCGCTCGACCGTGCTGCTGGACGGCGTTCCGCTGGCGGTCGCGCCCTACGGCCAGCCGCAGCTGTCGATGGCCCCACTGTCGATGGGCAATATCGACACCATCGACGTGGTGCGCGGCGCGGGCTCCGTGCGCTATGGCCCGCAGAACGTCGGCGGCATCATCAACTTCGTGACCCGGCCGATTCCGCAGACCTTTGCCGCGCAGGCCTCGGTGGAGACCGAGGTGGCAACGCACGGCGGCAATGTGAAGACCATGCCGAGCGTCTTCATCGGCGGCACCAACGACAACGGCCTCGGCGGCGCGCTGATGTATTCGGGCGTGCACGGCGACGGCTATCGCCGCGGCAACGACCGCGTCGATATCGACGACCTGATGCTCAAGGGTTCGTACCGCATCTCCAGCACGGACCAGATCACCGCCAGCTATCACTACTACGAGGCGCTGGCCGACATGCCGGGCGGCCTGACCGCCGCGCAGTACGCCGCCGATCCGTTCCAGTCGGTGCGGCCGTACGACACCTTCGCCGGCCGCCGCAACGACGTCTCGCTGAAGTATTCGCACCAGGACAACAACCGCAAGTTCGAGGTGCTGACGTACTACACCGACAGCTTCCGTGGCAGCCAGATCGAGAGCGAGAGCGCCGGCCGCCGTCGCCTTGGCTCGTTCCCGCGCCACTACCACACCTTCGCCGTCGAGCCGCGCTATTCGCAGCTGTTCCGCGGCGCCAACATGAGCCACGAGGTCAGCGTCGGCTACCGCTACCTGCGCGAGGCCAGCGACGAGCAGGCATCGCGCACGGCGTTCTACACGCCGGGCACGGTCGATCCGACCACGATCGCCTCGCCGATGTACCAATGGCGCAGCGGCGGCACCACGGCGAACGCGGTCTATATCGACGACACCATCAACGTCGGCAACTGGACCATCACGCCGGGCCTGCGCTATGAAATGATCCGCTCGAACATCACGGACCATTTCACGCAGCGCCGCACCGACATCAAGTCGGACGAGCCGCTGCCCTCGCTGGCGGTGATGTACCACGTCAGCGACAACTGGAAGCTGTTCGGCAATGCCGGCGTCTCGTTCGGGCCGCTGCAGTACTTCCAGATCGCGCAGACCACCAACGGCCTGGCGCCGGAAAAGGCCAAGACCTACGAGCTGGGCACGCACTTCAACGCCAACGGCTGGGGCGGCGAGCTGACGCTGTTCAACATCGACTTCGACGACGAGCTGCAGCTGCGCGGCGGCACGATGGGCAGCCCGGACGCGTGGACCAATCTCGGCGCGACGCGCCACCGCGGCGTCGAGAGCTCGCTGCGCTACGACTTCGGCACGCTGTCGAAGGCGCTGGCCGGCCTGTCGGCGTATGCGGGCTATACCTATACCGAGGCCACCTACAACCACGGCACCTTCGCCGGGCGCGACCTGCCGTTCTACTCGCGCCATGTGGCCACCGCCGGCGTGCGCTACAGCCGCAACCGCTGGACGCTGAACGTCGATGGCTTCGCGCAATCGCGCCAGCATTCGCCCGGGGATCCGACCGACGGCACGCCGTACCAGACCGCCGAGAGCGCCAACGGCGCGCTGGGGGACATCCCCGGCTACGCGCTGGTGCACATGCGCCTGGGCTACGACTTCGGCAAGTCGATGTCGAACCTGAAGCTGGCGGTGGGCGTCAAGAACCTGTTCGATCGCCGCTATTTCACGCGCTCGACCGACAACAACCTGGGCAAGTACGTCGGCATGCCGCGCACGTTCTACGTGCAGGCGACGCTGGCGTTCTGAGGGACTTGAGCTGGGCGGGGGCGGGGTTTGAAGCGAGGTCTGCCGGGCGCTTGCCCGGGGCACGTTGCGTGTCCGCGGGCAAGACGCTGAATCCCCGCCTGCGCGGGGACGACGATGCGGCGCGCGCCGCCTAGACGATCTCGCGCGTTTCCATGAATTGCAGGTTCGGGAAGCGTTCCTGCGTCAGCCGCAGGTTCACCATGCTCGGCGCCAGATAGACGTGGTCGCCGGCGCCGTCGAGCGCGACGTTGTGGCCGGCCTTCTCGATCAGCTTCTCGATCTCGGCCGGGTCGCCCTTGAGCCAGCGCGCGGTCGCGCACTCGTGCGATTCGAAGATCGCGTCGACGCCGTACTCGTGCTCGAGCCGGTGCGCCACCACGTCGAACTGCAGGATGCCCACCGCGCCGAGCACCAGCTCGTTCGAGGCGATCGGGCGGAACATCTGCGTCGCGCCTTCCTCGGCCAGCTGCTGCAGGCCCTTCTGCAGCTGCTTGACCTTCAGCGGATTGTTCAGCCGTGCGCGGCGGAAGTGTTCCGGCGCGAACGATGGAATGCCGGTGAACTTGAGCGCCTCGCCTTCCGTGAAGACATCGCCCAGGCGGATCGTGCCGTGGTTGGGCACGCCGATGATGTCGCCGGCGTAGGCCTCCTCGGTGGTGTTGCGGTCCTGCGCCATGAAGGTGATCGCGTTGTTGATCGCCACCGTCTTGCCGGCCGACACGTGCAGCAGCTTCATGCCGCGCGTGAAGCGGCCGGAGCAGACCCGCACGAACGCAATGCGGTCGCGGTGGCGCGGGTCCATGTTGGCCTGGATCTTGAACACGAAGCCGCTGAACTTGGCTTCCTCGGGCTGCACCGTGCGGCTGTCGGTCGCCCGCGGCTGCGGCGAGGGCGACAGGTCGCACAGCGCGTCGAGCAGCGACTGTACGCCGAAGTTGTTGATCGCCGAGCCGAAATAGACCGGGGTCTGCTTGCCGGCCAGGAAGGCGTCCTTGTCGAAGGCGTGCGAGGCGCCGCGCACCAGTTCGATCTCGACGCGCAGTTCCTCGGCCTGCGAACCGAGCACGCGGTCGAGCTCGGGATTGTCCAGTCCGTCCAGGATGGCGGCGGTGCCCTTCTCGCCGTGCGGATCGAACAGCTGCACCTTGTCGTCGATCAGGTGATAGACGCCGCGGAACGCCTTGCCCATGCCGATCGGCCAGGTCATCGGCGCGCACTGGATCTTCAGCACGTCCTCGATCTCGTCGAGCAGCTCGATCGGCGAGCGCCCTTCGCGGTCCAGCTTGTTGATGAAGGTCAGGATCGGCGTATCGCGCAGCCGGCAGACGTTCAGCAGCTTGATCGTCTGCGCCTCCACGCCGTTGACCGAGTCGATCACCATCACCGCCGAGTCGACCGCGGTCAGCGTGCGGTAGGTGTCTTCCGAGAAGTCCTCGTGGCCCGGGGTGTCGAGCAGGTTGACGATGTGCTCGCGGTACGGGAACTGCATCACCGACGAGGTCACCGAGATGCCGCGCTGCTTTTCCAGCTCCATCCAGTCGGAGGTGGCGTGGCGGTCGGCCTTGCGCGCCCGCACCTCGCCGGCGACCTGGATCGCGCCGCCGAACCACAGCAGCTTTTCCGTCAGCGTGGTCTTGCCGGCGTCGGGGTGGGAAATGATGGCAAAGGTGCGACGACGCGCAATTTCGGATTCGAGCGAGCTCACGGTAGGACGTTCGGATGGCAGGCGATTGGATCGGGACCCGGAGGGCGCGGCAGAGGCGATGGCGAAGCCGATCGCGCCGCGCCTGGTGTGTCGCGTTCCGCGGCGGCCGGCTTGGGATCGGCTGTCGCGGCGGAGCGCCCGAGGGAATGGGCCGCTATTCTACCGGTTCCCGGCGCCGACCGGTTCCGGCGCCTCGCCGCGGCGCCGCCGCTCCCGCAGGCTGCCGAATTGCAGCGCGTACTGATGGGTCAGTTCGGCGCCGAAGAAGAAGATCTGGGCCGAGTAGTACACCCACAGCATCAGCGCCACCACCGAGCCGGCCGCCCCGTACGAGGACGCCACCGCGCTGTTGCCCAGGTAGATGCCGATCAGGCGCTTGCCGACCGAGAACAGCACCGCGGTGATCACCGCGCCCATCGTCACGTCCCGCCAGGTCACGCGCACGCGCGGCAGCATCTTGAACACCACCGCGAACAGCGCGGTGACCACGGCGAACGAGAAGCCGTTGGAGATGGTGGTCGCGACCGGGGCCAGCCACGACTCGAACCACATGCCGTCCCAGAAGCGCTGCACCACCGCGATCGCGGCATTGACCACGAGCGACACGAGCAGCATGAAGGCCAGCACCAGCACCAGGCTGAACGACAGCAGCCGCGTGCGCACCAGCGAACGCCAGCCGCTGGCCGGCGTCGCATCGGCCTCCCAGATATCGTCCAGGCTCGCCTTGAGCTCGGCGAAGGCGCTGGTCGCGCCGACGATCAGGATGCCGGTGGCGATCAGCGCCGCCACGCCGCTGCCGCCGGCGCGGTGCGTGGCGGCCAGGATTTCCTGGATCGCCGTCGCGCCCTGCGTGCCGAGCAGGCCCTCGAGCTGCTCGAAGATCTCGCCGCGGGCCGCTTCGGCGCCGAAGAACAGCCCCGCGATCGAGATCACCAGCACCAGGATCGGCGCCAGCGAGAACAGCATGTAGAACGACAGCGCGGCGCCCTTGCTGGCGGCGCGGTGCGCAAACCAGGCCTGCACGGCGCCCGTCACCACCATCGCGGTGCGGCGCAGGGTATGGCGGTCGGGCAGCATGCGGGCCAGGCCGTGCCAGCGGCCGTCGCGGTGCTCGGGGTCGGGTTGGTACATCGGCAAGAAGGCGCTCCCTGGCTTGGTCGGTGGGCTGAGGTCCGGAGGGGCTGGGGGTCGTGCCGCCGCAGGGCGCGGCCGGCGGGGCAGTGTTCAGGATACCGCGCCTGGCGGCTGTGCCCAAGCCGCGTTCGGGGCAAGGGCTCGCGCAGGCGGGCGCAAGCGGGCGCGAGAGCCGGTGCAAGAGTCGTTGCAAGAGCCGGTGCAAGAGCCGGTGCAGGGGCGGGTGCAAGGGCGGGTGCAAGGGCTGGCGCGAGCGTCAGTACAAGGGGTAGCGCGAGGCCTGTGAAAGAGCGGGCGCAAGGGCCGGCCGCGACCAACTGCTAGAGTAAAAGCGGGCGGCGCGCCATTCCGCCGCCGCGTCTTTCGTCTCTTCTCTCTCCTTCAGGAGGTACCGTGATCCGTTTTCCGATCGCATCCTTCCCCGCCCTCCGGCTCGGCACACTCGCGCTGGGCGTCGCCGCCATCCTGGCGACCGCCGGCTGCGACCGCAGCCAGCCCGGCCCGAAACCGATTTCGGGCGACACGCCCGCCGCCGACACCGCGCCTTCGGCCAACCCGCCGGCTCGCAAGGAATGACGCCGAGGCGCGGCCTCGGTTTCGGCCTCGGTTTCGGCCTCGGTTTGGGCGTCGGTTTGGGCCGCGATTTGGCCGCGGTTTCGCCGCGGTTTGGCCGCGTCTGGGGCCGACGTGGGGGCCGCCGATGCTCGTCGCAGGCCGATGCGTACCCGTTTCTGCGGACGTTCGTGTGTGGGTTTCCGAGTGTTATGGACGCGTCGGGTGCCGCCGTCGCGCTTTTCGCCCGTCTGCGCGCGTCCGGCACCCGTGCGTTAAGCCGGTGTAACCGCGCCGCCCTTGGCTGCGCGGCGCGGGCCAGGCAGGGGACTTCGGCCGTATCGGCGAGCCCGTCGCGCCGTTCCCTGCCCTGACTTCATCCGGAATTCCTCCTTTGGACGGATGCCGGCGCCCGTGCCGTTGTGCCGGCGCGCCGTTGGCCACCGTCCCGGCGTCGACGGCATGGCCGGGAGGGAAACACCGTGCGCGCAGCCGCCGCCACCCCGGTTTCAGGGCCGCAACAGAATCGGACCGGTCCGTCCAGGGCGATCCGTCGCGCGCGCGGCCAATGGCCGCAAACCCAACGGGGACAACGGCGGGCGCATCTTGGCACGCTTGTCGCAACAGGCCGTGGAGAGCCAGGACCCACGCTTCAGCCACGGGAGAGCGCCCCACCATGCGTCACCCTCCAGCACGCATGACGGCACGACGCCGCGCCCAGCGTCCGGCGCGCGCCGCGCCGTCGGTATTGCAACTGCTGTCGCCCCCGCTATTGGCTGCGCCGCGGTTGCCGCATCGGGCGACATCGTCGTTCTGCACGGAGTCCAACCGCGTCCTGCCGATCGGGGCCTTCCGCAGCCGGACACGGCGATAGCCGCCCTTCCGTGGATCGTCGGCGGCCACGGGCCGCCCACAGGTCGGCCTGTCCACGCGCCGCGGCGCGCCGGCTGGCCATCCGGCATCCGATCAGGGAGGAGACACAATGAAAACCAGGCTTTGCGCATTCGCTGCGTTGGCCGCGTTCTGTACCAGCGCCGCGGCCGGCAGCTTCAGCCATCTGGACCGGTCCGACGATGCCGAGATCCACAGCCATACGGCATGGAGCAACGATATCTACGTCAAGGGCTTCGGCTTGTCGCTGGGCCTGCTCGGCGCCGGCGCGCAGGACGACGAGGCGCCCGGCCAGCAGTCCGCGGTGGACGACGACGGCAAGACACGGCAGGTGGCCCGCCTGCCGATCGATCTGCTGGCGGCATCGGCCGATTCGGTCGGCTACGGTGGCGGCCTGGCATCGGGCTGCTGGAAGCCGGCCTCGTCATTGGCGCCGCGGCGCTGAGCGGCAAGCGCCATGAAAAAGGGGCCGATGAATCGTCGGCCCCGCTGATTGCCGCTGTCTCGGCGGTGCGCTACTCGGCGTGGCTCGACTGGCCTTCGACGCGGATATTGTGCTTGTGCATCAGCCGGTAGAGCGTGACACGCGACACGTTGAGCTCGCGCGCGGCGGGCACCACGTGGAAGCCGTGGCTCGCCATCACCGAGCGGATGGCCTCGCGCTCGGCCTCTTCGCGGATCGCGTCGAGGGTCTTGCGCGGCGCGTCGCTGTTGCCGTGCAACTGCAGGTCCTCGGCGGTGATCTTGCGATTGTCGGTCATCACGATCGCGCGGCGCACCCGGTTGATCAGTTCGCGCACATTGCCGGGCCAGCCGTACTGCATCATCGCCTGCGTCGCGCACGGCGAGAAACCGCGAATGCGCCGATGGGCCTCGTGGCCGTGCTCGGCGAGCACCGCGTTGGCCAGCAGCAGGATGTCCTCGCCGCGCTCGCGCAGCGGCGGGATCGACAGCGTCAGCACGCACAGCCGGTGGAACAGATCGGAACGGAAGCGCCCCTCGGCCTGCGCCGCGACCAGGTCCACGTGCGTCGCCGAGATGATGCGCAGGTCCAGCGGTATCGACTGATGGCCGCCCAGGCGCGTGATCATGCCCTGCTGCAGGAAGCGCAGCAGCGCGACCTGGCTCTCCAGCGGCAGATCGCCGATCTCGTCCAGAAACAGCGTGCCGCCCTGCGCCTGCTCGATCCAGCCGATCTTGCGCTGGTTGGCGCCGGTGAAGGCGCCCTTCTCGTAGCCGAACAGTTCGGACTGCACCAGGTGCGGCGGAATCGCGCCGCAGTTGATCGCGACGAAGGGCCCCTTGCGCCGGTTCGACGCTTCGTGGATCGCCTGCGTGGCCAGTTCCTTGCCGGTGCCGGACTCGCCCGAGATGAACACCGGGGCGTCGTTGTGCGCGACCTTGGCCAGCGAGCGGAACATCCCCCGCATCGGCGCGCATTCGCCGATCATCTTGCCCTGCACCGCCGTATCCGGCCCGCGGGCGGCGTGCAGCGCGGCCATGCCATGCGCGTGCTTGAGCGTGTAGGCCAGTTCGCTGTAGGAGAACGGCACGCGCACATAGTCGACGCAATAGTCGCGGATCAGGCGCCGCACCCGCTCGTCCTCGAGCCGCTGCGGCGAGGTGATCGCGACCCACATCACGTGCAGGCATTGCAGGCTCTGCTCGAGCAGCGCGATCTCGGCATCGGTGTATTCGGTCTCCAGGTCGAGCACGCCAGCCATCGGCGCGCTGCTGCGAACGACCCGTGGCAGGTCGCGCAACTGGTGATGGTGGCGGATCTCCCAGCCGGGTCCGAACTGGCTCGCGTCGATGCCGAAGTTCTGCTGTCGTGATACCACCAGGACCTGCGCGGCCCGCGATGTCGGCTTGTTGAGTCGGTCCATCCCGTTCTCCCGCGCGTTTGGCGTGGCCGCATGCCGCACGGTCTCGCTGCGCCGGCTGGCGGACGGGATCGGGCTGCGGTCCAGTTGTATGCGGTGCGGCTGGGCACCCAGGTGGGCGGCCGCCATTACACGCTCGAAACGCTGTGGGGAGGGAGATCGAACATCGCGGTCGGCGTCGTGCCGCTGCGCAGCTGTTCACGAATGGTGCGGCGCATGCTGTCCCGCTCGCGCATCAGGCGATCGCTCGGGGCATGCAGGGTCTGGCCGGAATAGCGGTGATAGAGGGCCTGATAGGTCAGCACGTTGACGATCCATTCCTCGCGCTGGGCGCGCAGGCGGGCGATGTCGGCTTCGAGCTGGCGGTGGCGTTGCAACAGGCCTTCAATGGCCTGCCGGACGTTCGATGGCACGCTGTCGTCGGCCGCGAGCACGGCGGCCACGGCATCGGCGATGGATTCGTCGCGATGCTCGCGATGGGACTGGCTGGGAGCGTGTTCGGGTTTGGCGCCGGCGACATTGGCCAGATGGCTCCAGGCGCGGGTAATCGAAGGCGTGGCGGATCGAGTCGGCTCGAGAACGGGCCGATGGACTTCTCCTGCGGTCATGATTCTTCCCCGTTGAACAACATCCCCCGGCACTACACGTTCGCGATTACCACTTGTTCCGCTTATTGTTTCGGCACGCTTTGCGCATGCTCTCGTCGTGGAGGCGAAGCCGCCTGAAGGCGGTCTGTCTGTACGTCCGCTTCACGCGGATCGAATGGGTCTGCGTCGCGCCATGGGCGCACTCCGTTGCCCGGAGTCAACAAGGGGCGCTTCGAAGCGCCCCGGGAATAGCACGCCTCTAGTTCAGTGCATTTGGCTTCGTTTGTCTAGCCCCCACGCGGGGCATGCGCCCAAAATCATCCTTCGGTATGACCGTAACAACGGTGGCCCATCATGGTGCGGGAGGTAAATAAGTACTTACCTTGAACGCAGAAACGGGTACGGTGCCCGCGTTCCGCGCTGCTGCAGCGCACGCAGAAACGGGTACGGTCCGGTGACTTTGCAGCGAAATTTCGAACGTTCGGGGGCACGTCCCGGACGATGGCCATGAAAAAGGGCGGCCGTGGCCGCCCTTGCTGCAAGCGATGCCGCCAGGTCAATGGCCGGGCAGATAGTAGAACTTGAAGACGAAGACGGCGGCGATGATCCACACCATGATCGGCACGTCCTTGGCCCGGCCGGTCAGCAGCTTCAGGCCCGCATAGGTCACAAAGCCGAAGGCCACGCCGTTGGCGACCGAATAGGTGAACGGCATGCCCAGCGCGGTGAGCACCGCCGGCACCACTTCGGTGGCGTCGTTCCAGTCGATGTCGACCAGCTCGCGCAGCATCAGGCAGGAGACATAGAGCAGCGCCGGCGCGGTGGCGTAAGCCGGCACGGTGCCGGCCAGCGGTGCGATGAACAGGCAGGCCAGGAACAGCACGGCCACCGTCACCGCGGTCAGGCCGGTGCGGCCGCCGGCCTGCACGCCAGAGGCGCTTTCGATGTAGGCCGTGGTCGACGAGGTACCGAGGAAGGAGCCGGCCATGATGGCCGTGCTGTCCGCCATCAGCGCCTTGTTCAGCCGATCCATCTTGCCCGCCTTGAGCAGCCCCGCGCGGTTGGCCACGCCCATCAGCGTGCCGGTCGCATCGAACAGCTCGACCAGGAAGAACACCAGCACCACATTGATGATGCCGATCGACAGCGCGGCGGTGATGTCGAGCTTGAACAGGGTCGGATCGATCGACGGCGGGGCGGACACGATGCCGTGGAAGGTGTTGCCACCAAACGCGAAGCTCAGCAGCGTGGTCAGCAGGATGCCGATCAGGATCGCGCCCTTCACCTTGAGGCGGTCCAGTGCGACGATCGCCAGGAAGCCGACGATGGCCAGCACCGCCGAGGGCTGATGCAGATCGCCGAGCGTGACAAGCGTGGCGGGGCTGGCGGTGACGATGCCGGCGTTCTTCAGCGCGACGATGGCGAGAAACAGCCCGATGCCCGCGGTGATCGCCACCCGGATCGAATGCGGGATGCCGTTGACGATCATCTCCCGCACACGCAGCAGCGTCACCAGCAGGAACAGACAGCCCGAGATGAACACCGCGCCGAGCGCGGCTTCCCACGGCAGGCCCATGCCCTTGACGACGGTGTAGGCGAAATAGGCATTGAGCCCCATGCCCGGCGCCATCGCGATCGGATAGTTGGCGTAGAAGCCCATGATCAGCGTACCGAGCGCCGCGGCCACGCAGGTGGCGACGAACACCGCGTCCTTCGGCATGCCCGCATCGCCCAGGATGGTCGGGTTGACGAAGATGATGTACGCCATCGTCAGGAAGGTCGTGACGCCGGCCAGTATCTCGGTGCGCACGTCGGTCTGGTGCTCGCTCAGCTTGAACAGGCGTTCGAGCGGCGAGCGGCGCGCCGGCGTGGTCATGGCGGGTGTGTCGTTGGGTTCGGAAAGGGGTTCGGGCATCGACATGCTGTGTCTCCTGTATCGTTTTGTCCCGTCTCTCGCAAAAGGCAAGAGCCTCCTTCCGGCGCGTTGGCCAGGGAGGCACACGTAATGTCTTACACTTTTGTATACAGGTGCGCCGATACGGACAAATAGACTGTATGCAAAATGGGTGATGATCGCACGAGGGCACTCGCGTGATCTAGCCTGCAGCAGGGGAACACCGCTCTTGACGTGGGCTCCGATCCCCCGTATAAAGCGCGCTAGATTCAAGCGACGAGGCAACAGCACATTCGTTAGCCACCGTCATGGTACTTCGGTTGTCCATGGTGTCCTTTCCTTGAGTTGCTCTGCCGGAAGCGCCCTGAGCGCCTCCGTTTTTTAATTTTTTTTAGGAAATGCAAGACCATGAAAACCGGTATCGTCAAATGGTTCAACGACGCCAAGGGTTTCGGTTTCATCAAGCCGGACGAAGGCGGTGATGATCTGTTCGCCCACTTCTCGGAAATCCAGGGCTCTGGATTCAAGTCGCTGCAAGAAAACCAGCGCGTTTCGTTCGAAGTGAAGAACGGCCCGAAGGGCCTGCAAGCAGCGAACATCACCCCGCTGTAAGGCCTCGCGCTCCTCGCCTTCGGGCGAGAAGACACTGAAAGCCCCGCCCCGTGCGGGGCTTTTTGTTTTGTGGCGCGGCGAACTTCGTCGGTCCGCCAAGCGCTGGCCGCCGGGCGGCGTCGTCCGGGTTCGACGTCTCTCTTCGGCCCCTTCCCTCGCTCCTTCCCTGGCTCCTTCCCTGGCTCCTTCCCTCGCTCCTTCCCTGGCTCCTTCCCTGGCTCCTTCCCTCGCTCCTTCCCTCGCTCCTTCCCTGGCTCCTTCACTGGCTCCTTCACTGGCTCCTTCACTGGCTCCTTCACTGGCTCCTTCACTGGCTCCTTCACTGGCTCCTTCCCTGGCTCCTTCACTGGCCCTTCACTGGCCCTTCACTCGCCCCTTCACTCGCCCCGTCCTCCGCCCCTCCTCCTCGCCCCCCGTCCGCTCGACCCTTTCCCCTCGGCTCTCCCCCCCTCCGCCGCGCCTTTGCTCAGGTCCTCCCCTTGGTTGCCCGCGCGCCAGAACAGTTTGGCGCACCGCCATCAGCCGGGCCTCACCACGCAGAAACGGGTACGGGCAGCGCGGATTGCCGTCCGCAGAATCGGGTACGGATTGGCATCGCTGGCCCTTTTCGGACCGCCGACAGCCGCAGAAACGGGTACGCCATGGCCCACCCCACAAGGATTTCGGCACGCAGAAACAGGTACGGATAGGCCGGCACTGAAGGCCGATCCGCGGTCCGCGCACGGGTCACGTTCGCAGAATCGGGTACGGTTTGCCGCTTTTTTGCCGCGACGCAGAAACGGGTACGGTTTTCCGGGTGCATCCCCTCGGGATCAATGCGGCACCATTTCCCGCAGAAACAGGTACGCGGATCGCACCGGTCGGACACGTACCAGACGCGCAGAAATGGGTACGGCCGTCTGGCAGTCCTCCAGCGATCTCTTCTGCGAGGTCCGACCTCCGACGCAGAAACGGGTACGCCCTTAGGCATTGGCAACGTTTCCGGCCCGCAGACGTTTGGAAGCGCTCGCTTTTAACAGGATGTACGTATACGTGGTCCTTTGCCGTGAGCGGCGCGGCTTCACGGCCTTGAGGCTGCGCAGAAACAGGTACGCTCGTCGCTCCACCGATGCCCCATCGCGTACGCAGAAGTAGGTACGCTTTGCGGAGGCCGCTCCCCCGCCTGTCGCTCGCAGAACTGGGTACGCCGCAGAAACGGGTACGCACTTCCCCCAGTTGGTCCCACGCATCTTCACGCAGAAACGGGTACGGCCACGCCGGGATGCGTGCAATACCGGGCCCAATGCGCTTTATGAGGCGCTTTCCAGTCTTCTCGATCCCAGCCGGCACGCCGATACGGCGCAGAAACGGGTACGCACCGAGCCCGCGGCCGCTGTGGATAAGCCTGTGCAATGCCGAAGTTATCCCCGCAGAAAGCGGTTCGCCGCTTTCGCTGAAACAGGTTCGGGTATACGCAGATTCGGGTTCGACGCTTCGCAGAATCGAGTACGCTGCGGCGCAGAATCGGGTACGAAGGGAGTCGGTTTACGTTTACGGTTCAACGGCTTAGGCGCCCCGTATACGGTTTACGAGTAGTTAACCGTAAAGGTATGTATTGCTTGTAGTGGATGACTGCGCGGAAGTGGACAACCCTGCCGGGTTGCCCCCTGCCGCACGGCATGCGAGCTGGCAAGAGAGAGATATCGGCACAGAGCCAAGGGCTGACCAGGCCGGCGCGAAGCCGCTGCGAACGCGGGGTATACCCGGCCAGATTTCACCACACGACGGGGTATACGCCCGAATCTCCGAACGTACCCGTTTCTGCGTGACAAGGGTGGCGGCATCAAGTAAAAAGGCGGGTAATTCGAAGCACGCCGATATGCCGATCAAACGTTCCCTGGCCACCCCGGACGACCGCACCGTCACTGACGTGGAAACCGGTCCCTCGCGCATCATCGTTCCCGGCAACGATGCGCCGTTGGTTCCGTCCGAAAAATTTCAGCGGCTGTTCGACGAAGCGCAAGCCATGGAGCGCGAAGACGCTTGGCAAAGTGGCGAGGTCGGCTTTCTGAGCCGCGCCAGTGTGCAGGTCACGCTTCCCTACCGAGCGCCGAAGGGCGCGCCGCCCGTCTGGACCCGGACCAGTGGCAACATCTCGCTGATGATCCAGCCCGGTTACTTCACGCAGCAGCGTTCCGAGCGCGCCAGCAACGGCCGCCAGAAGCTGGTGTCGGAAACGGTCTCGCTCGGGTATCCCTATGGCTCCTATCCGCGGCTGATGCTGGCCTGGATCGGCAAGGAGATCATGGCGAAGAAGAAACGGGGCGAGTTTACCGGCACCGTGGACGACCGCCGCATCTCGCTGGGCAACTCGCTGTCCGAGTTCATGTACAACCTCGGCATCCCGATGGCCACGGGCGGCAAGCGCGGCACCATGACGCTGGTGCGCCAGCAGATGATCCGCCTGTTCTCGGCGACCATTGCGATCGTCCAGAACAAATCGGCGCCGACGCAGAACCAGACCAACAACCACGAGCCGATGTCGATCGATCGGGTCGGCTACCTGCTGGCAGATCAGCTGTCGACCTGGTGGGATCCGATGCAGCCGGGCCAGGGCTCGATGTTCGAAAGCTTTGTGGTGCTGTCGGAGCCGTTCTTCAACGAGCTGGTCAATCGCCCGGTGCCGGTCGATATGCGTGCGCTGAAGGCGCTGAAGCAGTCGCCGTTCGCGCTGGACGTCTATTCCTGGCTGACCTACCGCTTCTTCACCATCCAGCGGCGCACCGAGATCCCATGGGAAGCGCTGCAGATGCAGTTCGGTACCGAGACCGAGAGCGAGCGCAAGTTCCGCGCGCTGTTCCGCAAGGCGTTGAAGGACGTGCTGGTGGTGTATCCGGACGCCAAGGTGGACGCCGACTCGTCGAAGGCGCTGATTCTGCAGCCCTCGCGTACCAGCGTGCGCAAGCTGGCCTGAGCGACTGTCCTTGAAGGAACGCGCCGGGGCCCCTTCGCCTCGGTAATATTGGGCGCGGCAATAAAAAAAGCAGGTGTTGAACACCTGCTTTTTTGCTGGCTCCCGGCGAGTGCCGCGAACCAGCGGCGACGCGGGCAATCAGGCCGGTTTGATGCCGGAAGCTTGCTTGCCCTTCGGACCTTCCTTGACTTCGAAGGTCACTCGCTGGCCGTCCTTCAGCGTCTTGAATCCAGTGCCCTGGATTTCCGAGAAATGGGCGAACAAGTCCGCGCCACCATCGTCCGGGGTAATGAAGCCGAACCCCTTGGTTTCGTTGAACCACTTAACCGTACCGGTTGCCATGTGAGTTTCCTTTCGACGCAAGTTCTTTGTACACGACGCAAACAACCGTTCAAGCACGTTGATTTCTCGCAGATACCGAACGGAAGCCGACGAGGGTGACACGACTTGACGCGACTGTGTTGGGCATCATATCCAGTTTGTCTAACCGTGTCATGTGCGGCGTACAACGCACAACCTCTAATGTAGGCCGATTCTCGACCGATTTTCAAGCACAACTTTTGAAGAAACTTGTGCGCCTTTTTGGCTTCCGGGCTGTGACGAATTCGTGTAATTGAAGAAATCGGTTGATAGCACCAAGGCGATTGACTAAAGTTTCGCCTACAGTCAAACCGCGCTTTCAGCGCTGAAAGAGAGAGGCCCCGGTGGCAGCGAAAATCATCACGGTGTTCAATCAGAAGGGCGGCTGCGGCAAGACAACGGTCAGCATGCATCTCGCGGGAACGCTGGGTTTGCGCGGGGCGCGCGCAATGCTGGTCGATATGGACGAGCAGGGAACCGCGACGCGTTGGGCGGCGCAAGCTTCGGACGAGCGCCCGTTCCCCGCTTCCGTCATTGGTTTGGCGGCCTCCGGCGGTGCGATGCACCGCGAAGTCCGCAAGTTCGTCCAGGACTACGACTATATCGTCGTCGACTGCCCGCCCGCAGTGCACTCCGCAGCGCCGTCCAGCGCCCTGCTGATCTCCGATCTGGCAGTGATTCCGGTCGTCCCGTCGCCCCCGGATCTGTGGGCGGCGGTGGCGGCCAAGACCCTCGCGCAGCATGCGCAGGTCCAGAACGAAACATTGACCGTCCGCGTGATGGCCAATATGGTGCAACGCCGCGTTTCCATCGCGCGCCAGGCTATCGAAATCCTGGGCGATGACGGCGACTTTCCCCTGCTGCAATCGATGATTGGCTCGCGCTCGGCGTTCCGTGAGTGCCAGGCCATCGGTTGTACCGTGCACGGCGTACCGGGCGCACGCGAGGCGGTGCAGGAAGTCGACATCATGGTGGACGAGGTGTTGTCCCTGATCGAGTAAAGAGAATGGCAACGAAGATGAAGAATCTGCGGGCCGGCATGCTGGCCGGCATGGCGGCGGAAAAGAGCCGCGCCGACACGCTGGACCGCTTCGCGCGCGCGGAAGCGGCGATCGCCAAGCATCCGCACGGCCTGTTGCAGGCAAAGGGCGCCGAAACACCGCCCACTTTCAGCGCTGAAAACGAGGAGCGTTCGGGAGACGGCCGCGTCCTCAAGCGCATCCCGCTGGCGCAATTGCACGACAACCCGCTCAACGCGCGCCGGATTTACGATCCCGCCGTCGTCCAGGAGCGCGCCGCGTCGATCGCGACCCACGGCCAGAAGACGCCGGGTCTCGCGGCGCCAGACCCGTCCCGTCCCGGCCATTACATCCTGATCGACGGCCACTACCGCAAACGCGCGCTCGCGGCGGCCGGCAAGCTCGAGATGGAGTGCTTCGTCGAGAGCGACCTCAGCGACCTCGACTTCTACCGCCTGTCCTTCCTGCTGAACGAACAGCGCTCGGACCAGTCGGCGCTAGACAATGCGATCGCCTGGCGCCAGTTGCTGGACGAGGGCAAGGTTGCCAAGGAAGAAGATATTTGCGAGCTGACCGGCATGTCGGCCGGCACGGTCAACAAGACGCTGGCGCTGCTGAAACTGCCCGAGTCCGTGCTGATGGTGATGCGCGAGCGTCCCAGCGCGATCGGCATCGCGGCCGGCTATGAGCTGACGCTGTACTACAAGCTGGCGGGCGAGGAGCGCACCCGCGAGCTGGCGATGCGCATCATGAACGACGGCCTGTCGAGCCGCGAAGTCGAGGCGATTCGCAAGCAGGCGCAAGAGGGCAAGGCGCGCAAGGTCAAGGAAATCAGCCGCCAGTACAAGATCCGCACCAGCGGCGGCGAGCTGCTGGGGACGATCAAGGAATGGGACTCGGGCCGTGTCGTGCTCGACGTCCAGCTGACCGATCGCGATGCCCGCGAAGCGCTGCTGGAAGCCCTGAAGGCGCGCTTCGGCCTGGACAAATCGCTGCTGTAGCAGACCGCACGGGCGGCGCGCCGGTGGGCCATGAAGATGGTCCGCCCGCGCAGCACGCCATCACGGCTGCCCGGCGTGCCGCCGCACCAGCATGCGCGGCGTGAATCGGAGGTCGCGATGCTCGGCATGCTCGGGCAGCGCAACGAAATCCCGCCACGCCGCGCGAAGCAGCCGGTCCAGGCCGCTGGGGGAATAACCGGCAAGCGGCTGACTGGCCCGTTTGGCCTGGCCCCGCGACGTCGGCGGCAACATCAGCGGACCCAACAACGGCGCGGCGTGGGGTAGCCCGTCCGCCGCCAAACCGCGGTCTGCCCAATGCAGGGAGAGGGCGTTCCAGGCATCGTCGCTGAGCGTGGCGAAGCGCTTCTCGACGCGGCCCGGCTCAGGGTCCGACATCACGATTCCGGACCCACCGCGGTCGAACCGCGCGCGAACCAGACAGCGGCTGCCGTCGCCGAGCCGAAGATGGCCCCCGGTGACCAACACGGCTTCGCCGATCCGCATCCCGCAATCGCCGATCAGATACGCGGCGGCATTGGCCGCCCGCCATATCGGCGTGCCATCCGATCCATCGAGCCAGCGGCGAAATGCGGCCACACTCGTACCCGCGCCGGCCGCCAGCCCGGGAGCCGTTTCCCGGTGACCGGCCAGCCCAGCCAGACCATCTGCCTGATCCTCTAGCTCTCCGTCCGCCTTGTCGCCTGGCCGATCGTCGTGCAATGCCGCCGCCGCAGGCGGTATCGCAAAACCATCGAAGGGATGATGCGCCAGCACGCCGCGTTGGCGCAGCCAGCCGAACAGCGCCCGTATCACCCGCATGGCCGCCTGGCGAGAACTGTCCCGCAAGCCGCCCTCGAACGGCCGCCACGGCATCCGGTCGCGCGGGCCGGCGGGTCCCTGCCAGAACGAGGCCGGTTGCGGATCGGCCAGGAAATCCCAATACGCCGACAGATCTACCGCGTTCATGCCGCGCAAGGGCTGCCGTCGCCGCGCCGCCCACAGCAGCAGCCGTTCCGCCTCGCGCCGGTAGCTGGCCCAGGTGTGGGAGCCGGGCCGCTTGCCCTCCAACCATTGGCGTACCAACTGCAACTCCTCGCCAAGAACGGCTCGCCAGTCACCATTAAGTGCTGTACAGAGCATATATTCCAGCGGAACAGGCGCCGCCAGCCGTTCGTCCAACGGTGCCGGCGACATCGGCGGCCGCTGCGATGGCGCGACCAGCGCGCCCACCTGGGGCCCCAACACCGGTCCCCCATCGCTCGCCCGCAGCGTGTCGCGCTGCCGCTCGAGCCAGTGCCGTACCACGTCGGCCGACTTGGCGCCCAAGCGCGGCACCCCGCGCCACCAGGCGGCGCCGCGCCGGTTGACCCGCTCCACCAGGTCGCCGATGCGTTCGATGCCGCCCGCCGCGAGCCGGCGCGACAAGCTCGGTCCGAACCACAGCGACACCGCGTGATCGAGCGCCGGCCGCCCCGGCGACAAGCGCTCCAACGACGACAGCGCGTCGACGCGCCGGTCCATCGCGACATTCGAGCGACCCTTGAGCGAGTCGAACATCGCCGCGATATCCGGCCGGTTGTTCTGCAGCGCGAACTGGACCAGCCGATCGCGCAGCCGCAGGATGCGCTGCACCGCCTGATGCTCGGTCAGCGCCTCCTCCTCGTCCGGGTCGAGCAGATAGCGGTTGGCGATATCGACCGCGGCCATGCCTTGGGCATACGCGCGTACCACGGCGAATTCGGTCCGGGTCAGTTTCGAGGGATCCAGCGTGTCGTCCCGCACAGACATCGGCAATCGCCCTTAAGTGATTGATTGATAACGACTTTGAGCAGACGAGTAGCGCAACCTGCCCAAATTGCTACCCGAAGTGTAATGTAAATTATTTTCTCGGCACAGCGTCCGAAAGGTCGACCCGTGCCAGCAGAGCATGGCGAAGAATCGCCGCGAACATCGCCTGAAACATTGACCGGACATCGGTCGAATACCGCCCAAACATCGGTCCGAACCCTAAGAACGCGGCCGCTTTGCGATTGACGTAAGGGAAAATCCTTACCCCGCCTCCAGCCTTGTGCTGCGTACGCATTCGCACAAAAGCGACTTGCCCACCATCCGGCAAGCCTTGCTTTCCTGTTTTCGCATGCATATGCTGGACCGCAGAATAAGTGAAAGTTAAGTCTGTCTTTAGAGGGATCGAAAGCGTGCAAACACGCAAACGGGGCGATTGCATCACGCTTGACGGGAAGGGACGGCCGCGCTGAACGCCGCGCCGAACAGAAGCGGGATGGATCGTAGGGAGGGGCAGGGGCAACATAGCACCGCACTTCCGATCACACGGGCGACCGTCGCGGCGCACGTGTCGCAACAAGAACGAGAGCGGCATGGCCACCATTCTGTTGATCGAGCCTCATCCATTACTGCGATTGGGCCTGCGCCAGTTACTGGCGCAATCCGAGCTTCCCGTCCACGTCATCGATGTCGAACCGGCCGCGCTGCCGTCGCCCGACGACGCCCGCCTGCGCGACGCCGACCTGCTGATCTACGGCTGGCACGACGATGGCAGCGGCACCTGGCAAGCGATGGAGGACGTGTGCCGCTATCTGGCGCCGCAGCGCGTGCTGGTGCTGGCCGATGGCCTGCCCGCCGCAATGGCGCAGGAATCCGTGCCCCCGATGGTGGCGGGCCTGCTGTCGAAGAACTGCTGCGCCGAGGTGCTCGACGCCGCCATCCGCCTGGTGCTGGCCGGCGGCGAGTGCTTTCCCGCGCTGGTCCACGCCCAGCCGACGCGGCAAACGGGGCTGTCCGGCCTGCAGAACACCGGCGGCAGGGAAGGGACGGCCACCCGGCCGGATGAACCGATCGAGTCGACCCGCGCCGTTCCCGGCTGGTCCGCGGACATCGCCATCCGCACCGCACCGCTGATCCAGCCCGATATCGAAACACCGTCGTTCGGCTCGCATCTGCTCAATATCACCGAGCGGCAATACGAGGTGCTGGCACTGCTGGCACGCGGCTACCCGATCAAGACGGTCAGCCGCGTGCTCAATATCTCGGTGGCCACCGCCAAGACCCACGCCTGCACGCTGTACCACCGCCTGCATGTGCGCAACAAGGGCGAGGCCGTCTACGAAGCGCTGCGGCGCGGCGCCAAGCTGAACTGGCCTGGACCCTCGACGCTGGGCGCGGTGCCGTTGCACGTCGACGCCATGCGATTGCCGGCGGTCTGCCAGGCGGCCTGAGTTGCAAGGCGCCGGTCACGGTGGCATGTGCTTGCGCGAACTCATCCTTTCGGCTGAGGGACTTCATTCCAATGGTCGAGGCGGCCCGGGAGGCGGCTTGCTAGGCTTATGGACATGCACGCCGGCAGTCACCTCGCCCCCCTGAGCTCGCCCGAGTCGATGACGACCCTTCTTCTGGCCAACAACGCGATCATGCTGCGCGCGCTGTCGCGCCACCTCGGCAAGCGTCAGGCCTCCTGCCCGTTGACCTTGCAGTCGCCGGAATGGCTGCTGCACGCATCCTCGGCCCAATTGCCCAAGCAGCCCGTCGATTTCGCGCTGCTCGATTGCAGCAGCAGCGACGCGGATGCCGGCGCGCTGATCGACGCCTTGTGCCAGCGCATCGCGCCGCGCCGGTGGCTGCTGATCGCCAGGTCAGGCGCCACGGCGCTGACGCAGCGCGCCGCCCGGCTCGGGGCCGGCGGCTGCCTGCTGGCACCGGCTTCGCCCGACCTGCTTTCCGCGGCGGTGGCGCTGGTCGCCGCCGGCGGCCAATGCTTTCCGCGCGCCAGCATGGCGTGGCTGATGGCGCCTGCTCCCTCTCCCGCTGCGACCTCCAACTTTCTGCGCCCTGGTTCTACGGCAAGCGGCTGATGGTCGTCCACCGGCGATGCGGCCTATGCTGGCACTACGCTGCTGGCGTAGCCGGACCCGGGATCAGAAGGTCCGCCGCCGGCAGGAGCGGGGGGTCATATGAATGGAGGAGCGGCGGTCCTGATCGTGCGCGGCTTTGCCGTGCCGGAGGGCCGCAACAAGTGGGCGTGTTGTTATGAGATCCGGCTGGCGTCGGCATGCGATGGGCCGCTGGTCCATCGCGGCGAACTGCATGGCCGCGCGTTCTGCAGCGAGGATGCCGCGGTAATCGCGGCCCGCGAAGCCGGCGAGCGCGAAGCGCGGCGGCGCATTGCCGCGGGACTGGCGACATCGTTCCTGTCGGTGGCGCCCGGCACGTGCGCGGGCGATGGCCGCGACATCAGGACGCCGCGGCCGGACGATCGGTAAGCGATAGAGCCAGGCGAACGAACACGAAGGGGGGAAATAAGGCGCGTGCTCGGGGGAGCCGCATGTCGGATGACGAATCGAACGACATGCGTACACGCGCGTATCGGCTGCGGCGATCGCCCGGCCGGATCTGCGGACCACGGCGGAGCCGCCGCTCGACAGACGGCACGCCGGGGTCCTTTCTTTTTTGGGAAGAGCGCGGCCGTCGACGACGACCGCAGACGACGACCGCAGACGACGACCGCAGACGACGACCGCAGACGACGACCGCAGACGACGACCGCAGACAACGACCGCAGACAACGACCGCAGACAACGACCGCAGACGAGCGCAACGCAAGGAAGGGGGAAAAAAGAAGCCCGCAGACCGGGGGACCATGCGGGCTCCAAAGTGGCAGGCCGATTCCGCCTGGCCCACCACAAGACTGACGATATCCAATCGATCTTGCGACTTCCATCAACCAAAAGGACCAAAAGCCCACGGTCGCGCCGCGGCGGCGCGGGGCATTCCGCGGGGCATTCGACACCATGTGGCACTGGCACTTGATTTCGCGCTTCGGCGACGCCGCGCTGCTGCTGCCGTGCGCCGCGCTGTTGCTGCTGTCGCTGTGCCATCGCGGCGAATGGCGCGCGGCGCGCGACTGGTGCCTGGCGTTCGCCGCCGCCGCCGGACTGACGCTTGCATCGAAGCTGGCCTTTATCGGCTGGGGCATCGGCGTGCCGGCGCTGGACTTCACCGGTTTCTCGGGCCACAGCATGATGGCGGCGAGCGTGCTGCCGGTGCTGCTGCATCGGCTCGCACCGGGACGGCGGCCGCGCCTCGGGTGGATCGCGGCAACGCTCGGCGCATCGCTGGCGCTGCTGGTGGGCTATTCGCGTTTGCCGCTGGGCGCGCATTCGCTCAGCGAAGTGGTGGGCGGACTGGCGCTGGGATTTGCCGTCAGCGGCGGCTATCTGCTGGCCACCGCGCCGCGCCGGCGCCAGCGGCGGCCCCCGCGGTGGCGTCGATCGCCGCGCGCGCCGCTGCTGCTGCTGATCGGCGCCTTGCTGCTCGGGGTGCCGGCATCGGGCGCGCATGCGCCGACCGAGCAGTGGATCGAACAGATCGCGCTGTATCTGTCCGGCCGCGCGCGACCGTTTCAACGCGAGGATTGGCAGCGGCGCGAAGCGGCGACGATCGCGCCTCCGGCCCCGTCCACCTTCCCGTCTACCGCGCCGTCTTCCTCGCCCGTATAGCAGCCCCCACCTGTGTGGGGGACCCAACAGACCCCACGCCGACCCGAGCGCGACGATGTTCCCGATATGCCGACGCACGGCATCGAACACGGCAGCAAGGGGAGAGGGTCATGGCAACGGCAAGCGCGCAGGCGATCGTCGAGCGGCAGACGGCGCTGCAACTGCTGTATCGGGTCTCGGATGCATTGACGGTGGGCATCTGCGGCATCCTGGTCGGCGAATTCTGGTTTCCCGAGGGCGGTCTGGCATCGGCGGCGCCGATACATGGCTTCCTGACCGCGTTCTGCGCGGTCGCCACGCTGATCGTGTTCCCCGCCTGCGGGCTCTACGAATCGTGGCGCGGCCGCAGCCGCGCCGCACTGGGCGTGCGCACGCTGGCGGCATGGAGCCTGGTCGCGGTCAGCGGCCTGGTGCTGGCCTACCTGATGCATCAGATCGGCGCGGTGTCGCGCTTGTGGTCGACCACCTGGTTCGGCGCCGTCTCGCTGGCGCTGATCGGCTCGAGGCTGGTGCTGTACCAGCTGCTGGGCAATGTGCGGCAGCAGGGCATCAACGCCAAGCGCGTGCTGATCTTCGGCTACGGCCCGCTCGGCAGCGAGATGTACCGGCGCGTGCATCGCATCCGCGAGGCCGGCTATCACGTGGTCGGCATCTACTGCGACCACGACGACGACACGCTGCCGTCCGGCGTGCCGATCCTGCGCGAAATGAGCGACGTCACGCGCTTCGTGCGCAGCCAGGACGTGCGCGAGATCTGGCTGACGCTGCCGATGGCGGCGTGCCGCGATCTGTGCGACGTGGTCTACCAGTTCCGCAACGACCTGGTCGACATCCGCTGGGTGCCCGACATCATGTCGGTCGAGCTGCTGGGCCACCGCTTCAGCGAATTCCTCGGCCTGCCGGTGATCGACCTGAACAGTCCGCCCGATTCGCGCATCACGGGCCTGCTCAAGGCAAGCTTCGATCGCGTGTTCGCCGCGGTGGCGCTGCTGGGCATGTCGCCGCTGCTGGTCGCCATCGCGATCGGGGTCAAGCTGTCCTCCCCGGGCCCGGTGCTGTTCCGGCAGAAGCGCCTGGGCATCGACGGCAAGCCCTTCGACGTCTTCAAGTTCCGCACCATGGTGGTCCACCAGGACCGCGGTGTCACGCAGGCGGTGCGCAACGATCCGCGTGTGACCCGCATCGGCGCCTTCCTGCGCCGTACCAGCCTCGATGAGCTGCCGCAGTTCTTCAACGTACTGCGCGGCGAGATGTCGGTGGTGGGCCCGCGCCCGCACGCGCTCGAACACAACGAGATGTACAAGGAGCTGATCGACCGCTACATGCTGCGCCATCGCGTCAAGCCCGGCATCACCGGCTGGGCGCAGATCAACGGCCTGCGCGGGCAGACCGACACGGTCGAGAAGATGCGCGCGCGCATCGAGTTCGATATCTATTACATCCGCAACTGGTCCTTCCAGCTGGACCTGCGGATCATCGCGCGTACCGCGCTGCATGGCTGGACCGGCAAGAGCGCGTTCTGAAAGAGTTCCGGCCCACGGCTGTGGCGAACGTGCGTTGGCAAGCGCACGGTGCCGGCGGGTACGGTCGAGCCAAATGGGGCATACCAAGACCCCAGCGGGAGGAGACCATGAAAGCCACCATACGCACGATCCTGGCGGAGGTGGGCCGGCTCGAGGTGCCAGCGGACACGCTGGACGATCACGCCGACCTCTATGAAGCCGGGCTGTCGTCGCTCGCCACGGTGCACGTGATGCTGGCCATCGAGAACGCCTTCGATATCGAGATTCCGGACCGCATGTTGACGCGCCAGCTGTTTCGCAGCATCCAGTCACTGGCCGACGCGATCGTGTATCTGCGCCAGCAGCAGGAGGCAGCATGAACGCGTTCACGGCGCAGGCGGTGCAGCCCCGCCCGCACGATGCCGGCACCGATGCGGCGCATGTCGATCCGCCGGACACGGCGCATCCACCGCGGGACATGCTGGCTGCCGCGCGCGAGGTGGTGCCGCTGGCGGCGGCGCAGGCCGATCGCGTGGACCGCGAGGCGGCGTTCCCCGAGGCCGCCTTTGCCGCGTTGCGCGAGCGCGGCCTGCTCGGTGCGATGGTGCCGGTGGAACTCGGTGGCGGCGGCGCGTCGCTCGATACCATCGCGGCGATCTGCCGCGTGCTCGGCGGCGCGTGCGCGGCCACCGGCATGATCTACGCGATGCATCAGATCCAGGTCGCCTGCCTGGTCGCGCATGCGCGCGGCAGTATCTGGCACGAGCGCCTGCTTGCGCGCATCGCCGGCGAGCAGCTGCTGCTGGCCTCGGCCACCTCGGAGCAGTCGATCGGCGGCGCGCTGCGCACCAGCGGCTGTGCGGTGGCCACCGACGGTGGACGCTTTCATCTGGTCAAGATGGCGCCGACCATTTCGTACGGCGCGCAGGCCGACGTGATCCTCGCCACCGCGCGCCGCCATGCGGAGGCCCCGCAGTCCGACCAGGTATTGGTCTGCGTGCTCGACGGCGACTGCACGCTGCAATGCACGAGCGGCTGGGACACGCTGGGCATGCGCGGCACCTGCAGCAACGGCTTCCGGCTGGAGGCGCGCGGCGCCTGCGAGCAGATCGTGCCGGTGCCGTTCGGCGAGATCGCCGACGCGACCATGACGCCGGTGTCGCACATGCTGTGGAGCGCGCTGTGGACCGGCATCGCCGCCGACGCGGTACAGCGCGCCAAGGCCTTCTTCCAGGGGCAGGCGCGCTCGCGGCCCGGCACGCTGCCGCCGTCGGCCACGCGGCTGGCGGAGGCGGCGGCGATGATCGACACGATGGAGGCGCGCGTGCAGATGGCGCTCGCGCATTACCGCCAGCACACACCGGGCCGATCCGTCTCCGCGGACTTTGCCTTTGCCGCCGAAATGAACGGCCTGAAGACCAGCGTGTCGGCGCTGGCGCTCGAGGCGGTGCAGATCGCGCTGCTGATCTGCGGCATGGCCGGCTACAAGCAGGGCACGCCGTTCAGCGTCGGCCGCCATCTGCGCGATCTGTGGTCGGCGCCGCTGATGATCAGCAACGACCGCATCCTGACCAATACCGCCAGCCTGCTGCTGGCCGAACGTTCGCATTGAGGAGAATCGGCATGGACTACCAGAGCGGCCAGCACGGTGGCGCCGTCGAGCCTGCCGACACCGCGGCGCCGCCGCAGCGCCTGTCACGATCGCCGGAGGAGGCCGCGCTGGCGGCGCAGCGGCGCTTTCGCCAGGCGCTGATCGAGGCCGGCCTGCTGATTCCGACCGGCGTCGATGGCCTGTATGGCCGCAGCGCCGACTTCGAGGCCATTGCCGACGGCCTGAACGCCACCATCGGCGCGCTCGGCGCCGACCAGCAGGCCGAGGTGATGCGCTTTCCGCCGGCGATGGCGCGGCAGGACTTCGAAGCCAGCGAATACCTGAAGAGCTTTCCGCAACTGGCCGGCACCGTGCACAGCTTCTGCGGCAGCGATCGCGATCATCACCGGCTGCTGGCCAGGCTCGATGCCGGCGAGGAATGGGCCGACCAGCAGCGGCCCACGCGCGTGGTGCTGACGCCGGCCGCCTGCTATCCGATCTATCCGGTGATGGCCGCGCGCGGACCGCTGCCGCCGCAGGGCCGAGTCGTCGACGTGCTGTCGTACTGCTTCCGCCATGAGCCCTCGGTTGATCCGGCGCGCATGCAGCTGTTCCGCATGCGCGAGTACGTGCGGCTGGGCACCGCCGAGCAGGTCGCCGCGTTCCGCGCGCAGTGGATCGAGCGGGGCAGCGCGCTGGCGCAGCAGCTGGCCTTGCCCTGGCAGCTCGACCTGGCCAACGACCCGTTCTTCGGCCGCGGCGGCAAGATCGTCGCCGACGGCCAGCGCGAGCAGAAACTGAAGTTCGAACTGTTGATTCCGATTCACGACGACGCCCCGCCCACTGCCTGCATGAGCTTCAACTACCACAAGGACCACTTCGCCGAAGTCTGGCCGCTGCGCACCGCCGACGGCGCGCGCGCCCACACCGGTTGCGTCGGCTTCGGCATCGACCGGCTGATTCTGGCGCTGCTGCGCCACCATGGTTTTGCGCTGGCACGCTGGCCGAGCCCGGTGCGCGAGCTGCTGGGACTGCGCCATGTATGACGGCACCGGGCGGCTGGCGCCAGCCGTGCATGCCTCGCATGTCCTGCATACCGAGCAGGCGGTCTGGCCGCAGACCAACTGCTACGTCGACCTGTGGATCGAACTGCTGCACGGCTGGCAGCTCGATCCGCTGGCGGCGCTGCCGTTTACCGTCGCGCAGGACTTCGAGGGCGATCAATTCACCTTCTTCAAATACCCGGTCGACGACCTGGAGCGGCTCTATGGCGTGGTGGTGCAGGAGCTCTCGCTCTACGACGCGATGGAGCGCCATGTCGCGACGCAGACTGCGCGCGGCCATGTGGTGCTGCTCGAGGTCGACGGTTATTACCTGCCGGACAATCGCGCCACCTCGTACCGGCGCCAGCACACCAAGACCACCATCGGCATCGACGTGCTGATGCCCGAGGCGCGCGGCGTCGGCTATTACCACAACGACGGCTACCACGTCGCACGCGGCGACGACTATGCGGGGCTGTTCCGCTTGCTGCCCGACCTGCAGGCCGATCCCAATCTGCTGTTCCCGTATGCCGAGGTGGTGCGGCGGCGCTTTCCACCGCTGTCCGGGCCGATGCTGCTGCGCGCGTCGCTGGCGCTGTTGCGGCGGCATCTGGCGCGGCGACCCCGGCAGAACCCGATCGCGGCGTACCGGCAGGTGTTTCCGCAGCATCTGGACGAACTGGCGGTGCGCGGCGAACCGGCCTTCCACCCGTACGCCTTCAACGTGCTGCGCCAGCTGGGCGCCAACTTCGAGCTGCTGGGCAAGTACCTGCGCTGGCTCAGCCTGCAGGGACAGCCGCTGCCGGCCGCGATCGCCACGGCCTGCCAGCGGCTGGCATCGGAGGCGATGGTGATGCAGTTCCGGCTGATCCGCTCGATTCTCGGCCGCCGGCCCGACGCTTGCCAGGATTGCCTGGACCAGATGGAAGCCTGCTACGAGGCCGCGGTACCGGCGCTTGCCGCCTATGTCGGCGAGGGCGAGCCCTGACGCCGCGGGCGCGCTCGCGACCGCGCCCACGGCCGTAGCGACGACCGCGCCCGATGTGTGCGAACGGATGGCGGCGGCCATGCCGCTGGGCCGGCCGCTGACGCGGCAGCCGCTGGCCGGTCCGTGGCGGATGCTGGAAACCGGGGCCGATGCGATCGCCAGGCCGTCGGAGTTGCCGGGCGACTTGCCGACTGACTTGCCGACTGACTTGCCCGCCGACTTGCCGCCCGACTTGCCCGACGCCGTGCCGGGCAATGTGGACTGGTTGCCGGCGCCGGTCCCTGGCACCGTCGCGCAGGCGCTGCAGGCGGCGGGCCGCTGGTGCGCCGAGGCGCCGCCCCCGCTGCACCAGCGCGACTACTGGTATCGCGTGCCGATCTCCGGCGAGGGCGCCCACTGCCTGCGGCTGCGCGGCCTCGCCACGATCTGCGAGGTGTGGCTCGACGACACGCGCGTGCTCGACAGCCGCTCGATGTTCGTCGAACACGAGATCGCACTGACGCTGTCCGGTGCTCACACGCTGACGCTGTGCTTTCGCTCGCTCGAGCGCGCGCTGCGCGGCCGGCGCGGTCCGGTGCGATGGAAGCCGCGGCTGGTGTCGCTGCCGTCGTTGCGGCATGTCCGTACCACGCTGCTGGGCCATATGCCCGGCTGGTGTCCATCGGTACACGCGGTGGGCCCGTGGCGCGAGATCGATCTGCTGCCGATGCCTGCGCCTGCGCGAGCGCTCGACGCCGCCCGCTGTGAAACGATCGCGCGCCTGGACGGCGACGACGGCATCGTATCGGTGCAGGTGCGCGGCGTCGCTGCGCTCGCGCCAGGGCCGCTGACGGTGATCGTCGACGGCCACGAGGCCGCGCTGACATGCCGGCACGACCCGCTACACGACGCGCAGCACGACGCGCAGCACGACCCGCAGCACGACCCGCAGCACGGCCCACAGCACGGCCCACAGCACGGCCCGCAGCACGGCCCACGACACGGCTCACAGCGCGGCCCACAGCGCAGCCCGCAACACGACCTTGTATGGCACGGCAGCGTACGCGTGCCCCGCGTGCGCAAATGGTGGCCGCACACGCACGGCGAGCCGGTGCTGTACGACGTGATGCTGCGCGCCGGCGCGCAGACGCTGCCGTGTGCGCGCGTCGGCTTCCGGCACGTCGATGTCGACGAGCGCGACGGCGGCTTCGTCGTTCGCGTCAACGGCGTGCCGGTGTTCTGCCGCGGCGCCTGCGTGGCCAGCCTCGATCTGCATGGCCACGCGCCCGATGCGCGGACCTGCGCCGCGTGGCTCGAACAGGCGCGCGACGCCAACATGAACATGATCCGCATCAGCGGCGTGACGTGCTATCAGGGCGAGGCGTTTTACGCGGCCTGCGATGCGATGGGCCTGCTGGTCTGGCAGGACTTCCTGTTTGCCAACTTCGATTATTCGGCCAACGTCGGGCCGAGCGGCGGCATCAACGCAGCGACCAATGCCGTGACCAATGCCGTGACCAATGCCGGGACCAATGCCGGGACCAATGCCGGGACTGACGCCGCAACCAACTCCGGGACCAGCGCCCAGGCCGGCTCCGCCGCCGCGCTGCTCGACGACGCACGCCGCGAGGTGCACCAATGGCTGGCCGCGCATGGCCACCATCCGAGCCTGGCCGTGCTGTGCGGCGGCAGCGAGGCGGAACAGCAGGCGGCGATGCTAGGAGCCCCGCGCGAGGCGTGGCGCCAGCCGCTGTTCGACACGGTGATTCCCGACTGCATCGCCGCGCATGGTGTTGCCGTGCCGTATGTCCGCAACTCGCCCAGCGGCGGTGCGTGGCCATTCCAGCCCGATCGCGGCGTCAGCCACTACTACGGCGTCGGCGCCTACCAACGGCCGCTCGACGATGCGCGGCGCGCGCGCGTGCGTTTTGCCGCCGAATGCCTGGCCTTCGCCAACGTGCCATGCGAGCGCACGCTGCGCGAGGCGATGGCCGGCGTCGCGCCGGTGCACGACCCGCGCTGGAAGCGCGCGGTGCCGCGCGATGCCGGTGCGAGCTGGGACTTCGAGGACGTGCGCGACTTCTATCTGCAATCGCTGTACGCCGTCGATCCCGCACACCTGCGCAGGGAGGATCCGGCGCGCTATCTGCAGTGCTCGCGTGCGGTCGTCGCCGAGCTGATGAGCGAGGTCTTCGCCGAATGGCGCCGCGCGGGCTCCAGCTGCGCCGGAGGACTGGTGTGGCAATGGCAGGACCTGGCCCCGGGCGCCGGCTGGGGCATCGTCGATGCGCTGCGCCGGCCCAAATCCGCCTGGCATGCGCTGCGCCAGGTCTGGCAGCCGCGGCAAGTGCTGCTTACCGACGAAGGGCTGAACGGCGTGCATGTGCACCTGATCAACGAGACCGCGGCCCCGCAGCCGATGCGCCTGCAGTTGCGCTGCCTGCGCGACGGACTGACGCCGCTGCTCGACGTGGCACGCGACTTCACGCTGGCGCCGCGCTCGGTGCAATGCGTCAGCGGCGCCGAGCTGGCGAGCGAATTCTTCGACTTCGCCCATGCCTATCGCTTTGGTCCGCGCCTGCATGACGTGGTGCATGCGGCGTGGTTCGACGCCAGTGGCTCGCTCGTCAGCGAAGCCTTCTATCTGCCCGATCGCAGTGCCAACGCGCTCACGCCGCCTGAGCTACATGCGCAGGTCGAGCGCATCGACGGTCAGTGGTGGCTGACGATATCGGCGCGCCGCTTCGCGCGCTGGGTGCAGATCGACGATGCGAACCTGCAACCGGCAAGCGATTACTTCCATCTCGCACCCGGTGCGAGCCGCCGTGTGCTGCTGCGTGCCGACGAGGGAACACGTGATCGGGAGGGGCACGGCAATGAAGGCGGCGGAGAAGGCCTAAACCGTCTGGCGAACACCGCCATCCCGATGGGTGAGATTCGCGCGCTGAACGCGCCTCGTCCACTTGGCTACGGCGCGTAGCGCATCGTCGCGCAAGCCAATCCCCATCACAACGCGCGCAGGCATCGCCGCTGCGCCGTGCCAAAAGGTTGCACCGCTGTAACGCGGCTCCCTCCCGATTCCCACCTACCGAAGGATGAGCAGGTTTCAGCCGTGCGGCTACTGTTGGGCGTCCCACAGATGGAACTTAATGGAAGCACGCAAGCCGCACCGCGTCGCCGTCATGGTCAGCATCGCTGTCTCGTGGTTGTGACGGACGTCGTCGATGGGTCCTGGTGCGAGGCGGGGGAAAAACAGCAACAAAAAGGACAAGAAGGGAGAACAGAAATGATCGGTCAACGTTCGGATTTGCACGTCAACCACCTGCTGGCCTCGCTGCCGCGCAAGGAGTGGGAGACGCTGTCGGGTCATCTGGAGCTGGTGCGGATGCGTGCGGGACAACTGCTCACCGACTCGGGTCAACGCATCCACCATGTGTACTTTCCCACCACGGCGATCGTGTCGATGCTGTCGCTGCTGGAAAACGGCGCGACGGCCGAGATCGCCGCGATCGGCAACGAGGGCCTGGTCGGCATTCCGGTGCTGACCGGCGGCGACACCATGCCGTGCCGCGTCGAGGTGCGCACGCCCGGCTTTGCCTATCGGCTGTCGGCGGGCACGCTGCGCCAGGAGTTCATGCGCTCGCCGACGATCCAGCGCGCCACGCTGCTGTACGTGCAGGCCGTGCTGACGCAGATCGCGCAGACCGCGGTCTGCAATCGCCATCATTCGCTGAACAAGCAGCTGTGCCGCTGGCTGCTGCTCGCGCTCGATCGCATGGCGACCAACGAGTTGGTGATCACGCAGCAGGTCATCGCCAACATGCTCGGCGTGCGCCGCGAGGGCGTGACCGAGGCCGCCGGCAAGCTGGAGGACCTCGGCCTGATCCATCACAGCCGCGGCCATATCACGGTGCTGGATCGTCATGGGCTCGAAGCGCATTCGTGCGAATGCTACAAGCTCGTCAAGCGCGAGTTCGACCGGCTGCTGCCGGCCCTCGCCGAAGCGTGAACTGCGCCAGTGCGTCAGGAGATTGCCGTGGACAGGTTGTCTTTCGCCGGAACGATGCCGGCTCCCAACGTGGTGCCGCAGCGGCCGGCCGGCTATGCGCGTGCGCTGCAGGATCGCGCCGGCCTGCTGGTCGGTGCGACGCTGGCCGGCGCCGCCGTGGCCGGACTGGCCGCGTTGACGGTGCCGCCGCGCTACGAGGCCGCGGCGCTGATCCAGGTCGCGCAGCCTGACGTTGCGGTCGCCGGCGCACCGGGCGCGCCGTCGACTCCCGCGGCCGGCTTCGACGCCAGCATTCTGAAGAGCCGCGCGGTGGCCGCGCCGGTGATCGAGCAGCTCAGGCTCGGCATCACCGCCGAGCCCGTGCGCGCGCCGCTGGTCGGCGCCCTGGCGGCACGCCTGTCCGAGCCGGGACAGGTGCGCGGCGCCTGGCCGCCGGGGATGGGCTATGCATGGGGCGGCGAGCGCATCGCGCTCGATACGCTGGCGGTGCCCGAGCGGCTGCTGAACAAGCCGCTGACGCTGGAGGTGCTCAGCGGCGGGGCGTTTCGCTTGAGCGATGGCAACCGTACGCTGCTCGAAGGCCGAGTCGGCGAGCCGGCGGCGGTCGATGGCGTCGAGGTGCTGATCTCGCGCATCGACGCGCGGCCGGGCACGCGCTTCACGCTGATGCGGCGCGATCCGGTGGCCACGGTCGACGCCGTCGCGAACCAGCTCAAGGTCAGCGAAATGCCGGGCGGCACCGTGCGGCTGTCGTGGCAGAGCGGCGATCGCAAGCAAGCCGCCGATCTGGTCAACGGCATCGCCGACGGCTACATCCGCGGGCAGACCAGTGCGCGGCGCGGCGATGCGGCCGAATCGCTGGCCTTCCTCGCGGCCGAGCTGCCGCGCGTGCAGGCCGAGCTCGAACGCGCGGAGGCGGCGCTGACCCGCTACCGTTCCCGCTCCGGCTCGATCCAGCCGACGCAGGACGCGCAATCGTATCTGCAGGGCAGCATGGAGTACCAGCGCCAGATCGCCGCGCTGCGGCTCGAGCGTACCAAGCTGCTGCAGCGCTTCACCACCGATGCCAACGAGGTGAAGACCGTCGACAGCCAGATCCAGCAGCTGATCCGGGAGCGGCGCGAGCTCGACGAGCGCATGCAGAACCTGTCGCTGTCCGAGCGCGAGTCGGTGGCGCTGACGCGCGACGTCAAGGTGGCCGAGGACATGTACATGACCCTGCGCCGCAAGATCGAACAGCTGTCGCTGGTGCAGGCCGACCGCAGCAGCGCGGTGCGCATCGTCGATGCGGCCGCGGCCTCGACCGTGCCCGTCGGTGTCGGCCCGTGGCCGGCGGCGGTCGCCGGCGGTGCTGCCGCGCTGGTGCTGGCGATCGGCGGCGTGATGCTGCGCCGGCGCGTCAAGCCGGTGGTCGCCGATGCCAACGAAGCGGAGGCGCGCCTGGGCCTGTCGATGCTCGGCGATGTCGCCTTCAGCGACGAGCAGGCCGAACTGGAGCGCCAGGCCGAGCTCGAACGGCGCTTCGGGGCAATGGCGGCGATGGGGCTCGCCGATGCCGCGCGGCAACGCCTGGCCGCGCCCGCGCCTGGCACCGCGCTGGCCGAGGCGCAAGGCGGTGTCGATCCGCAGGCCGGCGCTCGCAATGGCAACGGGCTGCACGATCGCTTCCTGCTGGCCCGGCGCTCGCCGCATGCGTTGGCGGTCGAGGGGTTGCGCAGCGTGCGGGCCTCGCTGTACTTCGGCCTGCGCGGCGCGCCCGATACCGTGCTGGCGATCACCAGTCCCGCGCCGGGCGCCGGCAAGACCTTCGCCGCGGTCAACCTTGCGGTGCTGTTCGCCGAGGCCGGACAACGCGTGCTGCTGATCGATGCCGACATGCGGCGCGGCAAGGTCGCAACGTGGTTCGGCCAGGCCGCCGAGCCGGGACTGTCCGACGTGCTGGCCGGCCGCATTCCGGTGGGCGCGGCGGTGCAGCCGACCGTGGTCGCGGGGCTGTGCATCCTTGGCGCCGGTGCCACGCCGGTCAATCCGTCGGAGCTGCTGATGCTGCCGACGCTGAAGGACGCGCTGCAGCAGTGCAAGGAGCGTTTCGACCTGGTCATCGTCGATACGCCGCCGGTGCTGTCGGTCGCGGACGCGATGCTGATCGCCAGCCTGGCGGGCTCGACGCTGCTGGTCATGCGCGCCGACGTGACGCTGCCCGGCCAGGTCGACGACACGCTCAAGCGGCTCTCGCGCGCCGACGCGCGCATCGCGGGCGGCATCATCAACGGCGTGGCGCAGCGCCGCAGCAACCGCGCGGACTTCGCCACCATCAATCCGTATCTCGGCATGCCGCTGCCACCTGCAACGCCGGCGGCCCGCGCCCTCGAACGTCCCGTGGCTGCCGCGGCGGGCAAGGCGTGAAGCGGGCAGCGTACCCGTTTCTGCGTAGACGCTGCGCACGATTGCAGAGTCAGTAAGACGGTTTCGAGAAGGCATGCGCGGGCGCTTGCCCGCGCGCCTTCTCGGCATCCGGGGGAAGACCGATGAAGCGAGTGGCGTTCGACCACTGCGTCGGCTGGCTGCATGCCGGCCCTGGCGCAACCGGCGTGGTGCTGTGCGCGCCGTGGGGCCACGAAGCGATGTGGTCGCATCGCGCGTGGCGGCATCTGGCCGCGGATCTCGCCAGCGCCGGCATGCCGGTGCTGCGCTTCGACTATCCCGGCTGCGGCGATTCGGCGGGAACCGACGGGGGTCCCGATCGGCTCAGCGCCTGTGCGCACAGCATCGTGCGGGCCGTGCAGACGCTGCGCACGCATACCGGGGTCGAGCGCGTGGTGCTGTGCGGTCTGCGCCTGGGCGCGACGCTGGCCGTGCTGGCCGCCGAGGCAATGGCCGCCGACGGAGGGCAGCGTCCCGAGGGACTGATCCTGCTGGCACCGCCGGTGACCGGCCGCGCCTATCTGCGCGAACTGCGCGCGCTGCAAGGCAGCTGGTGCAATAACGCGATCCCCGATATTCCGGTCGCGCCGCCGCGCGACGGCAGCTGCGAGGTGCTGGGCTATCGGCTGCCGTCCGATGCGGTGGCCTTGCTGGAGAGCCTGCGGCTGGAGCGCCGTGCTACCTGCCCCGCGCCACGCGTGCTGCTGCTCGATGCATGGCCCGGCGGCGGTTCCCCGGTCGCCGCTCTGGCGGGCCGCTATCGCGCGCAGGGCGCGCAGGTGACGCGGCTCGACTTCGACGAGTATCCCGCGATGATGCGCTCGGCGGAGAACAGCAGCGTGCCCGAGCAGGCGTGGCAGCAGATCGCACAATGGTTGGGCCCGGCCGCTTCGGTCGCGCGCCGGGCCAAGCCGTCTTGCGATGTCCCGGACGATGCCGTGTTGCGCGTCGAGGGGATCGTGGAGCAGCCGGTGTGGCTCGATGGCGGCCGTCAGTTCGGCGTGCTGTGCACGCCCGAGGACGGCGCCGATACGAGCGGCATCGCGGTGCTGTTTCCAAACACCGGCGGCAACCACCATGTCGGCGATTGCCGGCTGTTCGTCACGCTGTCGCGCCAGCTCGCCCATGCCGGCGTGGCGGCATTGCGGCTGGACGTATCGGCGCTTGGCGACAGCCCGCTGGCCGCGCGCACGATGCGGATCGCGGCGCTCTATGGCGAGCAGCCGTGGCGCGATGTCGCCGCCGCGGCTGCGTGGCTCAAGGCGCGCGGCTACCGGCGCGTGGTCGCGGCCGGGGTTTGCTCGGGCGGCTTTCTCGCGCTGCAGGCGGCATTGGCGGCCGCGCCGATCGATGGGCTGGTGCTCGCCAATCTGCTCAAATTCCGCTGGGACAGCCGGGACGGCGGCAACGGGGCAAATGCCGAAGCCGAAGCCGACGCCGATGCGCAGCCGCAATCGACGCGGGTCTACCTGGCCGCCGCGCGCAATCCGGCGCAATGGCTGCGGCTGCTGCGCGGCGAGATCGATCCGTGGCCGCATGCCGCCGCACTGGCGCGGCGGTTATTGTCGAGCCGCGCCGGCGCCGAGCCGGGCACGCAGGACCTGGACGTGTATGCGCGCGAGGCGATGCACAGCCTGCAACGCCGCGGCGTGCGCGTGGATCTGCTGTATGGGGCGGGGGATATCGGCCTGGAAGAAGCGCGTGCGCGCTTCGGCCGGCATCTGGAGGCGCTGGCGCCGATGAGCGGCATTCGCGCCCATGTACTGCCGCGGCTGGACCATTCGCTGTTTCTCGCGGAGAGCCGCGCGCAATTTGCGGCTTGCCTGATGCGGCATCTGGCGGCGTCCGGGGCGCCGGTGGCGGCGACATCCACGTCTTCGCTGGCCGCGTCTTCGGCCGCTTAGCCCGCGGGCCCGCCCCCGCAGACCCCGGACTGGCGCTTGGCCTTCGTCCGGGGCCAGGGGCGGCCCGCGACGCATCAGCGCGCCGGCGGCGTGGTCAGTTCGCGCTTGGCCTCCTCGTTGGCCTCGCGCATCTCCTGCTTGCGTTCCTGCTTGGCGGCCTTCACTTCCTGCTTGTATTCCTGCCGCGCTTCGGACTTGCGCTCGCGGTACTCGCCGCGTGCCTCGGCGCGTGCCATGCGCCGCTCGACCAGCGGATCGAGCTTCGGCTGGAGCTGGTAGACGCCCGGGCCGTACGGCGTGGCGACCATGCCTGCCGGAACGCTGCCGGGAGCGGGGCCGGTGGTCGGCATGGTCGAGGCCGCGCCGGCGGGTGCCATCGTGCCGGCACCGGCGCCGGCGCCAACACTGGCACCAGCGCCAGCGCCGACACCAGTACCACCGGCGCCAGCGGCGGCGCCCGCGCCAACGCTGGTATCGGCACCGGTGCCGGTGGAGGGCGCCATCGGCGCCTGCGCAAAGGCGGTCGCGCTGATCAGACCCGCGGCCAGCGCCGCCAGGGCGGTTCGGGTGCGCACAGTCAGGTTTCGGGACATATCGGACCTCTTGAGTTGTTATCGAACGAAGCCCGCGGCCGATGGGGCCGCGGGGACGACGGTGGCGGCACGCGATCGAAGGATGCTGCCGCCCGCTCGATTTTTGATGGCAAGCGCTCGTCGCCGTTTCCGCCTTTCAACAACTCCTTACAAATGGCCGAAAGACCGACAGCGCGTTCCTACGCGGCGCGCGCCGGCTGTCCTACAAAACGCCGATCCCCGCGCGCGGCGGGGATCGGCGTTGATACGACGGTAGGGTGCCAGCCCGTGCGGATCAGGCGCGCTTGGCCTTGATCGCGCTGTACTGGTTCATATAGCGATACTTGCCGAAGTGGTAGTGCGAGCGGTACCAGCGGCCTTCCACATGCAGGCCGTTGAACAGCACGCCCTTGACGTCGCCGCCGGCATGGCGGATTGCCTTGTCGGTCGCCTGCAGTTCGCTCGCCGTGGTGACATCGGCGCGCGCCACCAGGAAGACCGCACCCGCCCTGCTGGCCAGGATGCCGGCATCGGCCGCCGCCAGCACCGGCGGCGAATCGATCAGCACCACGTCGTAGCGCGACTTCAGTTCATCGATCAGCGCCTCCATGCCCGGGCTGTTCAGCATGTCGGCCGGCTGTGGCGCCTGCGTCCCCGTCGGGATGAAATCCAGCCCCGGCGCGACCTGGCGCTGCACCACCTTGTCCAGCGGCGTGCCGAGCAGCACGTCGCTCAGCCCCGGCGAGCGGCGCGAGCCGAAGCGGTGGTTCAGGCCGCCGCGGCGCAGGTCGGCGTCGACCAGCGCGACGCGCTTGCCGCCGGCACCGAGGATCGCGGCGAAGTTCGCGGCGATGAAGGACTTGCCGACGCCCGGTGCGGGGCCCGTGATCACCACGATGCGGTTGCGGCTGCCGACCAGCGCGAACTGCAGCGCGGTGCGGAAGCTGCGCAGGCTTTCCATCGCCGGGTCCTCGGGCTCCTGCAGCGCGAGCAGGCCAGGCAGCGGCCTGGCGCCGCCGAACTTGCGCGCCTGCTGCTGGCTCTGCGGGATCGTCGCGTAGACCGTCAGGCCGGTATGCTGCTCGATCTCGTCGGCATCGGTCAGTCCGCCGTCGAGCGAGCGACGCACCACCACCATCAGCAGGCCGGCCAGCACGCCCAGGCCCACCGCCACCGCGACGATCAGCGGGCGATTCGGCCGCACCGGCTTGAGCGGCACGCTGGCCGGATCGACCAGGCGCGCGGTGCCGACCTTGCTCGCCTTCATCAGCTTGAGCTGCTGCACGTCGTTGAGCAGGGCCTGATACAGCTCGGTATTGACCTTGACGTCGCGCATCAGGCGCAGCACGTTCTGCTCGACATCGGGCAGGCGCTGGATGCGCCCGGTGACGCCGTTCAGCTGCGCGGTCAGGCTGTCGATCTGGCTGTCGATCGCGGTGATGCTGGGGTGGTCGCCGACAAAGCGCATCGCCAGTTCCTGCCGCTTCTGCTTCAGTTCCTGCAGGCGGGTCTGGATCTGCACCGACTGCGCCAGGATCAGCTTCGATTCCTCGCTCAGGTCCACCGTGCCGCGCTGGTTGCGCATCGCGTTATAGCGCGATTCGGCGGCCTCGACCTGCTGGCGCAGCTGCGGCATCTGGCCCTGCAGGAATTCGAGCGATTTCTCGGCTTCGGCGGCCTTGCGGCGTACGTTCTGCTCGACATACTCCATGCCGATCTCGTTCAGGATCGCCGCGGTCAGCTGCGGCGAATCGCCTTCGAGCGTGACGCCGATCACGCCGCTCTGCTTGCCGCGTTCCATGATGTGAAGCTGCTGCTGCAGGCGGGCGATCGCGGCCAGCCGCGGCAGATGGCGCAGTTCGAACTGCGCGCCGGGACGGCCATCGAGCTTGCTGATGGTCAGGTTGACCGGGCCGTAGGCCGTCTTCACCGTCAGCGGCTCGCCGACCTTGCCGTTGGCCCGGGCCGGATCGCTGGCGAAGCTGACGCGGTAATCGCCCTTGCCGAGCGCGGTCACCGTGATCTTGCGCTCGTCCATCTCGGCCGGCACCGTCAGCTCGCTGACCGCGATCGATTCGCTGCCCCAGGCGAATCCGCCCCAGCCGAACAGGCCCGGCTGCGACAGCTCGCTGTTGTTCTGCGCGATCGCGCGGCCCACGATCGGGAAGTAGCGCGGCGACGCCTCGATGTTCAGCATCAGGTTGTCGACCGCGCGCCCGACCACCATGCGCGACTGCAGCAGCTCGATCTCGGCGGAGGCGGCCGACTTGACCTCGATCACCGGCGAGATCTGCGCGGCCACGCGGTTGGTCGCCGCGGTGGTGTTGGTGCTCTCCTCGACCTGCACCATGATGTCGGCGCGATAGACCGGGCGCGCGATCAGCGCATAGATCGCACCGAGCGCGATGACCAGGCCCGCCACCGTCAGGAAGGTCCAGCGGTATCGCGCCAGCACGTCGAACCAGGAGGTCAGATCGACCATGCCATCGCGCTCGTCGGCGCGCTCGGAGTGGGTGCTCCGGATGTTGTTGCTATTCATGATGCCTCCCCGTGACATTCGGCCGGCGCAATGGCTCTTATGCGTACCGACCAGGATTCGATGCCCGTCTTGATCAAGCCGAGTGCGATGGCGAACATGCTGTGCGAACCGCCGAAGGGATCGGGCACGTCGGCCGCGATGAACTCGCAGATGCGATAGACGCGGCCGCGTGCATCCGGAAACCGGCGCTCGACCTCGTCGCGCTGCTCGAGGTCCATCACCAGCACCAGATCGGCCCAGTCCACCAGCTGCGTGTCGACGACGCGGGCGCGATGCCCGCGCAGTTCATGCCCCTCGGCGGCCATCAGCGCGATCGCGCACGGATGCGCCGCCGCGCCGACCGGCGGTGCCAGTCCGGCGGAGGCCACCTCGCACGTTGGCAGCGCCTGCCGCAGCAGCGCTTCGGCCATCGGACTTCGACAGGTATTGCCGATGCAGACCACCAATATGGTTCGGATCATCGCGCCCGCCTATCGGACCACGCCGGCCGTGCCGATCACCGGCTGGGTCGACGGAATCAGCAGGTTGATGACGCGGCTCCAGCGCACCAGTTCGCGGGCATCGACATAGACGACGTCCTTCGGCTCGAGCTCGAATCCTTCTGCGATGGCCAGGGCCACCGGCGAGCTGCCGTCCAGGTGGAACACCTTCGGCTCTTCGCCGGCGGTGGTCTTGCGGATGACGTAGATCTGGTCGGCGCTGGCCGAACTCGGATTCACGCCGCCGGCATCGCCGAGCGCCTCGTTCAGCGTCATGCGTCCGTTGCGCATCAGCAGCGCGGTGGGCCGCAGCACTTCGCCGGTCACGAACACCTTGCTGTCCTCGCGCTGTTCGACGCGCACGATGTCGCCGTTGCGCAGCAGGATGCGCGACGGGTCGACGCCCTTGGCCAGCAGCGCCGGCATGTTGATGTACCAGCTGCGCTCGCCGCGCGTCACGCGGATGCGGCTGCTGTCGCCGGTCTGCGTCAGCACGCCGCCGGCGCGGTTCAGCGCCTCGACCAGCGTCATCGGCGCGTCGTCGATCGGCAGCATGCCGGGCGTCTTGACCTCGCCGTCGACATAGACGCGCTGGCTGCGGAAGGCCAGCACGCGCACCGTCATCTGCGGGTCGCGCACCACGCGCGACAGCGCCTTGGCGATCTGGTCGCGCACCTCGTTGGCGGTCTTGCCGCCAACCTTCATCACGCCCGCGTACGGGAACTGGATGTCGCCGTTGGGACTGACCACATAGCCGGGCACGTTGGCGCTGCCGCCGGTGGCGGGCAGCTCGTAGGCCTGGCCGATGCTGTAGGTCTGCGTCGGGAAGACCAGCTCGGGGTGGTCCCAGACCACCACCGAGATGATGTCGCCCGGGCCCACGCGATACGGCTGCGGCGCGGCGAACAGCTCCTCGACGTTCTCGTTCTCGCGGCGCGAGTTGTTGCGCAGCTCGCGCACCAGGTCCATCGTGATCGGCGTGATCTTGGGCACCGCATCGGGGCCGATGGCGGAGACCGGCGCCTGCTTGTCGAAATACATGCCCGGCGAGCTGGCGCAGCCGGCCAGCAGCGCCGCCGCTCCCATCGCGCCGGCCGCGACCAGCCCCGCCACTGCTCGACCGCGGCGCACACTGCGTGGACCGCGTTGCTGATGCTGTTCCAATGCTTTCATGGCAACCTCCCCCACTGCGACTTGCACATGGACACGCGCACGGCCATGTCCCCCGGATGCTGCCATCGTGTCCGCGCAGGCACTGGGTATCGGTGCGTTGTCACACATTTGATGCGGAGTGGATCGGGAGCCCAACGCAAGGGGAACGAAAGGGGTTGGCGAGGACGCGCTTGCCAGTGTTCGAACTCGCGCAAGCGCGCGTATCACGCAAAAAAAAAAACGGGCCGGATTTCATCCGGCCCGCCTTCGTTCGAACCCCGCCTGGCGTCAGCGCATGCCGCCTCCGGCCTGCAGCGGCAGTTCGGTAATCTCCGCGCGTTCGTTCGCCGGACGCGGCATGCGCGTGACCGACGCAACCGGCGCCGCGCCGTCGCCGTTGACCCATTCGAGCTTGGCACCGCGTTGCAGCGCGGTGTAGACCGCCTCGCCCTTGTTGCGCACCTTCAGACGCTGGTACAGCGTGCAGGCGTGGCTCTTGACCGTGGCCACCGAGATATTGAGCATGCGGCTGACGGTCTTGATCGGATGGCCGCGCGCCAGCAGCACCAGCACCTCGTACTGGCGCGGCGTGATCTGCAGCATTTCGGCTTCGTCGTAGTAGGTCGCTTCCGCGCTGCCGGTGTCGACCGGTGCGGGACGCGGCGCGGCCGCGGCAGCGTGCGGCGGCACGATGCCGCTGCGCGAAGACGCCGGCATCGCGGGATGCGGCGACACGGTGGCGCTGCCCGTCATCGTGGGGCGCACGCCGAGCGAGGGCGGCGCGACCACCGGACCCCCATAGCCGGCCGGCAGCGAGGACGACAGCGTGCCCGCCGCGCCGTTGCCGCGCACGAAATAGCCGCCCACCATCGCCAGGCGAATGGCCGCTTCGAGCACGGCGAGCGAGGCGGACTTCGGCAGGCAGCCGCACACGCCCTGCGCCATGGCGGCAGCCGGAACCTGCAGCGGCACCATATCGGAGAGCAGCAGCACGCGCTGGGCGTTGAGCACGCGGCGGACCTGGGTCAGCAGTTGCCAACCGGCGTCGACATCCTGCGGCATGCCGAACACCATCAGGTCGGTATCGCCGTCGGTGCCGTCAAGAAGAGAGACATCGGCGGGATCGATCGCGATGACCTGATCGATCCCCTCGATGCGCTCCAGCATCTGGTGCAGGCCCAGCCGGAGCAAGGGATGGCTTTCAATCAACAGTGCATTCATGTTCTTTTTCCCCCGTATCTGTGGGCGGAAAACAGGTAAATACACTGGTGAATGCAGTTGCCTCATCGCAGGCGACTTCCCGGCGAAGCGGCTCAGGCCTTCCCCCCGTCTGTCGGTCTCGGCATCACCAGGCCACTGTGGTGCGCCGGCCCCGATAGCCGACCCTGTTCCCCACCCCAAAACATTTATCTTTAATCCGTTTAGGGCATCTTATGGGTTGAGTCAGTCGAAATCAAGTCACCTCCCAGGGACCCGGAAGGATGGGATTACCCCCACTTTTCATAATCCGGTAACCCTTGATCCATAAGCGTTTCCAGCCTCCCCAAATGGGTGAGAATAAATGCGCCCATTAGAGTTTCAATAATGAAACAACGCTCGTTCGATAATGTTTCAGCGTTGAAACTCGTGTCATCGCCGATGGCGTTCCCATCGCAGTAGATCCAGCCTCGCCCGGGCCATCGATACAGCGCTGAAACAGCAGCGGCCCGCACCGTCACGGATCGCGCCGCGCACACGGACGGGGCCCCGCGAACGGGGGGCCCGCCAAATGGATGAGTGGGTTCTCCACCATCAGGATGATGACCGCGAGGCAGGGCGCATCGTCCCTCCCTCCACCCTGCTTCCACCCTTCTGCCGCCGTCCTGCCGCCGTTCGTGCGGAGGGCATCCGCCCGGCGCGGGACCCTGTCGCGCCACGCCCGCTGGGTGCGCCAACGAACAGAGCTTGCCCATCGCGCTGCCTACGCTTTGTGGCACGGAGCGCCGCCCGCCAGCACGGCGCGTCTTGGCGCGGCATGTTCGTCGCTGTGCGCCATCCCATCCTGCTGCATGCCGATACGGTCAGGGCCATGAAGCTTCTTCACATCATTGCGACTATCAATCCGGCCGGCGGCGGCCCGATCGAAGGCTTGCGGCAGTTGCGCATGCCGCTGGTCGAACGCGGCGTGCATGTCGATGTCGTCTGCGGCGACGATCCGAATGCGCCATGGGTGCGCGAGAGCGAGCTCAACGTGATCGCGCTGGGGCCTTCGAAGGGCATCTACACCTATAACCCGCGCCTGCTGCCGTGGCTGCGCGAACACGGCACGCGCTACGACGCGGTCATCATCGAAGGTCTCTGGCAGTTCCACAGCCTGGCCGCGCTCTGGGTGCTGCGCGGCAAGGTGCCGTATTACGTGTTCACCCACGGCATGCTGGACCCCTGGTTCAAGACCCGCTATCCGCTCAAGCATCTGAAGAAGCTGGTGTACTGGCTGCTGTTCGAGCGCCGCGCGCTGCGCCATGCCACCGGGGTGCTGTTCACCTGCGACGAAGAGCGCCGGCGCGCGCGCCTGTCATTTCCCTGGTACCACTGCACCGAACGCATCGCGTCCTATGGCACCGCGCAGCCCCCGGCCGACGACGGCACGCTGCGCGCGGCCTTTCACGCGGCCTTTCCGCAGACCGAGGGCAAGCGCATCGTGCTGTTCTTCGGGCGCATCCACGAGAAGAAGGGCTGCGATCTGCTGATCGAGGCCTTCGCGCGCGTGGCGAACGTCGATCCCGCGCTGCAGCTGGTGATTGCCGGCCCGGGCGCGCCGGCGTTGCGCGAGGACCTGGAGATGCTGGCCGAGAGGGTCGGCGTCGCCCCGCGCGTGGTGTGGACCGGCATGCTGTCCGGCCCGCAGAAGTGGGGTGCCTTCCATGCCGCCGAAGTGTTCTGCCTGCCCTCGCACCAGGAGAACTTCGGCGTCGCGGTGGTCGAGGCGCTCGGTTGCGGCGTGCCGGTGCTGATCTCCGACAAGGTCAATATCTGGCGCGAGATCGAGGCGGACGGCGCGGGCATCGTGCGCACCGACACGGTCGACGGCACCGAACAGGCGCTGCGCGAATGGCTGGCCGCCGACGCGGCCACGCGCGCGCGCATGCGCGCCGCCGCGCCGGCCTCGTTCGCGCGGCGCTTCCAGAGCAGGCAGGTCGGACAACGCCTGCTCGACATCATTCAGGGCCGCGCCGATGGCGCGCCGCCGGCCGACCGCGATTCCGGACCGGCGCTTTCGCATGCGGCCCCTTAGCGGTTGACCGGGAGACTGACATGCGAGAACTGATCCTCAATGCCGACGATTTCGGCTGGGATGCCGATACCTGCGACGCCACCATTGCCTGCTTCGAGGCCGGGCTGCTGACCAGCGCCACCATCATGACCGGCCGGCCGGCGTCGCAGCAGGCGTACGACTACGCGCGCCGCAACCGGGGGCGCTTCTCGTTCGGCCTGCATTTCAACATGGTCGACGGCCATCTGCCGCATGCGGGCCGGACCTCGTCGCTGTGCACGCCCGACGGGCGCTTTCGCGCCAGCCATCGGCAGCGCGTGCGCGCGCTCGCCTGGATGCTGTCGGAGGACGATATCGCGCGCGAGTTCCGCGTGCAGCTCGAAGAGCTGCGCGACCACGGCGTCGAGGTGACCCATGTCGACAGCCACGGCCATCTGCACAAGTTTCCCATCGTGATCAGCGCGCTGCGCACCGAACTCGAACGGGCCGGCCTCGAATGGGTACGGCGGCCGCAGAACTTCTACTTCACCGCCAATCCGCGCCAGGCGGTGATGAACAACTATTGCCAGCGCTACTTCAACGGGCTGCGCCATACCCATTACTACGGCGCGATCAATCACGACAACACCGACTGGGCCGCGCGGCTGCCGGAGCTGCTGCGCGACGGGCTCACCGAGATCTCTGTCCATCCCGGCTTTGCGGAGCCCTGGCGGCGCTGCGAGACCGAACCGCTGGTCAGCGCCACCGAGTTGCGCACGGCGCTGCAGCGCGCCGGCATCGCGCTGCGGAGGTACGGCCAATGACCGCTCCGCTGGCCCGTAGCCTGCCGGCGCAGGCGGTGACGCGTCCCGATACGCCGCAGGCCGCCGCCGACGGCGCGCATGCCGTGCCGTGCAAGACCGCCAAGGTGTCGGTGCTGATCCTGACGCTGAACGAGGAGAAGAACCTCGCACGGTGCCTGGAGTCGGTGTCGTGGTGCGACGATGTCGTCGTGCTGGACTCGTACAGCACGGATCAGACGCTGGAGATCGCGCGGCGCCACGGCGCGCGCGTGTTCCAGCGCAAGTTCGACAACTGGTCGGCCCATCAGAACTGGGCCAACGAGAACATCGACTTCAAGCATCGGTGGGTCTACTACTCCGACGCGGACGAAGTGGTCAGCCCGGAGCTGGCGGTGGAGCTGCGCGAGATCGCCGACCGGGTGCCGGGCGACGAGGCCGAAGCGCCCGTGGCCTACCGCGTGCGCTACAAGAACTACTTTCTCGGCAAATGGATCCGCTTCGCCGGCGGCTATCCAATCTGGGTGCTGCGCTTCTTCCAGCCGGACAAGGTGCGCTGGGAGCGGCTGGTCAATCCGGCGCCGGTGGTCGACGGGTCGGTCGGCTTCCTGCGCCATCATTTCCTGCACTACAGCTTCAACAAGGGCTTCGACGCCTGGTTCGACAAGCACAACAAATATTCGATGGGGGAGGCGCTGGAGACCATCCGCAGTCTGGACGAGGACAAGTTCCGTTTTTCCTCGCTGTTGGCCTCCGATCCGCCGGCGCGCCGGCGGGCGCTGAAAGAGCTGTCGTTCCGCCTGCCGATGCGGCCGGTGGCGCGCTTTCTGTACCTGTACCTGCTGAAGTTCGGTTTCATCGACGGGAAGGCCGGATTTCATTACTGCGTGCTGGTATCGATCTACGAATACATGGTGGTGCTGAAGGTACAGGAGCAGCGAAGACGGGCGATGCAGTTACCCCTGTAGCCGGCGTGCGCCGCCACCGCTGGAGAGAACCATGCGAGTGGCCTACGTGACGACGTACGACGCTTCCGATCCCCACGCCTGGTCGGGATCGGCAAGCTATATCCCGCGCGCGCTGCGCAGCAGCGCGATCGAGACCGAGGTGATCGACAAGGTCGACGAGGGGCCGGTGCTGGCCTGCCTGCTGCGCGCCAAGGCGCTGGCCTATCGGCGGCTGTTGCGGCGCGACTACCAGCGCGACCGCTCGCCGACGGTGGCGCGCCGCTACGCGCAGCGCGTGCAGCGCCGCCTGGAGGGCGCGCACTGCGACGCGGTGCTCAGCCCCGGCACGCTGCCGGTGTCGTGCCTCGACACGGACCGTCCGATCGCGATCTGGACCGACGCGACCTTCGACGGCATGGTCGGCTTCTATCCCGGCTTCAGCAACTTCTGCAAGGAAACGCTGCGCGACGGCCATCGGCTCGAGCAGCAGGCGCTGTCGCGCTGCCGCCTGGCGATCTTCAGCTCGGAATGGGCCGCGGCCACCGCGCTGCGCCACTACGACGTCGATGCGGCCAAGGTCAAGGTGGTGCCGTTCGGCGCCAACCTCGAATGCAGGCGCACCTCGCAGGATATCGAGCGGATCGTGCTGGGCAAGGACTACCGCGTCTGCCGGCTGCTGATGGTCGGCGTGGACTGGATGCGCAAGGGCGGCGAGACCGCGCTGGCCGTGGCGCAATGCCTGAATCGCCGCGGCCTTCCGACCGAGCTGCATGTGGTCGGCTGCCGTCCGCCGTACGAACCACCCAGCTTCGTCAAGCTGCACGGTTTCGTGCCCAAGAGCACGGAAGCGGGCCGGCGCCACTTCGAGCGGCTGATGAGCGAGGCCCATTTCCTGCTGCTGCCCTCGACCGCCGAGTGCTACGGCGTGGTGCTGGCCGAGGCCAGCTCCTTCGGACTGCCGTCGCTGGCCACGCGGGTCGGCGGCATTCCGACCGCGGTACGCGATCGCCGCAACGGCATGACCTTCGAGCTGCAGGCCGATCCGGCCGAGTGGTGCGACTACATCGAGCGCGTGTTCCAGTCCGCGCCGCACTATGGCGCGCTCGCCCGCGGCGCGTACCGGGAGTACGCCGAACGGCTGAACTGGCGCAGCGCCGGCGAGCAGGTCAAGCAACTGCTGCGCAGCCATTGCGCCTAGCGGCACGCGCGGCCGCCACACTGCGCGGGCATCCCACGAAAAGTAACTTGACCTTTTATGAGGTCGAGGCAACAGTGCGACGCCATGTTGGACGCTACATTGTCTGCACAAGAGGACCTTTGGTTCGCAACACGTTGCAGGGCGATCGACGATGACTGAAAAGACCGTACTGGTCACCGGGGCGAGAGGCTTCTTCGGCGGTTACGTCGTGGAGCACTATCTTGCCGCGGGCTGGCGTGTGGTCGGCCTCGGCCACGGCAGCCCGGGCAGCGCCTGCGCCGGCCGCGTGGTCTGGCACCAGGCCCCGGTCAGTCTCGAGCGCCTGGAGCGGCTGGAGATCGAGCCGGATCTGCTGGTGCACTGCGCCGGCGGCGGGTCGGTGTCGGCATCGCTGCGCGATCCTTTCGGCGACCACGCCCGCACCGTCGACTCGACCGCCGCCGTGCTCGAATACATCCGGCGGCATTGCCCACGCACCCCGGTGGTCTATCCGTCCAGCGCCGCGGTCTATGGCAACGCCGCGCATCTGCCCGCCAGCGAAGGCAGCACGGCGCCGCTGCGGCCGGCCTCTCCCTATGGCATGCACAAGTTGATGGCCGAGCAGTTGTGCGCGTCGTATGGCGCGCACTTCGGCGTGTCGGTGGCGGTGGTGCGCTTTTTTTCGCTCTTTGGCGAGGGGCAGCGCAAGCAGCTGCTGTGGGACGCATGCCGCAAGATCGGCCAGCGCGACGACCTCTATTGCGGCACGGGCGAGGAGAGCCGCGATTGGCTGCATGCCGAGGATGCGGCGCGCCTGGTGGCCGCGGTGGCGGCGCAGGCGTCGCCGGCCTGCCCGATCTACAACGGCGCCAGCGGCACGACCACCACGGTCAGGCAGGTGCTGACGCTGCTGTATCGGGACCTGGCGCCGTCGCGCCATCCGCGCTTTTCGCTGGCGGTCCGTCACGGCGACCCTTGCGACCAGTGCGCCGATATCGGTCATACGCTGAGCACCGGCTGGGCCCCGCAGATCCGGCTCGAAACGGGCGTGCGGCGCTATGCCCAATGGTTCGAGGCAGTGTGCGATGACTAGGGTCGGTTTCGTTTTCGCCTTCCAGGATCGCGGCTGGCTCGGCGGCATCAGCTACTTCCGCAACCTGCTGTGGGCGCTGCACACACTGCCCGGACGCACGATCGATCCGGTGATCCTGACCGGCGAGCGCACGCCGGCGGACCTGCTCGAAGGCATGCCGCCGCTGCCGGTTCATCGCACGGCGCTGCTCGATCGCCGCCGTCCGTGGTGGTACGTGCGCAAGGCCTGCCAGGCGGCAAGCGGCACGGACCTGCTGCTGGCCCGCTATCTGGCCCGCAACGGCATCGCGGTGCTGTCGCACCACAACCCGCTCGGACCGCGCGCCGGCGTGCCGACGCTGGGCTGGATTCCCGATTTCCAGCATCTGCATCTGCCCCAGATGTTCTCCGGCGAAGAGATCGCGATGCGCGACCGCCTGTTCGCGTCCTTGTGCCAGGGCTCGGCGCGCGTGCTGGTCAGCAGCCACGCCGCGTGCCGCGATCTGCAGCGCTGCTTTCCGGCGCAGGCGCATCGCGCCCGCGTGCTGCAGTTCGTGGCCAACATGAATCCGCTGGCGCCGGCGCCGCCGGTGTCCGAGCTGGAGCGCCGCTACGGCTTTCGCGGTCCCTACTTCCATTTGCCGAACCAGCTGTGGCAGCACAAGAACCACGGCATCGTGGTCGAGGCACTGCGCCTGCTGAAGCAGCGCGGGATCGAAGCGCTGGTGCTGTCGACGGGCCAGACCGCCGACCATCGGCAGCAGCCCGGCTATGGCCAGCGCCTGCTGGGCAGCGTCGCGGAGGCCGGCCTGCAGCGGAATTTCCGCTTCCTCGGCGTGGTCCCGCACGGCGATCTGGCCGGCCTGATGCGTGGCGCGGCCGCGCTGATCAACCCGTCGCGCTTCGAAGGATGGAGCACCACGGTGGAAGAGGCCAGGTCGCTGAACAAGCCGATCCTGCTGTCCGATATCGAGGTCCACCGCGAACAGGCGCCGCCACGCGGGGTCTTCTTCGCCCCGGACGATGCGCCCGCGCTGGCCGACGCGATGGCGCAGGCGCTTGCCTGTCCGGCCTCGTCCGAGAGCGACGCCGAGCAGGCGCGCCTTGCCCGCGACGACCTGGCACGGCGCCGTCGCCGCTTCGCCGAGACCTACCAGCAGATCGTGATGGAGTTGAGCGCCTGAGCGCCTGAGCAGTTGAACAACTGAGCTCCTGAGCTCGTGAGCGCGGCGTCGCGCCGCCGCGTCACCCTGCGCCGCGGCTCGGCGGTTCAGTCCCTGCGACTCAGCGTCCCTGCGGCTTGCGCGTGCCGATTGCCCGCGCCGGCGTACCGCCGTAGACCGTCCACGGCGTCGGCAGCGATTTGGTGACCACCGAGCGCGGCGCGACCACCGCGCCTTCCGGCACGGACACCCCCGGCGAGACGAAGCTCTCCGCGCAGATCCACACCCGCGGCGCCAGCGTGATCGGCGAGGCGATCAGCTGGAAGTTCGGGCTGTTGTAGTCGTGCGAGCCGGTGCACAGATGCGTGCCTTGCGACACCACGCAGTATTCGCCGATGTCGATGCGCTCGATGTTGTACAGCGTGACGCCGTCGGCCACGCCGGCATTGTTGCCGATGCGCAGATTCCACGGTGCCCAGATGCGCACGCCCGGGTAGACATGGACATGGCGCCCGAGCTGCGCGCCGAACAGCCGCAGCAGCGCGGCGCGCCAGGCGTGTGCGGGCCGCGGGCTGGGACGGAACAGGAACAGCCAGACCCAGTTCCAGATCTGCCGCTGCACGCGGTTCCCCAGCGAGAACGAGGGGCCCATGGTCGGATCGTCTTGCGTAATCAGCATCGGCTGTCCCGGTAAGCGCGCGGCGCGCATGGGACGATGGTGTGCCGGGACACGCCGACGGTCGGTGCGGCCGGTCACAGACCCCGCGCCGTGGATGCCCGGCGGCCTGGAATGGGACTTGCACGAGCGGTGGATCGTGCAGGAGACCATTCATGCGGATCCATCATCTGAACTGCATCTCGACTTGTCCGCTGGGCGGGCGCCTGATGGACGGACGTTCCCGTTCGATCCTCGAGCGCGGCGAGCTGGCCTGCCACTGCCTGCTCGTCGAGCTGCCGGAGTGCCTGGTGCTGGTCGATACCGGCATGGGGCGGCGCGACGTGCAGGACCCGCGCTCGCGCCTGAGCGGCTTCTTCCTGACGCTGTTGCGGCCCGATTTCCGCGACGAGATGACGGCCTACCGGCAGGTGGAGGCGCTCGGCTTCGATCCGCGCGACGTGCGGCACATCGTGCTGACGCATCTGGACTTCGACCACGCCGGCGGACTCGACGACTTCCCCTGGGCCACCGTCCACCTGATGGCGGCCGAGCGCGACTATGCGCGGCTGCAGCGCACGTGGCTGGACCGCCAGCGCTTCCGGCCGCAGCAGTGGTCGACGCAGGAACGCTGGCGCACCTACGCACCCGACGTCGGCGAGCGCTGGTACGGCTTCGACCGCGTCCGCACGCTCGACGGTCTGCCGCCCGAGATCGCGATGGTTGCATTGCCCGGCCATACCTTCGGCCATGCCGGCATCGCGGTGCAGGCGCAGGGCGAATGGCTGCTGCAGGCGGGCGACGCCTATTTCCATCACGGCGAGCTCGACCCGGTGCGGCCCTACTGCACGCCGGGGCTGCGCTTCTATCAATGGATGATGGAAAAGGACCGTGAGGCTCGCCTGGCGACACAACGGCATCTGCGCGAGCTCAAGGAACGGCGCGACGGCCATATGACGGTCTGCTGCGGCCACGACGTGGTCGAGTTCGAACGGCTGTCGCGGCGCTCGGCGCGCGTGCCGGCCCGCGCGTTTGCCACGGCGCCTTGATCGCCCCCGGGCGCCGATGACGCGCGATGCGCGCCGGCCCCAAATATGCAAGCCCGTGGAGCAATTTCTGCAAGCGCTGCAGCGCGGCGCAGGAGCCCCATGTTGCAGGTGGCTCGCAAATACCGGCATGCGGCTTGCGTGGCGAGCGGGTAGATCACCACGACAATCAGGAGGGACAGCATGAAACCACGAGATCTGCTGGTGGTGGCCGCGTCTTGCCTCGCGCTGGCGAGCCAGCTCGCGATGGCGCAGGGCCGCTCGAGCGGCGGCAGCGGCAAGGCAGGATCGACCGGCATGAGCGATAGCGCCGGCGCTGGCGCAGGTACCGCGGCCGGCGCCAGCGCTCCCGTCAGCGGCGGTGCGCGCGGCGCGGTCGGCCCCGGACAGGGCGCCCAGTCGAGCGTGCAAGGCAGCGCGCAAGGCAGCGGGCAAGGCGGGGCCCAGGGCGGCGCGCAAGCCGGCGCCGGCGGCTCCCGTCAATCCCGCGCCGGCGATGTCGAGCATGGCGGCAGTCCGACCACCGGTTCGCCGTCGGGCGGACGTCAGCCTCCTGGCAGCGCGAAGGCCGCGCCCGGCGGCGGCACAGGGAAGACCGCGGGGAACAACGCGGGCAACACCGCTGCCAACAGCGGCGGCGACGCGACCAGCGGCAAGCCGGCGAGCGGCTCGCGCCGCGCCGGCGGCGTGTCCGACTCGACCCAGGGCAGCAGCCGCGCCAGCGCCGGCGGCGGCAAGGCCAGCACGCCGTCCGGGGCGACCAAGGGCAGCGGCACATCGGATCGCGGCACGGGCGGGGGCGGCGTGACCAGCGGCAGTGACCGCTGAGGCAAACGCCGCCCGAAACGCCCGAAACGCCGTCCGTTACTCGGTGCCGACGCTCGCGGCCGGCACGCTGACCGCCGCGCGCTCGCCGCACAGGGCCTGCATCGCGGCCTCCCAGCGGCCCAGCACCGCGTCGCGGTCCAGATGCCGCTCGGCCCAGGCGCGGCCCGCCGCGCCGAGCGCGTCTCGCGTCGCCGGGTCGGCGGCCAGCGCATCGATCGCCGCGGCAAGCGCGAGGCCGTCGCCCGGCGCGACCACGCGCCCGCAGCGCGCCGCCAGCCGGGCCAGCTCGGTGCCGGGATGCGCGGTCGCAATGACCGGCCGGCCGCTGGCCAGCATGCCCGCCAGCTTCGACGGCAGCACCAGGTCGGCGGCATCGGCGCGCTGCGGCAGCAGATGCAGATCGGCGGCGGCCAGCAGCGCGGGAAAGCGCGAGGCCGGCTGCAGCGGCAGGAAACGGACCTGCGGCAGCCCGGCGCACGCCTGCTCGAGCGCGGCACGGCCCGCGCCGTCTCCGCACAGCACGAACCAGATGTCTGGCCGGTCGCGCAACTGGCGCGCGGCCTCGGCCAACACTTCCAGTCCCTGCTTGTTGCCCATGTTGCCGGAGTACAGGGCTACCGTGGCATCGGGCGCAATGCCCAGCCGACGCCGATAGAGACTGCCGCGGCCGGGCTGGATCGCGCGCAGGTCGACCCAGTTCGGAATCAGTTGCGTGCGTGCGGCCGGCGCGCCCTTGTCGCGCGCGAGCCGCAGCATTGCCTCGGAGATCGTCGATACGCGGTCGAAACCGGCCATCGCATGGCGCTCCAGCCCATAGGCGAGCCTGCGCAGCAACGGCTGCTTCAGCAGTCCGAGCGCGAAGGCGGCATCGACCTCGTAGTCCTGCACATGCAGCCAGGTCTTCGCACCGGTCCAGCGGCCGAGTAGCAGCGCGGCGGGGCTGCACAGCAGCGGCGGCTCGACCACCATCACCACGTCCGGACGCCAGCGCCATTGCGCCAGCAGGCAAGGCAGGCTGCTCAGCGCGAAGCTGGCCAGATGCAGCACGCGCTTGAAGCCAGACGGCCGGCGCGGCACCCAGATCGGCGCGCGCCATACCTGCACGCCGTCGTGTTGCTCGCGCCGGTATTGCCAGGCGCGGTAGCCGGCGCCGACACGCCAGGCCGGATAGTAGGGCGGGGCCGTGACGACGCGCACCTGGTGGCCGCGCGCGGCGAACCAGCGAGCCTGTTCGCCTGTGTACTTGCCGATGCCGGTCAGCTCGGGAGCGTAATTGAGGCAGTACAGCAGGATCTTCATCGGCGGGACCTGCGCGGGCTCAGCGCAGCGCGACCAGCCGCGGCTGGCGCCGCGGCGGGCTCTCCAGGCGGCCGCTTTGCAGCGCGTCGCGATAGGCCAGCCGCAGTCCGTCGACCAGCGACACGGTCGGCTTCCAGCCGGTCGCCTCGATCCGGCGCGAGTTCAGCCGCTTGCGCGGCGTGCCGTCGGGTTTGCTGGTGTCGAAGCGGATCGCGCCGCGAAAGCCCACGGTGTCGGCGATCAGCTCGGCCAGCACGCGGATGCTGACCTCGTCGGGGCTGCCCACATTGAAGAAACCCGGCGCGCCGGCGTGGTTGCGATATTCCTGCTGCGGCAGCGCCATCAGGTGCACGCAGGCCTGGCCGAGATCGTCGGCGTAGAGGAATTCGCGCAGCGGCGTGCCGGTGCCCCACACCACCACCTCGCTGGCGCCGCTCTGCTTGGCCTCGTGGAAGCGCCGCAGCAGGCCGGGTATCACGTGGCTGTTCTCCGGGTGGTAGTTGTCGCCGGGGCCGTACAGATTGGTGGGCATCGCGCAGCGGAAGTCGGTGCCGTATTGCCGGTTGTAGCTCTCGCACAGCTTGATGCCGGCGATCTTGGCGATGGCATACGGCGCGTTGGTCGGCTCCAGCGCGCCGGTGAGCAGCGCCGCCTCGTCGATCGGCTGCGTGGCGAAGGCCGGATAGATGCAGCTCGAACCGAGGAACAGCAGCCGCTTGACGCCCGAGCGCCACGATTCATGAACGACGTTGGCCGCGATCAGCAGGTTCTGCTGGATGAACTCGGCCGGATAGGTGTTGTTGGCATGGATGCCGCCGACACGTGCGGCGGCCAGGTAGACCTGATCGATGCGCTGCTCGGCGAAGAAGGCGCGTACCCTGGCCTGGTCGCACAGGTCCAGTTCGGCATGCGTGCGGGTGATCACGGTGATGTCGGGACGCGCGCCGAGCGCGCGCACGATGGCGCCGCCGACCATGCCGCGATGGCCGGCAACGAAGATGCGTTGTGGAGGCTGATTCATGGCTGTGACACTGACTGTGGATCGGCGAATTGGGCCACCGGCGTGGCGATCGGGCGAGGATCGGGAACGCCGGGCTGCACCCGGAAGGGCGTGCACTGGACGGACTCTAGCGCGCGATCCCGCTCCCGACTGTGGGCTTGCGCACATTGGCGCGGGGCGGCTCGAACCGGTGTGCGCCATCGAACGGAAAACATGCTTACCCCCCGGCATCGTGCGGCCATGCGGGTCCGTGGGCTCGCGGGTCCGGATGTCCGGTTCCGCCCTGGTCCCGCACGGCATACCCGCTCACCGACTCAGAAGGCGGTCAGACCATGCAAACCACCTCGACCCTGCCGATCGGCGCCCGCACCAGCCACGCCGCCCTGCTGCTGTACCTCGGGCTCGGCGCACTGTGTGCGATCAAGCTCAATGTGATCGGCGAAGTGTACGTCGGCGAATTCATCGCGGCGGCATACGGCCTGGCGATGCTGTCGACGCTGCGGATCGAGCGCGGCTATGCCACCTTCCTCGGCCTGACATTGATGTGGGCGTTCGCCCAGGCGCTGTCGGACCTGTCCAACAGCACGCCGCTGACCAGTTCGATCAAAGGCGTGCTGGCGCCGGGCGTGTTCTTCCTGACGGTGTTCGCGATCGGCACGCACTTCAGCCAGGGCAGTCCGAAGCGGATCTGGTATTTTCTGATCGGCGCCGCGCTCAGCGAGATCTTCAACGTGAGCCGGGCCCCGACCGAGGAGATGCTGTACAACCCCTGGAAGTGGGGTTATGCGACGCCGGTGCTGATGCTGCTGCTGTGCTATCTGGCGCTGGCACGCGCCGGCGCGCTGCGCATCGCGCTGTGCATCCTGGCCTATTGCGCCGTGTCCGCGGCGTTCGACTTCCGCAGCGCGGCGGGGCTGCCGCTGCTGGCGCTGGTGATCTACCTGCTGCGCCGTAGCGCCGTGGTTGCGTGGGTGCGCAGCCTGACCAATGCGCGCGGCGGCATTCCCTTGCTGTTCGGCGTACTGGTGCTGGTGATCGCGGCGCTCAACGCGCTGTTCTCGATGGTCTTCGCGCATGCCGGCGAGTTCGGCTTCCTCACCCCCGAAGCCGCGCACAAATACACCGTGCAGGCCACCAGCGAGCTCGGCATCCTGTTCGGCGGCCGCTCGGAGATCCTGATCTCGATGCGCGCCTTCCTCGATGCGCCGCTGCTCGGCCATGGCTCGTGGGCGATCGACCGCAACGGCTACCAGGACGCCTACAGCGTGATGGTCTACCAGATGGGGGCCGCGCTCGACGACAAGATCGTCGTCACCGACGACACGCTGATTCCCGCCCACTCCTTCCTGATGGGCGCGCTGATCTGGAGCGGCCTCGTCGGCGGCCTCTACTGGATCTGCATGTTGGCCCGCACGCTGTGGTTGTTCGTGCGCAATATTCCCACGCTGCCGATCTTCTTCTATGTCGGCACCGCGCAGTTCGTCTGGGACGTGTTCTTCTCGCCGTTCTCGGCGGACCACCGCTGGGAGTCCGCGCTGTTCCTCGGCATGCTGTTCGCCTGGCACCATGCCTCCCGCAATCGCCAGCTGCGGAGCGTGCAATGAAATTCAGCGTGGTGACGGTCTCGTTCAACCAGGCGCGGTATCTGGAGCAGGCGATCCGTTCGGTCACGGGCCAGCGCGGTTGCGAGATCGAATACATCGTGGTCGATCCGGGCTCGACCGATGGCAGCCGCGACATCATCGCGCGCCATGCCAGGTCGATCGACCATTGCATCCTCGAGCCCGACAACGGCCCCGCCGACGGCCTGAACAAGGGCTTCGCGGCGGCGACGGGGGAGATCTTCTGCTACCTGAACTCCGACGACCTGTTCCTGCCGGAGGCGTTCGCCAAGGTGGCCGCCTACTTCCGCCGCTATCCGTCGTCCGACGTGATCTGCGGCAACGGCTACGTGATCGACGGCGAGGGCGCACTCGTGCGGCGCGTCTACTCCGACCGCTTCGGCCTGCGGCGCGCCGCCTATGGCGCCAGCATTGCGATCCAGCCGTCGACCTTCTTTCGCGCCGAGACCTATCGCGCGGTCGGCGGCTTCAATGTCGAGAACCGCTCGAACTGGGACGGCGAACTGGTGGTCGACATGGCGCTGGCCGGAGCCACCTTCCGCAATGTGCCCGACTTTCTCAGCTGCTACCGCGTCTACGCCGAGTCGATCACCGGCTCGGCGCGGATGGCCGAGGCGCACCGGCAGTTCGAGCAGCGCATGTTCCGCAAGATTCTGGGGCGCGATCGCCGCCGCTACGACGATCTGGCGTCGGCCTGGTTCCGCGTGACCAAGCATCTGGCCAATCCGCGCGCCGCCTATGAGCGCGTGGTACGCGGCCCCGTGTTCGGGAGGCAGTCATGATCCGGAAAGTGCTGGCGGCCGTCTCGATCGGCCTGCCGTGGCCGCTGCGGCGGCGGCTGCTGAACCGCTTCTGCGGCGCGCGCATCGATCCGAGCGCGCGCATCGGCTGGTCGCTGGTGCTGTGCGACGAGCTCGAGATGGGGCCGCACTCGCACATCGCCCACCTGACGCTGGTCAAGGGCATCCGCCGGCTGAGCCTGGGCGAGCATGCCATTCTCGGCAGCCTGAACTGGGTGTCGGGATTCCCGCAGGGGCTGACCGATTCGCCGCATTTTCGCGATGCCGCCGACCGCGACCCGGCACTGGTGATCGGCCGGCATGCCGCGATCACCTCCCGCCATATCCTCGATTGCACCGACACCATCACGGTCGGTGCGTATTCGACGGTGGCGGGCTATCGCAGCCAGATCCTGACGCACAGCGTGTCGATCCGCGAATCGCGCCAGCGCTGCGCGCCGGTGACGATCGGCGCCTACTGCTTCGTCGGCACCGGCTCGATCCTGCTGCCCGGCGCGGCACTGCCCGACTACAGCGTGCTGGCCGCCGGCGCGGTGCTGAACCGCAGCATGGCGGCGCCACACATGCTGTACGGCGGCTGCCCGGCGAAGGCGGTGCAGGAACTGCCCGAGGACCTGGCTTATTTCCGGCGCGAGGAAGGGTATATCGTCTGACGGTGCGCACGGCGCCCGATGTCAGATGCGTCGTCCCCGCGCCCGCGGGGGACCCGGCGGCTCGCGAAGACGCCCATCTCCGCATCCGCCGCGCATCCGCCGCCTGCATCCGCTGCCTGCATCCGCCGCAATGACAGCCAACGAGGGGATGATCCGTTCAGGGCTTGACCGGTTCAGAGCTTGACCGGTTCAGGGCTTGGCCAGCACCCCGGCCAATCCGTGCCGAGCGAAACCGTGTATCAGCGGCAGCAGCGCCAGCAGGATCAGCAGCTCGGTGGCAAGCACGCCGAACGACACCGCCGCCTGGCCCAGCAGCTTGCCGCCCGCCACCGCGATCAGCAGACCGGCGGCGTTTGCCGCCAGATACACCAGCGACAGCCGTGCGTGGTTGTTGGTCGAGGTCACCATCACCGATGCCGTATGCCACAGCGAATTGACCACCGCGGCCGCCAGCAGCCAGCTGTAGTCGGGATGGATCGGCGCGATCTTGCCATGCGTCCACAGCTGGCAGATCCATTCACCGGCGATATACAGGAACACGCCGCAGGCACCGGCCAATCCCACCGAGGCGCTGAGCGCATGACGGAACAGGGCGCGCAGCGCGCGCGCGTTGCGCTGGCCATAGAGCCGGCCGATCTCGGGAGACAGCGACTGGCTGATCAGCTGGCCCAGCTGGTAGGGGATGCGCGAGAGCGTGCGCATCGCGCTGAAGTAGGCGACGAAGGCGGGACCGAAGACAAAGCCCGCGCACAGCACCATGCCCTGCATATTGAGGGCGTTGCCGATCGGGAAGGCATTGAGCGCCAGCGCGGGCAGCAGCATCTCGCGCAGTTCGGCTCGCGAAAACGCCGATACGCCGGCGCGCGCCCATGCGGCCAGGCGCACCATCCGCACATACGTCACCACCACCAGCAGTACCCGCACAATAGCCAGCAGCGTCAGCAGCAGCAGGAAGCCGCCATCGAACAGCAGCACGCCGGCGGCGAGCGCGACGAATTCGAGCAGCCGGAACAGGTTCAACCACATGATGGCCTCGGCGTAGCGCCCCACGCTGTAGAACACGCCGTGCGACAGCAGTGCAAACATGTAGCCGACCACGTAGATCGCGATCATCAGCATCGCCAGCACCGCCGCGCCGCCGGCCAGGCCGGTCCATCCCTCGATCGCGTCGCCGAAGGCGGCGCCGGCCAGCATCGCCATCCCGCCCAGCACGGCGCCGATCGACAGCAGCAGCACCAGCGTCGACTGGTAGCACACCACGGCGGCGCGCTGGTTGCCCGCCGCGATGCTCATGTTGATGCGATTGACCGCCACGCCGGTGAAGCCCAGGTCGGCGAGCCCCAGATAGACCGGTACCGCAATGACCATCAACCAGGTGCCGTAGCGCTCGGGCCCCCAGGCCGCCAGGAACAGCGGCACGCTGAGCAGCTGGGTCAGGATGGTGACCACCTGCCCAAGGGCGTTGGCGCCGATGCCGCGCAATATCCGCTCCACGCTTTCCTCTTTCTTTGCGCGGCCCGGGCCCGCCGCAGCAGGCCCGGGCCGCCATCCATGCGCCGGCGCTTGCGCGCCGCCGCACTGACGCGTTTGCCATCAGCCCATCATTCGTGGTGATCGTAGGCGCGGAAGCCTGCCAGCTTGCACAGGGCATCGCGCCGCGCCGCCGCGTAGTCGGCGCCGATCATCTCGCGTACCAGTTCATCGAAGGTGGTGGTCGGCGACCATCCCAGCCGCTCGCGCGCCCGCGTGGGATCGCCCAGCAGCGTGTCGACCTCGGTGGGGCGGAAGTAGCGTGGATCGACCCGCACGATCACGTCGCCGACCTTGCGTCCGGGCGCCAGCTGGTGGCGGCTGTTGTCGATCGCGTCGATCACGCCGATCTCGTCAACCCCGCTGCCTTCGAAACGTACCGTGATGCCCAGTTCGGCGGCGGCCCGCTGCACGAATTCGCGCACGCTGTGCTGCTCGCCGGTGGCGATCACGAAGTCCTCCGCCTGTGCCTGCTGCAGCATCATCCATTGCATCTGCACGTAGTCGCGCGCATGGCCCCAGTCCCGCAGCGAGGACAGGTTGCCCAGGTGCAGCGTGTCCTGCAGGCCGAGCGCGATCCGCGCGATGGCGCGCGTGATCTTGCGCGTCACGAAGGTCTCGCCGCGCAACGGGCTCTCGTGGTTGAACAGGATGCCGTTGCAGGCGTACATGCCATACGCCTCGCGGTAGTTCACCGTGATCCAGTACGCGTAGAGCTTGGCGGCCGCATACGGGCTGCGCGGATAGAACGGCGTGGTTTCCTTCTGCGGAATCTCCTGCACCAGGCCGTACAGCTCCGAGGTCGACGCCTGGTAGAAGCGCGTGGTCTTTTCCAGGCCGAGGATGCGGATGGCTTCGAGCAGCCGCAGCGTACCGAGCGCATCGGTGTTCGCGGTGTATTCCGGCTCCTCGAACGACACCTGCACGTGGCTTTGCGCCGCCAGGTTGTAGATCTCGTCGGGCTGCGATTGCTGCACCACGCGCACCATGCTGGCGGTATCGGTCATGTCGCCGTGGTGCAGGAACAGGCGGCGGTCGGGGGCCTGCGGGTCCTGGTACAGATGGTCGATCCGCTCGGTATTGAACAGCGAGCTGCGGCGCTTGATGCCATGGACCTCGTAGCCCTTGGCCAGCAGCAGCTCGCACAGATAGGCGCCGTCCTGGCCGGTGATGCCGGTGATCAGCGCACGCTTGCGGCGTGCCCCGCTGCCGGCCGACGCCTCGTCGTGCTGCCGCGGCTGGAGTTCGAGATCGCCGGCCGCGAGCGGGCCGAGCGGTTGCAGGTCAAGTGCGCCCATAAATGTCTGCCATCCTGATGATGTCGTCTTCGCCAAGGTACGAGCCGGACTGGATCTCGATCAACTCGAGCGGGATCCGGCCGGGATTTTCTAGACTGTGGGTTTCGCCGATCGGGATATAGGTGGACTGATCCTCGGTCAGCAGGAATTCGACGTCGCCGCGGCGCACGCGCGCGGTGCCCGACACCACCACCCAGTGCTCGGCGCGGTGGTGATGCTTCTGCAGCGACAGCTTGGCGCCGGGTTTGACGCTGATGCGCTTGACCTGATAGCGCTGGCCGTGGTCGACGCTGTCGTACGAGCCCCACGGCCGGTAGACCTGTCGATGCTGCGTGGCCTCGGGGCGTCCCTGCGCGCGCAGCGCTTCGACCAGCTGCTTGACGTCCTGCGCATGGTCCTTGTGGACGACCAGCACGACGTCGGGCGTCTCCACCACGATCACGCTGTCGAGCCCGGCCACCGCCACCATCCGATGCGAGGCGTGGACCAGGCAATCGCGCGCGCCGTGCGTGACCACGTTGCCGACCGCCGCGTTGTTGCCTTCGGTCTTCTCGGCCGCCTTCCACACCGCGTCCCACGAGCCGATATCGCTCCAGTCGGCCGCGAGCGGCGCCATGCGCCCGTCGCGCAGATGCTCCATCACCGCATAGTCGATCGAATCGGACGGGCACGCGCCGAAGGCATCGGCATCGAGCCGGCAGAAGTCCAGATCGGATTTGCCGCGCGCCACCGCCTGTTCGGCGGCACGCAGGATGTCGGGGGCGAACTGCCGCAGCGCATCGAGATAGACCGAGGCGCGGAACAGGAACATGCCGCTGTTCCAGAAGCAATTGCCTTCGCCGAGGAAGTCGGTGGCCTGCTCCAGCGAAGGCTTCTCGACGAATCGCTTGACCGTCATCAGCGCGCCATCGTTGGTCGGCACCGCCTTGATATAGCCGTAGCCGGTGGCCGGGAAGGTCGGCACCACGCCCAGCGTGGCAACAGCGCCCGCCGCGGCGGCCACGCTGGCGGCGGTGACCGAGCGCGCGAACGCCGCGTGGTCGCGGACCAGATGGTCCGACGGCAGCACCAGCAGGATCGGATCGTCGCCGCCCGCCTGAGCCTTGATCGCGGCGACCGCGGCCGCCGGCGCGGTGTTGCGCGCATGCGGCTCGAGCAGGATCGCCGCCGGTTCGCAGCCGATCTCGCGCGCCTGTTCGGCGACGACGAAGCGGTGCGCTTCATTGCTGACGAGGATCGGCGCGCCGACGCCGTCGATACCGCGCACGCGCAGCAACGTGTCCTGCAGCAAGGTATGGTCGCCAAGCAGACGCAGGAACTGCTTCGGATGGCCGTCGCGCGACAGCGGCCATAACCTCGAGCCGGTGCCGCCGCACAGCACCACCGGTACGATTCGATTCTCGCTTGCCATGACACCTCCAACCGGCCGCTGCGCGCGCCGATGCGATTGGGTGAAACCGTCAGGGCAAGTGTATCGACCGCTGTCCCGCAGCAATGTTTGTTAGGCAACAGAGATCGACGGTCACCGTCTCGCGCCGCAGGTGGCGCAGCGATGACAAAAAGGGCCGGCGCAATGGCCGGCCCTGCGGGGCTCAAACAAAGAGAGTGGATGGGGGCGCTTCTCTCGTTCCAGCGAGACAGCGGGCGGGTTTATCGCACCCAGTGTCCCGGCCGCATCACCCAGCCGTGCGGCCCGCGCACCCAGCGCTCGGGCACATAGCGGTAGCCGGGGCGGGCGCGTTCCCAATGGCCCGGTTGCCATACATAGCGCGGACCGGCGGCACGCCAGTAGCCCGGCACCCAAACCTGTCCCCGGCGTGCGGCCCGTGGCGCTTCGTAGCGCGGCGGTGGCGGCGCGTCACGGCGATAGCCATGGTCGCGATCGTAGCGATGGCCGTCATGCGCCTGGGCCGGCGACACGAGGCCGAAGGCCGAGCCGGCGGCGAGGGTGGCGAGCGCGAGAATCAGAGGGCGGGTCATGAGGTACTCCTGGTCCGGGTAACAAGCTGGGCGTTGCGGTGATGCACTGCGATGCGGTTCGGGGCCGTTGGCGCGGCCGCAATTCCATCAATAGCGGTGATGGCGATGGTGATGCCCGTGCCCATGTCCATGCGGCACGACGATGCAGGCGGACAGCATGGCGGCGGTGGCGGACAGCAGCACGAGGATGGAGAGGGTTCGTTTCATCTGTGGGCTCCTTGGCGGGGCGCGTTGAACATGGCTGCAATGTAGCGGTGCCCCCGCTGCGGCGGCCGTTGCACTTGTAAGGCACTCTCACAGCGCCATCGCGTCGCCGCGGCCGCGTCGAGCGACGGCGTCGATTGGCGTATCTCCTTGCGCGGCAAGGCTTTTTCGCCAGGATGAACGCGTGTGGAATCGCCGCGCCGCGTTGCGCGTGCGTAATGTGGCGTTACATCGGAAATGAATGCGGGCAGGGCGGCATGCCGATCGGCACGCCGAGCCTGCGAATTGGCCAGCGAATCGGCGAGCAAATCGGCCAGCGAACAGGTCAGCGAACAGGCCAGGGAACAGCCAGTAAGTCGGCCGTTGAATCGGCCAGGGAATCAGCCAATCAGCCGGGGAACCCGCCGTGGGCGCGTCAGTGCGCCGTGCTGGTGTACTCGATCTCGAGCCGGTAGGCGACCGCGAGGAACAGCGATTGCGCCAGGCACAGCGTGCTGGTCAGCGAGCGGAAGCCGAAGGTCGCGCCGTCCTGGACCTGCAGCAGCACGCTGGCGTGTTCGGCCAGCGGGCCGAGCGCGCTGTCGCTCAGTGCGACGATGCGCGCGCCCTGCGCGGCGGCGGTCCGGACGCACGCCAGCGTTTCCTCGGCATAGGGCGCGAACGAGACCGCGATCATCACGTCGCCCGGCTGGATGGCGCGCAGCTGGCCCTGCTGCATATGCCCAAGGCCATTGAGCCACTGGATCGGCTTGCTGGTGTGCTGCAGCGCGTAGGCGAGGTAGGCGCCCACCGGGAAAGCCCGTCGCGATGCCACCAGCCAGATCGACGGCGCCTCGACCAGCATCTCGACGGCCTGGCCGAAGCGTTCGCCGTCGACCTCGCGCTGCAGGGCCTCGAGGCTGTCGAGGCTGCCCGCGATGACCTCGTGCGCGATGTCCGCCGGCGCCAGCGGACCGCCCTTGCTGCCGATCAGCGCGCGCAGCCGGTCGCGATAGTCCCGATTGGGCGCCAGCTGCCGGGCCGCCGCGGCGCGGAACAGCGCCTGCATCTGCGAATACCCCGACAGTCCGAAATGCTTGGCGAAGCGGACCATGGCCGAAGGCTGCACGCCGCAATGGCGGGCCGACTCGTTGACGCCGTCGAGCACCAGCTGCTCGCGATGGCTCTCGACGTACTGCGCGATCGCCTTGAGCTGCCTGCTCAGTTGTGGGAAGCCGGCGCGCACGGCGGCCAGGAATTGATCGGCGTCTGCGTAGGGAAGGGATTCGCTCATCGGTGTTCGGTGCCGCCGCGCTGCCTCTCCGGCGGCAGCATCGTGCAGGCCGCATGTGGAGAGACAGGCATTGAATTGGAATTTATTTTCTCACACAACAAAAAACAGAACAAATTTTCTATTCTCGCGCTATCATCGCTTCCATCGCTGGCGCAGCCGCTCGGTCCCGATCCACGGCAGCGACCAAGACAAGACAAGACAGCAGACAGAGACAGCACCTCCATGCGCACCCTCCCATTTCCCGATCAGCGCGATTTCGATGTGGCCTGCCTTGGCCGGCTGGCGGTCGATCTCTATGCGCAGCAGATCGGCTGCAGCCTCGAGGCGGCCAGCACCTTCGCCAAATACCTGGGCGGCTCGTCGGCCAATATCGCCTTCGGCACCGCGCGGCTCGGCTTGCGCTCGGCGATGATTTCGCGCGTCGGCAACGAGCAGAACGGGCGCTTCCTGCTCGACACGCTGCGCCGCGAGGGCTGCGACGTCAGCCGGGTGCAGATCGACGCCGCGCGGCTGACCGGCATGGTACTCCTGGGCATCAAGGACCAGGACACCTTCCCGCTGCTGTTCGCGCGGGAGAACTGCGCCGACATGGCGCTGGATGCCGAGGCCATCGACGCCGCCTTTCTGGCCCGCTGCCGCAGCCTGGTCATCACCGGCACGCATCTGAGCACGCCCGGCGTGCTGGCCGCCTCGCGGCGCGCCCTCGAGATCGCCGGGCGCCACGGCGTGGTGCGCGTGCTGGACATCGACTACCGCCCGGTGCTGTGGGGCCTGACCGGCAAGGGCGACGGCGAGACGCGCTATATCGGCAATGCCGAGGTCAGCCGCCACCTGCAGGCGCAGCTCGGCGCGTTCGAACTGATCATCGGCACCGAGGAGGAATGGCTGATCGCCGGCGGCGTCGAAGGCGACCTGATGGCCAGCCTGCGCCAGGTGCGCGCCTGCACGCAGGCCACCCTGGTGGTCAAGCGCGGACCGCTCGGCTGCACGATCGTCACCGGCGAGATTCCGCCGACGCTGGACGATGCGCTGACGGTGCTGGGCGAGCGGGTCGAGGTGCTCAACGTGCTCGGCGCCGGCGATGCCTTCGCCTCGGGCCTGCTCGCCGGCCTGCTGTGCGGCAAGGACTGGCGCGAATCCGCTGCCATCGCCAATGCGTGCGGCGCCATCGTGGTGTCGCGGCACGGCTGCGCGCCGGCGATGCCTACGCCCGCCGAGCTGGCGCACTGGTTCTCCGGCCATCGGCATCCGCGGCCGGACCGCGATCCGACGCTGGCCCATCTGCATCGCGTGTCGGCGCCGCGCCAACCGTGGCCCGAGCTGTACGTGCTGGCCTACGACCATCGCTCGCAATTCGAGGAGCTGGCGCGCGCGGCAGGCGCCAACGTGGCCGAGATCCCGCGGCTCAAGCGGCTGATCAACGAAGTGGTGGCCGAGGTCGAATGCGATCCGGGCTGCGGCGGCAAGATCGGCGTGCTGATCGACGGCCGGCTGGGCGAATCGGCGCTGCATCAGGCCACCGGTCGGGGCTGGTGGGTGGGCCGCCCGATCGAGCTGCCCGGTTCGCGGCCGTTGCGCTTCGACGGCACGCGCTCGCTCGCTTCCGAGCTGGCGCACTGGCCGCGCGAGCAGGTCGTCAAGTGCCTGGTGTTCTATCACCCGGACGATCCGGCCGCGCTGCGCGCGGAGCAGGACGACTACCTGCAGGCCGTATGGGAAGCGACCCGCCACAGCGGCCACGAGCTGCTGCTCGAGGTCATTCCGCCCAAGGACACGCTGGCACCGGATGACCGGGGCGAAGCGGTGGTCCGCGCGATCCGCCACTTCTACGACATCGGCCTGAAGCCGGAATGGTGGAAGGTCGGCGCGATGTCGGCAGCGCAATGGCAGGCGCTGGACCGGCTCGTGCAGGAGCGCGACCCCTGGTGCCGCGGGGCGGTGATTCTTGGCCTGAACCAGCCGCTCGAGCAACTGCTCGATGGCTTCGCGCAAGCCAGCTCGCCGCTGGTCAAGGGCTTCATGATCGGCCGCTCGGTATGGGCCGAGGCGAGTCTTGCGTGGCTGCGCCGCGAACTGGACGACGACGCCTTCCAGGCAAGGGTCGCCGCCAACTTCCGCCGGCTCATTGCAGGCTGGCGCAGCACCCGGCCCGCGCCCACGGGCGACAGCACCACACGGGAGGCAGCATGAATCCGAGGTCGATGCGCAACACCGGCAGCCTGCTGGTCAAGGCCCAGCCGGGCCGCCATATCGTCGACATCACGCCGCAGTCGGCCGGCTGGCGCTATATCGGCTTTCGTGCAATCCGGCTCGACGCCGGCGAGGCCGAAGCGTTGTCCACCGGCGCGCGCGAGCTGTGCATCACGGTGTTGTCGGGGCAGCTCGACGTGGTGGTCGGCACGCAGCGGTTCAGCGCGCTGGGCAGCCGCCGGTCGGTCTTCGAAGAACAGTCCCCGTATGCCGTCTATGTGCCGCCGGGCCGCGACGTGCAAGTCATCGCGCGCGATGCGGCGGAGATCGCGTTCAGTACCGCACCGGCCGAGGGCCGCCTGCCATGCCGCGTGATCGAGCCCGCGCAGATGCGGCGCAGCGTCCGCGGTCAAGGCGCCAACACCCGCCATGTCTGCGACATCCTGCCCGAGACCGAGGCCGCCGAATCGCTGCTGGTGGTCGAGGTGATCACGCCCGGGGGGCATTCGTCCAGCTATCCGCCGCACAAGCACGACAGCGCCGACGCGAGCGACCCGCTGGCCGAAACCGCGTTGGAGGAGGTCTATTACCACCAGCTCAATCCCTCGCAGGGCTTCGCCTTCCAGCGCGTCTATACCGACGACCGCAGTCTCGACGAGGCGATGGCGGTCGAGCATCGCGATGCGGTGCTCGTGCCGCGCGGCTATCACCCGTGCACGGCGCCGTACGGCTACGACCTCTATTACCTGAACACGATGGCCGGGCCGGAACGGCGCTGGGCCTTCCGCAACGACCCCGCGCATGAGTGGCTGATGGCGCCGCGCTGAAGCGCCGCGCCAGTGCCGCTCGAGTGCCGCCCGACACTGCTCAAACGCCGAACCCGCTTGATCCCCGCCGCAGGGCGGACACCCGCATCGCCATACGACAAGGGAACACCGCAGTTCCCGCCAAGACAGGAGACATCGCCATGAAGACCCGCATCCCCCGCGGCATTGCCCGCGCCTTCGCCGCGCTCGCCACGACGCTTGCCACGTCACTGGCCACGACGTTTGCCTGCGTGGCCCCGGCCGGCGCACAGACCTTCCCCAGCCAGCCCGTCAAATGGATCGTGCCCTATGCGCCGGGCGGTACCACCGACGTGATCGCGCGCAACCTGGCGCTGCGCATGGGGCAGGACCTGGGCCAGCCCGTGGTGGTCGAGAACCGGCCCGGCGCGGCCAGCATCATCGGCGCCACCGCCATCGCGCGAGCGGCGCCCGACGGCTATACGGTCGGCACCGCGGACTCGGGCACGCTGGCCTTCAACCCGGCGATGTATTCGAGCCTGACCTATGACGCGGGCAAGGACTTCACCTTCATCGGCGGACTGGGCCGGATGCCGCTGGTGCTGGCCGTGCATCCGTCCTTTCCGGCGAAAGACCTGAAGGAGTTCGTCGCGCTGGTGCGCAAGTCGCCGGGGCGCATTTCTTCGGCGTCGTCGGGGCCCGGCTCGCCGCTGCATGTCGCGCTGGAACTGTTCAAGCAGCGTACGCGTACCGACATCCTGCACGTGCCCTACAAGGGCTCGTCGCCGGCGCTGCAGGACCTGATGGCCGGCCAGGTGCAGACCATGTTCGTCGACTTGCCGCCGAGCCTGTCGATGATCCGCGCCGGCAAGATCCGCGTGCTGGCCGTGGCCACGCCCCAGCGACTGCCGATCCTGCCCGACGTGCCGACCATGGCCGAATCCGGCCTGCCCGAACTCGCGGGCTTCGAGGCCTATGCATGGCAGGGCTTTGTCGGCCCGGCCAAGCTGCCGCAGCCGGTCGTCGCGCGGCTCAACCAGGAACTGGTCGCCGCGCTGCGCCATCCGGGCACGCGCGCCAAGCTCGAGGAGCTTGGCATCCAGCCGATGCCGATGTCCGCCGCGGAGTTCGGCGATTTCACGCGCAGCGAGCAGAAGCTGTGGTCCGGCGTGATCAAGGCCGCCGGCATCCGGCTCGATTGAGCGCGGCCTGCGCCGGTTCTCTCCTCGCTCCTGCTCTCGCTCCAGTCTTTACCGTACCCCGGAGTTTTCGTCATGAATGAACCGCTTCATCAACGCCGCGCCGTGCTGCGCGCGCTCGCTGCGATGTCTGCCACCGCGGCCTGCCCGGCGCTGGCCCAGGGCGGCGCCTACCCGTCGCGCCCGATCGAACTGATCGTGCCGTTTGCGGCGGGCGGCGGCACCGATGTGCTTGCGCGCGCCTTCGCCGAGGCCGCGCGCAAGCATCTGCCGCAGAACCTGGTGATCCTGAACAAGTCGGGCGCCAGCGGCGCGGTGGGCTGGGCTGATCTGGTCAGCGCCAAGCCCGACGGCTATCGGCTGGCGGTGATCACGGTCGAGCTGACGATGATCCCGCATCTGGGTCTGGCCAAATTCACCGCCGACGACATGACGCCAGTCGCGCGCCTGAACGCGGACCCGGCCACCATCGCGGTGCGCGCCGATTCGCCCTTCACGACCATCGAGGCGTTCCTGGCCGCCGCCCGCAAGCAGCCCGATTCGATGCGCGTGGGCAATGCCGGTCCCGGCTCGCTCGGCCATCTGTCCGCCGCCGCGCTGGAGGACAAGGCCGGCGTGCGCTTCAACCATGTGCCGTTCCGCGGCGCGAATCCGGCGGTGCTCGACCTGCTCGGCGGACATATCGAAGCGGTGGCGGTGACGCCGGTGGAAGTCGCGACCTATGTGGCCGCCGGCAAGATCCGCCCGCTGGCGGTGATGTCGGAGCAGCGCATCAAGGCGGGCTGGGAGAACGTGCCGACGCTGAAGGAGCGCAACGTCGATCTGGTCATTCACGGCTGGCGCGGCATCGCGGCGCCCAAGGGCACGCCACCGGACGTGGTCGCCCGCCTGGGCAGCGCCATCGCCAAGACCATGCAGGACCCCGCGCTGCGCGAGACGATGGCCAAGCAGAACATGGGCGAAGGCTATCTGGACGAAGCCGCCTTCAAGCGCGTGATCGCGCGCGACAACGCTACCTTCAAGGCGCTGATCGAAAAACTGGGGATCAAGACCTGATCGGAAGTCCGGGCCGGCCTACGCAGAAACGGGTACGGTCGGCTTCGGCAGCGCGGCTGCGGTACGCAGAAACGGGTACGCATCGTCGTGCAGTGTGCCCCGTTGCAGCGGCCATGCGGGCGAACTGGTGGCGTCGGAAAGAGAAGAAGGAGCGCCGATGTGGCCGAAGGCGAAGACCGAAGCCTTCGCCTTCGCAGGCAGCCATCAGACCCGGCTCGGCATCGCCAGCAGATACCGGCGCGGATCGAAGCGCGTGGTGGCCAGCATCACCAGCACGACCGCGGCGAGGTGGTACCACCAGGCGGTGGCGAAGCTGCCGGTTGCGTCGTGCAACACCGCCGCCAGCCACGGGGCGCAGCCGGCCAGCAGGAAGCCGCCGCCCTGCATCAGCGCGCCGAGCGCGGCGGCGTCTTCGGGGCGGGGCAGGTGGTCCAGCGCGACCACCAGGTAGAGGGAGAAGCAGCCGCCGAGGCCGGCGCCGCCGATGATGGCCCATGCGGGCGGCGCGAGATCGGGCCATCCGGCCAGGCCGGCGAAGCCGATCGCCTGCAGGGCGAGCGCGAGCGCCAGCCATGCGCGGCGATCCGGGCTGCGGGCCGCCAGCGTCGGCAGCGCCAGCGCGGCAACGGCCTGCGCCACCGACATCACCGCGATCAGGCCGCCCGAGGCCGGACCGCTCCAGCCGCGCTCCTGGTAATAGGCGGCGAGCCACGCGATCAAGGAGGCATAGCCGCCGTTCATCACGCCGAACGAGGCCATCAGCAGCCAGGTGCGTGGGCGCTTGAGCAGGCGCAGCACCGGAATCGCGGTGGGGCGGCTGGCTTTGGCACTGGCATCAACGGTGTGGGCGGCGTTCGCTTTGGCCCTGGCATCGGCGACGTGAGCGGCGTTGGCTTTGGCGCTGGCATCAACGGTGTCGGTGGCGTTCGCTTTGGCCCTGGCATCGGCGACGTCGGCAGCGTGGGCTTCGGCTCTGGCATCAACGACGTCGTTGGCGTTGGCTCTGGCATCGGCGATGTCGCCGGCAGGAATCGCTGGCTCGACCGCCGCATCGCGCGGCAGCGTCCGCCACGCCAGCAGCCATCCGGCCCATGCCGGCAGCGCCCACACCGCAAGCCCCGCATGCCAGCTGCCGCTCAGGCCGGCGATCCACGGCGTCAGCTGCGCGCCAAGCGCGCCGCCCGCCATCAGCGCGGCCGAATAGAGGCCCATCACCATCGCCATCCGCGTCGGAAACCGGCGTTTGACGATCGCGGGCAGCGCCGCCTGCGCGGCCGCCGTCCCGAGGCCGCACAGCGCGGCGGTGGCGATCAGCGCCGTGCCGCCGGGCCAGGCGAGCCGCAACAGCGAACCAATGCCGACCAGCGCCAGTGCGAGCAGCACCGCGCGCCGCTCGCCGAGCCATCGGCGCATCGCCGGCGCGAGGCAGGCGCCGACGCCGATCAGCACCATCGGCAGCAGCGTCAGCCACGCCATGCCGCGGTAATCCAGCCCGGTGCTGTTGCGGATGACCGGCGCCAGCGGGCCGATGCCAGTCAGGAAGGGACGCAGGTTCAGGCCGGCCAGCACGATCGCCGCCAGCGCCCAGCCCGGCGCGCCGAGGCCGCGCCGGCCGGTGGAGACTTCAACTGCCATGGAACTCAACGGCCATAGACCGCATCGGCGGTGACACCCACATCGAGGCGGATCAGCGGCAGCGGCGGCGGATCGAGCGTCAGCCGCAGCGCCTGGTAGGTGGCCTCGCTGGACAGGCCATAGGGCGCGGCGTCGTTGTTGTCGAACGCGTAGTAGACCTCCTGCACGCCGCTGATCACCAGCGCGGCCAGGCACATCGGGCAGGGATGGCCGCTGGCATAGACCGCGCAGCCGCGCAGGTCCGGGCTCTGCAGGCGCCGGCTGGCGGCGCGGATCGCCTCCATCTCGGCATGGCTGGTCGGATCGTGGCTGTGGACGATGCCGTTGACGCCGGTCGCGATCAGCTGGCCGTCGCGCGCCAGCACGGCGCCGAAGGGCCGGCCGCCGCGTGCGCGATTGGCCTGCGCCAGATGCACGGCTTCGCGCAACAGGGATTCGTGGTTGGACATGGGGATGCCTCCCGGAAAAAGAGCCTGCGGGTAGAGGACCAGACTGTACGCGCGCGCTTGGCAATTGGGAAATTAAATGATGGAATGCTCGGCAGGGAGGAATCAAATAGATGCGCAAAGGCCCGCGCAAGGGCCGGCGCCCCGGCGCCAAGACCCGCGCAATCGAGCTGGGCAAAGACGCGCGCAAAAGACCGCTCAAAGGCCCCCCAAAGGCCCCCCGAAAAACCGCCCGAACACCTGCGCGAATCCCTGCCCAAATGGCCGCCTCGAACGACACCCCTTGAACGACATCCTCGATCCCCAACTGCTGCGCAGCTTCGTCGCCGTGGCCGACAGCGGCAGCTTCACCCGCGCCGCCGAGCGCGTCCATCTGACCCAGTCCACCGTCAGCCAGCAATTGCGCCGGCTCGAGGAACAGTGCGGCTGCGCGCTGCTCGACCGCGGCGGGCGCTATGTCACGCCGACCCCGGAGGGCGAACGGCTGCTGGGCTATGCACGGCGGATCCTGCAACTGTCGGGCGAGGCCGTCGCGCAGATCCGCGACAGCGCGGTGCAGGGCGAGATCCGGCTCGGCGTGCCGGAAGACTTCGCGGCGCAGACGCTGACGCCGGTGCTGGCCGATTTCGCGGACGCGTGGCCCGGCGTGCGGCTCGAGGTCACCAGCGGCCTGAGCCACGAGCTATGGCAAGGCTTCCAGGAGGGGGATTTCGATCTGGCGCTGATCAAGCAGCGCGAGGGCAGCGCCGCCGGGTTGGCGAGCTGGCCCGAGCCGCTGTGCTGGATCGACAGCCGCCGGCGTCCCGCCTTCGGGCGCGAGCCGGTGCCGCTGGCCGTCTTTCCCGGCGGCGCCCTGTATCGCGGCGAGATGACGCATGCGCTGGAGGCGAGCGGCCGGCGCTGGCGCATCGGCTTCGTCAGCGCCAGTCTTGCCAGCCTGAGCTCGGCGGTGGCCGACGGCCTGGGCATCAGCCTGCTGCCGCGCCGCGTGGTCACGCGCGCGCATCGCGTGCTCGACGAGCCCGCGCTGATCGGCGCGGTGCCGCCGGTCGAGCTGAGCCTGCATGCCAGGCCGGAACCGTCGGCGCCGGCGCGGGACATGGCGGCACGGTTGCAGGCGATGTGCGATGCCATGATGCGGCGCGACCAGCGGCGCGGTCAGCCGCGCGATGCGTAGCCCCACGATTGGCGCGAGCAGCAGCCCGAACAGCAGGGCGAACAGAAGCGCCAACAGCAGCGCCAACAGCAGCGCCAACAGCCGCGCCAAAAACAGCGCGATATCTGGCGGGCCGCGTACCCCGATGACCGGCCGGCTCAGCCAGCCGGATCAGCGATCCGTGCGGATCGGCCCGAACTCGACCGGCACCCACGTATAGCCGTTGCCGTCGGCCCGCACGTGCCCGATGCCGGGGAAGGGCAGATGCATGCCGGCGACCCACAGCTTGTTGCGCGCGGCATCGTTGAACAGCCGCTTGCGCGTGCGTACCGCGGCGCGGCTGTCCACGTCGAATTCGATCGCCACGTCCGGCCGGCGGAACTGCACCGCATGGCTGTGCACGATGTCGCCCCACACCAGCAGGCTCTGCGCCTTGCCGTTCTTCTCGGAGCGCAACAGATAGCCGGTATGGCCGGGGGTATGGCCGTAGGCGGCCACCGCGGCGATGCCCGGCACGACCTCGTCGCCGGCCTTGAAGGTGCGGAAGCGCCCGCCCGCCTGATACGGGGCGACCGCATCCCGCGCCATCTTGAAGTAGGGCTGGGCCTCGGCCGGGGCCTTGTCGGCGACGTCCTGCGACAGCCAGTAGTCGGCGTCCATCTGCGACGCATGGACCGTCGCGGTCGGGAACGCCGGCTTGCCGTCGACCGCCAGGCCGCAGGCGTGGTCGCCATGCAGATGGGTCAGCAGCACGGTGTCGATCTGCATCGGGTCGTAGCCGGCGGCGCGAACGTTGTCGACGATCTTGCCCAGCGCGGGGCCGAAGCAGGCGCCGGCGCCGGTGTCGATCAGCACCAGATTCTTGCCGGTGTGGATCAGAAACCCATTGACCGCGGTCTGCACGCCGGGAGTCGACTCCACGAACATGCGCGCCAGCAGGGTTTGCACCTCGCGCGCGCTGGTGTTGCGCAGCAGCTTGGGGTCGACATCGATATAGCCGTCGTACAGTGCGGTGATCTCGAACTCGCCGAGCATCATCCGGTAATAGCCGGGCACCTGATTCTGCTGCTGCGCCGGTACGCCCTGCGCGTGGGCCGGCGTGCCGGCGAGCGCCGCGCACGACAGTGCGGCGGCCAGCGCGAGAGGAAGAACACGACGCGGAAGGGCAAAACGGGACGGGTTCATGCGGCGCTCCATGCGGAAGAACGTTGTTTGGCGCAATGACGGGAACAACAAGCCGGAAATCGGGCTGGCGCTAATGTATCACTCGTCACATTTCCCCGCAGGCCGTCACTCCGCTGGCGGCAGCCGATACGGCACGCTGCCGTGCTCGTTGGTCGCCTCGACCAGGCGGATCAGATACAGCAGGAACCGTTCACGGTCGGCCGGCGGCAGATGGTCGACGGTGCGATCGTGCGCGCGCTGAACCGCCGCCTCCATCTTCCTGACCAGTGTCTTGCCCTTGCGGGTCAGCTTGACCAGCTTGACGCGCCGGTCGGTTTCGCTTTGCCGCCGCTGCAGCAGTCCGCGCGCCTCCAGTCGAGGAATGACTTCGGCCACCGTGGTGCGCTCCAGGCCTACCTCGAGGGCCACGGTGTTCTGGTCCAGTTCGCCGTGCTGCTCCAGTGCCGTCAACAGGCTGTACTGGACCGGCGTGATGCCGAACGCCTCGGTCTCCTCGAGGAACAGCGAGCAGTGGATCTGATGCAGGCGCCGGATCAGGAAGCCGGGGCGCCCCAGCAGCGTGGAGCGGTGCCGGGCGGCGTCGATCTCGGTCTGGATGGCGATGGGTCGTTTGGTCGTCGTCATGCGGTGTCGTGGTCGGCAATCGACGGCATTTCGCCGCCGGCGGTTGGCCCCTGGCCAGGCAGCAGCCGTTCCAGCGTGGCTGCGGTTGCCGCCATTATCGCCGATTAGGTGGCATGCCCCGTATTGCACAGAAACGGGGCAGGCTCGCTGCCGGCTGGGTTCGTATACGCCGGCTCGCGGTGCGCCGGCACCAGCGTCGCGCATGCGGAATCGACCCGGATAAGTGGCATACCCCGTATCTCGTTGGGTCCTCGGAAAGCCGCAAAGCCTTGCCGGGCAACGGTTTGCAGCAACGGCGAGCTCGCCGCCGGCATGCACTGGCAAAGTTCTTGCGTTTTGCAGGCAGCGTTTTCACCCCATGAGGCCAGCATGACTGAAAGCAATCGCGACATCGTTCTTCGGCAAGGCCGCGTCATCGATCCGGACGCCGGCATCGACGCGGTGTGCGATGTATGGATCCGCAACGGCCGCATCGCCGCCGTCGGCGACGGCTCGGCGGCCTTGCCTGCCGACGCCGATGCGGCCGAAGTCGTCGACTGCCGCGGCAAGCTGGTGCTGCCCGGCCTGATCGACACGCACGCGCACGTGTACCAGTACGTGACCGGACGCTTCGGCCTGAACGCTGATATGTGCGGCGTGCATTCCGGAGTCACCACGTTGATCGACCAGGGCGGCGCGAGTTGCATGACGCTGCCCGGGTTTCGGCACTACGTCGCCGAGCCGGCAAGCAGCCGCATCTACGCCTTCCTGTCGGCCTATCTGGTCGGTGGGCTCGAAGGCCATTACTACGCCGAGCTGTATCGGCCCGAATGCGTCGATGTCGATGCCACGGTGAAGGCCGCGCTGGCCAACGCCGACCTGGTGCGCGGCATCAAGGCCCATGCCGAGCTCGGCGGGTTTGCGCGGTGGGGCGTCGAGGTGATGCGTGCGTCCGCCGAGATTGGCCGTCAGACAGCGCTGCCGGTCTATGTCCACTTCGGCCAGTTGTGGCCGATGCCTGGCCACGTCGAGCACGATGTCGACCCCGACACGATCCTCGAGCAGGTGGTCGACATGCTCAAGCCTGGCGATGTGCTGGCGCACCCGTTCAGCCGCCATCCCGGCGGCTTCGTAAACCGCGACGGCACCGTGCACCCGCTGGCGCGCGAGGCGGCGGCGCGCGGACTGAAGATCGACGTCGGTCACGGCTCGCACTTCAGCTACCGGATGGCCCGCACCGTGCTCGAAGCCGGCATCGTGCCCGATACGCTGGGCGCCGACATGCATGGCTACAACACGCACGTGCCGGCGCCAGCGGGTACGCCGGCGGAACATCCGGACCAGGACCATATGTTCCTCGGCCGCGTCCGCTTCAGCCTGGTGTCGGCGATGACCAGCATGCTCGCGCTCGGTTTGCCACTGGACCATGTGGTGCGCATGGCCACCGTCAATGCGGCAAGCATGGCCGGCCTGAAGGACGGCGCCGGCACGCTGCGCGTCGGCGCCGAGGCGAACGTCTCGGTGCTGGAAGACCTGCGCGGCCGCTGGGTTCTTGCCGACAACGAGGGCACCCAGGTGGTGGGCGAGCGGATGCTGGAACCGGTGTTCTGCCTGCGCGCCGGGCAGCGCTTCGACGCGGCCGCGCCCATCCTGCCGGTGGCGCAGGTCGCCTAGGGAGATCGCGATGACGACCCCGGCAGCGCACAACGACCGCGGCAGGAACGGCGGCAACAACGGCAGCAAGACCGGCGGCATCGGCGCGCGGCTGCGCCGCAAGGAGGACGACCGTTTCCTGCGCGGCCGCGGCGACTATGTCGCCAACCTGCGCATGGTCGGCATGCGCGATGTCGCCTTCGTGCGCAGTCCGCTGGCGCATGCGCGCATCCGCGGCATCGAGAAGCCCGAAGGGCTGGCCGATGCGGTATTCACGCTGGCCGACCTCGACGGCGTGCGGCCCATCGTCGCCGACTCGGGGCTCGCCGGCTTCAAGTCGTCGGCGCAGCCGGTGCTCGCCGACGGCAAGGTGCGCCAGGTCGGCGAGATGATTGCGATGTGCGTGGCCCCGACCCGCGCCCTGGCCGAAGACATTGCGGCGCAGGTCTTCGTCGACTTCGAGGAGCTGCCGGCGGTGGTCGACATGCTGGCCGCACGCGAAGTCGGCGCGCCGCTCGTGCACGAGCACTGGGGCGACAACGTGTTTCTTTCGACGGCGGTCGGCACGGACGGCGACAACGAGGCCGCGTTGGCCGCGATCCGCGCGAGCGCGCCGATTCACGTCATCCGCACGCTGCGGACCGCGCGCCAGAGCATGGCGCCGATGGAGGGCCGTGGCGTGGTCGCGTGGTGGGACCGGCGCCTGGCCCAGCTGGTGGTGGTCACCGCGGCGCAAATGCCGCATATCAACCGCACGGGTCTGGCGGGCTGTCTGGGCCTGGACGAAGGGCAGGTTCGCGTGATCTCGCCGGACGTCGGCGGCGGCTTCGGCTACAAGGGAATCCTGCTGCCCGAAGAAGTCTGCGTCGCGTGGCTGGCGATGCGGCTCGAGCAGCCGGTGCGCTGGATCGAGGATCGGCGCGAGCAGCTGACGGCCAACGCGAACTGCCGCGAGCACGCCTATCGCATCGAGGCCTGGGCCGAGCGCGATGGCCGCCTGCTGGCGGTCGACTGCGAGGCCACGGTGGATTCTGGCTGCTATTCGTCGTACCCCTTCTCGGCCTGCCTGGAGGCCGCACAGGTCGGCAGCATCCTGCCGGGGCCCTACATGATGGAGCGCTATCGCTGCCGCACCTGGTCGGTGGCGACCAACAAGCCGCCGATCCTGCCATACCGCGGCGTGGCGCGCACCGGCGTCTGCTTCGCGATCGAGAGCGTGATGGACGCGATCGCGGTCGAGGCGGGGCTGGAACCCCATCAGGTGCGGCTGCGCAATCTGGTGCCGCCCGAGCGCATGCCGTTCGACAACATCACCGGCAAGCACTTCGACAGCGGCGACTATCCCGAATGCGTGCGACGCGCCGTGGCAGCCATCGATCTGCCTGGCCTGCGGGCGCGCCAGCAGCGCGGCGAGCCCGACGGGCGCCGCATTGGCGTCGGGTTTGCGGTGTTCTGCGAGCAGGGCGCCCATGGCACCTCGGTCTATCACGGCTGGGGCATTCCGATGGTGCCTGGCCGCGAGCCGGCCGTGGTGCGGCTGACGCCGGACGGCGTGCTGGAGATCCGCGCCGGCGTGCATTCGCACGGGCAAGGTATGGAAACGACGCTGGCCCAGATCGCGCACGAGGTGCTCGGCGTCGACACCGATCAGGTGCGCGTGCTGCTTGGCGATACCGCGATCACGCCGTACTCCACCGGCACCTGGGGCTCGCGCTCGATCGTGATGGCCGGCGGGGCCGTGGGCCAGGCCTGCAAGCAGTTGCGAACACGGCTGCTGCACATCGGCGCCCATCTGCTGGGCCTGCCTGTGCCGGCGGCGCGCTGGGAGGACGGGGCGGTGGTGGGCGGCGGTGGCCGCGTGCCGCTGGCCGAGCTCGCCCACGTCTGGTACCGGCAGCCGCAGAAGTTGCCCGCCGATGTCGATCCTTCGGGGCTGGAGGTCATGACCACCTACCAGGCAACGCGCGATACCGGCACCTTCAGCTATGCGTGCCATGCGGTGGCGGTCGCCGTCGATACCGAACTCGGCAAGGTCGAACTGATCGACTACGCGATCGTCGAGGACGGCGGCGTGCTGATCAATCCGATGGTGGTCGACGGCCAGGTCTACGGCGGGGCGGCGCAGGGCATCGGCACCGCGCTGTACGAGGAGATGCGCTACAGCGAAGACGGCCAGCCGCTGGCATCGACGCTGGCCGACTACCTGCTGCCCGGCGCTACCGAAGTGCCTGCGATCCGCATCCACCATATGGAAACGCCAGCGCCCTACACCGAGTTCGGCCAGAAGGGCATCGGCGAGAGCGGTGCGATCGGCTCGCCCGCGGCGATCGTCAACGCCATCAATGACGCGTTGCGGCCGCTGGGCGCCGAACTGCGCGAGCTGCCGGCAAGCCCGCGGGCGATCCTCGCCGCGCTCGCCAATGCGCGTGCCAGGGATGTCCGCCACCCCGGCCACTTCAGCCCGATGCCGTCGTCGCCTGCGCAGGTGGCGGCATGAAGCCGGCGCCGTTCGACTATCGGCGGCCCGACACCGTCGAAGCGGCGCTCGCCGCGCTCGCCGGCAGCAATGGCGTTGCCAAGGCCGTCGCCGGTGGCCAGTCGCTTGGCCCGATGCTGAACCTGCGGCTGGCACAGCCGGCCGAGCTGATCGATCTGGGCGGCATCGCGGCACTGCGCGAATGCCTCGACGCGGGCACGTCGGTGCAACTGGGCGCCGGCATCACCCATGCGCAGATCGAGGACGGGCGCATTCCCGATCCGAGCCGCGGCCTGATGTCCTTCGTCGCGCGCGGCATCGCTTATCGGGCCGTGCGCAACCGCGGCACACTGGGCGGCAGCCTGGCCCATGCCGACCCGGCGGCCGACTGGATCAACGTGATGGCGCTGCTCGACGCCACCTGCATCGTGATGGGCCCGCGCGGCCAGCGCGAGATCGCGCAGCGCGACTGGATGGTCGGCGCATTCACCACGGCGCTGGCGGATGACGAAGTGCTGCTCGGGGTCCGCATCGCGCGCTTGAGCCCCGGCGCGCGCTGGAGCTACTACAAGGTCAACCGCAAGCCGGGCGAATTCGCCGAGGCGATCTGCGCCTTCGTCGACGACGGCGCACAGGGTAGGCGTCGCGCGGTGATCGGCGCCATCGACGGCGCGCCGTTCGTGATCGCCGACGCCGGCGCGCTGATCGAGCGCTGGGACGAAGCGCTGGCGCACCGCCACCTGTGCGAGGCCGGGCTCGAGCCCGGCACGCTTGAATACCAACTCCACGCGGTGGCGTTGCGGCGCGCCGCCGCGGCGCTGGCTGTCTTTACCGGAGAAGGCGCATGACACTCCCCATGCCTGTCGAACTGTGTGTCAACGGCGAGCGTGTCAGCGCCGCCATCGAGCCCCGCACGCACCTGGCCGACTTCCTGCGCGAACACCTGAACCTGACAGGCACCAATCTCGGCTGCGAGCAGGGCGTCTGCGGCGCGTGCACGTTGCAGGTCGACGGCGTGCCGACGCGTTCGTGCACCGTGCTGGCCGTCAGCTGCACCGGCGCCGAGGTACGCACCATCGAGGACTTCGATGCCGACCCCGTGATGGCGCAACTGCGCGAAGCCTTCAGCGCCGAACACGCGCTGCAATGCGGATATTGCACGCCGGGCATGCTGGCCACTGCGCGTGACATCGTGCTGCGGCTGCCGGATGCCGACGATGCGCGCGTCCGTCACGAGCTTGCCGGCAACCTGTGCCGCTGCACCGGCTATGTCGGCCTGGTGCGGGCGATACGCAGCGTGCTCGATGCCCGCAAGACCGCCGGCGCGGTCAATCGGACCTGACCAGAACCCGCGCGAACCGACACGACACGCTACCGAGGCGACCCACAGGAGGCTGAGCCCCGCATGGAACTCCAACAAACGATCTTGCTGCCGTTCGCGCGCGACGCGGTATGGCGCTGCTTCCGCGATACCGAGGGCGTGATCGCCTGCCTGCCCGGGGCGTCGCTGTCGGCGCCGCCACGAGACGGCCGGTTGCCCCTGACGATGACCGTCAAGCTCGGGCCCATCGTCGCGGTCTTCGCCGGCGACGGCGAGATGCGCCTGGACGATGCCGATTACCGTGGCGCGGTGACAGGCACCGGCGCGGACCGCAAGAGCGGCTCGCGCGTCAAGGGCGAGGCCGCGTTCTCGCTGCATGACCTCGCGGACGCGACCGGCGGGCCCGCCACGCGCGTCGACATCGCGGTGGACTATGCGATCGCCGGCAGCCTGGCGCAGTTCTCGAGAGGCGGCATCGTGCGCGAGCTGGCCGCCCGGCTGACCGAGGCCTTTGCCGCCAACCTGCGCCGCAAGCTCGAAGCCGAGGCCGGACCGGCCGTTACCGTTGCGGCGGCGCCAACGGTAGCCGCCTTCGCCGCGGCCGAGCCGCCTGCCTTTGTCGAGACGGCGCCTGCGCCGTCGAGGCAGGCCCCAGCCAGTGGGCCAGCCAGTGCGCCAGCCAACGCGCCTGCCAACGCGCCGCTCGACCTCAATGTCCTGTTCTGGCCCGCGCTGTGGGCCCGCCTGCGGCAGTGGCTGTCGTTCGGCCGCCGCTGAGTTTGCCGTCCCTTTCCCTGATTCGCTCCGCAAGACCTGTCCCGTGACGAGGTATTCCATGACTCCCAAGCTGATCCGTACCGCGCTGCTGTCCGCGCTCCTGATGGGCGCCACCGCGCTGGCCCAGGCCCAGTCCACCATCCGTATCGGCGCGCCGCTAGCGTTGACCGGAGGCCTGGCCGACGAAGGCAAGAAGCAGCAGGTCGCCTATGACATGTGGCTCAAGCGGGTCAACGCGGCCGGCGGCATCAATGTCGGCGGCACCCGGCGCAAGGTGGAGCTGATCACCTACGATTACCAGTCCGACGAGAAGCGCGCGCAGCAGATGGCCGAGAAGCTGATCACGCAGGACAAGGTCGAATTCCTGACCGCGCCCTTCGGCTCCGGACATACCAAGGTTGTCGCGGGCGTGGCCGAGCGCTATGGCATTCCCGTCATGGCGTCGGCCGCGTCGTCGGAGTCGGTGTTCGACCAGGGCTACAAATACCTGTTCGGCACGCTGGCACCGAACGGCGGCCTGGTCGATTCGATGATCCGCACCTTCACCGCACAGATGCCCACGGTCAAGAAGATCGCGATCCTCGGCCGCGAGGACGTGTTTCCGCGCTCGATGGCCGCGACCATGAAGGCACATGCCGAGAAGGCCGGGCTCAAGGTCGTCCACAACGAATATTTCCCGGTGGGAGCGCTCGACCATTCCGCGTCGCTGTCGCGCATCAAGGCATCGGGCGCCGAGTGGATCTATATCACCGGCTACACCAAGGACCTGATCCTGGTGCGCAAGCAGATGGCCGATCTGGGCACGACCGCGCCGATCATCACGATGATCACCGGTCCGGCCTACCGCGAGTTCATCGATGCGCTGGGCCCGCTCGCCAACAACGTCAGCAGCGCGACCTGGTGGCATCCGTCGTCGCAATACAAGGCGGACGATGTGTTCGGTTCGACCAAGGCGTTCTACGACGAGTTCGTCGCCCGCGAGAAGCACGACCCCGACTATGTGCACGCCTCCGCGGCGGCGGCGCTGATCGCGCTGCAGAAGGCCATCGAGAAGGCGGGCAGCACGCAGGGCGCCAAGGTGCGCGACGCGCTGGCCTCGCTCGATGCGATGACGTTCTACGGCCCGGTCAAGTTCGGCCCCAATGGCATGAATGCCGGGCGCGACCTGCCGATCATCCAGGTCCAGTCGGGCAAGGTGGCGGTGCTGTATCCGCAAGCCGTCAAGCAGGCCGACCTCGTCGCCGTGCGCTGACACGGACCGCCGGAAGCCACCGCCATGAGTCTCTACGCACAAATCGTCGTCAACGGCCTGATGCTGGGCGCGCTGTACGCCTGCATCGCCGTCGGCTTTTCGCTGGTCTGGGGCGTGCTGAACGTGATCAACATGCTGCACGGGTCGTTCATCGTGCTGGGGGGCTATCTGGCCTACTTCGCGTGGCTGCACTGGCAGGTCAGTCCCTTCGTGATGCTGCTGGTGGTATCGGTGGGATTGTTCCTGCTCGGCTTCCTGCTGCAGTACGGGCTGGTCAACCGGGTCGTGTCGCAGCCGGTGCTGACCACGCTGACGCTGACCTTCGGCCTGGACATGATCCTCTACAACCTGATGAACGTGTGGTTCGACGCGACGCCGCGCCGGATTTCGCTGGACCTTGGGCGGCTGGACCTGAACGGCGTGATCGTGCCGAACGACCGGCTGCTGGCGATGCTGCTGGCGCTGGCGATGACCGGCGTGCTCTATCTGGTGCTGCGCAGCTCGCGCATCGGCCGCGCGATCGTCGCGGTGCGGATGGACCGTGATGCCGCCACGCTGATGGGCATTCGCGTGGGCCGCGTCTACGCGATCACGTTCGGCATCGGCGCGCTGATGGCCGGCGCCTGCGGCGTGCTGATGTCGGTGGTGTTCCCGATCACCACCAATATCACCGGGCTGCTGCTCGGCAAGGCCTTCGTGATCTGCGTGATCGGCGGGCTCGGCACGGTGCCGGGCGCGCTGGTCGGCGGCCTCGCACTGGGGCTGATCGAGAGTGTGGCGGGCAACTTCCTGGGGGCGCAGAGCGCGATCCTGGTCGGCTCGCTGCTGATGCTGGTGCTGTTGATGACGCGGCCCACCGGGCTGATCGGCAAGCGAGGGTACCAATGAACGCCAACCGTTCCCGCTTCCCCGCGCGCGGCGCGCATCTGCTGTTCGCCGGCGGCGTGCTGTTGCTGGCCGCGATGCCGTTCCTGGCCGACAACTACTTCGTGCGGCTCGCCACGTTCGTCTGCATGTACGGCGCGCTGGCGCTGTCGTGGAACTTCATCGGCGGCTATGCCGGCTATCCGTCGTTCTCCACCGCGGCCTTTGTCGGCCTGGGCAGCTATGTCGGCGGCCTGCTGCAGAACGCGGGCGTGCCGATGGTGCTCGCCTGGCTGGGCGCGACCGTGTTCGTCAGCCTGTTCGCCGCGCTGCTTGGCGGCGCAATCCTGCGGATGAAGGGCCATTACTTCGCGATCGGGTCGATCACGCTGGTCGAGGTGCTGCGCATGGTCGCCTCGCTGTGGGTCGATGTGACCGGCGGCGGGGACGGGCTCAATATCCGCATCCTCGACGGCGGCCCGGACTTCGCCGGCCGTGTCTTCCTGTACGCGATGCTGGCGGTGATGCTGTGCGCGTGGGCCACCACGCTGGCGGTCGAGCGCTCGCGGCTCGGCTTCGGCCTGCGCTGCATCAGCCAGAACGAGGAGGCCGCCGATATGGTTGGCATCGACACCAACCGCTACAAGACCGCGGCCTACACGCTGTCGGCCGTCTATTGCGGCACCGTCGGCGCCATCTACGCGTCGTGGGTCTCGTATATCGCGCCGACCGACGCGTTCGGCATCCTGCTGACGCTGAAGGTGCCCGTGATGGCGATGCTGGGAGGACTTGGCACAGTGTACGGGCCGCTGGTCGGCGCCACCGCCTTCGTGCTGATGGAGGAAACCATCTGGGCGCGCTTTCTCGACTACCACCAGGCGATCCTCGGCGTGGTGATCGTGCTGCTGATCTTCTTCCTGCCGGGCGGCCTGCTGAAGATCGACTATCGGCGCGGGCTGGCACACATCCGATCGGCCGCCTGGGCGCGCGCCGGCCGCGCCACCGCGACGGAGGTGCGCTGATGGGCAGGCTGCTGGAGGTCCAGGCACTGGACAAGCATTTCGGCGGGTTGCATGCGACCCGCGAGGTCAGCTTCGCGCTGGAGGAAGGCGAGATCGTCGGACTGATCGGACCGAACGGCGCGGGCAAGACCACGCTGGTCAATCTGATCACCGGCGTGGTGCGCGCCGACGGCGGCTCGGTGGTGTTCCGCGGCCGGGACGTGACCGCGCAGCGGCCGTGGCAGGCGGCCCGCAGCGGCCTGGCGCGGACCTTCCAGATCGTGCAGCCGTTTCCGCAGATGACGGTCCTCGAGAACGTCTGCGCCGGCGCGCTGTTCGCGGGCCACGCGGCGAGCCTGGCGCAGGCCGAGCGCGACGCAATGGACCATCTCGAGTTCGTCGGCCTCGCGCATGAGGCGCGGCGCCCGGCCACCGCGCTGACGCTGCCGTCGCGCAAGCGGCTGGAACTGGCCAAAAGCCTGGCGATGCGGCCGCGCCTGCTGCTGCTCGACGAGGTCAATGCGGGGCTGAACACCGCCGAGATCGACCAGGCGCTGGCGCTGATGCGCGCGATCGCGGCGCGCGGCGTGACCATCCTGCTGATCGAACATCTGATGAAGGTCGTGATGTCCCTGAGCCAGCGGATCCTGGTGCTGCATCAGGGCGAGCTGATCGCGCAGGGCGAGCCGCAGGCCGTCATCCGCGACGCGCGCGTGGTGGAGGCCTATCTGGGCAGCAAGTTTGCCGCGCGCCAGGCGGCGCATGGCGTAGCCGCGACGCCGGCGGCGGACACCACCACGGAGGTCCACCGATGAACGTCCAAACCAGCGCCGCCATGGGCGCTCGCACCAGTGCCGCGCCCGCCGGCGCCGCCGCGCCCCTCAACACGCCGCTGCTGGAGATTGCCGGGCTGCACGCCGGCTACGGCGACGTGCAGGTGCTGTGGGGCATCGACCTGCAGGTGCCGGCAGGCGAGATCACCTGCATCGTCGGCTCCAACGGCGCCGGCAAGTCCACGCTGCTGCGGACGATCTCCGGCATGGTCAAGCCCTCGGGCGGGCGACTCGCGTTTGCCGGCAAGGACATGACCGGCGCCAGTCCCGACGCGATGCTGCGCGCCGGCGTCGCGCATGTGCCCGAAGGGCGGCGGCTGTTCCGCGGCCTGTCGATACGCGACAACCTGCTGCTTGGCGCGTATCTGCGCAGCGACAGCCGCGCCGACATCGAGGCAGACCTCGACTTCGTCTTCACCATGTTTCCGATCCTGAAGACGCGCCAGAAGCAGGATGCCACCACGCTCTCCGGCGGCGAGCAGCAGATGTGCGCGATCGGCCGGGGCATCATGTCGCGCCCGCAGCTGCTGATGATCGACGAGCTGTCGCTGGGGCTGGCCCCGCGTGCGGTCGAGAACCTGGGCGAGGCGCTGCTGCAGATCAACCGCGCGGGGCTGACCATCCTGCTGGTCGAGCAGGATGTGCTGACGGCGTTCGAGCTGGCCCGCCATGCAAACGTGGTCGAGACCGGACGCATCTCGCTTGCAGGCGACACGCGCGTGCTGGCCGACGATCCCCGTGTGCGCCAGGCCTATATGGGGATGTGAGGCGGCATGAGAATGGCAATGGACGCGATCGATGCCAATCAAGCGGACCGCCGCGCCGCCAATGCGCGCGTGCTGGCGCGGCTCGTCTCGGTACAACCCGCGTGGACGGCCGTAAGACCCGCGCGCGAGGCGCTCGGTCTGGAGCACCACACCCTGCTGCACGCCGGCCCGCCGCTGACGGACCCGTGCCGGCCGCCGGGACCGCTGCTCGCTTCGGCCGTGCTGTGCTGCCTGTACGAGGGCTGGGCGAGCGATGCGATGGCGGCCGAGCGCGCGATTGCATCCGGGCGCATTGCGTTGCGGCCGGCGCAGGACTTCGGCGCCGTCACGCCGCTGGCCGCGTTGATTTCGCCTTCCTCGGCGCTGGTGGAGGTCACCGACGTCGCGGCTCCAGCCGCGTACTGCCCGCGTGCCCGGGCGTGGTCGCTGCTGGGCAGCGGCGCGGGGCCGCAGTTGCGCTTCGGCAGCCGGGATCCCGCGATCCTGCCCAGGCTGGCGTGGCGCGATGGCCCGCTGGCGCGCCGGCTGAGCGCCGTGCTAGCCGCCGGGCCGCTGCCCCTGCTGCCGCTGGCGGCGGCGGGACTGGCCGGTGGCGACGATCTGCATGCGCGTACCGTCGTGGCCAACGCGGCCCTGTGCGAGCGGCTGATCCCGGCGCTGGACACCCTTCCCGACGTGGCGGCCGACGCCACCGGCGAAGCAGACGCGTACGCGGTGGCGCAGATGCTGCGCCAGACGCCGCTGTTTTTTCTGACGCTCTGGATGGCGGCCTGCCACCTGATGCTCGAACGCGCCGCCGATGGCGGCCGCGACGCGGCGTCGACCCTCGTCGTGGCGCTGGCCGGCAATGGGCAGCAGGCTGGCATCCGGCTGGCCGGCCAGCCGCATCGATGGCATACCGCGGCTGCCGCCGCACCGGTCGGGCCGCCGCTGAACGCATCGGCGGCCGCGGCCACCGCCTCGCCGGTAATCGGCGACAGCGGGGTCATCGATGTGTTGGGCTGTGGCGGGCAGGCATTGACCGGAGCGCCGGAGATCGCCACCGTGCTGGCGCCATGGTTGCCGGCCGACTGGCGCAAGCGGTCCGGAATCCTGCTGGCGGGCCGGCATCCGGGCCTGGCGCCGCAAGGGCTGGCCGTGGGCCTCGATGCCGCACGCGTCGCCGCGGGTTGCGAGCCGCTGACCGCGATCGCCATGATCGATGCCGCCGGGGAACGGGGCCTGCTCGGCCGCGGGCTGTACGTGCCGCCCGCGACCCTGTTCGCGCAGGCCGCGCGGGACATCGCGGCAGCGGCAGGCGAGGCCTGACGCCGCCGGGCCATTGCGGGCGCCGATTTCGCCAGGCAGCGCCAGGTTCGTCCCTGCGCTTGCCGCCACTGTGCCGTCCCCCTATAGTCGGGCCAATGTCCTTCAACTCGGGAAACGGCATGACCACCAGCGATTCCGCTCCGAAACGGCAAGCAGCCGGCGCCTCGACGCCCGTCGTGGCCGACGCGCGCGGCCACGTCGTCGAGCAACCGGTGTCGGAGCGCATCCGCGCCCGGCTTCTCGCCGCGCGCCAGCGCTTCCACGCCAACGACAATATCTCGCGCTTCATCGAGCCGGGCGAGCTCGACCAGCTGTCCAAGGAGGTCGAGAACCGGCTGGCCGACGTGCTGCGCAGCCTGGTGATCGATATCGACAACGATCACAACACGCAGGAGACCGCGCGCCGCGTCGCCAAGATGTACCTGAAGGAAATTTTCGCCGGCCGCTATGTGCATGCGCCGAGCGTGACGGAATTTCCCAATGTCGAGCAGCTCAGCGAGCTGATGATCGTCGGTCCGATCCGCGTGCGCAGCGCGTGTTCGCACCACCTGTGTCCGATCATCGGCAAGCTATGGGTGGGCGTCATGCCGAACCAGCACTCGAACCTGATCGGCCTGTCCAAATATGCGAGGCTGGCCGAATGGATCATGTGCCGGCCGCAGATCCAGGAAGAAGCAGTCAGCCAGATGGCGGACCTGCTGCAGCAGAAGATGAATCCGGACGGCCTGGCCATCGTGATGGAGGCTGAGCACTTCTGCATGCACTGGCGCGGCGTGCGCGATACCGACGCCAAGATGACCAACAGCGTGATGCGCGGCTCCTTCCTGAAGAACGACAGCCTGCGGCGCGAATTCCTGACCCTGCTCAATCTGAACCGCGGCTGAAGGAGGCCATCATGCTTGTTCGTCTGCTTTACGGGAGCCGCGCCCGCCAGCCCGCCGACGAGGATCTGGTCGATACCATCGTCGCCACCAGCATCGAGCGCAATCCGCCGCAAGGCATCACCGGGGTGCTGTGCTACGGCAACGGTGTGTTCCTGCAGGCCCTGGAGGGCGCCCGCGCCGAGGTGTCGGCGCTCTATCACCGGATCGCACAGGACCCGCGGCACGAGGACGTGGTGCTGCTGCACTACGAGGAAATCGCCGAGCGGGAATTTGCCGGCTGGGCGATGGGGCTGGTCGATACCTGCCGCATCAATACCGCCACGCTGCTGAAGTATTTCCCGCGGGCGGAGTTCGATCCGTACCGCACCAGCGGGCGCGCCTCGCTGGCGCTGCTGAGCGAATTGATCGCGGGCAACGCGGTGGTGGCGCGCAGCGCGGAGCGGCCGCGTTATTGAACGGTCGCCGTTGAGGGACCGCAGCTCGTCGGGGGATTGTTGACTACCGAGGGATCGCTGGCCATCGCGTGGCCGCTGACCACCGAGGGATCGCAGGCCTTCGACGGCGAGCGCCGGTGAGTCAGGCCACCCGCGAAAGCAGGGTGGCCTGCAAGGGCCGATCAAGGGCCGATCAAGGGCCGATCAAGGGCCGAATCGCCCGTCAGTCCTTGCCGAGCTCGTGGCCGATATAGCCGCCGACCGCCGCGCCGCCGATGGTGCCCCACGGGCTGCCGTCACTGACTTCGTGGCCGATCGCGCCGCCGGCGACAGCGCCGCCCAACGTACAGCCCTGCATCGAGATGGTCATCGCGCCCGCCGCAACGAGCGTCGCTATCAGCTTCCACATGATGATCTCCTGAGCGGCGTGGTTGCCGCCTGATGCGTCCAGCTTAGGCCCGGGCGGACCGGCGTCGATTCGGCCCCGGACTGAATTGCCTGTAGGAAAGGGACGACACCCCGGGCGGCGGACATGTCACAGCCTTCGCCCTGCTCGTCCCCTGCCTGTGCTTCGCTTGTGCGCCGCCGCATGCCGTGCCGGCATGCCAGCCATGCGCAAGCCGCGCTTGAGCGGCACCGGGCCGCGCGCCATCATCGTGACGTCGCAGCCCACGAGGAGACACGATGTCCGCCGTGCCCACGCCCACCCTGGAGTTCTGGTTCGAGTTCGGCAGCAACTACAGCTACCTGAGCGCGATGCGGATCGAGGCGCTGGCCGCCCGGCACGGCGTCGCGCTGGCATGGAGGCCCTTCCTGCTCGGCCCGGTGTTCGCCGCACACGGCTGGGAAGGCTCGCCCTTCGTGGTGCAGCGCGCCAAGGGCGCCTACGCGATGTTCGACACTGCGCGCCAGTGCGCCAAATACGGCCTGCCGTGGCGGCAGCCGAGCCAGTTTCCGCGCCGCGCGCTGCTGCCGATGCGCGTGGCACTGCTCGGCGCCGAGGAGCCCTGGATCGGCGCCTATTGCCGCCGCATCATGCGGATCAATTTCGCCGAGGACCGCGATATCGACAACCCCGAGGCGGTCGGCGAGGCCCTGGCCGAACTGGGCCTGCCGGCTGACGCGCTGCTGTCCGCCGCGGTGCTGCGGCAGAACAAGGAGGCGCTGCGCGCGCAGACCGAACGGGCGCTGCACCGCGGCATCTTCGGCGCGCCGACCTTCTTCGTCGGCGAGCAGATGTTCTGGGGCAACGACCGGCTGGAAGACGCGCTGGCGCTGGCCATCGGGCAGGCCGCGAATGCCTGAGCGCGCGGGGCGGGCCGGGCTGGGCACGGGGGGCACGCGTGCTACCATCGTCGCCCCATGCCGACCAATATCGAAATCAAGGCCCGCGTCGACGACCGCGACGCCCTGGCGCCCCTCGCGGCCGAACTGGCCGATCACGGTCCCGAGCTGCTGCAACAGGACGACACCTTCTTCCATTGCGGCAACGGCCGCCTCAAGCTGCGCGCGTTTCCCTCGGGACGGGGCGAGCTGATTTTCTATCGCCGCGCCGACGACAGCGGTCCCAAGCCCAGCCACTACCAGATCGTGCCGACCGCCGAGCCGGACCAGCTGCGCGCCGCGCTGTCGGCCGCCTACGGTGAGGCCGGGCGCGTGCGCAAGGCCCGCATCCTCTACCTGATCGGCCGCACCCGCGTGCATCTGGACCGCGTCGAGGGACTGGGGGACTTCCTCGAACTGGAGGTGGTGCTGCGCGACGGCGAAGCGCCCGAGCACGGCGTGGCCGAGGCGCACGCGCTGCTGGGCAAGCTGGGCATCGACGCCAGCCGGCTGGTGCCGACCGCCTATGTCGATCTGCTGCGCGCAAGGGGCTGATCCCGCCCGGCTTTTCGCAGAGGGCTTGATTGCCGCGCCGCTTTCCTGCCCTTCCTCGCCGACTGCGTCGTTGCCTGCCTTGTTCGCCGATCTCCCGCGCCGCACCGCCTCCCCGCCGGTGCCATTCCCGTGAACACCCTGATTTCCACCCGCTTTGATGTAGTACATACTGAACGTCCATTCGGTAAACACTACATCAATGGCGGGGCCCGGAAGCACCACGCCGCGCCGCGGCCGGACGTATCCGCCGCGGAACGAGCGCGAAGCCGCTTGCCGTGGCATGCTTGCACGGTTCGGCGTGGGCAGCCGCTGGCCCGTTCCTTGCGTCAAACCGGCCGCTGCGATTTATGTAGTGAATCCTGAATGAAAACAGTGCGCGGCGCACCGCCCGGGCGGGGCGCCACGCACCAGCGCTGTGCCGTCCCTGTGCCGGGCCTGCGCCGGCGCGCCTTGCCGTTCCACCGTCCATCTCCGCCAACCGGCGACTCGCTTCAGCAAAGGAAGAACGATGCACAACCGAATCCGCCCCCAACGACGACTGCGCCGCGCCACCGCTGCCATGGCAGTCACCGTGTCGGCGCTGCTCGGCAGCGCCGCGGCGCTGGCGCAGAACACCATCAAGATCGGCGAGATCAACAGCTACAAGGCGCAGCCGGCGTTCCTCGAGCCGTACAAGCGCGGCTGGGAAATGGCGGTGGACGAGGTCAATGCGGCGGGCGGCGTGCTCGGCAAGAAGCTGGAGGTGGTGTCGCGCGACGATAACGGCAATCCGGGCGACTCGGTGCGGGTGGCCGAGGAACTGGTGGCCCGCGAGCGCGTGGCGCTGTTGTTCGGCGGCTTCCTGTCCAACACCGGCCTCGCGCTGACGGACTATGCGAAGCAGCGGCGCGTGTTCTTCCTGGCCGCCGAGCCGCTGACCGACAAGATCGTCTGGCAGAACGGCAACCAGTACACCTACCGGCTGCGCCCGTCGACCTATATGCAGGTCGCGATGCTGGTGCCCGAGGCCGCCAAGCTGAAGAAGAAGCGCTGGGCCATCGTCTATCCCAATTACGAGTATGGCCAGTCGGCGGTCGCCACCTTCAAGAAGCTGCTGAAGCAGGCGCAGCCCGATGTCGAGTTCGTCGCCGAGCAGGCACCGCCGCTGGGCAAGGTCGACGCCGGCTCGGTGGTGCAGGCGCTGGCGGACGCCAAGCCCGATGCGATCTTCAACGTGCTGTTCGCCGCCGACCTCGGCAAGTTCGTGCGCGAGGGCAATACGCGCGGCCTGTTCGAGGGGCGCGAGGTGGTGTCGCTGCTGACCGGCGAACCCGAATACCTCGATCCGCTGCGCGGCGAGGCGCCGAAGAACTGGGTGGTCACCGGCTACCCGTGGTACGCGATCGATACGCCGGAGAACAAGAAGTTCGTCGAGGCCTACCGCAAAAAATTCAACGACACGCCGCGCGTCGGCTCGGTGGTCGGCTACGCCGCGGTCAAGTCGATCGCGGCCGGGCTGCAGAAGGCCGGCACCGCCGACAGCGACAAGCTGGCCGCCGCATTCTCCGGCCTGCGCGTCGACACGCCGATGGGGCAGATCGTCTACCGTCCGCAGGACCATCAATCGACGATGGGCGCCTACGTCGGCCGCACCGGCGTGCGCGACGGCAAGGGCGTGATGACTTCGTTCGTCTACGTGGACGGCGCCAAGGTGCAACCGAGCGACGCCGAGGTGAAGGCGATGCGGCCGGCGCAATAACGGCGATGCAATCAGGCCGGTGAAATCGTGCCGTTGAGAGGGCGGTCCAATCAGGCCGGTGCAACAAGGCCAATGCAACAAGGCCGGCACGTCCCGGCTGGAGTCGACACATGACACTGACAAGCTTGCTGGTCCAGTTGCTGAACGGCCTGGCCGAAGCCTCGACGATGTTCCTGGTGGCTGCCGGGCTGTCGCTGATCTTCGGCGTCACGCGCATCGTCAATTTCGCGCACGGCTCGTTCTTCATGCTGGGCATCTATCTGTCGTACACGGTGGTCAGCCGCATCGGCGAAACCGCCGCCGGTTTCTGGGGCGGCGTGCTGGTGTCGGCGCTGCTGGTCGCCGCGATCGGCGCGCTGGTCGAATGCGTGATCCTGCGGCGCATCTATCAGGCGCCGGAGCTGTTCCAGCTGCTGGCGACCTTCGCGCTGGTGCTGGTGATCAAGGATGCGGCGCTGTTCGTCTGGGGACCGGAAGACCTGTTCGGCCCGCGCGCCCCGGGCCTGAGCGGCGCGGTGGAGATACTGGGCCAGCGCTTCCCGCAATACGACCTGGTGCTGATCGCGATCGGCCCGCTGGTGCTCGGCCTGCTGTGGCTGCTGCTGACGCGCACGCGCTGGGGCACGCTGCTGCGCGCGGCGACGCAGGATCGCGAGATGGTCGGCGCCCTCGGCATCAATCAGGCCTGGCTGTTCACCGGCGTGTTCGCGCTGGGCTGCTTCCTTGCCGGACTGGCCGGCGCGCTGCAGGGTCCGCGTGTCCCGGCCAACCTGGCACTGGATCTGGAGACGATCGGCAACGCCTTCGTCGTCGTCGTGGTCGGCGGCATGGGCTCGATTCCCGGTGCCTTCCTCGCGGCGCTGCTGATCGCCGAGATCAAGGCGCTGTGCATCGCGCTCGGCACGGTGTCGTTTGGCGGCGTCGAGATCGCGCTGACCAAGATGACACTGGTGGTCGAGTTCCTGGTGATGGCGGTGATCCTGGTGGTGCGGCCATGGGGACTGCTGGGCAAGCCGCAGGCGCCGTCGCGCAATGGCGCCGAGCTGGAGGCGCCGATGCGCGCGCCCGGCAAGGCGGTCAAGCTCGCCGGCGCGCTGACCGTCGCGGCGCTGCTGCTGGTGCCGGTGCTGGCGCAGGCCTATCCGTACCTGACCGTGCTGCTGGTCGAGATCCTGATCGCTGTGCTGTTCGCCGCCAGCCTGCACTTCATCATGGGGCCGGGCGGCCTGCATTCGTTCGGCCATGCCGCCTACTTTGGCCTCGGCGCGTATGCCGCCGCGCTGCTGCTGACCAAATGGCAGCTGCCGATGGAGGCCACGCTGCTGCTGGGGCCGCTGGTCGCCTGCATTGGCGCGGTGGTGTTCGGCTGGTTCTGCGTGCGGCTGTCGGGCACCTATCTGGCGATGCTGACGCTGGCCTTCGCGCAGATCGTCTGGTCCGTCATCTATCAATGGGACGGCTTTACCGGCGGCAGCAACGGGCTGCTGGGCGTGTGGCCAGCCGGCTGGCTGTCGTCACCGACCGCGTTCTACTACCTGACCATGGGGCTGTGCTGCCTGTGCGTGCTGGCGCTGCGGCGCGTGCTGTTCGCCCCGTTCGGCTACGCGATGCGGGCCGGCCGCGACTCGGCGCTGCGTGCCGAGGCGATCGGCATCGACGTCAAGCGCGTGCAGTGGGTGGCGTTCGCCATCGCGGGCCTGTTCTGCGGCATGGCGGGCGTGCTGTTCGCCTACTCGAAGGGCAGCATCTCGCCGGAGGCGATCAGCGTCGGCCGCTCGGTCGACGGCCTGGTGATGGTGCTGCTTGGCGGCGTGCAGACGCTGGCGGGGCCGCTGGTCGGCGCGTCGGTGTTCACCTGGCTGCAGGACACCATCGCGCGCGAAACCGATTACTGGCGCGCGCTGCTGGGCGCGACCATGCTGCTGCTGGTGATCCTGTTCCCGGCGGGCATCGTCGGTTCGCTGCGCAAGCGCTTCGGGCGCGAGACGGACCCGGCCGTAGCCGAGCCGGCGGCCGGCGGTGCGGGGGTGGCCGGCGCGTCCTCCTCGTCCTGGCAATCCCCCTCGCTGAAGGAGCCGGCATGACGCTGCTGCAAGTCAGACATCTGGGCAAGGCGTTCGGCGGCGTCAAGGCGGTCAGCGACGTGTCGTTCGACCTGCCCGCCGGCCAGCTGCTGGCGCTGCTCGGCCCGAACGGCGCCGGCAAATCGACCTGCTTCAACATGCTGAACGGCCAGCTGAAGCCGGACCAGGGCTCGATCCGCTTCGACGGGCACGAGATCGCCGGCATGCGGCCGCGCGACATCTGGCGGCTCGGCGTCGGCCGGACCTTCCAGATTGCCGCCACCTTCGGCTCGATGACGGTGGTCGAGAACGTGCAGATGGCGATCCTGTCGCGCGAGCGCAAGCTGTTCCAGCTGTGGCGCCCGGTGCGCGCGCACCATCGCGACGAGGCGATGGCGCTGCTCGAGCAGGTCGGCATGGCAAGCCAGGCCGAGCGCGCCTGTGGCGTGCTCGCCTATGGCGACGTCAAGCGCGTCGAGCTTGCGATCGCGCTGGCCAACCGGCCCCGGCTGCTGCTGATGGACGAGCCGACCGCCGGCATGGCGCCCGAAGAGCGCCGGGCGCTGATGGCGCTGACCAGGCAGCTGGTCGTGCGGCACCAGTTGTCGGTGCTGTTTACCGAGCACAGCATGGACGTCGTGTTCGCCTATGCGGACCGGATGATCGTGCTGGCGCGCGGGCAGCTGATCGCCGAGGGCGATGGCGAGGCGATCCGCAACGATCCGAAGGTGCGCGAGGTGTATTTCGGCACCGGCAAGACCTTCGAAAGCCAGGCGGGACAGCGCCGCCCGGCACAGACGCAGGAGGGCTCGGCATGAACGCCGACATGCTGTTGGAAGTCAGCGGCCTGAACGCCTTCTATGGCCGCGCGCACATCCTGTTCGATGTCGGCCTCGAAGTGCGGCGGGGCGAGGTGGTCGCGCTGATGGGCCGCAACGGCGCCGGCAAGTCGACCACGATGAAGGCGCTGATGGGGCTGCTCGACCGCGCGCACGGCAGCATCCGCTTCCGCGGCCGCGACCTGGCGCGTGCCAAGCCGTACCAGATCAGCCGCATGGGCATGGGCTTCGTGCCCGAGGACCGGCGCATCTTCACCGACCTGACGGTGATGGAGAACCTCGAGATCGGCAAGCAGCCGCCGCGCCCCGATGCGGTCGAATGGACGCCGCAGAAGCTGTTCTCGCTGTTTCCCAATCTCGGCGAGATGCCGCACCGTCCGGGCGGCCAGATGAGCGGCGGCGAGCAGCAGATGCTGACGGTGTCGCGCACGCTGATGGGCAATCCCTATCTGGTGCTGCTCGACGAGCCGTCCGAGGGCGTGGCGCCGGTGATCGTCGAGCAGATGGCCAACATGATCCTGGCGCTCAAGCGCGAGGGCATGTCGATCCTGCTGTCGGAGCAGAACCTGCATTTCGCCGAACTGGTCAGCGATCGCGCCTATGTGCTGGAGAACGGCCACATCCGCTATCACGGCACCATGGCGGAACTGGCGGCCAACGACGCGGTGCGGCGCGACTACCTGGCGGTGTAGGGAGCGAGTCGACAGGCGCGCTGGCAAGCGCGCCGGGAAGCGCGCCGCCGCGTCTCAGCGGCCGGTGTCCTCGATCAGGCGCAGCAGCGCATCGGGGCTGACCGGCTTGACCAGATGCTGGCCGAAGCCGGCGGCCTTGCTGCGATCGCGGTCGGTCTCCTGCCCGTAGCCGGTCAGCGCGACGAAGCGGCAGGGGTGCTCGCCGAGCGCTTCGCGCAGCCGGCGCACCAGCTCGTAACCGTCCATCACCGGCAGCCCGATGTCGAGCACCGCGACATCAGGGGCGAAGCGTTCGACGATACGCAGCGCGGAAACCGGGTCGTAGGCGACCTGCACATGGTGGCCGTAGGCCGTCAACAGCTGCGCCAGCGCCTGTACCGAATCGACGTTGTCGTCGACCAGCAGCACGCGGCGCGCATCGCCGGGGGCCACCACGGCGGCAGGTTCCTCGCGGTGCGCAGCGGCGACCAGTGCGGCGCTGGCGTGCGCGGGCAGCCGGATCGTGAATTCGCTGCCGTGACCCGGTCCTTCGCTGGTCGCCGTGACGCTGCCGCCGTGCAACTCGACCAGATTCTTGACCAGCGCCAGGCCGATGCCGAGCCCGCCCTCCGGGCGGTCGATCTTGCGCGGCCCCTGATAGAACAGGTCGAACAGATGGGGCAGCATCTCGGCGGCGATGCCGATGCCGTTGTCGCGCACCTGGATCACGATGGTGCCGTCGGCGCTCTCACCGCTGCCGCTGCCGCTGCCGCTGCCGATATCGTCTCCGCCTTCATCGTCGCGCCGTGCCGACAGCAGGATTTCGCCGCCGATATCGGTATAGCGCGCGGCATTGGTCAGCAGATTGGCCACTGCCTGCGCGAGCCGCACGGGGTCGCCCTGCCAGACCAGCGTGCGGTCGACATCGACGGTCAGCCGATGGCTGCGCTGCTCCAGCAGCCGGCTTGCCATCTCGACGGCCTTGGTCAGCACGTCGACGAGCTGCACCGTCTCGACCTTCAGTTCGATATTGCCGCGCGTGATGCGCGAGACGTCGAGCAGATCGTCGATCAGCCGCACCAGATGATCGACCTGGCGCTCGATGATGGCCCGCTCGCGCTGGGTCTCGGTGGAGCCGCGCATGCGCATCAGTTGCAGCGCGGTGACGATCGGCGACAGCGGATTGCGCAGCTCGTGCCCCAGCATGGCCAGGAATTCGTCCTTGGCCTGGCTGGCGCGCTCCAGTTCGCGCAGCAGGCGTTCGCGCTGCTGCTCGGCGATCTCGCGCGCGACGCGGTCGCTGGCGTCGCGCGTGAAGCAGCGCGTATAGCGCAGCTTGCCGTCCTCGAAGCAGCCGTTCGAGTGGATCAGCACGGGTTTGATGCTGCCGTCCTTGCAGCGCAGCCTGGCCGGCTGGTCGTACAGCGTCTCGCCCGCCTTCAGGCTGTCGAGGATGTGTTCGATGACCGGGGCGTCGACGTGAAAGTCGGTGATCGGGCGGCCCACATACTCGTCGTAGCGATAGCCGAGCATCTGCAGCTCGGCCTGGTTGGCCCACAGGATGGTGCCGTCCGCCGCCACGCGGTGCACCCCCTCGGCGGCGTTGTCCAGAAAGTCGGTCAGCTCGATCTCGCGCCGGCGCAACGTGGCTTCGGCCTCGCGCAGGCGCTTGACCTCGTTCTCCAGCGCCAGCGCCTTCTGCTGCCATACCGCGGCGCGCAGGGCGTTGTCCTCGATCTCCGGCGGCTTGCCGGCCGCGGTGGCGTAGAAGTGGGTGTGGACGTCGCAGACGCAGCGGAAGTGCCGCGCCTGCTCGTCGCTGTCGAACACGCGATGCGGATACGCGCACAGCAGCTTGAAGCCGTGGCGCCGGATCAGGTCGTTCCACAGTTCCTCTAGCCGCAGCGCGGCGTCGTGCCTGCCCTGCTCGCACAGCAGCGCCACCATCTCGCCGAAGGCGTGCAGCGGCGGAGCACGCCGCGCTTCGGTGGCGACCAGCTCCCCCACACTTGCCAGAAAGCGCTGCTCGTCCGGCCAGCCGTCGACCATGAAACGGTCCAGCGTCGCCTGCGCCGGCAGTGCGACCAGATTGCCGGTGTACCACGGCCGGTCGTCGCGTCCGGGGCCGAGCCCGCGCAACAGCGGCAGCAGGGCGTCCAGGTGTTCTTCGGTGGCGATCAGGATCGCACTGCCGCCGCAGCGCAAGGCCTCGTCGGCGAACTCGCGCACGTCCGCCAGAAGGATCGAATCCTCGTCGTAGAAGCGGACCATGTGGGAGGGCTCAGGCCTGGCCAGATGCCCCGGGATGACGGCTGACATAGAAGCGATGTGGGCGCGCTGCGCCGTGCGGAAGGCCCCATGATACTGCGCGCGCGCCGGCAGGCCGTCAAATCGCACGCCTATTGCCGTGAACCGGACGCGGATTGGACGCGGACCGGCCGCGCATCGGACGCGAACCGCCCGCGAACCAGCCCAGGAAATGCCGGCGAAGGCAGCGCGGAAAGCGGCGGCGAAGGCCCCGTATCGACGCCGTGCCCGATATACTCTGCGCAACACTCCTACCGATGCCGCCACGCAAAGTGTCCACCTCGTCATCCAACAAGAACAAGACGCCGGTCCCTTCGTACGATTTCACCGACCAGGTCGGCCACCTGTTGCGGCGGGCCTATCAGCGGCATGTCGCGATCTTCCAGCAGACCATTCCCGATTCGCAGCTGACCGCGGCGCAGTTCGTCGTGCTGTGCGCGGTCAAGGAGCGGCAATCGTGCTCGCTCAGCGAGATCGTGCGCGCCACGGCGATCGACCAGGCCACGGTGCGCGGCATCATCGAGCGGCTGAAGGCGCGCGAGCTGATCGCGGTGTCGCATGACCCCAGCGACCGGCGCAAGGTGGTGGTCACCGTCACGCCCGCCGGACTGGCGCTGATCGACCAGACGATTCCCTTCGCGCACCAGATCACCGAGCAGACCTTCGGCGACCTGAACCCGGCCGAACGCGTCGCGATCACCTATCTGCTCAAGAAGATGAGCGAGTTCGACGAGCGCGAGCCGGGGGCGTAGCACCAACTCGAACGCGAACGCAAAGGCTGCCGTTCCCGCGAGCGCGGTAATGCAGCCGCTGCTTCAGCCGGCAAGGGCGGAGACACCGGGTCGCCGCATTCGCGCGGGCGACGATTTCCCTGCGGCATCGGCCAGCGCCGCGCGCACCGATTCCGGCGTGAACGGCGGCCGCCGCAGCCGCAGGCCGGTGGCGTCGAACAGCGCATTGGCCAGCGCCGGCGCGCCCGGCAGCGAGGCGGACTCGCCGGCGCCAAGCGGCGCCTCGTGCTGGCGCGGCATCAGCACCACCGAAATCGGCGGCAGCTCGGGGAAGGTCAGCAGCGGATAGCTGCCCCATTCGCGGCTCGCGACGCCGTCCGCGTGGAAGCGCACCTGCTCCTTCAACGAGCGGCTGAGGGTCTGCACCACATTGCCATGCACCTGATGGCGGACGCCGTCGGGGTTGACCATCATGCCGGTGTCCTGGCCGACCACCACGCGCAGCACGCGGATGCTGCCGCTGTCGGGCTCGACCTCCAGATCGACGACCCACGCCGACCAGGCCGCGCCGAAGCCGGGAAACTTGCTGTGGATATAGCGCGCATAGGCGATGCCGCGGCCGCGCAGCCTGCCGTTGGCAGCGGGGATGCCGCGTGTCCCGCGTTCGCCCTCGCGCCAGCCGGCTTCGTTGGCGACCGCGCGCAGCAGGTCCGTCGCACGTTCGTCGGCAAGATGCCGCAGCCGGAAGGCCAGCGGGTCCGCGCCCGCCTCGTGCGCCAGCTCGTCGATAAAGGACTCGTGCGCGAAGGTATTGGGCAGCGCCGATACCCCGCGCAGCCACGCGGCGCGGACGATGGCCGGCGTATCGTCGCAGGCGATGTGCGTATGCGCGTAGTCGTAGGGCGGCACCGCGGTGCGGTCGCCCATTTCCAGCATCCGCGGCGCCGGGTCGATCCTGCCGGTCAGCAGCAGCGCCAGCGTCGGCGCGTCGTTGGACGGATAGCGGCTGACGAAGTCGCAGCCCAGCAGCGCGCCATCGGCGCCAAGCGAGCCCTGCACGTCCATCAGCTGCGCCGCGCCCTTGGGCTCCCACAGATGTTCCTGCTCGCGCGACAGCTGCACGCGCACCGGCCGGCCCACCGCGCGGGACAGCAGCACGGCGTCGGCGCAGACGTCGTCCGCGCAGTTGCGGCCATAGCAGCCGGCCGCCTCCATCCGCACGATCTCGATCCGGCTTTCGTCCAGCCCGGTCAGGCGCGACAGGTCGATGCGCAGCACATGGGGGTTCTGCGTGCCGGACCAGACCGTCAGCGCGCTGCCGTCCGCATCGTTGTGCCGTTCTTCGTGCCGTTCTTCGCGCTCTTCGTTGCGTCCGTCGTCGTCCCGCTCTTCGTTGCGGCCTTCGTTGCGCCCATCGTCGCGCCCTTCGTTGCGCCCTTCGTTGCGCCAGTGGGCCACACCGCAGGACGGCCCGATCGACGCGTGCATCTGGTAGGGCCATACATAGCTGCGCTGCAGCGTGGTGGCGGCCTGCTCCCGGGCAAGATCGACATCGCCCTGCGCGCGCAGCTCGCGCCGTTTGGCGGGATTGGCCCGCAGCGCGGGCTCGGGATCGTCCAGCGGCGGCAATGGCGGCGCGGCGCGCCAATGCACGCGCAGCCGGCGCGCCGCTTCGATCGCCTGCTCCTCGCGCTGCGCGACCACGCCGACGAAATCGCCGATCGTCACGACATCGACCACGCCCGGCACGTCGCGGATCGAGTCCCGATCTACCGAAATCAGGCTGCGGCCGACGAAGTCGCCGGCATCGCGTCCCGCATACGGGGGACGGATCACGCGCCCATGCAGCATGCCGGGCACGCGCACGTCATGGACGAAGGTCAGCGCACCGGTGGCCTTGCCCGGAATATCGACGCGCGGCGCGGCCTTGCCGACCACGCGATAGGCGCTGGCCGGCTTGAGCGCGACCTCGTCGGCCAGCGGCAGTTCGATGTGGTCGTCGCCGAGCAGGGCCCCGTAGGACAGGCCGGTTTCGGCGGGCGTATGGCTGTCCGATGGACGGACGCGAACGCGGCCTGCGTCGACGACGAGGCCGTCGGCCGCCACGCCAAGGCGCTCGGCGGCGCGCGCCAGCAGGAAGGCGCGCGCCTGCGCCGCGGCCCGGCGCAGCGGCTGCGCGGAAATCTGGATGGTCGCGCTGGCGATGGTCGGGCCCTGGTTCGGCGTGGCATCGGTATGCCCGAGCACCATGCGCACCGAAGCGAGCGGCACGTCCAGTTCCTCGGCGACGATCTGCGCGAGCGCGGTGCGGATGCCCGTGCCGAGATCGACATGGCCATTGAAGGCCAGCACCTCGCCGTCCGCTTGCACGGCGACGAAGACATCCGGCAGCGCCGGCACATAGTCGGATGCCGCCCCGGGCTGGCCGGGTGCGGGTTTGGGCGCGGCCTGCGCGGCGCGCGTGATCAGCAGCACGCCGCGGGCCTGCGACAGCGCCGCCCTCAGGGCGCGCGGAGAGTCATCGTCGTGCATCGGCATTTCGTTCGTTTTCCTTCGATCGCGGCCGCGCCGCGATGGCGCCGCAGTGCTCTCGCATCGCCTTGCATGGATCGCCCCGCATGGCCTGCAAGGCGTGCGGCCGCGGGCACCTTCGACAGTTATACTGGCAGCTTCGCAACGCCAGATCCTCGCAACCGACGACATGACCACCGCGACGGCAAGAACCAGGGCAGCGGCCGGCACGCGGGCCCGGCAAGCCCAGGATACGCGCGCCAAGATCCTGAAGGCCGCCATCAAGGTGTTCGCCGAGCGCGGCTACGACGGTGGACGGGTCGAGCGCATCTCGTCGCTCGCCAAGACCTATGACCGGATGATCTACTACTACTTCGGCAGCAAGGAAAAGCTGTTCGTCGAAGTGCTCGAGACCATCTACATGCAGCTGAACGAGGCCGAGCAGGCGCTGGAGCTCGATCCGGACAATCCGGTGCGCGCGCTGATGCAGCTGACCGATTTCGTCTGGCACTACTACCTGGACCACCCCGAGTTCGTCGCGATCCTGACCAGCGAGAATATCAGCCAGGGCCGGCATGCGAAGAAGTCCGGCCGGCTCAAGGAAATCTCCAGCTATGCGCTGTCGGTGCTCGACGGCGTGCTCGAGCGCGGCAAGGCCAGCGGCCAGTTCCGGCCCGAGGTGCGCGCCCGCGACATCTATCTGGTGATCGCCTCGCTGGGCTACTTCTACAACTCCAACCACCATACGCTGAGCGCGTTCCTCGGCGAGCCGATGATGAGCAAGCCCGCGCTGGAGCACTGGCGCGAGGTGATGCAGCACACCGTGCTCAACGCGGTCTGCCGGCCCGCCATTGCGGCGGAGCAGGCGACGGCGGCCGAGCCGGCCGCGGCATCCCGCCCCGCCAGGTCCGCGCGCAAGCCGGTGCGCAAGACCGTGGGCAAGACCGCGCAGAACGCCCGCGTGGCGGCGGCCGGTTGAAGCGGGACGCATCGGCGGTCTCCGGCGGTCTGTCGAAGCCTTAACGATCCTGCGCCGCGGCGATCGCGCCCAGCGCTTCGTCGCGCGGCATCACGGTCGCGTACTTCTGCTCCATATCGAACAGATTGGCCTGATGCGGGCCCAGCGCGCGATCGCCGACGCAGTCGGACAGCACCAGCGGGCGGAAGCCGTGCGACATCGCATCGACCACGCTGGCGCGCACGCAGCCGCTGGTCACGCAGCCGGCCACCAGCAGCGTGCGCACGCCGCGGTGCGCCAGCCAGGCCGCCAGCGACGTGCCGAAGAACGCCGACGGCACGGTCTTGCGCACCACCAGCTCGCCGTCGCGCGGCGCCAGCTCTGGCACGATCGCGCTGTCGTGGCTGGCCTCCTTCAGGGTCAGCATGCCCGGCACCTTCTGCGTGAAGACATTGCGGTCGGCATCGTCGTCGGCAAAGACGATGCGCGTATGCGCGATCGGCCAGCGCTGTTCGCGCGCCGCGGCCAGCAGCGGCCCGGTGTTGGCGATCGCCTGCGGGATATTGCCGCCGCCAAAGACCGCCGGATCGGCAAAGCCGTTGACGAAGTCGATGATCAGCAGGCCGAACGGCGCGGCGATCTCCATGGTCGCGCCAAAGCCCTGGCGCTGGTACGTCGACACTTCATCCTGCATGTCAGGCTCCGTCGTTTCGATAGTCGAATGCATGCTGCACCGGCGCGCCGCCGTCCATCACGCGGCCGCGCTCCACCACCGTCTCGCCATCGAGGCGGACGGTGCAATGGCGTACCGGAATGTCGATGTGGCAGGCGGTGGTGCGGCTGCCGCCGGCCTCGTTGTTCGGGCCGAACGAGCACAGGAAGTTGCCCTCGTAGGCGCGCGCGTCCATGCCGATGGTGGCCTCGCGGTCGTACATCGCCAGCGTGGACCAGCGCGCGCGCGGCTGCAGGCCCCAGCCGATGTGCGACATCGCATAGGCCTCGGGGTCGTTGAACGAGGCCATGTAATCGGCCAGCAGCTCGGCGTCGAGCTCGCCGTCGATCGACGTGACATAGCCGTTCTCGACCGTGATATCGATCGGCGCCTGCAGATAGGACTTCATCGGCAGCAGGATGTCGCCGCGGTCGAGCACGATGCGGCCGTTGGTGCCGCCCTCGTTGGGCCAGGTCAGCACGAAGCCGCTCGGCCAGTGGTCCCAGCGGCCGGGTTCGTCGACGAAGCCGTACTCGCTGATGGCCGGGAATTCGCCGAGCGCGCAGCGCAGGTCGGTGCCGGCGTCGGAGACGACATGCATCTCCCGCGCCCGCGACAGCCGCGCGGTGGCGGCGCGCACGCGCGTGCGGTCCGCTTCGGTCGGCACCAGCCGCACCAGCACCTCGGGCGGCTCGACCGCCAGCAGGATCTTCGTGCCGGTGGCGAGGATCGCGTGCTGCTCGGGCGAGAACAGCAGCGTCATCAGGTCGAGCACCAGGTCGCTGGCCTTGAGCGCGGCGATCGCGGCCGGATTGCCGGTCAGCGGCGTGGTGCCGAGATAGGCCAGCGAATCGCGGCTCAGCGCCTTCTCCGCGTTGACCGGCGGCAGATCCAGCCGGTTGACGATGGCGCCCATCGACGAGGCCGCCAGCAGCGCGGTGCGCATCGTCTGCGGATGCGTGGCGGCGCTGGTCAGCACGGTGACGCTCTGGCCCGGCTGCAGCTTCGACAGCGTCAGCACCTGCTTCCAGGCTTGCGTCAGATCATGATCGCTTACCGGCATGCGTTCTCCTTGCTCGGTGATTCGGTGAAGGTTGGCGTGCGTCACGGCTGCAGCGGCGCGCCGAGGAAGTCGCCGAAGGCGCGATAGAACCCGGCCTCGTCGTCCCACGGAATCATGTGGCCGGCGTCTGGCACGCGCGCGACCTGCAGCTGCGGCATCAGGCCGCGGATTTCTTCGACGTCCTCGGGTCGGATCACGTCGCCGCGGCCCGCGACCATCAGCAGCGCCGGCACGGCGACATGGGGCATGTCGGCATGCACGTCGTCCTGGTGGAAGCCGTCGAAGCTGGCCACCACCGCGCGTTCGTCGCAGGTATGCAGCCATTCGGCGCGCAGCCGCAGCTGCGCCTCGGTCCAGGTCGGGCAGAAGGCGCGCATGCCTTCTGCATCGATGCCCCGGCGCGCCAGCCGGATCGAATCGACATACCAGGGCAGCTGCGAGGGGTAGGGCCGGCGGCCGGGGCCGGATACCGGCGGGTCGATCATCGCCAGCCGTACCAGGCCGGCCGGCCTGGCGCGCGCCGCGCGCAGGCCGATGCGCGCGCCCATCGAGTGGCCGACCACGCTGTAGCGCTGCAGGCCGAGGGCCTCGGCGAAGGCGATCACGTCGGCCGCCTGGGCATCGAGGCTGTAGTCGAGCGCGTCGCCGGCCTCGGACAGGCCGCGGCCGCGTACATCGAGCACATAGGTATCGAACTGGCGGCCGAAGCGCTCGCCGACGAAGCCCCAGGTGATCGCAGGGGAGGTGATGCCCGGCACGACGATGACCGGGTCGCGCGCGTCGCGGCCTTCGCCCGGACCGCCGTAGCGCAGGTAATGCTGGCGGATGCCGTTGGCAAGGACGTTGCCGCCATAGAGTAGGGACGCTGTCATGACGGCCTCCGCTCAGTACGCGCCCGACAGCAGCGTGCCGCCGCCCGGCACCACCGCCTCCAGGTCCAGCGCCTTGAGCATCGCGTAGGTGGTCGCGATCGCGGCGGTGATCACCGGCTTGCCGGTCATCGCTTCGACCTTCTCGACCACCGGCAGCGAAGGCATCTGCACGCAGGCAGACAGCACCACGGCATCGACGTCGCGCGTATTCATCTGCGCGACGATGGCCGGCAGGCGGTTCGGATCGTGGCGGCCCACTTCGAGATTGTCCGGAATCTCCAGCGCGCGCCAGTCGACCACCTCGTAGCCCTCGTTCCGGATGTAGTCGACCACCAGCTCGGTCAGCGGCTTCATATAGGGCGCGACCAGCGCAATGCGCTTCGCCCCGATCACCTTCAGCGCATTGACCAGCGCGCCCGCGCTGGTGACCACCGGTGCGGTGCCGTCGTTCTCGGCGGTGCGCGACTGCAGGCGCCCTTCCGACACGCGGTGATAGCCGCGCCCCATCGACATGATCGCCACCAGGCAGGCGTAGCCCAGCACGTCGACCCGCGCATCGCTGAGTTCGACCGCGCAGCGGTCCGACTCGGCGTCCATCGCGGCAAGCTCCTCCTTCTTGACCGTCTTCATCCGCATCCGGCTCGAGTGGAAGGTAAAGCGTTCCGGCCGCACCAGCTGGCGCGCCGCCAGCATCGCGGGGATCTCGGTTTCCATGGTGGTGTTGGAGCTCGGCACGATCTGGCCGATCCGGAAGACTTTCTGCACTGTCGACTCCGTTTGTCAGTAGAGAGGGGCGCGTTACGGCAAGCCGTCTTGCGTGTGTCGAGTCATTGTAGTGTACACACTGTATTACGACAACCATCTCCGGCACCGTGCCGAATGCACCATTTTAGTAAGTACTCAACGAACGTAAGGCGCAATTGGTGCTTGAGTTCACGGATATGGCGCATTGCAGCGTTCCGTCCACTTCAATACCTAGGGATTACACCGAGTCGCCGCATTCCGCCTTTACGTCAAAAAATATGGTGTGTACACTCAATTCCAATCGCTGGCCCCGGCCGGCGCGAACTGTGTTTGATGGAAGTGATGGCCAGGAGAAAAACGTGCAAGGCAAACCTCGGATCGCCGTGATCGGTGCAGGACTGGGAGGAACGGCCGCGGCCGCGCTGCTGCAGCGTGAGGGCTTCAACGTCAGGCTGTATGAACAGGCCCCGGCGTTTTCGCGGCTTGGCGCCGGCATCCATGTCGGACCCAACGTGATGAAGATCATGCGCAGGATCGGCATCGAGGACGGACTCAATGCGATGGGCTGCCATCCGGACTACTGGTACAGCCGCGACTGGAAGACCGGCGAGGTGATCGCGCAGATTCCGCTGGGCGACTACGCGGTGTCCCATTACGGCGCCACCTACCTCACCGTGCACCGCGGCGACTTCCACGCGCTGCTGACCGACGCGGTCGCGCCCGGCACGCTGCTGTTCGACAAGAAGCTGACCCAGGTCGAGGATCTGGGCGATGTGGTGCGGCTGAGCTTTGCCGACGGCACCGTCGAGGAGGCCGATATCGTGATCGGCGCCGACGGTGTCAATTCGAAGATCCGCGAAACGCTGCTGGGCGCCGAGCCGCCCAAGTACACCGGCTATATCGCGCACCGCGCGGTGTTCCCGATCTCGCGCGTCAAGGGCTTCACGCACGACCGCTGTACCAAGTGGTGGTCCGACGATCGGCACATGATGGTCTACTTCGACACGGGCAAGCTCGACGAGATCTATTACGTGACGGGCGTGCCCGAGCCGACCTGGGACATGAGCAAGAGCTGGCTGCCGAGCAGCATCGAGGAGATGCGCGCCGCGTTCGACGGCTGGCACCAGGGCGTGCAGTCGCTGATCGAAGGCACGGTCGAGGTCACCAAGTGGCCGCTGCTGGAGCGCGACCCGCTGCCGCTGTGGAGCCGCGGCCGGCTGGTGCTGCTGGGCGATGCCTGCCATCCGATGAAGCCGCATATGGCCCAGGGCGCGGCGATGGCGATCGAGGACGCCGCGATGCTGACCCGCTGCTTCGTCGAAGCCGGGCTCGACGACTTCGGCACGACCTTTGCGTTGTACGAGGCCAACCGCGCCGAGCGCGCCAGCAAGGTGCAACGGGTCTCGCACGAGAACACCTGGCTGCGCAGCAACGAGAATCCCGACTGGTGCTTCGGCTACGATGTGTTCGAGGTACCGCTGGTCGAGCCTGCCGCGGCCCCGGTGCCCGCCAGCCCGGCCACCGCGGCCACCGCCACCGCCGCGGCCTGAGCGCAGGCCTGGCGCGGGTCTTCGGGCCCGCCGGCGCGGTCGAGCCGGCGCGCTCCGGCCCGCGATGCCCATCGTGAATCCCGGAGGCGCGGCAACCTTGCATTGCCGCCCCCAAGACAAGCCAGCCCCATGAGCGTGCCTCGCCCCCCCAGCCAGCTCTCGCTGAACGTCAACCGCACCGAACGATCGGTCTGCGCCGACCCGGCCACGCCGCTGCTCTATGTCCTGCGCAACGACCTGCAATGCAACGGGCCGAAGTACGGCTGCGGGCTCGGTCAGTGCGGGGCCTGCACGGTGCTGATCGACGGCGTCGCGGCGCGTTCGTGCGTGGTGCCGGTCAGGGCCGCGGTCGGGCATGCGGTGACGACGCTGGAAGGGCTTGCGCGGGGCGAGCGGCTGGACCCGGTGCAGCAAGCCTTTATCGAGGAACAGGCGGCCCAGTGCGGCTACTGCCTGAACGGCATGATCATGACCGCCAAGGCCTTCCTGTCGATGCATCCCGATCCCACCGACGAGCAGATCCGCGAAGCGCTGCGCTTCAACCTGTGCCGCTGCGGCACGCATGTCGAGATCGTGCGCGCGGTCAAGCGCGCCGCGGTATTGCTGGGGCAGGCCGGCGAACAGGCGGAGCCGCGATGAACGATCTGGCACGGGTGGCCGGCGGCGGCGATATCGCCCACGGAGCGGACGGGACGATGCTGATCCCACCGCCCGCGCGCGAACGCTGCTTGTTTGGCGAAGTCGTGCGGCCCCGTCATCCGCATGCCGCGACGCTGCGCCGCTTCGACGCCGAGGCCGCACGCGCGGTGCCCGATGTGGTCGCGGTGGTCGCGCGCGCCAACTTCCTCGCCGTGGTGGCACGCTCGCCCGCGCAGGCGGCAGCCGGTGCGGCAGCGTTGCGCCCGGTATGGTCGGAGGCCGGGGGCCGTACCGAGCAGCGTGTTCCGCGCCGGCGCCGGGTGGTCGCCTCGCACGGCGACGCAGCGTCGGCGCTGGCGGCCGCATCCATGCAACTCGAACAGGACTACCGCTGGCCGCTGGCCGGCATCGCCCCGCCTGCCGCCACCGCGATCGCGGATTGGCGAGACGGCGAACTGCGGGTCTGGCTTCCGGATAGCCGTCCCGGTGCGCTGCGCGCCGAGCTGGCGAAGCTGCTCGGGATTGCCGAGACCGCGGTCGCGCTGATCTGCTGGCACGACGGCGCCGATATGGCCGATATGGCCGCCATGGCCGACATGGCCGACATGGCCGACGTGGCCGACATGGCCGACGTGAGCGGTGCGGCCGCCCGGGCAAGCGTGTCCCATCATGCCGCCGCCGATGCCGCGCTGCTGGCGCAGGCGGTCGGCGGACCGGTGCGGGTTCGCTTCGATGCGGCGGCGTTCGACGATGCCGCGGGATGGATCACGACCCGCATCGCAAGTGCGACGACCGGCGGCGAGCCCGATGGCGAGGCCGCCGCGATTTCCGCCTACCAGGTCACAGCCACGGCAATGCCTGTCCAGGCTCGGCCGCTGGCATCGATCCAGACCGGTACGCCGTCCGCGGTCTCGGATGTCGGCGGCAGCGATGACGCCGGACTGGTGCCGCCGTATCGGATCGACCATCTCGAAGCGGTGTCGGCCGACATGGCGCCCACGGCAGTCGCCATCGCGATCAACCCATTGGCGGGCGCCGTCGCTCAGGTGTTTGCACGCGAATCGCATCTGGACGAGGCCGCCGCGCTGGCCGGCGTCGATCCGGTTGCGCTGCGCCTGAATCATCTGCAGGACGAGCGGGGCGCGGCGCTGGTTCGGCAGGTGGCGTGGCAGGCCGGATGGCAGGCGCCTGCACAGCGCTCTGTGTCCCGCGCCGCGTCGCCCGATGTGTCGGCGGGCGTTCGCCGCGGGCGCGGCTTCGCCTACGCCAGCGTGGTCGATACCGATGGCGCGCAGCCAACGCACAGCTGGGCCGCGTGGGTTGCCGACGTCGAGGTAGACGCGTTCAGCGGCGAAGTCAGCGTGACACGGGTCACGCTCGGTCACGACAGCGCGGTGTCCACGTCCACACCTTCGCGGTCGTCCTTGCCGTCGCCTTCGCCTTCACCTTCACCCGGCCGAACGCAGGCCGCTGCGCCGGCGCTGGAACACGATATCGCCGAAGCGACCCGGCAATTGACGGCACAGGCGCCGTCGTTCGATCGCTGGGCGACGGCCGCCGATGCCGCCACCGCGCTGCCGGCCGCGGTCGGCACGCTCGCTCCCGAGGTCCGCGTCGTCGGCGGCTTGACGACGACCGCGGGTCTGCGCGGAAGCGCCGCCGCGACCCTGCCCGCCGCCGCCGCGATCGCCAATGCGATTTTTGATGCCACCGGCGTGCGCCTGCGCGAGCCGCCGTTCAGCGGCGAACGCGTACGCCTGGCGCTGGCCGGAGAACACACCGAGGGCGCGCCCGCCAGGCGCAAGCGCCATTGGCTGATTGCGGCGGGCGCCGCCATCGCCGGACTGTGCGCCACCGTGATGCCATGGCGCTCGGCGATCGCGCCCGTTGCGCCCCCCGAGCCGGGCTTCTATTCGGCCGCGACAATCGAACGCGGCCAGCTGGTGGCGGCGGCCGGCGATTGCGCGGTCTGCCACACCGCGCCCAACGGCGCGAAGAACGCCGGCGGCCTGCCGCTCGAGACGCCGTTCGGCACGATCTACAGCACCAATATCACGCCCGATGTCGACACCGGCATCGGCAACTGGTCGTACGCCGCGTTCGAGCGCGCGATGCGCGAAGGCGTCCATCGCGACGGACGCCGGCTGTACCCCGCCTTCCCCTATACCGCCTTCGCCAAGATCAGCGAGGGCGATATGCGCGCGCTGTACGCGTACCTGATGTCGGCCGAGCCGGTGCATGCGCCGGCGCCGAAGACCGAGTTGGCGTTCCCCTTCAATCTGCGGCCACTGATGGCCGGCTGGAATCTGCTGTTCCATCGCAACGAGCCCTTCCAGCCCGACCCGTCGCGCTCGGTGCAATGGAACCGCGGTGCGTATCTGGCCGAAGGGCTGGGACACTGCAGCGCCTGCCATTCGCCGCGCAATGCCTTCGGCGCGGAGAAGGGCGGCCGCGCCTACCTGACCGGCGGCGAGGCCGAAGGCTGGGAAGCGCCGGCCTTGACCTCGCTGTCGCGCGCGCCGATTCCCTGGACCGAAGAAGACCTGTTCCAGTATTTGCGCACGGGGTACTCGTCGCGCCATGGCGCCGCCGCCGGACCGATGGCGCCGGTCGTCGAAGAGCTGGCGCAATTACCGGAGAGCGACGTCCGCGCGATTGCGCACTACGTCGCATCGTTCAACGCGCCGCCGCCGGATGCCGCCACGCTCGACCGGCGGGCACGGGTCCTCGAGCAGCGCAGCGCGACGCTAGCCCGCACCATGACCGGTCCCGCCGACCGGCTCTACCAGAGCGCCTGTGCGGTCTGCCATCAATCCGATCAGGGCGTGCCGATGTTCGGCGCCAAGCCGTCGCTGGCGCTGAACACCAATCTGCATGGCGACAAGCCGGACAACGTGATTCAGGCCGTGCTCAAGGGCATTCCGGCGCCTTCATCGAATGCGCTGGGCGATATGCCGAGCTTTGCCGACAGCTTCGACGACCGGCAGGTCGCCGAACTGGTGCATTACCTGCGCGCCCGTTTTGCGCCGGACAAGCCGGCCTGGCAGGGCGTGGACGAGGCGGTGGCCCGAATACGCAGCAGCGCGTCCACCGGCGCGAAGGTCGTACATGGCGCCAATGGCGCCAATGGCACGCATCACGGGCAATAAGGTCGAACAGGCTCAAGACATCGAAGAGGTCGCCGCCGCTACTCACAACCGCACCACTGCTTCACAACGCATTCCCGATCACGATGCAGCACGCACTGCATCGGACCCCAGTCACGCCGAACCCGCACCTTGCGTCATCGACGCCGAGGCGGGGACGGTGTTGGCGCCAGCACCCAAAGGTAGACCAAGCAAGGAGCGAAGATGTCGTATCAGTACCCTCAAGGAACGGCCGGCGTGCTGGCCCCAACGACGGAACCGGATGTCTACCGCAAGGTGACATGGCGCCTGATTCCGTTCTTCTGTCTGTGCTATCTGGCCGCTTATCTGGACCGCATCAATGTCGGGCTGGCGAAGCTGCAGATGCTGGACGACCTGAAGTTCAGCGAGACGGTCTACGGCCTGGGCGCCGGGCTGTTCTTCGTCGGCTATATCCTGTTCGAAGTGCCGAGCAACCTGGTGCTGCAGAAGGTCGGCGCGCGTATCTGGATCGCCCGCATCATGGTGACGTGGGGCCTGCTGTCCGGGGCCACCATGTTCGTCACCACGCCCACGCAGTTCTATATCGTGCGCTTCCTGCTCGGCGCGGCCGAAGCGGGCTTTCTGCCCGGCGTGCTGCTGTACCTGACCTACTGGTATCCGACCCATCGCCGCAGCAAGATCATCGCGCTGTTCATGATCGGGCTGCCGCTGGCCAGCATGATCGGCAGTCCGATCTCGGGCTGGATCATGACGGCGTTTGCCGGCGTCTACGGCTATGCCGGCTGGCAATGGCTGTTCTTCCTCGAGGCGCTGCCCTCGGTGCTGCTCGGCGTGATGGTGTTCTTCTATCTGCCGAACAACATCGACTCGGCCAAATGGCTCGATGCGGGCGAGAAACGCACGCTGCAACGCAATCTCGAAGCCGACGTGCTCGTCGAGAACCAGCATTCGCTGAAGGCGGCCTTCACCGACCGCCGCGTCTGGATGCTGGGCGTGATCGACATGTGCCTGCTGATGGGAACGTATTCGATCGGCTTCTGGATGCCGACCATCATCCGCGATTCGGGCGTCGCCAGCCCGCTGCATATCGGCCTGCTGACCGCGATTCCGCATGCCGTGGCGGTGGTGGCCATGCTGATCAACGGCGCGCATTCGGACCGCACCCGCGAACGCCGCTGGCATATCGTCGTGCCGGTGCTGTTCGGCGCCTTCGGGCTGGTCGCCAGTACCTTCGTCACTGGCCATACCGGCGCCACACTGGCGCTGCTGACGCTGGCCAACGTCGGCATCGTGGCGACGTTCCCGGTGTTCTGGTGCCTGCCGTCGACCTTCCTGAGCGGCACCGCGGCGGCCGCGGGCATTGCGCTGGCCTGCTCGATCGCCAACCTGGGCGGGTTTGCGGCGACGTACCTGCTGGGCTGGATGAAGGACACCTTCAACAGCCCCAGCGCCGGCCTGATCCTGTTCGCCGTCTGCCTGCTGGGAAGCTGCCTTCTGGTGCTGGCGATGCCGGCGAAGACGGTCAACCGATAGCGGCAAGGGCGGGGCGGCATACGGCCACTGCGGCGGCCGCTGCGGTGATCGGACGGCCGAGGCGATATACAGTCGCCCGGCAGCCGCCGTACAATAGGCGCTCCAACTGCCCGTATCCGACCCCATCATGCCGCGAGCGAAAGCCGTCCGCCTCGACACCGACAGCCCCGCCGAACCGCTGGACGACGGCAAGGCCGCGTCCGGCATCCAGGTCGACGAGATCGCCGAGCGCATCCTGGTCGCGATCTGGGAGCACAGGCTGCCGCCCGGCACCAAGCTGGTCGAGGAGAAACTGGCCACTGTGTTTGGCGTCAGCCGGACCAAGGTGCGGCTGGCCTTTACCAAGCTCGCACACGAGGGCGTGGTGACGGTGTATCCGAACCGCGGCACCTTCGTCTCCAGCCCGAGCGTGCAGCAGGCCCGCCAGGTCCTGCATGCGCGGCGGCTGATCGAGCCCGAGCTCGCGCGCGACCTCGCGGCCGGCATGACGCGGGAGCGCCTGCGGCCGCTGCGCGCGATCACGCGCGACGAAGCGCAGGCGCGGCGCAAGAACGACCGGCGCACGATCATCCGGCTGTCCGGCGAATTCCATGCGCGGCTTGCGGACCTGTCGGAAAACCAGTACTTGGCCAGGTATCTGCGGGAGCTGTGCTCGCTGACCTGCCTGATCATCGCGCTGTACGACGCGCCGGGCGTGCCGTCCTGCCCGCATCACGAACACGACGACATTCTCGATGCGCTCGAAGCGGGAGACGGCGAGCGCGCGGCCACGCTGATGACCGAGCATCTGGCGCATGTCGAGAGCACCTTGCACCTGGACGCGCCGGCCGACGAAGAGGTCGACCTGGAGGCGGTGTTCGCCTCCGTGTAGCAAGGCGCCGCCGCGCCGGGTCATCGGAGCACCGATGTGCGGACTGACCTGCGGTCTGGGGTGCGGACCGACGTGCGGGCTGCCGACAACGACTGGCGAACGATGGGCTAACGATGCTCGATACGCGCCGCGAGCGCATCGGGCAGACCCAACGTGGACTTGGCATCGGGCCGGCGGAACGTGCCGGCGGTCGCCTTGCGCGTGTTCAGCGCGACAAGCCCCTCGGCCTGCTTGACGGCGGCCGCCATCTGGTCGACCACGGGCACCGGGATGCGGTCGCGCACCCGCGCCGCCAGCCCGGCCAACGGCGCACCGGCAAGGATCACCACATCGGCCTCGTCCTCGGTGACGGCGCGGTTGGCCAGCGCCACCAGCAACGCCTCCTTCTCGTCCTGCACATCCGATACCGACGCAAACGCGTCCTCGAGCATGCGGATGCCGGCCAGCCGGCCGCGCAGTCCGTGCATGTCGACGCATTCCTCGTACCACGGGCCCAGCGCGCGGGCGAAGGTGACGATGGCAAAGCGCCGTCCCAGCATGCAGGCACTGAGCATTGCGGCCTCGGCCATGCCCACGACCGGCAGGTCGAACAGTTCGCGCGCGCCGAGCAGGCCCGGGTCGCCGAAGGCGGCGATGATCGCCGCATCGACGCTCGCATGATGCTCGGCCAGCATCTCCAGCGCGATGGCGCCGCCGATCTGCGCCTCGGCACGGGTGGCGATATAGGGCACGCCGCGTGGCGCGGTCAGCGGCACCAGTTCGGTACCGGGCGCGGCGGCATCGCTGCCGGCGGCCATCAGCCGCGCCGTGATGCCTTCGCTGGTATTGGGATTCAGGACAAGGATGCGCATGGTGTCTCGGGATGGAGTCGCGGGTTCGTCACGTGCGGGGAGCGGCCGTCGCCTCAGCCGGCCGCCAGCAGTTGTTCGACCAGGCGCGCGGCCGCCAGTACGCGCCAGTCGGCGCCGCGCGGGCCGGCGATCTGCAAGCCGACCGGCAGGCCGTCGCGCCCGGTGCCGCATGGCACCGAAATCGCCGGCGCCTGGGCATGGTTGAAGAACGGCGTGAAGACGGCATGCGCCCGCGGTTCGACGGCGACGCCGCCGATCCGCTCGGGACCGAGCCGGTCGTTGGGCCAGGCCACGCACGGCGTGGTCGGGCACAGCAGCAGGTCATGCTCGGTGAAGAACGCCGCCAGGGCCAGGCCGATGCGGCGGCTCGCCTCGCGTGCGCGCGCTACCTCGGCGCCGCTCCACGACAGGCCGCGCTCGATCTGCCGCGCGATGTCCGGATCGAAGCGATCCGGGTCGCTTCGCCAGGCCTCGCCGTAGAGATTGGCCAGGCCGACATGCTGCAGCGGCATCAAGGCCGCCTCGCCGGCCCCTTCCGGCCAGGCCGGATCCTGCCGCGCGATGCGCAGCCCTGCCGCACGCAGGCGTGCCACCGCCGCCTCGAAGGCCTCGGCGACATCGTCGTCGACCGGTGTGTCCAGGCCCAGGCGCGGGCTGACCGCGATGCGAAGCTCCTCCAGCGGCTCGGCCGCAGCGCACTGAAAGCCCATGGAATCGGGATCGCGCGGATCGGGACCGCACAGCGCGCGGAACATCAGGGCAGCATCGTCGACCGTGCGCGTGATCGGCGCCATCACCTGGATGCCCGGAAACGCGTGCGGAAAACCGGCGGCATCGGGAATGGCGCCGAAGGACGGCTTGAAGCCGACCACCCCCGCGTGCGCGGGCGGGCGCCGACTGGAGCCGCCGCCATCGGTGCCCAGCGCCAGCGGCGCCATGCCGGCGGCCACCGCCACCGCGCAACCGCCCGACGAGCCGCCGGCCGTCAGCGCGGTGTCCTGCGGATGGCGCGTCAGCCCGTAGACCTTGTTGGTGGTCAGGCCCTTGCAGGCGAATTCCGAGGTATTGCCCATGCCCAGCACGATGGCGCCGGCCGCGCGCAGCCGCTCGACCGCGATGGCGTCCTCGGGCGCGACGAAGTGGCGGTACAGCAGCGAGCCCTGGGTCACGCGGCGGCCGCGCACCCACACCACGTCCTTGACAATCACGGGCACGCCGGCGAGCGGCGGCCGTTCGCCGGCGGCCAGGCGGCCGCGCAGTTGCGCGACGTCGGCCTCGACCAGATCGCGGCGCTCCTCGAAGACGGCATTGAGTTCACCGTTGCGCGCGTCGATGCGTGCCTGGAACGCCGACACCACCGCGCCGGGATCGAGCTCGCCCGCGTTGACCTGGGCCGCGATGCCAGAGGCGCTCGGGTACGGCGGCGCGGCATCGCGGTCATGGCCGCTGTCCTGCCGACTGCGATTCGGATGGGACATCAAAGGCTTCCTCCCGAAGTCCGGTAACGCGGCTTTGCCATCTCCGGCAGCGCGCACGGCAGGAATTCGCCGTGTCCCGCCGTCGCCTGCATCTTGCCCTCGTGCGCGACGACCTTGCCGCGCACCAGCGTCGCGACCGGCCAGCCCTTGACGCGCGTGCCTTCGTACGGCGTGTAGTCGACCGCGTGATGCAGGTCGGCGTTGCGGATGACCACCTCGCGCTGCGGGTCCCAGATCGCCAGATCGGCGTCCGCGCCGATCGCGATGGTGCCCTTGCGCGGATGCAGTCCGTAGAGCTTGGCGGGGTTGGTCGACGTCAACGCGACAAACTGGTTCAGCGAAATGCGCCCGCCGCCGACGCCCTCGGAGAACAGCAGCGGCAGCCGCGTCTCCAGCCCGGGGATGCCATTCGGAATATAGCGGAACGGCACCTCCTGCCCGCCCGGCTGCTTGCCTTGCGGATCGTCGTAGCGGAACGGCGCATGGTCCGACGAGAAGATCGTGAACAGGCCATCGGCCAGGCCGTCCCAGATCACCTCCTGGTTGGCGCGGTCGCGCGGCGGCGGGCTGCAGACGCATTTCGCGCCATGGTAGCCGGGCTGGTCGAGGTCCGATGCCGTCAGGAACAGGTACTGCGGGCACGTCTCGGCGAAGATCTTCATGCCGCGCGCGCGGCTCCAGCGGATCTGCTCGACCGCTTCGCGCCCCGACACATGGACGATCAGGATCGGCACATCGACCAGTTCCGAGAAGGTGATGGCGCGGTGCGTCGCCTCGCGCTCGATCGCCATCGGCCGCGCGATGGCATGAAAGCGCGGCGCGGTCTTCTGCTCGGCCTCCAGCCGGTCGGTCAGCCAGGCGATGCAGTCGGAGTTCTCCGCGTGGATCATCACCAGCGCGCCTTCCTGGCGCGCCACCGTCAGCACGTCGAGGATTTCGCGGTCGTTAAGCTTCAGGTCGTCGTAGGTCATGTAGACCTTGAACGACGTGTAGCCCTTGCGGATCAGGGAGGGCAGCTCGTCGCGCAGTACCGTCTCGGTCGGATCGGAGACGATCAGGTGGAAGGCGTAGTCCACCACGGCGCGCCCTTCGGCCCGTCGATGGTAGTCGGCCACGGCGGCACGCAGCGACTGGCCCTTTTCCTGTGCCGCAAACGGAATCACGGTGGTGGTGCCGCCGCACGCGGCCGAGATGGTGCCCGACTCGAAGTCGTCCGCCATCTTCAGGCCGTCGGGCATCGGCTGGTCGAGGTGGCAATGCGCATCGACACCGCCCGGCAGCACCAGCTTGCCGCTCGCATCGATCTCCTCGTGGGCGCTGCCGAGGTCGTGGCCGAGCTGCACAATGCGGCCGCCGGCGATCGCGATGTCGCATTGCACGGTGTCGCTGGCGGTCACCACCGTGCCATTGCGGATCAGAAGGTCGAACTGTTTCACGGGTATCTCATTACGGTTGTTGTTCTGGCGCGGCACACGCGGCGCTCGTTCAGCGTGCGGCCTCGTTGCCGAGGTCGGACAGGCGGGCCCGTGCGGTCTCGCGTGCCACGCCCGCGGCGACGGCGATCAGCACGCATACCACGGCCAGGTAGATGGCGACCGGCGTGCTGCTGCCGAAGCGGTCCAGCAGGCCGACGGCGATCAGCGGGGCCAGCGCGCCGCCGAACACGCCGGCGAACTGGAAGCCCAGCGAGGCGCCGGTGACCCGCACCTTCGTGGCGAACAGCTCGGGCAGGAACGACGCGAGCGGCGAGAACATGAAGGACACCAGCACCATGCCGATGAACGAGGCCAGCATGATCAGCGCCGGGCTCAGCGTATGCACCAGCGCGAAGAAGCCGAATGCCCACAGCGCGCCGCCGATGCCGCCGATCATCAGCACGGGGCGGCGGCCGATGCGGTCGGCCAGCAGGCCCGCGACGGGGATGAACAGAATCTGCGCGACGGCGCCAAGCAGCACGGCATTGAGCGCGATGCTCTTGGGCAGGCCCAGCTTGGTCGGCACGTAGTACAGCAGGAACAGCGTGAAGACGTAGAAGGCGATATCGCCGCCCAGGCGCGCGCCGAATGCGATCAGCAGCTGCTTCTTGTAGTGACGCAGCACTTCGGCGATCGGCGCGCGCGCTTCGGCGTGCTGCGCTTCGGCCTTCTCGAACACCGCGGACTCGCGCACATTGGCGCGGATGTACATGCCGACGCCGACCAGCAACGCGCTCAGCAGGAAGGGCACACGCCATCCCCAGCTCAGGAACGCCTCTTCCGACACCATCCACGTCACCAGCGCGAAGACGCCGTTGGCCAGCAGCAGCCCGATCGGCGCGGCCAGCTGCACCAGACTGCCGAGCAGCCCTCGGCGCCTGCCTTCGGGATCGAGCTCGTTGACCATGATGGCCGCGCCGCCCCACTCGCCGCCCAGCGCGAGGCCCTGGATCACCCGCAGCAGCACCAGCAGCAGCGGCGCCAGCATGCCGACGCTACCGTAGGTCGGCAGCAGCCCGATGCCGAAGGTCGCCAGGCCCATCATCAGCAGCGTGACGATCAGCACGGACTTGCGGCCGAACTTGTCGCCGAAGTGGCCGAAGATCGCCGCGCCAAGCGGCCGCGCGACAAACGCGACGCCGTAGCTGGCGAAGGACAGCAGCGTCGCGGTCAGCGGATCGCTCTGCGGGAAGAACAGCTTCGGAAAGACCAGCGCGGCGGCCGATCCGTAGATGAAGTGGTCGTAGAACTCCAGCGTGGTCCCCGCCACGCTGGCGCCCGCGACCCGCGCGACCGACTGGGGACGGTCCTGCGCGGCACGCGCGGTTGCGTCGACACTGACTGCTTGCATGATGCGTTCTCCTCCGGAGGGGGCCGCCTGTCGGCGGTTGGCATGTTGGCGTAGTGGGTGGGACTGCTGCTTCCGTGCCGTCGGCACGGCCCTCGCATGGCGTCTCACTGTCCCGTACAGTAGTCCAATAACCGCCATACAATCAAGACCAAAATTGTTTGACGAAAGTGGTGCATGTGCATGCCGGCTATTGGTGCGGCGCACGGTTTCGGGGCACGGCCGCGGACGTGCAGGCCAAGCGGGGAAAGGGTTTGCGGGGTGGGGTGGGAGATGGCCGCAGCGCAGCGCGGCCGCGTGAGGCCCGCCGTCGACGGACGAGGGGCTAGGGAAAACGAGGGGTCAGCCGGCCGAAGAAAGAGAGGCCTGGCGCAGTCGCGCCAGCGCCAATACCTGCAAGGCGGCACAAGCGATGCCGTCGTAGAGCGGCACGTCGGTATCGCGCAGGTTCACGTAGCCGCACAGCGCGGCGGCGACGGTGACCACCACGCGTGCGCCATGGGCGCGATGCAAGGTGCGCACGGCATCGCGCAGCTTGTCGGCCACGCTAGTGTCGGTCGCCCCGCCGTAGGCCCCCGGCGCTTCGATGCCGATGATGCCGGCCAGGCGGCTGCCCAACCCGTACTGCCGCACGAGGTCGCGATACAGCGGCACCAGGTCGGGACCGACCGTAATCAATCCGACGGGCGCGCCGAGTTGGGAGCCGAGCAGCATGGCCGATTCGGTGACACCGGCGACGGGGATCGTCGCCTGCCGGCGGAGCTCGCCGAGCGCGGTGTCCATCGACACGCCGAGGATCGCCGCGTCGCACCGGTGCAGATGTCTGGCGCCTAGGGCGAGCAGGCCCGGCACCGCCAGCGCGTTGTCGGCCGCGGAACGGATGGCCGCCGGGCCGTCGGGATTGTGGTGCCCGTCGAGCGTGTGACCGGGGCCGATCGCCTCGCGCGCCACCGCGCACATGCGCGCCGTCATCTCGACGCTGGCATTGGGGTTGAGCAGAACGAAGCGCACGATCAGGCCAGCGGGGCGCCGAGCACGTCGGCCAGATCGATGTCGGTCGTCGGCGCCATATGGGCCAGCACGCGCGCCTGGACGTCGGCCAGATGGCCGCTCATCGTCGCAATCGCCGCGGCCACGTCGCCTTTGTCGAGCGCGGCGACGATGCGGCGGTGCTCGTCCGGCGCGCAATGGCTCTCGTCCCGCGCCTCGTAGAGCGCGACGAACAGTTGTGTGCGAGCGATCAATTGCTCGAGATAGCGCAGCAGCGAGTCGTTGCCCACCAGTTCGGCCAGTTTCAGGTGGAACTCGCCGGCCAGGCGCACCGACGTTTCGCGGTCCTGCGCCCGGCATGCCGCCTCTTCGGCCTCCACATGGGACTTGAGCCGTGCCAGGGCACCACGGCCACCGCGCTGGGTCAGGCGCATGGCCAGCGCGGCAACGAGCCCCGCCTCGACGATGGCGCGCGCGCCATAGATGTCCGCCACGTCTTCCGGCGACGGCTGCGGTACGAAGGCGCCGCGATTCTGCAGCAGTTCGAGCTTGCCTTCCTGCCCCAGTCGAGCCAGCACCTTTCGCACCGCGCCGCGCGTGGTGCCAAACAGTTCCGCGAGATTGCGCTCCCGCAACGGCATGCCGGGGCGCAGCTTGCCGGCCATCAATGCGCTGGCAATCGATTGATAGAGGCGTTGCTCGATGTCGGGCGAAGGGTCGGTACTCATCCGTGGGACGTGCGCGAGCGGCCGGCGTGGCGGACCGATGGCCGAATTATTCTTGCGTTCCGGGTTATCGTCAACCAGAATGGTTAACCAGATTTCAGCAAAATTGTTGTGCGGTAATGGTGCATGCGGTGCACCATCGGTGCGCCATGAATGCGCCATCAACAGGCGCCCGCACCAGAAGCGACCGTGATCCCTTCGAAACGAGACCCATCCATGACCACCGAATTCCTGCAGTCACCGCCCGTGTTCGACCTTGTATTCACCGGCGCCACATTGCTCGGTACCGCGGCCGGTGCCGACGTCGCGCAGCGCGACATGACGCTTGCCGTTCGGGACGGCTCGATCGCCTATATCGGCAACGCGCTGCCCGAAGGCGCCCAGGTCCGGCGCGTCGTCGACGCGACCGGCAAGGTGCTGATGCCGGGGCTCGTCAACGTCCATACGCACGCGATCCTGTCGATGGTGCGCGGCGTGGCCGCCGACGCGGGCTTCGCGCCGTCCTATACGCCGGGAATTCCGAAGGGCACGCAGGTCAATCCGGAGCAGGCCCGCGCGCTGGCGCGGCTCGGCGCGCTCGAGGCGATGCTGTTCGGTTCCACGCTGATCGGCGACAACTTCGTGCACGCCGACGTGACCACCGAGGCCATGGCCGAACTCGGCGTGCGGCTCGCGCCGAGCTGGCGCATCCACGATGTCGATTTCGCGCAGGTCGCCGAAGGCCGCTGGCACTACGACGCGGCGATCGGATCCCGCACTCTGCAGGCGGCCCTGGATCTGGCGGCCCGCTGGCAGGGAAACGATCGCGTCCAGGTCCAGCTCGCCGCTCACGCCGTCGACACCTGTTCCGACGGCTTCCTGCGCGAGATCGCCGCGCTGGCACAGCAGCGCGACATGCGGGTGAACATGCACCTCGGCCAGAGCGTCGTGGAAGTCGAGCGGGTGAAGGCACGCACGGGGCGCACTTCAACCGAAGTGTTGGACGAGACCGGACTGCTGACGCCGCGCCTGATGGGCGGCCATTGCATCTATGTGACGGCAGACGACATCGAGAGGCTCGCGCGGGCGGGCGCACATGTGGTCCACATCCCCAAGTGCAATGCGACCTCCGGCCGCCTTGCACCGACGCCCGACATCAAGCGCGCCGGCATCAATATCGCGCTGGCAACCGATACGCAGCATGCGGACATGATCGAGTTGATGCGCTGGGCCCTGGTCACGGCGCGCGTGCAGCGTGGCGGCGTCGATGACGATTGGCAGCCGCGCCATGTGTTCGAGATGGCGACCATGGGCGGCGCGCGTGCGCTCGGGCTGGCGGACCGCATCGGCACGCTGGAGATCGGCAAGCGCGCGGACCTCGTGATGCTGGATTTCGCGCGGCCGCATCTGGTTCCGCTGGTCAATCCGCTCGGCAACCTGGTTCACAACGGCCAGGGCAGGGATGTCCGGATGGTCGTCGTCGATGGCGAGGTGCTGGTGAACGATGGCGTGCCGACGCGCGTGGATCTCGACGAGGTATGCCGTGAGGCCGAGCATGCCTGTCGCGCGCTGTGGCAGGGAGTCGGTCGCGAATACTGGAAACCGGCGGCATGACGCCGCTGCGCTGTCGCGTCGTGCCGTGATGCAGCCATCGATGGCACGGCGCTTGCAAACGACCCGGGGCGTTCCTTCCTTCCATCGCAACAGGTGACCCTATGACGCTGCACGCTTTGTTGAGCCGATGCCTTCTTCCCTGCGCCGCCCTGCTGACAGTCGGCACGGCTTCCACCAACGCCGTGGCGGCGGCATCGGCCGCCAGCTTTCCGGACAAGCCGGTACGCATCGTGGTGCCATTCCCGCCCGGCGGTGCGGCCGATACCTTCGGCCGCGTCCTCGCGGACAAGCTTGGCGCGGCGTGGAAGCAGCCGGTGCTGGTCGAGAACAAGCCGGGTGCCGGCGGCCGGATTGCCACCGAGTACGTGGCCAAGGTACCTGCGGACGGACACACGCTGCTGCTGGTGACGGTGGGCCATGCGGTCAATCCCAGCCTCTATCCGAAGCTGCGCTATGACACCGAGCGCGATTTCACGCCGGTGGCAATGGTCGCCACGCTGCCCAGCGTGCTGGCCGTCAATCCGGCAGTGCAGGCGCGCTCCGTGACGGAGCTGGTCACACTCGCGCGGCGCGCCGGCGGCAAGATGACCTATGCCTCCTCGGGCAGCGGCTCGACCAGCCATATTGGCGGCGCGCAGTTTGCCAGCCTGGCCGACGTCGCTCTGACCCACGTGCCCTACAAGGGCGCTGCGCCGGCGCTGACGGATCTGGTCGGTGGCCAGGTGGACATGATGATCGACCCGGTCGTCTCGTCGGTCGGCTATATCAAGAGCGGAAAGCTGCGGGCCCTTGCCGTGACCACGCCGCGCCGCTCGCCCCTGCTGCCCGACGTGCCGACGATGGCAGAGGCCGGCCTGCCCGCCTACCAGTTCGCACCCTGGTTCATGATGATCGCGCCGTCGGGCGTACCACGCGAGATCGTGCAGAAGCTAAACCAGGACATCGCCGCGGTACTTGCGAGCGCCGACGTGCGCAGCCGCTTCGAGGCGCTGGGCGCCGAGCCGGCCACCGCGTCGCCTCCGGAGGCGGCGGCCTTCCTGCGCGGCGAGCTGGACCGTTACGCGAAGCTGGTGCGCAGCGGCAAGCTGCAGGCGGAATGACGATGGACCGCGATGCCTTGCCGCCGAACTCCGACGAACAAGCGCCAGCCGTGCAGCGCGACCTGCTCGGTTATGCGGGTCGTCCGCCCCACCCGCATTGGCCAGGCGAGGCCAGGGTGGCGGTATCGTTCGTGCTGAATCTCGAGGAAGGCGCCGAACTGTCAATCGCCGAAGGCGACGCGCGCAACGAATCGACGTACGAGGTGGTCGACCGGATCGAAGGCCGTCCCGATCCCTGCCTGCAGAGCCATTTCGACTACGGGACGCGTGCGGGATGGTGGCGCATCATGCAATGCCTGGCCGACGCCGGCGTAGCCATCACGGTCAGCGCCTGCGGACGAGCCGTGGAGCGCCTGCCCGAATTGGCGCGCGATGCCGTGGCCCGTGGCCATGAGGTCGCCGCCCATGGTTGGCGCTGGGAAAGCCATGTCGCCATGTCGGAGGAGCAGGAGCGCGAGGCCATCGACCGCACGGTCGCCGCAATCCGTTCGGCCACCGGCATACGGCCGGTGGGCTGGCATACCCGTTCCGCGTCGACCCCGAGAACGCGCAGGCTGCTGATGGAAGAGGGCGGGTTCGTCTACGACAGCGACTTCTATGGTGACGACCTGCCCGTGACGCTGTCTGGCCCGCGCGGGCCGCATGTGATGCTGCCCTATGCATTCGACACCAACGACATGCAGTTCCAGCACGGCAACCGCTTTGTGCGCGCCGCCGACTTCGCCGGCTATGTCACCGATGCGTTCGACTGGCTCTGGCGCGAGGGCGCACACGCCCCCAAGATGATGTCCGTCGGATTGCATCTGCGCATGTTGGGGCGGCCCGGCCGCATTGCGGCGCTGGAGGCGATGCTCGCGCATATGCGTTCGCGCGGCAGCGTCTGGATCGCGCGGCGCGACGCCATCGCGCGGCACTGGCTGGCGCATGCGGAGACGACGCGCGTGTAGCGGAGGGGCGAGGTCGTCGCGTACTCAGCGATTTCCGCCATGGCGAAGCGCCGCGCGAAATCGCGGCGCCGCCTTGCCCAGATGCTCCCACAGCCGGTTCGCGACGGGCCCATGCGGGCGGTCGCGCCGGCGGGCGGCGACCAGTTCCTCGACACGGCCCGGCAGATAGCGCCCGGCGATCGACAGCAGTCTTCCTTCCGCCAGTTCCTGCCCGATCAGAAAGCGGGGCAGATGTCCCCACGCCATCCCCTGCAGGATGATCTCCTTCTTCATCATCGGATCCGGCACCGTGCATTGCGGCGCGCCCGCCACGACGAAATGCTCCTGAGCCACGGGACGCCGTGCGCTGTCGCGGATCACGCATTGCGTCAGCGCCCGCAATTGCTCGGGACGGATTGCACGCGAGACCGGGAATGGCAGAAAACCCGGTGCCACCACGGGGATCAGCTCGATCTTGCATAGATCCAGCCATTCGATGCGCGTGTCGCTCTTGTCGACGCGATGCACGATCAGGTCCGCCTCGCCGTCGAACAGGCGCTCCCACGGCCCGGTCACCGCTTCGACATGCAGGTCCAGCCGCGTTGCGGGATGTTCCGCGAAGAACGGGCCGAGCAGCCGCAGCGTCTGCGGCGGCGGACACAGGTCACCGATCACCACGCGCAGTTCGCTTTCCTCGCCCATCGCCAATTGCTCGGCATGAAGCTGCAGCGCATGCAGCTCGCGCAGCAGCGACTGGGCGTGCCGATGAAACGCGCGCCCCGCTTCCGTCGGGCTGACCCGGTAACCGCTGCGATCGAGCAGCGCCAGGCCAAGCTGCCGCTCCAGCCTGGCCACCGCCGCAAACACCGCGGGATGCGTCCGATGCAGAACCGTCGCGGCCGCCTGGAAGCCTCCCTCGCGGACGACGGCGTCGAAGCACTGCAGGTCTTGCAACGTGAAGCGGGACATTGTTTGTTTTGCTGACAGAGAAGTTGAGAACTTTGTAATTTTCTAAGATTCGGTCCGCCGCTAGGATGGTTCCTGTGATGGCCCCGGCGCCGATTCGGCGAAGGGCCTTCCCTACCTTCCAGGAGAACCGAGATGCAAGCGCTTTCGACCTTCACCACCAGCGATGCCCAACGGATTGCCTACCGTTTCGAGGGCGAAGCCGGCCGCCCCGTGCTGATGCTGTCCAATTCGATCGCGACCGATATGTCGATGTGGGACGGCGTGATGCCGCAATTGCTGGAACGCTTTCGCGTGCTGCGCTACGACATGCGCGGCCACGGCGCCTCCGACGTGCCGACCGGCGCCTATTCGCTGGACCGGCTCGGGCGCGACGCGCTCGAACTGATGGACGCGCTGGAGCTCGAACGGGTCCACTTCCTCGGCCTGTCGCTGGGCGGCATGGTCGCGCAATGGCTGGGGATCCACGCCCCCGAGCGAATCGACCACCTCGTGCTCGCGCATACCGCCGCCTATCTCGGCCCCGCTGCGGATTGGGCGCCTCGCATTCAAACGATCCTGACCGCGACGCCGAACGAGACCGCCGAGGCGTTCCTGGGCAACTGGTTTCCCGCCGAAATGTGCGAGAAGAGCGATCCGGCGCTCGCGTCGTTCCGCAAGGTCCTGCTCGAAACCAACCCACGCGGCATCGCCGGCGCACTGGCCGCCGTGCGCGATATGGACCTGCGTCGGACCATTACGCTCATTTCACGGCCGACGCTGGTGATCGGCGGGAAGTTCGATACGGTGACACGCGCGGAGCACAGCGAAGAGATCGCAGCGGCGATTCCGAGTGCGAAGCTGGTGCTGCTACCGGCGGTGCATATGTCGAATGTGGAGATGCGCGAGGGGTTCTTGGCGGAGGTCGGCGGTTTCCTTCGCTGATTTGGCATCTGTGGCAATGAGACGCTATCCCCCATCGGTGGGGTCTTGAACGGTCTGCGAGCGCCGATACTATACGATCCGGCATTCCCATTTCGGCGAAATACGTGAAGCGGCGAGGTCAGGCAACTTACGCCTTATTGGCCGAACAGTCGATCATGGTTTGCTCATTTGTAGAGCATCGAAATCCTGCTGTACCAGCGGGCGGGTCCGCTATATCAATTCAAAATAAGGAGAATAAGTTGGACTTTATCGACGAGGTTCGATCGCTCGCCGCCAGGGTCGCGGCTGCCAAGGATATGCTTCAAACCGAAGAAGCAACGAAGAACGCGATGGTGATGCCGTTCATCCACATGCTCGGCTATAACGTCTTCGATCCTCTGGAGGTCACACCCGAACTCGTCGCTGACGTTGTGTTGCCACTAGGCAAGCAATGTCCTCCCTCATGATCCGTGATGCGGACGCGCGACCTGTTGTCGGCGTTGACACATCCGTCATTCAAAGCAGAAAAGCGGGGTTCGGGCCCGTGCGCTGCTCGACCATCAAGACGCGGCTCTCAAGGTAGTCAGCCGTGTCACCAGTTCTCCCACCCCCGTGTACGGTTCCGGCGCCATCTCGGCAGTGAATCGCCGGCTCAGCTCCATGGCCCGTCTCGTCGCAGCGTCGAGATTCGGTCTGGTGATGGCAAAAGCGTCCCGCATGCCTTTCCTGTAGTGCGGAACATGATTTTTCAGTCGCCGGAGCACCTCGTCGCGATGGACGGGCGCGTGGACCTGCGCGTAGTGGAGCAATAGCCAGAGCTCAAAATTCGGCACCGACGCGACGGCACGGAAGGCGACGTCTTGCTTGATATCGTTCTTCAGCCGACCATCCAGTGCCGCTGCGTATTGCAGGGCATCGAAGTAGCTGTCGTGATCATCGCGGTCAAAAACAGCGTAGACCTGTTCGAATGCACGGGCCTGGATGCGCTTGTGGCGGTCGCCGTTTCGGAATAGCGATTCGGCGTATTGCACCACCTGGATCGGAGACGTTCCGATCTCGCAGTGCCGGACTTCCACATTGGTGGTGTGCAAACGATAGGCGGCCCGGATTTCGCAGAAGTAGTTTGGCTCGGTTTTCGCGCCTTCGGAAACGATCAGGATGCGGTCGTAGCTGGCGCGCTGGCCAATCTTGCGCGCCAACTGATCGCGTCGGCGGACCCGTGGGGATTTATCCCGGGCCATCAGTGACGTCGCCCGATATCACCGCGCACCAACGGGATGCCGCCATATCGGCCGATCAGATATCCGCGCTCCAGCGCTTCATTCTTGCGAGGGCTGAATTCTGCGAGCGCAATCAGGTGCGAGGCTTGTTCGTTGTCTTTTTCGACGAGCCAGATCTGATCGCGTCGGAGAAGATCCGGCGCATCGAGCAGCGACGTATCGTGGGTCGTAAAGATCAACTGCGCGCCGCCGGTATTGACGTCGGGACGGTGAAACAGCCGGACCAACTCGCGAACCAGAAGGGTATGGAGGCTGGTATCCAGTTCATCGATCACCAATGTCTGACCCTTCTCGAGAATGTCCAGGACGGGGCCGGCGAGGAACAACAGGTTGCGTGTTCCGTTTGATTCGTCCATTAGATCGAATACGGCCGTGCCGTGATCGGTGGTATGCGAGAAGCGCAGCTGATGCTCTTCGATTTCCTCCGACCGCAGCTCGGACTTGCCGGCGGCAACATCGAAATGCACTGTCTGCCCAGGCACCTTGCGCGTCACGACTTCGATGTCGGCAATGCTGATGTCGGCGGACGTCAGGAAATCGCAAATCCGCTTGCGTCCTCCGGGCTGCTTGAGCATCTCGATCGAAACCTGCGGATTGAGCCGCGCCTGCTCGTTGAAGACGACCAAACTGCTCGCGAACCAGTCGAACAGCGGCCGCAGTGCTTCGCTGTTGAGCTGGGCGGCCATCGACAGAAACAGCGCATTGGACCGGGTGGCGTTTTCCCACAGCGTCTTCGCGCCCTTCAGCCCGGTACCGAACTCGTAGATGTCCTTGCCCGAGCTTGGGTCATAGTGCCGTTCGAACCAGCGCTGCGGCTTGAAGGCTTTATAGACCAGCAGATGCTCGCTGACGATGCGTTGCTGCGTCATGGCGAAGCCGTACTGATGCCGCACGCCGGATAGGATCACGGTCACCTCGAACTCTGTCGGTTTCGCCGCAGAAGCGGTGTCGAGGCGGAACGGCTGGACGGCGTATGTCTGCCCAGGCTGTACGACCGTGGCCGATTCCACGACCACGCCACGCATGTATTGCAGCGCCTTGATCAGATTCGACTTGCCGCTCGCGTTGGCGCCATAGACGGCGGCGCTGCTCAGCAGCCGGGGGGCGGCGTTCAGGCCGGTTTCGACGGTATTGGTGTCGGCGAGAGAGGCGTCCTTCGACGCCACGAGGCTGAGGACCTGCTCGTCCCGCAGGCTGCGGAAGTTCTTGACGCGGAACTCGAGGAGCATGAAATCAACCTGGTGGTGCGTAGAATAAATTTGAATCTTGCGCAGATAATGCGCAAAGTCAAGTTATTCGAGTGATCCAGGCGGAAATTTCGAACGGTAGTGTCGTTTTCAGCGCTTCCGGACGGCGCTGGAATCTGCTGGGAAGCCCGCCCACATAGATGCTCTCGACCAAAAAAAGCGCCGCCCACAGGCGGCGCAATCAGGCTTCGTCCATTAGCCCAAGTGTCGATAATCTTCCCGAGCCGGATCAGAACCGGTAGGTAACGCTGCCCACCACCGTCCGGCGGGCGCCGAAATAGCAGTCGCCGCGGGCGAGGCAGGTCGTCAGGTATTCCTTGTCGAACAGGTTGTTCACGTTCAGCGCGACGCGAACCGGACCGTGGTCGTAGGCCAGCACGGCGTCGACGAGCGTGGCGCTGCTGACCTTGTTGCGATCGGTGCCGTCATAGCTCGCGCTGAAATACCGCACGCCGGCGCCGGCCGAGAAGCCAGGCTTGTCGAACAGGTTGAACTTGTACGTGCCCCACAGCGAAGCCATATGCTTCGGAATGCTGGCGATGCGCTTGCCGACTTCGGCAGGATTGCCGGCGAGGATGCGGGTATCGAGGTAGGTGTAGTTGGCGATCAGGTCCACCCGATTGCGCAGCGATGCGAGGGCTTCGACCTCGACACCGCGCGTACGGGCTTCGCCGATCTGCACGGTGTCGGGCACGCCGTTGACGATGCCCGATGCGCGACGGTTCTTCTCGCGCATGTCGAACACGGCCATCGTCACCATCGCGTTCTTGCCGGGCGGCTGGTATTTGATACCGGCTTCCCATTGCTTGCCGCGCAGCGGCTTGAGCGGGCCGGCGCGGTTGGTGCCCGGCACACCCTGGAAGGACTCCGAATAGCTGATGTACGGATTCAGGCCGATGTCGGTCTGGTACATCAGGCCGAAACGCTTGGTCAGCTCATTGTCGTCGCGCGAGCCGGCCGTCGTGTTCACTTGCGAGGCACGCGACCAGTCGTAGCGCAGGCCGACCATCAGCAGCCACTGGTTCCACGACATCTGGTCCTGCATATAGATGCCGGTCTGGATCTGCTTGGTCGGATTGACGTGGCCGAGCGTCGGTGCGACGTAATTGCCGTAAACGGGATTGATGATGTCGATCGGCGCCGCGCTGCCGGTACCGTTGACGCCCCGGCGTCCGTCGATATCGGCGTGCTGATAATCCATGCCGGTCAGCAAGGTATGGCCCACGCTGCCGGTGCCGAATTTGGCCTGTGCCTGGGTGTCGACGAGGAAGGACCGCAGCCGCGGGTTGTCCCAATAGACGGTCCGTCGCAGCAACCGGTCGCTGCCTTGCACCCAGGGGCCTTGTGAATTGTTGAAGCTCGCGTAAATGCTGCGGTAATCCACCGTGCTGTACGAGTACCGCAGATTCTGGCGGACCGTGAACACCTCGTTCGCCTTGTGCTCGAACTGGTAGCCGATCGCCGCCTGTTCCGCCTTGAAGCGGTCGAATCCCGGCTCGCTGACGAACAGGCTGTCGCGAATCTTCAGGCCGCCGGGGTTCGGAAACAGCATGCCGCTCCAGGGAAAGAAGCCCGCAGTGGTATTGCTGTCATCCCGCTGGAAATTCGCCAGCAGCGTAAACGACGTATCGCTGTTCGGCCGATACGTCAGCGACGGCGCGATCAGATAGCGATTGTCCTGGGCAAAGTCCACATGCGTGTCGCTGTCGCGCGCGAGCGCGACCAGCCGATACAGCCATTTGCCGTCCGCATCGAGCGGCCCGGTCAGATCGGCCTGGACCTGCTTGCGGTTGTTGTTGCCGAACTGCACGCCGATTTCGCGGGCGGCCTCGGGCTGCGGCCGCTTGCTGACGAGGTTCAGGATGCCGCCGACCGCGCCCTGGCCGAACAGCATCGACGACGGGCCGCGCAGGATGTCGATCCGCTCCAGCGCATACACGTCGGGACGGACGTTGTTGTAGTAGCCCACCGCATTGAGCAGGCCGTCCTGGTATTGCGTGAAATCGGTGCCGCGAAAGCGTCCCCAGTCGCCGCGATTGTCGTTGCCGTAGAGGCCCGCGTGGACGCCCGCGGTATAGCCCATCGCCTGCTGCACCGATTGCGCGCCCTGCGCCTCGATGCGGTCGCGCGTGATCACGGTGATCGACTGCGGCGTTTCCATGATCGGGGTATCCGTCTTGGTCGCGGTGGCGCTGCGCTTGGCGACGTAGCCAAAGACCGGGCCGGTCGCGGTTTCGTTGTCGCTGGTGGCACGCACGGTAACGGCCGGCAATTCGGCGGGGGCCGTGGCAGTAGCGGTGGCGGGGGCAGTAGCGGTGGCGGTGGCAGCAGAGGCGGTGGCAGCAGAGGCGGGGGCGGCAGAGGCGGGGGCGGCAGCCGGCGCCGATGCATCGGCGGACGCGGACTGCTGGGCCCAGACCATGCCGGCGGCTTGCAGGCCCAGGGCGAGAGTCGTCAGGCGAAGGGCATGGCCGCGGTGGCGGCCGCGGCGATAGGTTGCACGCTGTGGCATGGTCGGTTCCGTCTATATTTTTTCAGAACGCCCGCGGAATGCCGCCGCGGTGCGGCGGCGCGGACCGTGACGTCGGTCCGTGCGGGTCGGAGGCTCGGGCAACGAACGATAAATGCGAATCGTTCTTGTTAACCTTCGCATTGTAACGGCATGTGTCGAGCCGGACATAAAAGGGTGACCGCGCCACAGGGTTAATGGGCCCGTGCGCGGCCCCGTTCTCGTACCGCCCCGGGGAAGCACCAACAGGACAGGAGGGCCGCGATGCCGCTGCCGCCGTATTTCGCCGATCGACACGACGCCGGCGTCCAATTGGCGCGCCGCCTGAGCGAGCTGGGCTATGCGAAACGAGAGGAAAACCAGCCGCCGCTGGTGCTGGCCCTGCCGCGCGGCGGTGTGCCGGTCGCCTTCGAGGTCGCCCGCGCGCTGGGCGCGACGCTCGACATCCTGCTGGTGCGCAAGATCGGCGCGCCCGGCTATCCCGAACTGGCGCTGGGCGCGGTGGTCGAGGGCGATGCCACCGGCTCGCCCCCGCATACCGTCGCCAATGACGATGCGTGGACGCGCCGCGCGGTCGACAGCGGCGCCTTCGAGCTGGAGCGCGGTCGACAGCTGGGAGAAATCGCCCGGCGCCAGCAGCGCTATCGCGGCGGGGCGCCGGTGGCGGCGATGCGCGACCGGGTCGTGATCATGGTCGACGACGGCGTGGCGACGGGCGCCACGATGCGCGCGGCACTGGAGAGCGCGCGCCATGCCGGGGCGGCTCGCGTGATTGCGGCGGTGCCGGTCGCTTCGGTGGAAGGGTTGGCGTCGCTGCGGGACGCGGCCGACGAATGCGTCTCGCTATGGGTGCCGGACGATTTCGGCGCGGTGGGCGCGTATTACGCGGATTTCGACCAGACCACCGACGAAGAGGTGATGGCCTTGCTGCGCGAGGCTGGCAACGCGCAGCGCGGCTGAGCGCGACAGGTGGTCAAGCGCGCTGCTGCGCGAGCCGCCGCTTCAGATGCTGGATCAGCCCGCCGGCGCGCAGCATGTCGAGCAGGAACGCCGGGATCGGTTCGCATGGCACGCGGCTGCCGTCGGGCAGCACGACCGCGGCGTTTTCCAGATCCAGCGTCGCGTGTTCGCCGTCGATCAGCTTGTCGGTATCCGCGCAGACCAGCGCCGGCAGGCCGAGATTCAAGGCATTGCGATAGAACAGGCCCGCGAACGAAGGCGCGATCACTGCCGCCACGCCGAGATGGCGCAAGGCCTGGGGAGCCTGCTCGCGCGACGAGCCCACGCCGAAATGCCGTCCACCGACGACCAGATCGCCCGGCCGTACGGTCGCGGGAAATTCGGGACGCAATCCGGCCAGGCAATGGCGCGCGATCTGCTCGATTCCGCCTTTCATCTGCGTGGCGGGCGCCATCGCATCGGTATCGACGTTGTCGCCGAAGCGCCAGATGCGGCCGGGGGCCTGGCGTTCGGGCCTGGTATGGGGTCCGGTATCGGGGCCGGTTTGGGTCGGCGTATCCATGCGGATCTCGGTCTTCACAGCAGCGTGCGCGGATCGGTGATGCGGCCCGTGACCGCCGATGCGGCCACGGTCATCGGCGAGGCCAGCCACACCGCGCTGCCGGCGTCGCCCATCCGGCCCGCGAAATTGCGCGCGGTCGAGGCGATCGCCCGCGTGCCGGCGGCGAAGCGCGTGGGCCCGTAACCGGCGCAGGCATTGCACGCATTGGGCAGCAGCTGCGCGCCGGCATCGACGAGCGCCGCCAGCGTGCCTTCGCGCTCGGCCTGCTGCTGGTCGCGCAGCGAGGCGGGCGCCAGCTGCAGCGAGACGCCCGGCGCGACCTTGCGCCCGCGCAGGATGCGCGCGGCCATGCGCAGATCGTCGAGCTTGGCGCCCGTGCAGGCGCCGAGATAGGCGAGGTCGATCGGCTGGCCCTGGGCGTCGCTGACCGGCGCGCCGTTGGCCGGCGAGTGCGGCGCGGCGACCTGCGGCGCCAGGGCGGCGGCGTCGAAGCGATGGGTTTGCAGCAGCGGCGCATCGGCATCGCTGCGCCAGTGCTCGATATCGATCTGCGCCAGCGTGGCGGCGGGCACGCCGGCCTGTTCAAGCCATTGCAGCGTGGTGGCGTCCGGTGCGACGAGGCCCGTCTGCGCGCCCAGTTCCGCGCTCATATTGGTCAGCGTCATCCGCTCCTGCATCGACAGCGCGGTCACCGCCGTGCCGGCATATTCGATCGCCTCGTAGCGGCCGCCGCCCAGTCCGAGCCGGGCGCACAGGAACAGCATGATGTCCTTGGCGCAGACGCCGTCGGCCAGCGTGCCGTCCCATTGGATGCGGATGGTCTGCGGCACGCGCAGCCAGATTTCGCCGGTGGCCAGCACGCCCGCCATCTCGGTGGCGCCGATGCCGAACATATAGGCGCCGAACGCGCCCCCGGTGGGACTGTGGCTGTCGCCGCCGACGATGAACTGGCCCGGCAGCACGTAGCCGCGCTCGGGCAGCACCACGTGGCAGATCCCTTCGTTGTCGATCAGATGCGGCAGGCGCTGTTCGCGGACCCAGTCGCGCGTGAAGCGGACGATCGCCTCGGCCTCGGCATCCGCGGCGGGCACGAAGTGGTCGGTCACGACGACGAAGCGCTCGGGGTCCCAGACCTTGGCGCCCAGCTCGCGCAGCAGCGGCGCGACGCGGCGCGGTCCGCTGGAGTCGTGCGACATCGCCAGATCGACCTTGCAGGTCACCACGGTGCCGGGCGTCGCGTGGTCCAGGCCCGCGGCGCGGGCGACCAGCTTCTGTGCGAGGGTTTGCGCCGGGGCGGTCCCGGCGCCGGCACGGCTCATTCCACCTTGGCTCCCGAATAGCGCACCACGGTGGCCCAGCGCTTGATGTCCTGCTTGACGAAGGCGCTGAAGGCCTCGGGCGTGCTGGCGACCGGCTGCGCGCCATCGCTTTCGAGGCGCTTGGCCACCGATGGCGTCTCCAGGCCCCGGCGCGCGGCCTGATAGAGCGTGCGCGTGACTTCGGGCGGCAGCCCTGCCGGGCCGAACAGCCCGAACCAGGCATTGGACTCGAAGCCCTTGACGGTCTGCGAGATCGGCGGCACGCCCGGCAGCTGCGGCAGCGGCGCCGGACTGGTGACCCCAAGCGCCTTGAGCTTGCCGGCCTTGATATGCGGCAGCACGTTCAGGGTGCTGGCGAACATCAGCTCGACGCGGCCCGACAGCAGGTCGGTCACTGCCGGCGTCGTACCTTTGTACGGAATGTTGACGATGTACGTGCCGGTCATCATCTTGAACATGTCGCCGGCCAGATGCACCGACGAGCCGACGGCGCCGATGCCGAAGTTCAGTTTGCCGGGACGGGACTTGGCCAGCTGGATCAGCTCGGCGACATTGTTGGCCGGCACCGACGGATGGGCGACCAGCACGCTTGGCACGCTGGCCACCAGTGTGATCGGCGTGAAATCGGCGACGGGATCGAAGGGCAGGTTCTTGTACAGCGTCGCGTTGATGGTATGGCTGGTGAAACTCATCAGCAGCGTGCTGCCGTCCGGCGCGCTCTGCGCCACCAGCTCGGCGGCGATATTGCCGCCGGCGCCCGGGCGGTTCTCGACCACGACGGACTGGTCCAGCAGCTTGCCCATCTCGTTGGCGATGGTGCGGGCCAGCGTATCGGTGGTGCCGCCGGCCGGCGCGCCGACCAGGATGCGGATGGGCTTGCCGCCGGCGATCTGGCCAAGCGGGGCCGCCGACGTGCCGGATGTCGCGGAGGTGCCCGATGTCGCCGATGTGCCGGATGTGCTCGCCTGCCCTGCGTTCCCGTTGGTTGCGCCGATGGCGCTGGACGGCGCGAGCAGCGGCAGCAGCGGTATCGGCGACGCCAGCGATGTCAGCAGCGTGGCCGCGCCCAGCCTGAGCGCGGCGCGGCGTGTCTTGACGATGCCGGCGGGGTGCGCCGGCGGCAGAAGGGAACGGCTGGCTCGATGCAGCGGCATGACGCGAGTCTCCTTGTCTGATCGTCGAAGCGCGCAGCATGGCGCGCCTGCGTCAGTCTCGCAAGCTGGTGCGGGTCCCGTTGTCGACCCAGACGTTGGCGCTGTCGCCGCCTGCCGGCGACAGCTCCATCCGGTATTCGTAGCGGTCGGGCCGGTACTGCCCGAGCAGCAGCTGGATCGGCCGGCCGGACTTGTCCTGCACCACGCGGCGGGTCGCCAGCAGCGCGGCGCCGACCGGCACCTCGAGCAGCGGGGCCACCACCACGTCGGCCAGGCGCGCCGACAACACCTGCGTGGCACGGCCCAGCTTCAGGCCGCCGCGGTTCTCGAGCAGCCGCAGGATCGGCGTGGTCTCCAGATCCTTGCGCGTCAGATGGCGGCCCAGGTCGGCCGGCACATAGACGGTGATATGGGACAGCGGTTCGCCGTGGTAATGGCGCACGCGCACCACCTTGGTGACGGGATCGCCGGGCTGCAGGCACAGCGATTCGGCGACGTCCGGGGCGGCCTGCACCTCCTCGATCGAGATCACGTTGACCGAGGTCTTCTGGCCCATGTCCAGCAGGTTGTCCAGCAGGCTGACGGTGCGTGGCGCATTGGCGGCCGGCGCGATCGGATGCGGATTGACGAAGGTGCCCAGGCCGCGATGGCGGCGCACCAGGCCTTCCTGCACCAGGCGATCGAACACCCGGCGCATGGTCACGCGCGAGGCATGGAATTGCTTGGCCAGGTCGATCTCGCCCGGCAGAGGCCCCTGGCCAAAACGGCCTTCCACAATCTGTTGGCGCAGCACCACGTAAATCTGGTGATACAGGGGAACGACGGCTTCACTCATGGTTTCCCTTGCGAGTCGACGACAGGTCGGCAATTAGTTTAATGTACTTTAAATCAGACATGGATCAAAGTGACAACGGAATACGTGCCGCCGTGTGAATTCGCACATTGGCTGGGCCGGCCGGTCACTGGCCTTGGCGGAACAACGTCGGCGCAATGTCGACACAATTTGCGGTGCAATCCGGCGAGCGATTTCCAGCCAGCATTTCCGCTACGGGAAGCGACGCATGAAGCGCGCCCCGGCAACGGCCGCCAATGATCCGCGATGCGGTCCATCCGAAACATCCCCCCAATGCAGGACGTGCTTAAAAAAACACCACCTGCGCCCTGTCCGATTCCTCGTTTCAATTCCGTAACGCCACGTCAGCCGGTTCGGTTTTATCGGCATCCCGACTTAACTATCCGGCGATAAACATATTTTTCTCGCGCAATCGGAATCGCCGCGCGACGCCACTTTCCGGCCGCTGTCACATCGATGTGACATGTCTGTTCCGGTTCACAGTATTTGGGCTCCCAGTGTCGCACCGAAAGCGGGATCTTGCACCGCAGCAGGGCCATTTTGGCCTTGTTTTACAAGGGAAAGCGACGCCTGCGGGGGGTGCTGGCACCGAATATGCGCAGGGCGCTTCGGTTTGGCCAATGCCGGACCATGACCTGGCTACCGCTTCGTTTTCCGTCTGACGAGCGCGGCGCCGGGCTGAGTCGCAGAGAACATTCCTCCTGGGAGCTATGTATGAAAAAGACCTTACTCGCGTCCGCCGTCGCCCTGACTCTCGGGGTGACAGGGCACGCCTTGGCACAGACCGCAACCGACGACGCCGTGGCGGTGAATGTCAATGTCACCGACAACGACACCACCACCACGACCAAGACCAATTCGGAGAACCGCGGACGCGCATGGGCTGAGGGCCTTGGCACGACTGCGGCAAACAACGGCTCCACCTCGACCGCCAACTTCTCCAATGCCTTCAACACCAGCCGTGCGGTCGCCATGACGCGCCTGAACGGCACGGTCAGCGGCCTCACCGTCAGCCATATCGGCAACGTGGCCCGCCAGCTGGGTAATGCCAGCGGCGGCGCCGGCGGCCGCGGTGGCGCGGGCACCGGCGGCAATGCCATGGGTGGCACCGGCGGCAATGGCGGCAACAGCGGCAATGGCGGTGCCGGCGGCAACGGCGGTGCCGGCGGCATGGCAAGCATTGGCGATGCGACCGCGGGCGATGCCACCAACGGCAGCGCAACGGCAGGCCGCGGCGGCTATGGCGGTAACGCCAACGGCACCGCGGGCCGGGGCGCGAACGGCGTCGGCACCGGCGGCGGCGCCTTGGCCGCCAGCGTGGGCGTCGGCGCGCGCGGCGCCAATGGCACCGGTGCCGGCGGTAACGGCACCGGCGGCAGCCTGGCCGGCGGCGGCGATGGCGGCGGTGCCGGTGCGGCGTCGGGCGGCTCGCTCGGCGCGAGCGCTGGCCTGGGCGGCAGCAGCAGCTCGAGCGGCGGCGGCGCGCGCGGTCCGGGCGCTGACACCACCGCGACCACCGCGGGTGCGGGCGGCGCAGGCACTGGCGGCGCAGTGACCACGGCGGGCGGCACGTCCGGCGCGGCGGGCGGTGCCGGCGGCGCTGGTACCACCGGCGCAGTGGCGGCCACTGGCGGCGCGGGTACCGGCACTGGCGGTGCGGGTGGCGCGGGCACCGGCGGTGCGGCGACGGCTTCGGGCGGCGCCGGCACGGGCACCGGCGGCGCTGGCGGCGCGCAGACCAGCGTGGCCGGTAACGGCGGCAACGGCGGCAATGCCACCAATGGCGGCGCCACCACCACGGCCAGCAATGGCGCCGCGACCGCCGGCAACGGCGCGGTCGGCGCGGCTGGCGCGACCAGCGGTGCCGGCGGTGCCGGTGGCGCGGGTGCGGGCGGTACCGGCGGCGTGGGCAACGGTGCGACCGGCGGTGCCGGTGGTGCCGGTGGTGCGGCGCTGGCCGATGCAGGCACGTTCAACATGTCCAACGCGATGAGCAGCGTCGGGCAGTCGGCGGCCGGCATCATGATCGCCAACCAGAACAGCGGCCTCGGCTCGCTGGTGCAACAAGCCGTCACGGTCCAGGCCAACCTGGCTGTAGGCAGGTAAGACGCTGCGCGCTCGCGAATGCCGGTGCGTGGATGGCGCACCGGCATCGCGCCTTGCGCGGTGTTGCTCTGCAGGAGTGGGCGTCCCGGCCTCGCGTCGGGATGCCCGTTCGACGGGACACAAGGAGGCACCATCATGCGAGCGGTCCGCACCGCTGTCGGCGCTTTGACGACAGCATTCCTGCTCTGGCCCGGCCTGCACGCCGCGGCGGAGCCGTCCGCCGCGCCAGAAGCGGCGAGCCCGACGGCCGCGATGCCGACCACCGTCGGCATGCCGGAAGACAACAGCAAGGACACCCCGATGGCCGCGACACCGCGGACAACGGTCGACGCATCGGCACAAGGGCAGACGGGCACCGTGCTCGCCGGCTTCGGCAAGCCGGTCGGCACCGACGCGCTGGCCGATATCCGTGGCGGCGCCGAAGTGGTGGTCAACGACATGCGGCTGGCTGGCGTCGTGGCGGACAACACCGCCAATCGCGTCATCACCGGCAGCAACGCGATTTCGGATGGGGCGTTCGCCAATGCGAGCGGCCTGCCCACGGTGATACAGAACACCGGCGCCAACACGCTGATCCAGAACGCGACGATTCTGAACGTGCGATTTGGGCCATGAAGCGGGCCATGAAGCGGGCCATGAAGCAGGCCATGAACCTGCCACGCCTTGCCGCGCTGGCGGCGCTCGCCTGGGCGTCGGCCATGGTGCCGGCGCACGCCGCCGATACGGTGGTGATTCCACCGGCCGGCAGCGACTACAAGGTCCGGACGGTGAGCCTGAAGGAGGCACGCTTCAAGACCACCATCCGGCAGCAGTACGACTTCAGCTGCGGCTCGGCCGCAGTGGCGACCCTGCTTACCTATCAGTACGGCCATCCGGTCACGGAAGCCGAAGTGTTCCAGCAGATGTACCTGACCGGCGATCGCGCCAAGATCCAGCGCGAGGGCTTCTCGCTGCTGGACATGAAGCGCTTCCTCGAAACGCGCGGCTTCATGGCCGACGGCTTCGAACTGCCGCTGTCCAAGCTCGAGGAAACCCAGGTCCCGGCGATCGTGCTGGTGGTCGAGAACGGCTACCACCATTTCGTCGTGGTCAAGGGGGTACGCGGCAATCGGGTGTTGGTTGGCGATCCCGCCCTCGGTACGCGAGCGTTGTCTCGCGAACACTTCGAACGGATCTGGGACAGTAGTCTTCTGTTCGTGATCCACAACCGCACCGATATCGCGCGCTTCAACCAGGCTTCGGACTGGCGCGTCGCACCCAGTGGGCCGTACTGGATGGGGGTCAATCGGGACAGTCTGTTCTTTACCGTCATGCCAAAGCATGGCGCTGGAGACTTCTAGGGACCCGTCACCATGTATCGACAAGCCATGACTACGCGGCCGGCGCGCCGCGGCGCCGCCCGTGGCGCTGCCAATTCGGCCGCGGCAGCGATGCTGCTAGGCGCGGGACTGGCCTGCGCCGGCCAGGCGTGGAGCACGCAGGCCCCGCGCGAGGACGGGCTGGACGCCGGACTGGCGTCCTACCCCGCCGCGGATCCGCATCACGATGCCATCGCTGCCGCGCGCAGCGGCATGGCCGGCTGGAAACCGGTCGCATCGGCACGATTGGAAGAACTGCGAGGCGGCTTCGAGACCGGCGGCCTGCAGGTCTCGTTCGGCATCGAACGCGCCGTCTATATCAACGGCAACCTGGTGGTATCGACCAGCCTGGTGATTCCCGACGTCAGCCGCATCACCTCGGAACAGGCAGGACGGCTTGCCGCCGCGCTGCAGAGCGCGGCCAATGCGGGCTCGGTCGCGGCCAACGCGCTGGGGCAGGCCGGGCAGGCGGGGCAGGGCACCTCGACGCCCGGCAGCGGCAGCGCCAGTTCCTCGGCGAGCGCGGGACAGCCAGGCACGTCCACCTCCACGCCGGGCACCGCCACGGTGGCGGCGCCATCGCCTCCACCGTCTTCGGGGACGCCGCCGATGCCGGCGCCGGCGGTGATCGCCACCGCGACCGGTTCGGTCACCACCAACGGCCTGCTCAATCTGATCCAGAACGGGCCGGGCAACAGCTTCAACGCGGGGGCGCTGGCGGGCACGCCGGCGACCGTGATCCAGAACTCGCTCAACAACCAGTCGATCCAGAGCCTGTTGACCATCGATGCGGGCGTGAACACCTTGCAGGCGTTCCGCGCGGGGGTCGCCGGCGCGGCATTGAACAGCGCCCTGCAGCGGGCGGCGAGCATGCGGTAGAGCCAAACACGCATACGGGACCACACGAAGCAAGCGGAAGCAACGGATGCACGCGGTCGCATCCGGACACACAGGGGTGCATGGCAACAACGCAAACAGGTCGCGGACTCCTGAACCAGTCCGCCATCCGGGGGGAGGAGAGTCATGAGAAAAAGGTCGATGCAGGGCATCCGGCAGGCGGGATGCTCGACCTTGCTATTGCTGGGGGGATTGGCGCATGCGCAGAATCTGCCCGACGAAGGGCCGACGGCCGCCAAGCTGGAAGCCCTGAAACGCGAGGTCGCGGAACAGGCCGCCGTGCTCGACGCGATGAAGCGCTCGATGGCCCAGCAAGAGGCCACCATCCGCGAGTTGCGCAGCATCGTCGGCGCCGATGCGCTGGCGAACAAGCGCGGCGGGCAGCGCGGCCCCGGTGTGACCGGCGCCGATATCGCGACCGGCGCGGCGACGGCGCCGGCTGCCGCCAGCGGCAATACCGGCCTGCCGAATACGCGCAACGTGCCGGTCAATCAGGCACAAGGTCCGGCACAAGGTGCGGCACAGGGCCCCGCACAGGGCCCCGCCAACGGCAGCACCACCGTCGCACAGGCGCAGGAACCGGTGGGCCGGCCGCCCGAGCGCGACACGCGTCCGCCGGAGATCGCGCCGATCTTCGATCAGCCCGGCGTGCTGACGCCGCCCGGCCGGCTGGTGGTCGAGCCGGCGTTCCAGTACGGCTATTCGTCCAACAACCGCGTGGCGCTGGTCGGCTACACGGTGATTCCGGCGATCCTGATCGGGCTGATCGACGTGCGCGAGGTCAAGACCTCGACCTATGTCGCCTCGGTCGCCTTCCGCTACGGCATTACCAAGCGGCTTGAAATCGAGGCCAAGGTGCCATACGTGCATAGCTCGGGCTCGACCATCAGCCGCGAAGTCTTCACCGGCACTGCGGTCGACAACGTCTTCAATTCGAGCGGTAGCGGACTGGGCGATGTCGAGGCGACGCTGCGCTATCAGCTGAACTACGGCAACGACCGCATGCCGTATTTCGTCGGCTGGCTGCGCTACAAGTCCAATACCGGCAAGAGCCCGTTCGACGTGGTCACCGATTGCGTGCAGCGCTGCATCGGCAATACCACCGGCACCGGGCTGCCGCTGGGCATGCCGACCGGCACCGGCTTTCATGCGATCCAGCCGGGCATCACGTGGCTGCTGCCGACCGATCCTGCGGTGTTCTTCGGCACCTTCAGCTATCTACACAATTTTGGCCGCGACAACGTCAGCCGTACCGTGCTGAACGGCCAGAAGGAGCCGCTGGGCAAGATCGAGCCGGGCGACATCTTCGGCTTCAACTTCGGCATGGGCCTGGCGCTGAACGAGCGGGCGTCATTCAGCATCGGCTACGACCAGAGCATCATCTGGCCGACCAAGCAGAACGGACAGACCGTGCCCGGCTCGGTGCGGATCACGCAGGGCTCGCTGCTGGTCGGCTATTCGTACCGCTTCAGCGACCGCTATACGCTCAATATCTCGGTCGGCGCGGGGCTGACGCGCGATACGCCGGATCTGCAGGTCAACGTGCGGCTGCCGATCACGTTCTGAGCGGCTTCGGGTCGGGCTCGGGCTTCGGCTCGGGCTTGCGCTTTGGCGCGGGTTCGCTTCGGCTCGGACTTCGCCCCCAGCTTCGGCTTTTGGCGTTGCCCTGGCGTCATCGCCGTCACGTCGGCCCTGTGCCGGCGTGACGGCTACGCGACGCGGCGCCGGCACGGTGCGCTGCCCCCCACGGCTTCGCTTGCGATTCCCTGCCTGGTGGCGTACAAAAGTAAAACCCGCCCCGCTGGCGGATTCTGCCGCCACCTGCCAGCCTCGGCAGCCCACGGACGGGACCTCGCTCGGAGGAATCCGTCATGCGCAAACGCATCTACTGGTTATTGCCCGACGTGGTCAGCGCTCGGCGCACCATGGACGATTTGCTGATCAATCGCGTCGAACACCGGCACATCCACTTCGTCGCCCGCGACGGCATGGACATGACCGGCCTGCATGAAGCCAATCTGTTCCAGACCTCCGATATCGTTCACGCCGCCGAGATGGGTTTGATGATCGGTGGTGCGGTCGGCGTGGTCGCCGGCGTGGTGGTCGCGATGTTCCCGATCGTCAGCGATACCCCGCAATGGGGCCTGGTCGGCGTGCTGGCGGTGCTCGGCGCGGTATTCGGGGCCTGGGCCTCGAGCATGATCGGCAGCTCCGCGCCGAACAGCCGGCTCAAGCCCTTCGAGGCCGATATCGCCGACGGCAAGATCCTGCTGATGGTCGATGTGCCGCGCGGCCGTGTCGAGGAAATCGAAACGCTGCTGCGCAGCTCGCATCCGGAAGCCCGCTTCGCGGGGATGGACCCGGCGGTGCCGGCATTCCCCTGATCCGGCGCGATGCATTGCTTCGGCTGTTCGATGGTCTGATGGTTTGATGGTCTGAAGGTCCGATGATACGTGGTGCAGGGCCCGTGCCCGTGCACCACGTTCTCTCTCTGCGCGCCGGCTCGGCGCGACTCCCCGCGCATTGACCCCTCGCCGAGAAACCGGTAGTTTTCGGCCGACCCTCCCATCTCGCCTGAAGATCGATGAATCGCATGCTGCCGGGCACGCGCGCCCTCCGGACCTTCGAAGCGGCGGCGCGGCATCTGAACTTCACCCGCGCGGCCGAAGAGGTTGGCCTGACGCCCGCGGCGGTCAGCTACCAGATCAAGGAAATCGAGGAACAGCTCGGCATCACGCTGTTTACGCGCACCAGCCGCAGCATCCAGCTGACACCCGCCGGCGCGGTCCTGTACGAGGCCACCGCCGATGCGCTCGACAATCTGCGCCGCGCCACCGCGCGCGCCCGGCGCATGGCGCGGGGCGCGACGCATCTTCGGATATCGCTGGAGGCGCGCTTCGCGTCCAACTGGCTGCTGCCTCGGCTGCCGCAATTTCGCGCCGCGAATCCCGGCCTGGAGCTGACCTTCGATATCAGCGAGCAGGTCCGTGATTTCGAGGCCGACGATATCGACGTCGCGATCCGCTTCGGCGCCGGCCACTACGAAGGCGCACGCGCCGAGCGTCTGTTCGGCACGGTGGTGGTACCGATCTGCAGTCCCCGCCTGCTCGAATCCGGCCCCCCGCTGCGCGAGCCGCGCGATCTGCTGCACCACACGCTGTGCCATGTCGATTGCCGGACCGATGGCATCGTCTGGCCGGACTGGCCGATGTGGATGGCGGCGGCCGGCATCAAGAACTTCGACGACAGCCGCTGCATGGCCTTCGCCGATTCCACGCACGTCGTGCAGGCCGTGCTGGACAGCGGCGCCGTCGGCCTGGTCGAACTGCCGATGATCGCCAACGACCTCGCGGCGGGCCGTCTGGTCAGGCTGTTCGACATCGGGGTCAGCGTGGCGCAGGATTATGCGTATCACCTCGTCTATCCGCAGAGCAGCAGCGACGATCCACGCGTTGTGGCGTTTCGCGACTGGCTGATCGAACAAACCAGGCAGACACCACAGGGATAAGCTGGCCTCCCTGCGGTATATTTCCCCGCATGTCCGCGCATACCCCATCCCATTCCTCCTCCCATCCCTTCTCGCTGACCGGCCGCGTGGCGCTGGTTACCGGCGGTGCGCAGGGTCTTGGCATCGCCATCGCGAAAGGCTTGATCGACGCCGGTGCCATCGTGCTGGTGGCCGCACGCAATGCGCAGCGTGTCGAGCAGGCCGTCGCCACGCTCGGTGAGGGCGCCCGTCCGCTGGTGCTCGACATTACCGACGAGACCGCGGTAGCGAACGCGTTCGACAGCATCGACAGCCAATATGGCCGGCTCGACATCCTCGTGAACAACGCCGGCGCGCGCAATCGGCAGACCATGGCCGAGCTCGATACCGGCGATCTGCGCGCGATGATGGAGACCAATCTGGTCGCGCCGTACAACCTGTGCCGGCATGCAGCGATACGCATGCGTCGCGGTGGCTATGGCCGCATCATCAATGTCAGCTCGATCGCGGGGCAGGTGGCGCGGGGCGACGACGTGCTGTATCCCGCCACCAAGGGCGCGCTCGATGCGCTGACGCGCTCGCTATCGGCGGACCTGGGGCGCGATGGCGTCACCGTCAACGCGATTGCGCCGGGGTTCTTCGCCACCGAGCCGAACCAGCCGATGGTCGGCGACGCCGGCGTGAAGGACTGGCTGCAGCGCCGTACCTCGCTGGGCCGCTGGGGCCAGCCGGACGAGATCGCGGGCGCCGCGGTGTTCCTGGCCTCGCCGGCGGCGTCCTATGTCACCGGCCACGTCCTTGCCGTCGACGGCGGCTATCTGGCTCATTTCTGACTCACGTCTGACTCACTTCGGACGCGTCGGCCGCGCGGCATCCTGCGCGCCGCGCCGCTTGCGAAAGTGCGCGTAGACGTAGTCGAGCATCGCGCTGGCCGCGGCCGAATCACCGCGGTCGCGCAGCCGCACCAGGCAGATGTCGCGCACCAGCGATTCCAGCCGCAGCGGCCGGATCGCCAGATTGGGCAGCTGGAACTGGAACAGCGCCAGCGACGGCACCACGGTGACGCCGAGGCCCGCGGCCACGAGCCCGGCCACCGTGGCCAGATGCTCGACCTCCATCACGCCATTGAGCCGCGTCGGATGCAGCGCGGCGTCCAGATGCTGCCGCACGCTGCTGGTGCGCGACAGATGGATGAACGGCAGGCCGGCGAGCGCGGACGGGGCGATGCTGCGGCGCGAGGCCAGCGGATGATCGGCGGGGCAGATCACGTGGAAGGAATCCGCCACCAGCGGCTCGATCTTCAGGTCCGCATCCTGGCTTGGCGCCGGCGCCAGCGCGAAATCGACGCGGCCGCGCCGTACCAGATCGATGCAGCCGTCGGCCAGCACATCGTGCAGCGCCAGCGCGATGCCTGGATAGCGCGCGCGGAAGGCGGCGAGCACCGGCGGCAGATCGCCCGCGGCGATCGACGGCAGCGCCGCGATCGCGACCCGGCCCTTGCGGCGCTCGGCATGGTCGCGCAGGTCGGCGAAGGCGTCCTCGAAATCGGCCAGCAGCCGCTCCGCTACCTCCTCGAAGCGGCGACCCTCGGCACTGAGCTCGACAAAGCGCGTGGTGCGCTCGAACAGCCGCGCGCCGGCCTGTTCCTCCAGCGTGCGGATCAGCGCGCTGAACGCCGACTGCGACAGATGGCAGGCCTGCGCCGCCCGTGTGAAATTGCGCTGCTGGGCCAGTGCGACGAAGGCGCGCAGATGCTTGACGGACAGGTTCATGGCGGCGAAAGGATGGTTGATCGAGGGCGAATGGACGGCGAATGGACGGCGCATGGATGGCGCACGGACGGCAAATGCACGGCGAGCGGGCCGCGAATTGACCACGGATCGGTCGGGAATCGACCACGGACGGACCGCGCATTGATCGGCCGGACCGCTAGATTAATCCAAATAATCCGTTTTTCCGAATTCGCCATCGTGCCTAGAATGCCGGGACCGGCCGCGCATCTGCGCGGTTCCGTATTGGTCTTTGTTGGTCCTTGTTGGTCCTTGTTGGTCCTTGTTGATCCCTGTTGGTCCTGATTCCGACCGTCGACTTCCTGATATCGCGCCCGCCATGGCTTCTTCCCTCTCGATCGGCTCCGGTGCCGGCTTCTCCGGCGATCGCATCGACGCCGCGCTGCCCGTGGTGCGCACGCTGATCGCCGACGGCGGCCCGGCCGCGCTGATCTTCGAAACGCTGGCCGAGCGCACGCTGGCGCTGGCCCACCTGGCCCGGCGCGCCGATCCCGAGCGCGGCTACGAGCCGCTGCTCGACGCCTTGCTGACCCCGGTGCTGGGCCTGTGCCTGGCGCACGGCATTCCGATCATCGGCAATTTCGGCGCGGCCAATCCGCACGGCGCCGCGCGACGCGTGCAGGCGCTGGCGGCCGAACTGGGCCTGCCCAGGCCGCGCGTGGCCGTGGTCGAGGGCGACGATCTGTCCGGCGATGCCGGCCGCGCGCTGCTGTCGGGCCTCCTGGGCGAGGCCTTTCCCGAGCGCCGCTTCGTCTGCGCCAACGCCTATATCGGCGCGCAGGGCATTGCCGATGCGCTCATCGCCGGTGCACAAGTGGTGGTGTGCGGCCGCGTCGCCGACCCGGCCCTGGCGGTCGGCCCGGCGATGGCGCATTTCAAATGGTCCTGGCAGGACTGGGACCGCCTCGCGCGCGCGACCATGGCCGGCCATCTGCTCGAATGCGGTGCGCAGGTGACCGGAGGCTATTTCGCCGATCCCGGCATCAAGGACGTTCCCGACGTCCATGCGCTTGGCTATCCGATCGTGCGACTCGACAGCGATGGCGGCATCGAGATCGGCAAGGCGGCCGGCACCGGCGGCTGCGTCGACCTGCGTACCGTCAAGGAACAGCTGCTGTACGAGGTCCACGACCCCGCCGCCTATCTGACGCCCGACGTGGTGGCCGACATCAGCGCGGTCACGGTCGAGCAGGTCGGTCCGGACCGCGTCGCGGTGCGCAATATCCGCGGCCACGCGCGTCCCGAGCAACTGAAGGCCAACCTGTTTCATGAAGGCGGCTGGATCGCCGAGGGCGAGATCTCCTACGCCGGACCGAACGCCGCGGCGCGCGCGCGCCTGGCCGGCGACATCGTGCGCAAGCGGATGGCGATGCTGGGCATTGAGGCGCCGGTGCGGCTCGACCTGATCGGCGTGCTCAGCGTGCTGGCCGACGATGGCGGCGCATGGCTGTCCGCGCCGCAACCAGATGAAGCGCGAAGCCAGGACGTGCGGCTGCGCGCCGCGCTGGCGCACGAGGACAAGGCCGTGGCAGAGGCGCTGCTGCGCGAGGTCAACGCGCTCTATTGCTGCGGACCTGCCGGCGGCGGCGGCGTGCGCACCGCGCTGCGTCCGCGGCTGAACGCGATGTCCTGCCTGGTGCCGCGCGATGCGGTGTCGCCGCGCCACACGATGATCGAAGGCTGAACATGACGACGTCCGACACCATTGCCCTCTATCGTCTCGCGCACGCCCGCACCGGCGACAAGGGCGACCGCTCGAACATCAGCGTGATCGCCTATGACGAGCGCGATTTCGCGCATCTGCTCGCACACGTGACCGAGGACGCGGTACGCACGCTGTTCCGTCATCGCCGTCCCGCCGCGGCGACGCGCTACGTCGTGCCCAGCCTGCATGCGATGAACTTCGTCCTCGACGGCGTGCTCGACGGCGGCGTCAACGATGCGCTCAATCTCGACGCGCACGGCAAGGCCCTGTCCTTCCTGCTGCTGCAGTTGGAGATTCCCTTGCCGCCGCGCTTGCGCGGAGGCGGCTGACTCGGCGCCACGCATCGGTTCATCCTGACCCGACGACTGGCCTGATCACCGACCTGATCACCGACCTGATAACTGACCTCATAAAACACCCAGAGGAGACCACACCATGCCATCCCGATTCCTGCCCGCGGCCGTGCGAACGCAACCGGCGCCGCGCCTGAAGACACTGCTCCCCGCGCTGGCCGCGCTGACGGCATTCGCCGCGCTGGCGCTGCCGTCAGCGCCGGCGCGCGCGGAATTCCCCGACAAGCCGGTCCGTTTCGTCGTGCCCTTCGCCGCCGGCAGCGCCACCGACCAGCTGGCCCGCGCCATCGGCCAGGCGATGACCACCGATGCGAAGGTCACCGTGGTGGTCGACAACAAGCCGGGCGCCAACGGCTTCATCGCGGCCTCCGACGTCGCCAAGGCCGCGCCGGACGGCTATACGGTGCTGATCACGACCAACACCACGCACGCGGCCAACGAGCATCTGTTCAAGAAGCTGCCCTACGATCCGGTCAAGGATTTCACGCCGATCACCGCGCTGGGCAAGGGCGGGCAGATCATGGTGGTCAACCCGCAATTGCCGGTGAAGACCGTGGGCGAGTTCATCGCGCTGGCCAAGCAGCAGCCGGGCAAGCTGAGCTTCGGCAGCGGCAGCTCGTCGTCGCGCATCGCCGGCGAACTGTTCCAGCAGATGGCGCAGGTCCAGCTGCTGCACGTGCCCTACAAGAGCAATCCGCTGGCGGTCACCGACCTGCTCGGCAACCAGATCCAGATGATGATCACCGATACCGCGACCGGCCTGCCGCAGGTCAAGAGCGGCAAGCTGCGCGCGCTCGGCGTGTCCGGCAAGACCCGTTCGCCGCTGGCACCGGATGTGCCGACCATCGACGAGGCGGGCGTCAAGGGCTACGAGATGAGCTACTGGTTCGCGGCGTACACGCCGGCGGGCACGCCGCAGCCGGTGGTCGCGAAGCTGAACGAGCTGCTCGTCAAGGCGGCGCGCAGCCAGACCGCAAGCAACTTCTATCGCAGCACCGGCACCGAGATCTTTACCAGCACGCCGGCCGAACTGGCGGCCTTCCAGCAGCAGGAATCGGCCAAATGGGGGCGCATCATCCGCGCCGCCAATATCCAGCCGGAATAAGGCGGGCGAACAAGCCGGCGAAGTGAGCCGAGGAAATAAGCCGGCAGCCGCTCCCGCATTCGCTGGAGCGGCATCGCGATGGTTTGCCGGGTCGCCAGCACGGTCATGTGCAGGGCGCGTGCGCTCCGGAGTATGATCGTCGCATGCAAGCCTCGATCTTCTCTTCCGCCCATCCGGCCGACCAGTTGGCCGAGTTCACCGACCCAGAAGCCGCGCTGGCGCGCATCGGCGAGATCTACGACAACGCGGTCGGCGCGGTGCGCGCGCGTTTCGATGCCTTCGCCCGCGGCGAGCCGCTGCCCTCGGCGGCGCATGCCTGTTATCCCTATCTGGGCATCTCGGTCAATATCGAAACGATGGTGACCGACAGCCGGCCGTCGTGGGGCACGGTGGCGTATCCCGGGGTTTATGGCACCACCGTGACGCGGCCCGATCTGTTTGCCGACTACTACCGCGACCAGATCGAACGGCTGATGCGCTATCACCGCGTGCCGGTGGTGGTGGGCACCAGCCGGCGGCCGATTCCGCTGCCCTTCGTGATCGAGGCGTCGACCACCGATATCAGCTACACGCAGGCCCGCGAACTCGAGGCGTCGTTCGTGCTGCCAGAACTGAGCCGCATCGACGACGGGATCGCCAACGGCACCTACGAGCCCGTGCCCGGCGAGGCCTGGCCGCTGTCGCTGTTTCCCGCCGAGCGCGTCGATCTGGCGCTGCAGCGGCTGTACCACTACACCGGCACGGCGCCGCAGCACTTCCAGCGCTTCGTGCTATTCACCAATTACCAGCGCTATGTCGACGAGTTCGTCGCGCTGGGCCGTTCGCTGATGACCAGCGCCGATGGCGACGAGTACATCCGCTTCGTCGAGCCCGGCGATATCGTGCAGAACCACGGCGAGGCCGAGCCCGATCTGGCGCTGTATCCGCGCGCGCTGCCGCAGATGCCGGCCTATCACCTGGTGCGCGAGGACCGGCTCGGGGTCACGCTGGTCAATATCGGCGTCGGCCCGTCGAATGCCAAGACGATGACCGACCATCTGGCGGTGCTGCGCCCGCATTGCTGGCTGATGGTGGGGCATTGCGGCGGCCTGCGCCGCTCGCAGCAGCTTGGCGACTACGTGCTGGCGCACGCCTATGTCCGCGACGACCACGTGCTGGACCAGGACCTGCCGCCATGGGTCCCGGTGCCGCCGATTGCCGAGATCCAGGTCGCGCTGCAGGAAGCGGTAGCGCGGGTGACCGGGCTGTCGGGCAACGAGATGAAGACGCGGATGCGCACCGGCACCGTGGTCTCGACCGACGACCGCAATTGGGAATTGAAGTCCAAGACGCTGTACGCGCGGTTCAACCAGTCGCGCGCGATCGCGATCGACATGGAAAGCGCGACGGTGGCGGCCAACGGCTTCCGCCTGCGCGTGCCCTACGGCACGCTGCTGTGCGTCTCGGACAAGCCGCTGCACGGCGAATTGAAGCTGCGCGGCATGGCCAACGCCTTCTATCGCCAGCGCGTCAGCCAGCATATGACGATCGGGCTCGAAGCGATCCGCATCCTGCGCGAGAACGGCGTCGAGGCGCTGCACTCGCGCAAGCTGCGCAGCTTCGACGAGCCGGCGTTCCGGTGACACGGTGACACGGTGACACGGTGACACGGTGACGCGCGACGCCGCCGGTATCGCTATGGTGTCCCCTCTCCCGTGAGCGGGAGAGGGAAGCCAACCTGCGGTGTCGCAAGGTGCGCGGGTGTCTCAGGCGGCCTGCTGCTCGGCGCCGCTCAGCTGTGCCGCCCGCAAATGCCGATTGATCCCCGACACCACCGCCTTCAACGACGCCGTCACCAGATTCGCGTCGATCCCCGCGCCGAAGCCGGTCGCTGATTCCCCTACCCGTACCTCGACATAGCAGGCCGCGCGCGCATCGGCGCCGGACGATTGCGCGTGTTCGTGGTAGTCCATCACGCGCACCGGCATGCCGAGCGCGCGCACGAAGGCGTCGATCGGACCGTTGCCCTTGCCGCGCACCACGCGCGTGGCGCCATCCTGCACCAGCGTCGCCTCGATCTCGACCTGGTCGTCCGCGCTCGACATCATCCGGTGCGACACGTAGCGCAGCGGCGCATCGACATCGAGATATTCGCGGCGGAACAGTGCGAACAGATCGTCCGCGCTGGCCTCGGCCCCGGTCTCGTCGGTCATGCGCTGCACCGCGCGGCTGAACTCGATCTGCAGCCGGCGCGGCAGATACAGCCCGTGCACCTGTTCGAGCAGATAGGCCATGCCGCCCTTGCCGGACTGGCTGTTGACGCGGATCACCGCGTCATAGCTGCGGCCCAGGTCGGCGGGATCGATCGGCAGGTACGGCACCTCCCAGATGGCATCCGGCCTCTGCTGGGCGAAGCCCTTGCGTATCGCGTCCTGATGCGAGCCCGAGAACGCCGTGAACACCAGATCGCCGGCATAGGGATGGCGCGGATGCACCGGCAGCTGATTGCAATGCTCGACGCACTGGCGCACCTCGTCGATATCGGAGAAGTCCAGCTGCGGATCGACGCCCTGCGTATAGAGGTTCAACGCCAGCGTGACCAGGTCGACGTTGCCGGTGCGCTCGCCGTTGCCGAACAGGCAGCCCTCGACGCGATCGGCACCGGCCATCACGGCCAGCTCGGCCGCCGCCACCGCGGTGCCGCGATCGTTATGCGGGTGGACCGACAGCACGATGTCGGCGCGGCGCGCCAGATGCCGATGCATCCATTCGATCTGGTCGGCAAACACATTGGGCGTGCTGCACTCAACCGTGCTCGGCAGGTTCAGGATCATCGGTCGCGACGGGCCCGGCTCCCAGATGTCGGCGACGGCGTCGCTGACTTCGAGCGCGAAATCGAGCTCGGCCATGCTGAAGGTCTCGGGCGAATACTCGTAGGTCCACGCGGTGCCGGGAATCGCATCGGTCAGTTCGCGGATCAGCCGCGTGCCGGCCAGCGCGATCTCCTTGACCTCGTCGCGGCTCGCGCCGAACACGATGCGGCGAAACGCCGGCGCGATCGGGTTGTACAGATGCACGACCGCACGCGGCGCGCCGCGCAGCGATTCGATGGTGCGGCGGATCAGGTCGTCGCGCGCCTGCGTCAGCACGACGATGGTCACGTCGTCGGGAATGCGGTTCTGCTCGATCAGCATGCGCACGAAGTCGAAATCGGTCTGCGATGCCGACGGAAACGCGACCTCGATCTGCTTGAGGCCGATCTTCACCAGTTGTTCGAAGAAGCGCAGCTTGCTCGCCACGCTCATCGGCTCGATCAGCGCCTGGTTGCCGTCGCGCAGATCGGTGCTCATCCAGACCGGCGCGCGCGTGATGCGCTGGTTCGGCCAGCTGCGATCCGGCAGATCGACGGTGGCGGCGGAGCGGTATTTGACGGCGGGATTGCGCAGCATGAACGGGTCCTCCTCGCGAGGGAATCGCGATAGCGAAAAAAGGCGGGACGCATGGCAAGCGGGCGATCGAATGCCGATCGGGCGCGATCAGGACCGCAATCGAGGCCGATTGCGGCGTGCCAATGCGAACGGAAAAGTGGCGACAGGCTGCCGAACTGCCACGGGGCGCTAGGCCCGGCAACCGATCGGTAGGTCTAGTTGTAGCGAGGAGAGGGCGCAGGCGAGCGCGCGGACCGAGCCGAGGCCATCGATGGCGACCGCACGACGCGCGCGCGCCGACGCGGCGATGCGCAGGGCATCGGCGGCTTGGCGGTGGACGGTCGTTGCAACGGACATCGTGCTGGCTGGTGTGAGTGGTGTCGAGCTTCGATGCGATTCGACGCGATTCGACGAGGCGCTACGGTGTAGCAGCCACAAAGCGTAGTGCATCGAGCGTCGACTCGTCAAGCGCGCACGCTGCGGTGGTGTGACGCCACACCGCGGTCTCGGCCAAATGGATGAGATCGCGCTCCCGGTCTCGTACCTGAACGCGCGCTGCCCCACGCAAACCGCGGCCATCGTCCACCGCCTGGCCGGTACAGCGACGCCGCCGTCGCGCCTAGCCTGAATGGGGACATTGGCCCAGCAAACGGGGAGACATCATGAGAACGGGAACGGGGTCGAAGGCGCTCGCCTGGGTCGCGGCGGCGCTGACAGCGATGGTATTGGCCGCATGCGGCGGAGGCGGCGGCAGCGATGGTGCGGCAGCGGGTCCGAGTTCGGGCTCGGGTTCCGGCGGATCGTCGGGACCCGGGTCCAACGGCTCACCGACAACGGTCAGCTATACCGTGACACTCGGGCAATCGGCGGGACAGGTCGGCGTGGGCCGCACGCTGACGCTGGCCGCCGTCATCGTCGACAGCAATGGCAAGGACGTTACCGCCCAGGGCAGCTACGCGTGGACCTCGTCCGATCCCGCCGTCGCGACGGTGACACCGAGCGCCACCGTCGCCGGTGCCGCGGTCGTGACCGGCATTGCGCCGGGCACCGTCAACGTGCAGGTCGCCGCCACCATCAACGGTGCCGACGGCAAGGCCATCATGCTGCCGGTGCAGACGGCCACGATCACCGTCGCCGCCAGCCACCACTACAGCCTCGCGGTCTCGCATCCGCTGCTGACGCTGGCCAATGGCGAAACGCGGCAGATCCGCGCCACGCTGCTCGATGGCGACGGTATCGATGTGTCGGCCGCCGTGCACGACTGGGCCTGGGCCAGCTCGGCCGCCGGCATCCAGCTCAGTGCCGATCGCGAGCGCGCGACGCTGCACGGCGTCAATCTGTCTACCACCAGCACGGTCGAGGGCACGGTCACCGTCGGCGTGACGGCGCCCAATGGCGTCGCGCTGGCCGCGCGGATCGCCGTCGTGGTGCTGAAGAACGGCAGCTACGCCTACACGCTCGAGCTGCTGCGCAACGGCACGCCGATCGACGCGATCTCGATCCTGAACGGCTATCCGGCCACGCTGTCCGCGCGCGTGATGCGCAGCGACGGCCTTGATGCGACCGCGCAGTTCGACGGCCAATGGTCGTACGCCAGCACCTCGCCGTCGCTGTCGGTCCAGCCCACGGCGAGCGGGCGCGGCTTCACGCTGAACACCAGCCGTCCCAACGGGGCCGATCCGCTGCAGAGCCTGTTGAAGGTCACGGCCACCAGCAACGCCCTCGATGCCACGCCGAGCGCCGGCCTGACGGTGACCGAGCAGCCGACCTGGGCGCTGGTCTACGACGGTCCGCAACCGCTGCGCATCGCGACGATGCCGCCGCTGCCGATCCCGGTCACCGCGACCGTCAGGCATCGCGGCAACGCGCTGACCTTCCTCGAATGCGAGGCGTGGGACTGGCAGCAGGCCGGCAATATCGCCGTGACCCCGGCCACGCATCCGGGCCAGGTCGGCGTGACGCCGTTGACCCCGGGCGACTTCTCGCTGACCGCGAGCTGCAGCGTCAGGAAGACCGGGCAACGGTTGTCGGTGACGATCGCGGGCACCGCAATCTGATGCGCGCGCAGTTGGCGCGCAACCAGCGCGCCATGCCGCGCCATGCGAAACGCCCCCATGGCGACAAGCCGTGGGGGCGTTCTATCGGTCCAGATCAGAGGCAGCGAGAGACGAGCGTACCCGTTTCTGCGTGCCAATGGGACCGGCCCTCAGAACCGATATCCGACACCGACGCTGAACAGCCACGGGTCCAGCTTGACCTCCGACACCTTGGCGCCGGCCGCCTTCACATCGCTGGAGAGCCACACCTTCTTGATGTCCGCATTCAGGTACCAGTGGCGCGTCAGCCGGTAGTCCATGCCGATCTGCAGCGCGGGCGCGATGCTCCAGCGGTCCAGCGACAGCGTATTGCCGGCGAGATCCGCGCCCCAGATCCGCGTGAAGTTCAGCCCCGCGCCGACATAGGGCCGGAAGGTGGCGTGCGGCAGGAAGTGGTACTGCACCAGCAGCGTCGGCGGCAGATGCTTGAACGTGCCGATCCGATTGCCGTCGAGATGGACGTCGTGCTTCTGCGGAATGGTCAGCACCAGTTCCGCGGCGATATGCGGCGTGAAGAAATAGGTGACGTCCAGCTCGGGGATCCACTTGTTGTTGACGCCGATCCGGTCCGAGGCGCCGGCGCCGCCGACGGGGTCGGACTTCTGCGCAAAGTCGAGATAGGTGCCGCGCAGGCGGATCATCCAGTTGCCTTCGGGCTGGGTGACGGCCGCAGTGCCAGCTGCGGCGCCGGTTGCCGTGTTGGTTGCAGCGTCGGCCGCGTTGGCGTGCAGCGGCGGCAAGGCCATCATGACGGCCGCCGCGGCGACCGTTGCCAATCGGGTACGAGGAGATTGCATCGGGCTCATGTTGTGATCGACAGGACTGGGAAAGACCCCATGCCGAGTGTGCCCGTGGTGCCTGCGGACCCGTTTGACCTAAAGCAAAGGGCCAGCAAAAGCTGGCCCTCTCTACTATGGCGTGCGGCTGCGGTGTGCGGCTGCGGCGTGCTGCTACGACGTGCTACCGCGCGCTGTCGTGTATCTCCCCCTGGCCCTTGCCCTGCGGCTTGCGCACGATGCGGATCGGCTTCTCGTGCGCGGACGGGGCGGGGCTGGACGCATTGCCCAACGTATTGCCCGATGTATTGCCGGATGTATTGCTGTCGCAGCTGTTGCAGCCCCCGCTGTCGCAACCGGTGGCGCAGCCGGCCGCTACCGCCTGCGGCGCCAGCCGTGCCACCAGCCGCGCGCGCCATCCGCGTGCCTGCGCGCCGCCCAGGCTGGCGGCCAGCGCGGCCTTGGCGCGCTCGCGCGTGCGCGGCATGTAGCGCGCCGCCACCGACAGCGCGCACACCAGCACGATCAGCGGCACCAGCACGGATTCGACGGCGTGATAGAGCGACATGATGGTTTCCGGCTGCCTCAGCTGAACAGCAGCGCCACGCGATACGTGACGAACGCCGCCAGATAGCCCAGGCCCGCGAGATAGAGCGTGGAGGCGGCCATCACCTTCCACGAGTTGGTCTCGCGGCGGATCACGGCCAGTGTCGAGATGCACTGCGGCGCGAACACGAACCACGCCAGCAGCGCCAGCGCGGTGGCCAGCGACCACTGCGCGGCGATCATCGGCGCGAGCTGCGCCGCCACCGTGTCCTCGCTGCCCGACAGTGCGTAGACGGTCGCCAGCGCGCCGACCGCCACTTCGCGCGCGGCCAGGCCCGGCACCAGCGCGATACAGATCTGCCAGTTGAAGCCGACCGGCGCGAATACCTTCTCCAGCGCGTGGCCGATCATGCCGGCGAAGCTGTAGTCGATCGGCGGCAGCGTCGCGCCTTCGGGCGGGGACGGGAAGGTGGCCAGGAACCACAGCAGCACCGTCAGCGTCAGGATCACCTTGCCCACGCGCGACAGGAAGATGCGGGCGCGCTCCCACAGCCCGATCGCGACGTCGCGCGGATTCGGAATGCGGTAGGCCGGCAGTTCCATCAGCAGCGGATGCTCGGTGCGGTCACGGCGGAAGAACTTCAGCGCATAGGCGACCACCAGCGCGCTGACAATGCCGGCCACATACAGGGCGAACAGCACCAGCCCTTGCAGGTTGAACACGCCCATCACCGTGTCCGCCGGAATGAAGGCGCCGATCAGCAGCGCATAGACCGGCAGCCGTGCCGAGCAGGTCATCAACGGCGCGACCAGGATCGTGGTCAGCCGGTCGCGCGGGTCCTGGATCGTGCGGGTCGCCATGATGCCGGGAATCGCACAGGCGAAGCTCGACAGCAGCGGGATGAACGAGCGGCCCGACAGCCCCGCGCCCATCATCAGCCGATCGAGCAGGAAGGCCGCGCGCGGCAGATAGCCCGATTCCTCCAGCGTCAGGATGAACAGGAACAGGATCAGGATCTGCGGCAGGAACACCACCACGCTGCCCAGGCCGGCGATCAGGCCGTCGACGATCAGGCTGCGCAGCAGTCCATCGGGCAGCAGGCCGCCGACCAGTTCGCCGGCATAGGCCACGCCGCCCTCGATGCTCTCCATCAGCGGCTCGGCCCACGAGAACACGGCCTGGAACATCAGGAACAGCAGCACGGCGAGGATCGCCAGGCCGAACACCGGATGCAGCACCACGCGGTCGATACGGTCTTCGAGGCTCGCCGATGCGGTCGGCATCGTCACCGCCGCGTCGAGCAGGCGCTTGACCTCGGCATGCGTGTCGAAGTCGTCGGCCGGGGCCGGAGGAGGCGGCGGGGCCGACGGCAGCGCGCCGTCGAGCACCGACAGCAGCGCGGCGGCGCCACCGCGCCGCACGGCGACCGTCTGCACCACCGGCACGCCCAGCGCGGCGGCCAGCTTGTCGCGGTCGATGCGGATACCGCGGCGTTCGGCCGCGTCGCTCATATTGAGCACCACCACCATCGGCAGGCCGAGGCGGCGCAGTTCCAGCACGAAACGCAGGTGCAGCCGCAGATTGGTGGCATCGACCACCGACACCAGCAGGTCGGGCACGGCCTCGCCGGGGCGGTTGCCCATGCAGACGTCGCGCGTGATGGCTTCGTCCAGGCTCGTCGCGTGCAGGCTGTAGGCGCCCGGCAGATCGAGGATGCGGACCTGCCGGCCGGACGGCGCGACGAAATAGCCTTCCTTGCGCTCGACCGTGACGCCGGCGTAGTTGGCCACCTTCTGGCGGCTGCCGGTCAGCCGGTTGAACAGCGCGGTCTTGCCGCAATTGGGGTTGCCGACCAGCGCGACGCGCAGCGGCGCCTGCGCGGTGGCGGCGGAAGCGGGAGTGGCGGGAGAAGTAGCGACGGACATGGCGTAATTCGAATCGGTCCGCTTCATGCGGTACCGGCTGTATCGGCGGTATTGCCTGCAGCAGCCGTATTGCTCGCAGCGGCCGGATTGGCGGTGCGGGCGCCCTCGGGCTGCACCGTCACGCGGGCGGCTTCGGCGCGGCGCAGCGCGAAGCGCGTGCTGCCGACCTGGGCGACCAGCGGGTCCTTGCCGAACGGGCCGAAGGTAATGATCTGCACGGCCTCGCCGGGCACGAAGCCGAGTTCGCGCAGGCGTCGGGCGATGGGATCGTTCGGGGTGCTGTCGTCGACCGACAGTACGATGGCCGCGGTGCGCCGCGGCAAGTCTGACAAGCGCATGTGCTTTGGTCCCGCGGGCGGGTTGCCGGCGTGGCGCCGGTACTACCTGACCGCTTGCTTAGTGATGAATCAGCGGGCGTAGATGAGAATCGTTTGCATTGTACTGCATTCACTCCCGCCCGATGTGCCGTACTGGCGTGGGGTGCCGCCCGACGTGCCCGCAATTGCCCTGTGGCATCGCGGGACGCAGGAAGGACAGCGGCCCGGCCACCGCCGCCCCATCGGGCTGCGGTGGCCGGGCCGGTGCCTGGCTGCGGTGCGTCGGTCCGAGCGCGTTCCCCTAGCCGCCCAGATACGCGTTGCGCACCTGGTCGTTGGCCAGCAGGTTCGCGCCGGTATCGGCCAGCACCACCTTGCCGGTTTCGAGCACATAGCCGCGGTCGGCGACCTGCAGCGCCTTGTTGGCGTTCTGCTCGACCAGGAACACCGTCACGCCGTCCTCGCGGATGGTGCGGATGATGTCGAAGATCTGCGCGATGATCATCGGCGCCAGACCCAGGGTCGGCTCGTCGAGCAGCAGCAGCCGCGGCCGGCTCATCAGCGCGCGGCCGATCGCCAGCATCTGCTGCTCGCCGCCGGACATGGTGCCGGCGCGCTGCGAGGCGCGCTGCTCCAGCCGCGGGAACAGCTTGAACACATGCTCGATGCCCGCCTCGATCTCGTCGCGCTTGGCGAAGAACGCGCCCATCTTCAGGTTCTCCAGCACGGTCAGGCTGGGGAACACGCGCCGGCCCTCGGGCGAGATCGCCATGCCCATGCGCATGATCTCGTGCGTCGAGCAGCCGGTGATGTCGCGGCCCTCGAACAGCACGCGCCCGCTGGACGCGCGCGGGCTGCCGCAGATGGTCATCATCAGCGTGGTCTTGCCCGCGCCGTTGCTGCCGATCAGCGTGACGATCTCACCCTGGTTGACCTCGATCGATACGCCACACAACGCCTCGACGGCGCCGTAATGGGTATGGACCTGTTCCAGCTTCAGCATCAGTCCTCTCCCAGGTATGCCTTGATCACGCGCGGGTCGTTGCGCACGTCCTCGGGTTTGCCGATGGTGATCGGGCGGCCGTGCTCCATCACCAGGATGCGGTCGGACACGCCCATCACCAGGCTCATGTCATGCTCGATCAGCAGCACCGCGATGCCGAACTCGCGCCGCAGCTGGTCGATCAGCGTCTTGAGCTCGACCTTCTCCTGCGGGTTCAGGCCCGCGGCCGGTTCGTCCAGCATCAGCAGGCGCGGCTGCGTGATCATGCAGCGCGCGATCTCCAGCCGCCGCTGGTGGCCGTACGACAGCGTGCCCGCCTCGCGGTTGGCCACCGCGCGCAGGCCCATGCGGTCGAGCCATTCGGCGGCGCGCTCCAGCGCCTCGCGCTCGGCGCGGCGATAGGCCGGCGTGGCGAACAGCCCGTGCAGCAGCCCCGATTTGACGCGGCGATGCTGCGCCACCATCAGGTTCTCGACCACCGTCAGGTTCTTGAACAGCCGGATGTTCTGGAAGGTGCGGACCAGTCCCTGGCGCGCCACCATATGGCTCGGCAGGCCGGCGATGGGCCGGTCGTCCAGCATCACCTCGCCCGCGGTGGGCTTGTAGAAGCCGCCGACGCAATTGAACACCGTGGTCTTGCCCGCGCCGTTCGGCCCGATGATGGCGAACACCTCGTCGTTGCGGACGCTGAAATCGATGCCGTCCACCGCCAGCAGGCCGCCGAAGCGCATCTGCAGGCCGGACACTTTCAACAGTTCTGCGCTTTGTGCACTCATTGCGGCAACTCCACGTGCGGGCGGCTGGCGGGCAACAGGCCCTGCGGGCGCCACATCATCATCAGCACCATCACCAGGCCGAACAGCAGCATCCGGTATTCGGCGAAGCCGCGCGCGACCTCGGGCAGCACCGTCAGCAGGATCGCGGCGATGATCACGCCGAGTTGCGAGCCCATGCCGCCCAGCACCACCACGGCCAGGATCAGCGCCGACTCGATGAAGGTGAACGATTCGGGATTGACCAGGCCCTGGCGCGCGGCGAAGAACGCGCCGGCCAGGCCCGCGAAGGTCGCGCCCAGCGTGAAGGCCGACAGCTTGATGCGGGTCGGATTCAGGCCCAGCGAGCGGCAGGCGATCTCGTCCTCGCGCAGCGCCTCCCAGGCGCGGCCCATCGGCATGCGGATCAGCCGGCTGGTGACGAACAGCGTCAGTCCCACCAGCAACAGCGCGAGCAGGTACAGGAAGATCACCATGTGCTCGCCGCTGTAGTCCAGGCCGATCAGGTCGTGGAAGGTGCGGGCACCATCCTCGCCGGCGCTGCGGGTCATCGGGATGCCGAACACGGTCGGCTTCGGGATGCCATAGATGCCGTCCGGTCCGCCGGTCAGGCTGGTCAGGTTGTTCAGCAACTGGCGGATGATCTCGCCGAAGCCCAGCGTCACGATGGCCAGGTAGTCGCCGCGCAGGCGCAGCACCGGAAAGCCCAGCAGGAAGCCGAACAGCGCGGCCATGCCGGCCGAGATCGGCAGGCATTCCCAGAACGACAGCCCGAAGGCCTGGTTCAGCAGCGCATAGGTGTAGCCGCCCACCGCGTAGAAGCCGACATAGCCGAGGTCGAGCAGGCCGGCGAAGCCGACCACGATGTTCAGGCCCAGGCCGAGCATCACGTAGATCAGCGCCAGCGTGGCGACGTCGACCGCGCCGCGCGAGCCGAAGAACGGCCAGATCAGCCCGACCGCCAGCAACACCCAGACCGCGGCGCGCTGCTGCCCCGGCGCGAGCGTGGGCAGCGCCGGCAGCCTGACCGCCGAGGTGGTGCGGTGGATCACCGGCTTGAACAGCTGGAACAGGAACACCGCGGCCACCGCGATCCACACCGGGCGCCAGTGCGGTTCGAGCACCACGCGATAGCCCTCGAGCTTGAGCTGCAGGCCGAGGATGGGGATCGTCAGGATGGCGGTCAGCACCGCCGCCGAGACGGCGTTCTTCAGCGATTGCGTCATCGAAATGGAGGAGTTCATGGCGCGGTCCTCAGACTTTTTCCACGTCCGGCTTGCCCAGCAGGCCGGTGGGACGGAACAGCAGGATCAGCACCAGCAGGCCGAACGCGACCACGTCCTTGTATTCGGCCGGCATGTAGCCCGAGGCGAAAGTCTCGGCCAGGCCCAGCAGCACGCCGCCGAGCATCGCGCCCGGAATGCTGCCGATGCCGCCGAGTACCGCGGCGGTGAAGGCCTTGATGCCGGCGACGAAGCCGATGAAGGGGTTCAGCTTGCCGATCGTCAGCCCGATCAGCACGCCGCCCGCGGCGGCCAGCATCGCGCCCAGCACGAAGGTGAACGAGATCACGCGGTTTGTGTCGATGCCGAGCAGATTGGCCATGCGCATGTCCTCGGCGCACGCGCGGCAGGCGCGGCCCATGCGCGAGTGGCCGATGAACAGCGTCAGCGCGATCATCAGCACCAGCGTCACGCCGACGATCAGCAGGCGCGAGTACGGCACGGTCACCGTGAAATCGCCGCCCATCTCGAGCTCGAGCGCGCCGCTGATCAGCACCGGCACCGACACGTCGCGCGCGCCCTGGCCGATCTGCACGTAGTTCTGCAGGAAGATCGACATGCCGATCGCGGAGATCAGGGGCACCAGACGCGGTCCGCCGCGCAGCGGCCGGTAGGCGACCCGCTCGACCGCGAAGCCGTACAGGCCGGTGACGATCACCGACACCAGCAGCGCGGCGCCCAGCACCAGCGGCAGCGGATAACCGGCGGCCACGCCGATCGCGGTCAGCGTCACCAGGCCCACATAGGCGCCGATCATGTAGATCTCGCCGTGGGCGAAATTGATCATGCCGATGATGCCGTAGACCATCGTGTAGCCGATGGCGATCAGCGCATAGATCGCACCCAGCGTCAGGCCGTTGACCAGCTGCTGGGTGAATTGGGGTAGGAATTCGTTCATGAGGTACGTCCCGTCTGTACAGCACGTCGGCCGGGTTCAGCCCGTTCGGGCCGCTTCGGTGAGGCCGGCGTGCCTGTCGCGGCGGGCCCTTCCCGCGCGGGGAAGGGCGCGATCGAAGCGGCCCGGCATATCAAAACGCCCCGTTCGGTGACGAACGGGGCGTTGGCACGGACCGCGCCGGCGATCAGTTGGCGGCCGTCTTGGTGGCGTCCTTGTGCCAGGTGAAGACGACGAACTTGAACGACTTGAGGTCGCCCTGCGCGTCGTATTCGACCTTGCCGATCGGGGTCTGGAAGGCGTTCTTGTGCATGTACGCCGCGACCTTGACCGGATCGGTGCTCTTGGCGCCCGCGATCGCGTCGGCGATGATCTTGACGCCCGCGTAGGCCGGCATCTGGAACGGACCGTTCGGATCGCGCTTCTTGTCGGCGAAGGCCTTGACCAGCGCCGCGTTGGCCGGGTCGGCCGAGAAGTCGGCCGGCAGCGTGACCAGCATGCCTTCCGAAGCCGGGCCGGCGATCGCGGTGACGTCCTTGTTGCCGACGCCTTCCGGTCCCATGAACGTCGCCTTGACGCCCTGCTCGCGCGCCTGGCGCAGCAGCAGGCCCATCTCGGGGTGATAGCCGCCGAAGTAGACGAAGTCCACGCCCTGCGACTTCAGCTTGGTGATCACGGCCGAGTAGTCCGAATCGCCGGCGTTGATGCCTTCGAACAGCACCACGGGGATCTTGGCCGCTTCCAGGTCCTTGCGCACCGAGGCGGCGATGCCCTGGCCGTACGACTGCTTGTCGTGCAGCACGGCGACCTTCTTGGGCTTGACCTTGCCGATGATGTACTGCGCGGCGGCCGGACCCTGCTGGTCGTCGCGGCCGATCGTGCGGAAGATCATCTTGCGCTTCTTGCCTTCGGTCAGCTGCGGCGCGGTGGCCGACGGCGTCACCATCACGACGCCTTCGTTCTCGTAGATGTCCGCGGCCGGAATGGTCGAGCCCGAGCAGACGTGGCCGATCACATAGCGGATGTTCTGGCTGACGATCTTGTTGGCGACGGCCACGGCCTGCTTCGGTTCGCAGGCGTCGTCCATCAGCACGACTTCGAGCTTGTTGCCGCCGGCGCCGCCGGCAGCGTTGATCTGCTCGATGGCGGTCAGCGCGCCCGCCTTGACCATGTCGCCGTACTGCGCGACCGAGCCGCTCATCGGGCCGGCGATGGCGATCTTGACGGTTTCCGCATGCGCGGCGGCACCCAGGGTGAGCAGCGCGGCGGCCAGAGAAAGGGAGGTAAGACGGGAATGCTTCATTGGGAGCTCCTCGATCGTGTTTGTTCGAATCATCCAGGCGCGGGCCTCGGACGTGCGCAAAATCGAAGAACTCCCCGGCGACTTGACAGGCTGGTCGGGGGCGCGCATGCACGACCGCGGCTCAGGCCTGAAAGGGCACTACTTGACCACGTTCTTGTTATTGCGCAGGCCAATCGCCCGCCTGCCCACCGCACCGATGAGGACCGGGTAAGTCCGTTCGGCGTCGGCCAGGTGGCGGCATTATAAGGTGAATCTTGGAGCGGCCTATGCGCGCTGCACCAATCCGAGGCTGTTGTGGCTTTCGCGGAACACTCGAACGCGCCGAGGCCCTTCCGATGGGGGGTAATGCGGTTTGGCGCGGGGTTCAGCGGCCGGTGGTCACCATGCCGCGCGTGGCCAGCGCGAGCGCGCCGTGCCGGGTGCCGCCACGCAGGCTCGACGAAATCTCCGCCGCGGCGTGCTGGACCATTTCCGCGAACGTGCGCAGCTTCTGCGGCTTGAAGCGCTCCGCCGGCCCGGACAGGCCGACCGCGGCGAAGACCTGGCCATGCCCGTCGACGATCGGCGCGGCCACGCCATGGACCGACTCGCGCCATTCGCCGCGATTGACCGCATAGCCCTGCCGCCGCACCTTGTCCATTTCCTGCAGGAAGCGCGCCGGCTCGACGATCGAATTGGCGGTGGCGCTCTCCAGCGCGGTCGACATCCGCTGCAGCACGGTCGGCGGCTGGAAAGCCAGCATGGCCTTGCCTGTCGCCACGCAGTGCGCCAGCGCGCGGCCGCCGATCTGGGTATAGGCGCGGACTGGATTGGGGCTGTCGATCTTGTGCACGTAGACGACCTCGCCGCGATCGAGCACCGACAGGTGGACGCTTTCGCCGCTGTCGTGCATCAGCCGTTCCATCCAGCCCTCGGCGTGGCGGCGCAGATCGAGCCGGCCCAGCACCGCCGAGCCCAGCTCCCACAGCTTGATCGACGCGCTGTAGGCCGCGGTGTCCTCGTCGCGGATCACATAGCGCAGCTCGGTCAGCGCCTGCAGCAGCCGATGGACATTGCTCTTGGCCATGCCGAGCCGGTTGGCGATCTCGGTCAGCCCCAGCGGCCGGTCGCTATGGGCCAGCAGTTCGACGATGCCGAGGCCTTTGATCAGGGTGTTGTTCATGGTTTGCTGTATTGCCTGGGCGCTTACGCGGGCAGCGGACGGGTCGTCCGCCCTGTTCTCAAATACGGAACCGTTGTCCCGTATTCCGGCACGTCCATATAATGCCTCGCATGCCCCGCCGCCCGCAAGACGGGCGCCGGCGTGCCTTTCCGCCAACCGGCGCCCTCCCACCGCTGCCACTGTCATGTCCGATCTGAACGAGAAGGATCTGCCGCTCGCCGGCGTCAAGGTATTGGAGTTCTGCACCGTTGCCGCCGGGCCGTTCTGCGGCATGCTGCTGGCCGACATGGGCGCCGACGTCGTCAAGATCGAACCCCCCGACGGCGATACGCTGCGGCAATGGCCGCCGATTTCGGCCGGCTTCTCGGAGAACTTTGCTTCGCTGAACCGCAACAAGCGCTCGGTGGTGCTGAACCTGAAGCAGCCGGAAGACGTGGCGCTGGCGCGCCAACTGATGCTCGAGGCCGACGTGGTGGTCGAGAACAACCGGCCCGGCGTGATGGACCGCCTGGGGCTGGGCTATGCGAGCCTGCGCGAAGACCATCCGGGGCTCGTCTACTGCTCGGTGTCGGCCTATGGCCAAAGCGGGCCGCGTGCGACCGAGGGCGGCTTCGACCTGACCATCCAGGCCGCCGCCGGCGTGATGAGCGTGACTGGCGAGCCGGACGGCGCGCCGGTCAAGTGCGGCGTGCCGCTGGCCGATTTTGCGTCCGGGCTGTACGGGGCCTTCGCCATCGCCAGCGCGCTGGCCCGCGTGCGCGCCGGCGGCGCCGGCATGCATATCGATGTGCCGATGTATGGCTGCACGCTGGGCATCGCGGCGCTGCAGACCAGCGAGTATTTCGGCACCGGCCGCAGCCCGGCCAAGCTGGGCTCGGCGCATCCGCGCAACGCGCCGTACCAGGCGTTCCAGGCCGCCGACGGCTACTTCGCGATCGCGGCCGGCAACCAGAAGCTGTGGCTCGAGGTCGTGCGCGTGGTCGAGATGCCCGAACTGGCCGAGGACCCGCGCTTTGCCACCACGCGCGATCGCGCCGCCAACCAGGTTGCGCTGAAGGACCTGCTGGAGCAGCGCTTTGCCCGCGCCGGCGTCGATCACTGGATCGCGGCCTTCCAGGCCGCCGGCGTGCCGCACGCGCGCATCAACGACTACGCCGCCGCGCTGCAGGATCCGCAGGTCGAACATATGGAGTGGGTGCGCCCGCTGACGCTGCCGAGCGGCGTGGCGACGCGGACCTTCGTCTCGCCGTTGCGGCTGGACGGCATGGGTCTGCCGGTGCGCCGGCCGCCGCCCGCGCTCGGCGAGCATACCGAGGCGGTTCGCGCCGCCCATGCCGGCGGCGCCGCGGAGCAGCAGCAGGGGCAAACGCAGGAACGAACGCAGGAACAATCGCAGGAACGAACGCAGAAGCAAACGCAGGAGAAAACGCCATGAGTCGCACCATCGAACCGCTGCGGACCTTCGTTGCCGGCGTCACGTCGCTGATGGAAGGACCCGACCGCGACGAGGCGGCCTTGCTCGAAGGCACGCGGCCCCTGCTGCAGGCGCTGGTCGCCCGCGACGACTGGCTGCCCGACGAACTGGCGCAGCCGCATCCGACCTACTACCAGCAATACCTGCTGTACGGCGATCCGCTCGATCGCTTCTCGGTCGTCAGCTTCGTCTGGGGGCCGGGCCAGCAGACCCCGGTGCACGACCACACGGTGTGGGGCTGGATCGGCGTGCTGCGCGGGGCCGAGATCGACATCCGCTATCGCCTCGACGATCGAGGCATCCATCAGGACGGCGAGGAAACCCGGCTCGAGGCCGGGCAGGTGGCGGCGGTTTCGCCGTCGCTCGGCGACATCCACCGCGTGCGCAATGCCTTCGACGACCGCGTCTCGGTCAGCGTCCACCTGTACGGCGGCAATATCGGCCGCATTCGCCGCCATGTCTTCGATCCCGCGACCGGCGCGCCGAAGGAGTTCGTCTCCGGCTATGCCAACCGCTTCGCGCCGAATCTGTGGGCCGCTGCCGATGTCTGACGACGCATCGACCGTCGCCGCCACCGCGCAGCCGGCGCTGCTGGTCGACCGGCAAGGCGATATCACGCGACTGACGCTGAATCGTCCGCAACGGGGCAATGCCTTGTCGGCCGAACTGGTGCAGGCGATGCACGACGCGGTCCTCGCCTGCCAGCGCGACGGCACGCGGCTGCTGCTGATCGAAGGCGCGGGCAAACACTTCTGCACCGGCTTCGACCTCGCCGACCTCGACGGCGAAACGGATGACACGCTGCTGGCCCGCTTCGTCCGCGTCGAACTGATGCTGCAGGCCGTCTATACGGCGCCATTCACCACCGTCGCGCGGGTCCACGGCCGGGCCATGGGCGCCGGCGCCGATCTGGCGGCGGCCTGCGAACAATGCTGGGTGGCGGCCGACAGCCGCTTCGCCTTCCCCGGCGCGGCCTTCGGGCTGGTGCTGGGGACCGCGCGGCTTGCCGCCCGCGTCGGGCCGACACTGGCGCGCCAATGGATCGGCGCCGGCGCCACCATCGATGCCGACACGGCCCTCGCCACGGGCCTGGCCTCGCGGGACTTCGAGGCCGACGAACACGGCAAGCCCGACACCGCGCTGGAGGCGCTGGCGCGTCAGGCGCGCCGGCTCGACACCGACACGCAGGCGGCGATCCATGCCGCCTCCCGCGCAGACGGCGACGAACTCGCCAGGCAGCTCGCCGCGCTGGTCCATTCGGCCGCGCGGCCCGGTTTGCGCGAGCGCATCCGCGCGTATCGCGCGGCGTCGGCCCGCTAGGCGGTCCGTTGCCGCGCGGCCGGCGTGGGGAAGATGCCGACGAAGCGATCGCGCGCCGGATGATCGGGCGCCGCCTTCCAGACGCAATAGACCTCCGACGGCACGGTGCTGTGCTTCAGCGGCCGAAATGCCGCGCCGGCCAGCGCCGAATGCCGCAGGGCCGCCGGCACCACCGCCACGCCCATTCCCTGCGAGACCAGCGACACCACCGACAGCCAGTGCCGGACCTCGTGGCGGATCTGCGGATAGAAGCCCTCGGCCGCGCACATGTCGACGATGCGCGCGTAGTAGTCGGGCGACGCATTGCGGGAGAACAGCACGAACGGCTCGCCGCGCAGCTCGGTCAGCGCGATGGTCCGCCGGGTTGCCAGCCGATGGGCGGCCGGCATGCAGCAGACGAAGGGCTCGCTGTGGATCAGCCGCGCCGCCAGCTCGTCCGGCACCCGGCTGGTGTGGATGAAGCCGACGTCGAGCTGCCCGTGCAGCAGCGCCTCGATCTGTTCCTGCGAATTGAGTTCGGTCAGCGCGATCTGGATGCCGGGCTGGTCGGCCTCGAACTGCTGCAGCTTCTGGGGCAGGCCTCGATACAGCATCGACCCGACGAAGCCCACGCGCAGCCGGCCCACGGCGCCGGCTTCGATCTGCCGGGCCAGCAGCCGCGCCTCCTCGGCCTGCGCCAGCAGCGCGGTGGCGGATTCGCGGAAGGCCCGGCCCGCCGCGGTCAGCCTCACGCCCTTGCTGTCGCGCTCGAACAGCCGGGCGCCGACCGACGCCTCCAGCTGCTGGATGTTCAGCGACAGCGGCGGCTGGGAGATCGACAGCCGGCGCGCGGCGCGGCCGAAGTGCAGCTCGTCGGCCAGCACGAGGAAATAGCGCAGATGGCGGAACTCCATGGCAGGGCGGCGTTCGATGACGCTTCGATGAAGGTTCGTTGAAGAGGGCGGCAACCGGCGCGGCAACCGGCGCGGCAACCGGCGCGGCAACCGGCGCGGCAACCGGCGCGGTAACCGGCGCGGTAACCGGCGCGATACCCGGCGCGATACCCGGCGCGATACCCGGCGCGATACCCGGCGCGATAACGGGCCGGTAACGGGCCGGTAACGAGCGCCGGTAACGGTGAAGCGGGCCTCATTCTATGCCTACAGTTTGCGCGCGGCATGCCGTTATCCCTTCGATGTGCCGCCTGAACAGGTAGCGCGCAGCAGCAGTGCGGGCTGCGCCAACGGCGAATACAAGGCCCCCGTGACGCACCATGACCACTACCAGACCCTAGGCGTTGCCCCGACGGCCACGGCGGACGAGATCCGGCAGGCGTACCGGCGGCTGGCCATGCGCTGGCATCCGGACCGCAATCCGGACGATCCGCAGGCCGCGGAAGAGCGGTTCAAGCGATTGCAGCATGCCTTCGCGGTGCTCAAGGATGCCGGCCGCCGGATGGCCTATGACGCCGAGCGCGCCGCGCCGCGTGGCGGTTCCAGCCACGGCGCCGGCAATGGCGCGGGCAATGGCACCGGCAACGGCCGCGGCGCCCACGGACCGCGTCCCGCCCGCGAGGCCTGGCCGCATGGCGGCCCGCGCCGCAACGCGCAGGGCAAGGCCGGCGTCGACTACCTGTGCGAGACCAGCATCGCGCTGGAAACGGCGGTGCTGGGCGGCATGGCATCGACCCGCGTCAGGATGACCGTCGATTGCCTGCACTGCGATGCACGCGGCATCCGCATGATGGCCTGCAAGCCGTGCGCCGGCACGGGCCAGGTGCGACGCGGCCTGTTCCACGCGTATGGCGCCTGCGAGCGCTGCGCGGGTCGCGGCGTCGAGCCGGCTCCCTGCGACGCCTGCGGCGGGACCGGCAAGGTCCGCGTCGACAAGGCACTGCGCGTGCAGATCAAGCCGGGCGTGATCGACGGCACCGTGCTGCGCGCCCGCGGCATGGGCGGAGCCGGCATCGACGGCGGCCCCAACGGCAATCTGATGTGCAAGGTCCGGGTGCGCAAGGACCGCGTGTTCGGCGTCGATGGGCTGGACCTGACGCGCGAACTGAAGATCGACTTCGTGCTGGCCTGCCTCGGCGGCCGCGTGCCGGTGGTGCGCTTTCGCAAGACCGTGATGGCCGAGATCCCGGCGATGACGCGCAGCGGCACCGTGATCCGCGTGCGCGGCATGGGCCTGCACGATCGCGCCAAACAAAAGACCGGCGATCTGCTGCTGACGGTGGTCATCGATCTGCCGTCGCGGCTGCGCGCGCTGACCGAGTCGCAGCAGACGCTGCTGCGCGAACTCGGCCGCGGCGCCGGCGAATGAACCCTGAATGAATCCTTACTGGTTCTTCATGGCCTCGGCCAGCCGCCGGATGATCGCCCCCTCGCTCTTGAAGGCCTTCTGCGCATAGGCGGTGTACTGCTCCGGACCCATATAGTTGGTCGACATGCCGTACTGCTGCGTCACCGTCAGCAGCTTCTGGTCCTTCAGCGCGTTGCGGAACGCGGTGTCGAGCTTCTTGACGACCTCGGGCTTCATGCCGGCGGGGCCGACGATGCCGAACGGCGAATTGGACCAGACCGGATAGCCGATCTCCTTGAGCGTCGGCGCATCGGGGAAGTCCGGCGCGCGCTTTTCCGACAGCACCGCGAGCACGCGCAACTGGCCGTTCTTCACATAGGGCAGCAGCGTGTTGGTCAGCATCGCCACGTCGCACTGGCCGCCCAGCAGCGAGGTGATGGCCTCGGCGTCGCCCTTGTACGGGACATGCGTCCAGTTCGATTGCGTGATGCGCGCCAGTTCCGAGATCGTCAGATGCTGGCTGCCGTAGATGCCGGTGGTGCCGTAGCTGATGCCGCGGCTCGACGCCTTGGCCTCGGCCACCAGCTCCTGCATGGTCTTCCACTTGGCATCGGTGCGCACCGCGACCGCGAAGTTGTAGTCCGCGATCATCGAGATATAGGTCAGGTCCTTCAGCGGGTCGTAGCGCATCTTCTGCACGTGCGGCAAGCGGAAGATCACCACCGGCGCCATCGTCAGCGTATAGCCGGCGGGCTCGCTGGTGGCCATCTGCGTCGCGCCCAGCGTGCCGCTGACCCCGGGCTTGTTCTCGACGATGATCGATTGGCCCAGCTCGCGCCCGGCCGCGTCGGCCAGCGCGCGGCCGATCTGGTCGGTGATGCCGCCGGCGCCGTAGGGCACGATCAGCTTGATGGGACGACCGGGAAAGTCCTCGGCGTGCAGGCGTCCGACCGGCATCCCGGCCACGCCCGCCGCCCATGCCGCGCCGGCCAGGCGCAGGATTTGGCGTCGTTGCATGTTGTCTCCTTTGTATGGTGTCGATGCGACGGTGTCGATACGACGGCCAGGCTGTCCCGCCCGGCTCGCACGGCTCGGCCGTGGCGGGACAGTATGCAACGCGTTGCGGTCTGGTGGTGTGACAGGGCGGGTTTGTCCCTAGCGCTGCAAGCGACGCATGAGAGCGTAGCGAGGTGAATCCCCTGTGTGGGCGCCTATACAAAAAACATATCGTCCAAGCCATTATTAGTATTGGACGCAAATCGCTGGTTCCTCGAACATTCCAGCATCCGGCGGGCTCGGTCCCGGCCGCATATCGAGAAGTGGGAAGAGGAGACAAGCATGCCGACCAGCGCCGTCCGTCAGGACGTTTCATCGCAACCCGCCGCCGCGGCGACGCCGTCCGTGCACCCGGTGCCGGACCAGCATGGCGTCAATCTGTTTGCCAGCGATCCCGACCTTCGCGCGCTGCTGCCGCTGTATCTGCCGGCGGACCTGTACCAGCACCTGTTGCCGCATCTGGACCGGATGGGTGCGCTGGCGGGGGGCGTGCTGGATGCGCTGGCCAATACCGCCGATCACCATCCGCCGACGCTGACGTATCGCACGCGCACCGGCATCGATGCGCAGCGCATCGACAAGCATCCGGCCTATGTCGAGCTCGAACGCGTGGCCTTTGCCGAGTTCGGCCTGGCGGCGGTATCGCATCGCGGCGGCGTGCTGGGCTGGCCGCAGCCGATGCCGGCGGCCGCCAAGTACGCGCTGACCTATCTGTTCGTGCAGGCGGAGTTCGGCCTGTGCTGCCCGCTGTCGATGACCGATTCGCTGACGCGCACGCTGCGCAAGTTCGGCGATCCGGCGCTGGTCGAGCGCTTCCTGCCGAACCTGACCACGCAGGTGTTCGAGGACCTGTACCAGGGCGCGATGTTCATGACCGAGCAGGGCGCGGGCTCCGATGTGGCGGCCACGGCCACGCGCGCGATCCCCGATCCCCAGGCGCAGGGCGGCTGGCGCCTGACCGGCGACAAGTGGTTCTGCTCGAATCCCGACGCCGAGCTGGCGATGGTGCTGGCGCGTCCGGATGGTGCGCCCGACGGCATCAAGGGCGTGTCGCTGTTCCTGCTGCCGCGCCGGCTGGCCGATGGCAGCCCGAACCACTATCGCATCATCCGCCTGAAGGACAAGCTGGGCACGCGCTCGATGGCGAGCGGCGAGATCCGCCTCGAAGGCGCGCACGCCTGGCTGGTCGGCGAGCCTGGCCGCGGCTTCGTGCAGATGGCGGACATGATCAACAACTCGCGCCTCTCCAACGGCGTGCGCGCCGCCGGACTGATGCGGCGGGCGTTGTCGGAAGGACTGTTCATCGCGCGGGAGCGCCGTGCGTTCGGCAAGCGGCTGATCGACATGCCGCTGATGCGCCGCCAGCTGCTGAAGCTGGCGCTGCCGACCGAGCAGGCCCGCACGATGGTGTTCCAGACCGCCGAGGCGCTGCGCCGGGCCGACGCCGGCGAGGCCGACGCCTATCCGCTGATGCGCATCCTGACGCCGCTGATCAAGTTCCGCGCCTGCCGCGATGCGCGCAAGGTCACCGGCGACGCCATGGAGATTCGCGGCGGCTGCGGCTACATCGAGGAATGGAGCGATCCGCGGCTGGTGCGCGACGCCCACCTCGGCTCGATCTGGGAAGGCACCAGCAATATCGTCGCGCTCGACGTACTGCGCGCGATCCGGCGCGAGGGCGCCCTGCCGGTGCTGCGGGCCCATCTGCAATCTCTGCTGGTGCAGACGCCGATGCACGCCAACGCGCGCGCGGCGTTCGACCGCGCACTGGAACGCGCCTGCACGCTGGCGGCCGACGCCGCGCAGGCCGATGCGGCCGGCGATGTGCTGGCCCGGCAGGCCGCGTCCGCGCTGTATCACGTGACCAGCGCGGCGGCGATGGCGTGGGAAGCGGGCCGCATCGGCTCGGTGCGCCGCATGCGGCTGGCCCAGCTGGTGCTGATTCACCGCGTGCTGCCGCGCGATCCGCTGGCAGGTGGCGCCGAGCCGGACTGGCTGGCCGATACCGTGGCGCCGGCGGCCGAAGGCGCGGTGCAGCCTGCCGGAGCGGTCGATCAGGTCGATCTGTTCTGAAGATCTACTGAGCCGCCAGACCCGCATACCTGCCGACATGGGACCTGCGGACCCACGGAACGCAGACCCACGGTTCCACGGCTCCACCGACTCACCCGCCGCGACGCGCAATGCCTCGCGGCGGATCCCAACCCCACAACAACCCGAACAAGCGCCCGGGACGACGAAGCCCGCGGCGCATCGCCTGACAAGGAGACATGAAATGACCCCCTGGCAACGCTTCGCGGCGCTCGCCGCCGCTTCCACGCTGACGCTGTGCGCCGGCATCGCACCCGCCTTCGCGCAGAAGGACTATCCGTCCAAGCCGATCATGATGGTGGTGACCTACCCGCCGGGCGGCCCGACCGACGCGATGGCGCGCACGCTGGCCGCCTCGCTGAAGAACACGCTGGGCCAGCCGGTGGTAGTCGAGAACCGCGCCGGCGCCGGTGGCAATATCGGCGCGGAGGCCGTCGCGCGCGCCGAGCCCGATGGCTACACGCTGATGTTCGGCACCTCGGCGCCGCTGGCGATCAACGTCAGTCTCTATCGCAAGATCAACTACGACCCGGTCAAGAGCTTCACGCCGGTGATCCAGATCGGCCATCTGCCCAATGTGCTGGTGGTCAATCCGTCGGTGCCGGCGAAGAACGTCACCGAGCTGATCGCCTATGCCAAGGCCAATCCCGGCAAGCTGACCTATGCCTCGTCCGGCAACGGCGCGTCGTCGCACCTGGCCGGCGTGCTGTTCAACAACCTGGCGGGCACCGACTTCCAGCACATTCCGTACAAGGGCACCGGCCCGGCGCTGAACGATCTGCTGGGCGGCCAGGTCAGCATGACCTTTACCGACGTGCTGACCGCGCTGCCCTTCATCAAGAGCGGCAAGCTGCGCGCGCTCGGCGTGACCACCCGCGAGCGCTCGCAGGCGCTGCCCGATGTGCCGACGGTCGCGGAGCAGGGCGTCGCCGGCTTCGACGTGTCGGTGTTCTTCGGCGTGGTCGCGCCGGCCGGTACGCCCAAGGAAGTCATCGGCAAGCTCAACACGGCCTTTGCCGACGCGCTGAAGCAGCCGGAGGTCCGCAAGACGCTGCAGGGGCAAGGGCTCGAGTTCGCGCCCTCGACCAAGCCCGAGCAACTGGGCGGATTCATCAAGGCCGAGGTCGGCAAGTGGCGCGCGGTGGTGCAGAAGTCCGGCGCGCAGCTGGACTGAGCCGGATCGACCTGGATTGATGACAGCGCTCACGATGGCGCCGACGATGGCAACGAGCAAGGGAATCCGATGACGCAAGCAAGCACCGGCGCGCTCGCCGGTATCCGGGTGGTCGACCTGTCGCGCATCCTGGGTGGCCCGTACTGCGGGCAGATCCTGGGCGACCACGGCGCCGATGTGCTGAAGATCGAGCCGCCGCAGGGCGACGACACGCGGACGTGGGGGCCGCCGTTCAAGGACGGCGTGGCGTCCTACTACTTCGGCCTGAACCGGAACAAGCGCGTGATGCGGCTCGATCTGGCGGCGCCGGCCGAGCGCGAGGTATTGCTTGCGCTGCTGGCCGACGCCGACGTGCTGATCGAGAACTTCAAGACCGGCACCATGGAGAAATGGGGCTTGGGCTACGAGGCCCTGTCGCAACGCTTCCCGCGGCTGGTGCACTGCCGCGTGTCGGGCTTCGGCGCCCACGGACCGCTCGGCGGCCTGCCGGGCTACGATGCCGCGATCCAGGCGATGGCGGGCATCATGAGCATCAACGGCGAGGCGGACGGCGAGGCGCTGCGCGTCGGCCTGCCGGTGGTCGACATGGTGACCGGGCTGAACGCCGCGCTCGGCGTGCTGCTCGCCCTGCAGGAGCGCGAGCGCAGCGGCCGCGGCCAGTTCGTCGAGGCCGCGCTGTATGACTCCGGCCTGTCGCTGCTGCATCCGCATGCCGCCAACTGGTTCATGAGCGGCAAGGCGCCGCAGCGCACGGGCAACGCCCATCCGAACATCTATCCGTACGACACGGTGGCCACCGCCACCGATCCCATCTTTCTCGCGGTCGGCAACGACCGGCAGTTCCGCATCCTGTGCGAGCACCTTGGCGTGGCCGCACTGGCCGACGACGAGCGCTATGCGACGGCCGGGGCGCGCTCGGTCAATCGATCCGCGCTGAAGGCCGAACTGGAGGCGCTGCTCGGCACGCGTGACGGCAAGGCGCTGGCCGACGCGCTGGTGCAGGCCGGTGTGCCGTGCGCGCCGGTGCTGTCGGTGCCGGATGCCCTGCAGCATCCCCATACGGCGCATCGCGAGATGGTGGTCGAGATGGAGGGCGGCTATCGCGGGCTGGGCGCGCCGGTGAAGCTGTCGCGCACGCCGGCGACCTATCGCTTCGCGCCGCTGGCCGAGGGGGACCGCTTCCTGCCTCGCGACGGGGAGAGTTAAGCGGGAGAGTAAAGCGGGAGAGTAAAGCGGGAGAGTCAAGCGGAAGAGCCAGGCGGGAGGGCTGGCCTGCTGTCCACTTTGGACATTGCGGTTCTTGCACTATGGTAACGAGACGCATTCCGAGCGTGAGGCTGCGCCACCCGGCGCGGACATGAGCGCCGGTGCCAATCGATTCCCAAGGAGACCACCATGTCCTATGTCGACGGTTTTGTCATTGCTGTGCCCACCGCCAATCGCGAGGCCTACCGCGAAATGGCGCAGAAGGCCGCGCAGGTGTTCAAGGAGTACGGCGCCCTCCGGGTGTACGAGTGCTGGGGCGACGATGTGCCCGAGGGCAAGGTCACGTCGTTCACCATGGCGGTCCAGCGCAAGGACGACGAGTCCGTGGTGTTCTCGTGGATCGAGTGGCCCTCGCGCGAGAAGCGGGACGAGGGCATGAAGGCGTCGCTGGCCGATCCGCGGCTGGCGAACGACATGCAGAACATGCCCTTCGATGGGCAGCGGATGATCTACGGCGGCTTCGAGACGATCGTCCAGGCCTGAGCGCCGGGCCGCCTCGCCCGCCAGGGCGTAGCGGCGGAATGGCTTGCGATGGGGCGGACCGCGGCTAGAATCGCGGTTCGCGACGCTGCCTGTCGTTGTCCCGCCTACCGACCGCTACCCGATGCCCACGAAGAAATCCGACACCAGCAAGCGCGCGACCAGCGAGCAAGCCCTTCAACTGCTGGATGCGGCCACCGAGCATGTGCTCAACCACGGCCTGGGCGATCTGTCGCTGCGCAGCGTCGCGGAGGCCCTGGGTACCAGCCATCGCATGCTGATCTACTACTTCGGTTCCGCGGACGGATTCTGGCAGGCGCTGCTGCATCGCATCCGGCATGCCGAACAGCAGGCGCGGCAGCAGACGCTGGCCGAAGGCACGGATCCGAAGACGGCGCTGGTCTCCGCCTGGCAGCGATACTCGGCGTCGAACTACCTGCCCATCATGCAACTGGTGTTCGAAATATACGGCCGCGCCATCCGCGACCGCGAACGCTTCAGCGGCTTTCTCGAGGACGTGATCGGCAGCTGGACCGGCATGCTGGCCGAACGCTTCGAGCGCAATCTGGGGATGAGCCGCACCGAGGCCAGGCTGCTCGCCCGCGTCGAAGTCGCCACGATTCGCGGGCTGCTGCTCGATCTGGTGACCACCGGCGACCGCAAGGGCACGACCGCTGCCATCGAGTACTTCGCCGAAATGATGGCACGCCACCGTCGGCCCTGATCCCCTCGCTGCCGCTACGCACCAGCCCCTGATTTCCCCCGGTGATTCGCGTATACCCTCGCTACACCCGGCAATGTACCACATGGTACATTGCGTCTCGATTCGACAGCCGTGGGTGGCGGTCGAAGTGATTCTCGACCGAGATGAATCGACCGGACGGATCGGCCGAGATGGATCGAAGACAAGGTGAGTGCAGCATGAAACGGCGAACATGGATGAGCTGGACTGCGGGCGCAGTGCTGGCGGCGGCGCTGCCGGGTATCGGGCAGGCTGAAACCTACCCCGCCCGGCCGGTACGGCTGGTGGTGCCGCAGGCGGGCGGAACGGGCAACGACGTACTGGCGCGGGCGCTGGCCGAACGGTTGGGACACGCGTGGAAGCAGGCCGTCGTGGTCGAAAACAAGCCTGGCGCCAACGGCGCGCTGGCCATCAACTACGTGTTGTCCCAGCCGGCCGACGGCTACACGCTGTTCTTTGCCGGCGTGTCGAACCTGAGCTTCAACCCTCATCTGTATCCGAAGCTGCCCTATCGCCCGTCGAAGGATCTGGTCGGGGTCGCGATGCTGGCGAACTCGCCCTTTGTATTCGTCGCCGCACCGTCGCTGGGCGTCAAGACCTTGCAGGAGTTCGTGCAGATGGCCAGGGCGCGTCCGGGCGAGATCAGCTTCGCATCGGGCGGCGTCGGCAACTCCACCCATCTCGCGATGGAGCTGGTGGCCGAAAAGGCCGGCATCAAGCTGCAGCATGTTCCCTTCAACGGCCCGGGCGGCGCTACCAGCCTGATGAACGGACAGACCCCGGTGATGATGAACGTGGTGGCGGGCGTGCACGCCAACATCGCCGGACAGAAGCTCGTGCCGCTCGCCGTCACCGGCGACAAGCGCCTTGCGGCGCTGCCCAACGTGCCCACCTTCAAGGAACTGGGCTATGACATCGCGGTGCCGGGCTGGTATGCGATCGTCGCCAAGGCCGGAACGCCGGCCGCGCTGGTGCATAAGATCAACGCCGATATCAAGCAGGCGCTGGACGACCCGCAACTGAAGGAAAAGCTCGCCTTCCAGTTCCTCGAACCGATCAAGGGCCCCTCGACGGAAGTCGAGCGCTACATGAAGCGCGACTCCGAAGCCTGGGGTCCGATCATCCGCAAACTCGGCATTTCTCTCTGATCAAGCCATGCCTCATCTGACAAAAGCCGTCCACGAATACCGCCTGGCGTCGATGCGCAAGCTGATGGATCGGCTGCGCGTCGATGCGCTGGTCTTCGGCACGCCCGACTTCTTCCAGTTCGCGACCAACTTCCAGCTGGACGTATGGCCATGGGAACGGCCGGTCTTCGTGGTCGTTCCGCGCAATGGCGACACCTTCGCGGTGATGAACGAACTGTCGACCAACCATATGCGCTTCGCCACCGAGAAGGGGAAGGTATGGTTGTCGGATATCACCTATTACGCCGAGCACCCACGCATTTCCCATCGCCTGCCGCTGGTGCCGCAGCTGCCCGAGGTCGTCGCCGGGCTTCTGGCTGAGAAGGGTCTGGGCATGTCGCGCATCGCCGTCGATGTCGCACATCCGATCCTGACGGCGGCACAGCGCCATCTGCCCGAGCTGACACTGCGGCCGTCCATGGGCGACATGCGTGGCCTGCGTTGGGTCAAGCATCCCGAGGAACTGCAGGTGATGCGCGAGCTCGGGGCGCTGACCGATTGGGTACAGGATCGCTATCGCGAGAACATCCGCGCGGGCCGGCTGGTCCAGGAACTGGACCATGCCATGGCGGCCCTGATGGTCGAGGAAGCCGCTCGCCGTTTCCCCGGCGAGGACTTCGACATTCTCAAATGCTGGACGCTGTCCGGGCCCGCATCCGCTTCGCCCCACGGCGACGGCGCGGCTTGCGGCGCGCGCATCTCGGCGGGCGACACGATCGTCAATCTGGTGCTGCCGCGCCTGAATGGACTCTACGTCGAGAACGAGCGCACGTGGTTCTGCGGCAAGCCGACGGACCAGCAGGCCCGCCTGTACTCGGTGGCCGCGGAAGCTACCGACGCCGCGGTGGCAGCGGCGGTGCTGGGGAAACGCGTGTGCGACATGGATGCCGCGGCGTTGCAGGTGATCGAGCGGGCCGACTGCGCGCAGTACGTCTTCCACCGGACGGGCCATGCCGTCGGCCTGATGCTGCATGAGTATCCGGAAGACATGGCGTTCAATACGCGGCCCCTGCTGGCAGGGGAGGTGTATTCCGCCGAGCCGGGGCTGTATGTCTATGGACTCGGCGGCTTCCGGCTCGACGACACGGTGATCGTCGGTGAGCGGCCCGAGGTCATCGTCAAGACGCCGAAGACGCTGGCTTACGCGACGGTGGAGTAGGCGGGGAGGCAGGGGCGGGCCATTCGCGGCGGCATGCGGATGGGCCCCGCAGCGATCTACTTGCCAAGCAGGCGGTCGAGCTTGGCGTCCATCCGCTCCAGCCGGGTCTCAACCGCCCCGACTCGAACCTCCAGCGCTCCGAGCCGGCCCTCCAGCGCTCCGAGCCGGCCCTCCAGCGCATCGAGCCGGCCGCTCAGCCGCTTGTCCAACTCGACAATCTGAACACTGAGCGGGCCGGTTCCCTTGTCCACCTTGTCCTGAGTGGTGGAGTTCATGTACCCCATTACCGAGAGGATCAGGCCTATCCCGGTGCCCACGGCGGCGAACACTCCCCACGGTGCGACGGTTGCTGCGGCTTGCTTGCGGACCAGATGGACCAGGTCTTCCCGGGACATCGACTCGTCGCGGCGTCGAAAAGGCCTCGAGCGATGAGGATCGATAGGCATTGCATCGTCGCCGGTGGCGTAAGGATCGTGGGCGGTGCTCATGGACATGTTTGGGCAGAGGTGAAAACGGTCGGCATCGATCGTCGGCACAGGCAGTCATCGTAGTGGCCCAACAGCGCACCGACTCGATCGATGCGGCACTATCCCATCCCACCCAATCCCCTGCTTTCGCTTTTCGCCGCCGTCCATCGAAGAGCGTGCACGTGGCGATCGGCGTCCTAGCCCGGAATCATCCCCGTCAACCAATACGCCTGCACCATCGTGATGATGCCGACGATCACCGCGAACAGCAGGCTGTGCTTGACCGTGAAGCGGAACAGCTCCGACTCGCGGCCGACCAGTCCCGTCGCGGCGCACGCCACCGCGATGGACTGCGGCGAGATCATCTTGCCGGTCACGCCGCCCGTGGTGTTGGCGGCGACCAGCAGCGTGTCGGAGACGCCGATCTGATGCGCGGTCGTGCTCTGCAGCGAGCAGAACAGCGCGTTCGACGAGGTATCGGAGCCGGTCAGGAATACGCCGAGCCAGCCGAGGAACGGCGAGAAGAACGGGAAGGCCGCGCCGGTGCCGGCGAGCAGCAGCGCCAGCGTCGACGACATGCCCGAGTAGTTGGCAACGAAGGCGAAGGCGAGCACCAGTCCGATCGACAGGATGGGGCGGCGCAGCTCCAGCAGCGTCTCGCCGAAGGTCGCCACCAGCGCGCGCGGCGACATGCGCAGCAGCACGGCGGAGATCAGCGCGGTCAGCAGGATCGCGGTGCCGACGGCGGACAGCAGGTCGATCTTCAGCACGGCATCGTAGGCCTTGGGCGCGGCGACGATCGGCGCGGTCTTGACGACCAGCTGGTCCAGCCACGGCACCGGGAACTTCAGCACCGTGCCGGCCAGCGCGCCGCCGGAGGCGAACAGCGCCTTGAACGGCTGCAGGCTCCATACCGTGACGATCGCGGTCAGGATGCCGAACGGCGCCCAGGCGCACACCGTTTGCGCGAGCGTGTAGGGCGAGGCCTTGCGCCGGTTCGTGGCGCCGATCGTCGGCAAGCCGCCCATGTCGCCGAAGCCGCCGAGCGCCGCGGCGCCGCCGTGGCCGGCACGCAGCGATGCGCTGGCGGCGCGCGTCGCGCTGCGCGGCTGCCACACCTTCAGGAAGGCCGACAGCGACACCAGGCTGACCAGCGCGGAGGTGATGTCCGGCAGCTCCGGCCCGATATGGTTGGCGGTGAAGTACTGCGTCACCGCGAAGCTTGCGCCGGTGACCAGCGCGGCGGGCCAGGTCTCGCGCACGCCCTTGACGCCGTCCATCATGAACACCAGCCAGAACGGCACGGCCAGCGACAGCAGCGGCAATTGCCGGCCGGCCATCGCGCCGATATGGAAGGGATCGATGCCGGTGACCTGGCCGGCCACGATGATGGGGATGCCCATCGCGCCGAAGGCCACCGGTGCGGTATTGGCGATCAGGCACAGTCCCGCCGCGTAGAGCGGATTGAAGCCAAGGCCGACCAGCAGCGCGGCGGTGATCGCCACCGGCGCACCGAAGCCCGCCGCGCCCTCGAGGAAGGCGCCGAAGGCGAAGCCGATCAGCAGCACCTGCAGGCGCTGGTCGTCGGTGATCGCCAGCACCGAGGCGCGGATCACGTCGAACTGGCCCGTCTTGACGACAATTTTGTACAGGAACACCGCGGTGACGATGATCCAGGCGATCGGCCACAGGCCGTACAGGAAGCCGTAGCCCGCGGCGGCGAGCGCCTGCGGCACCGGCATGCCGTAGCCGGCGATGGCCACGGCCAGCGCGAGCGCCAGCGTGATCGCCGCGGCCACATGGCCCTTCATGCGCAGCAGCGCCAGCGCGACGAAGAAGAACAGGATGGGAATGGCGGCCGCCAGCGAGGACAGCCACAGGCTGCCCAGCGGCATATAGACCTGTTGCCAGGTTTGCATATCGGTCTCCTCCGAGGGATGCGAGTCTAGAAAGGAAAAAATCGTGGCCGGCGAAGCCACCGACGAGGTTGCGGTTGCCACCGCGTCGTTGCCGCGAATGCGCGAATCCAGCGTCTTCGGAAGCCGCTGGGTCCGCGCTTTGGCGGGGACGAGGGGCTCTTGTCGGCGAGGGTGCCGGGCTTATTCGGGTTGTCCGCGCTCGCGCAGCAGATCGGCCAGGCTGCGCGCGGCCGGCCGCAGGGGCTCGCGGTGGTCGGTCCACCCCATCTGCCGCGATGGCGTGAAGGCCCGCAGCCGCGTCGCCGCCCAGCGGAACAGCCGATACAGGCGCGGATGGGCGAACGCGCCGCGCCAGAAGCGCCAGATCAGCTGTTCGCCACGGCTGTAGCGCGCGCCCTGGCCGCGCAACGGGTGCTGCACCGCCTCGTCGGGATTGCGGTTGGCCTCGGTGCGCAGCCGGATCAGCAACTGGGGAATCGGAATCCGCACCGGGCAGACCTCGCCGCAGGCGCCGCACAGGCTCGACGCGGTCGGCAGGTCGGCGGTGGCGTCCAGTCCCAGCAGATGCGGCGAGATGATCTTGCCGATCGGGCCCGGATAGGTCGTGCCGTAGGCGTGCCCGCCGATGCGGGTATAGACCGGGCAGTGGTTCATGCAGGCACCGCAGCGGATGCACTGCAGCGTCGCGCGCAGTTGCGCGTCGGCATAAGCCTGGGTGCGGCCGTTGTCGAGCAGCACCACGTGCATCTCGCGCGGGCCGTCGAGCTCGCCGGCGCGTCGCGGACCGGTGATCAGGTTGAAGTAGGTGGTGATCGCCTGGCCGGTAGCCGAGCGCGTCAGCAGCGTGGCAAGCGGCACGATATGGTCCAGGCTCGCCACCACCTTCTCGATGCCCATGATCGCGATATGCACCGGCGGCACGGTGGTCGACAGCCGGCCGTTGCCCTCGTTCTCCACCAGCCACAGCGCGCCGGTATCGGCGGCGGCGAAGTTGACGCCGGACAGGCCGATATCGGCCTCGACGAAGGCGTGCCGCAGCGCGCGGCGGCCCGTCTGGATCAGCGTGTCGACGTCCTCGGTGTAGGGCGTGTCGGGGATATGCTGCTCGAACAGCGCGGCGATATCGCCGCGCGTCTTGTGGATCGCCGGCATCACGATATGCGAGGGGCCTTCGCCGGCCAGCTGGACGATGTATTCGCCCATGTCCGACTCGAGGCTGCGGATGCCGCGCTCGGCCAGGTAATGGTTCAGCGCGATTTCCTCGCTGGCCATCGACTTGCCCTTGATCACGCTGCGCGCGCCGTGGCGCTCGGCAATGCCGGCGATGATCGCGTTGGCCTCGTCGGGCGTCTGCGCCCAATGGACCTGCACGCCTGCTTCGGTCAGCTTCGCTTCCAGTTGTTCCAGCAGCGCTGGCAAATGCGCCAGCGCGTGCTGGCGCACCGCCTCGCCGAGATCGCGCAGGGCCTGCAGTTCGTCGCCGTCGGGAAACTGGAGCGCACGCTTGTTCTGCAGGAAGTCCATCGCGCCGCGGAAGCTGCTGCGCAGCTTGGGGTCGTCGAGCGCCGCGCGCGAGCGCGCCTTGAAATCGGCGGAGGGGACGAAATGCATCGGGGTCGCGCTCATGCGGATTCTCCCTGTGCCGGTACCGCGCCCGGTACCGCGCTCGATGGCGTGGCGGATACCGCGGCCGATAGCGCGCTCGATACAGCGCCCGATACAGCGCCCGATACAGCGGCCGATGGCGCCTTGCCGGCGCGCTCGACGATCAGCACCCACAGCCGGCGCGGTCCATGCGCGCCATAGGCCAGCGTCTGCTGGATGTCGGAGGTCTTCGACGGGCCGGACACCAGCACCAGGTTGGTCGGCATGCCGTCCTGCCAGCGTTCGGCGCGCATGGCCGCGTGCAGGTCGGCATGCAGCGTGTCGGCGTAGACCAGCGCCACATGCAGCGGCGGCACCAGCGAGACCGTGCGCGGTGCGCGCGCGTCGGGCACGAGCACGAGCGTGCCGGTGCCGGCGATGCCGGAGCGCGCCACCGTGAAGCCGGCGTCGATGGTGTCGAACAGCTCGCGTTTCCAGTCTTCGACGGGGCGTTGATAGGCGACGGCTTCCACGGTAGACGGGAGGGCGCGCGACAGCGCGGCGCCCTCGGGACCCTGGGAATCGAACAGCAGCCGGCGCACGCCATCGGCGGCCAGGCGCCCGGCGAGCAGTGCGGGCCAGCCGGCCTCGTCGGTGCGCCACACCTCGGCGTGGGCGGCCTGCAAGTTGACCTGCATCGCGTCCGTCAGCGTGGCGGCGTCCGCGGGCGCGTGCATCGCGCGGCGGAGGTCGAAATGCGCATCGATGCGCCGGCTCAGCGTTGGCGCGGCGGCGTGGCCGTCGGCTGCGTTCGCTGCATCCGGCGCGGCGGCGCGCAGCCGTTCGAGAATGCGGGTGCGGGCGTCGTCGGCGTTCATCGCTGTGGCTCCGTTCCGGCGATGGCCACATCCCGACCGCCGCCGCTGCCGCCGCTACCGCCGCTTCCTCTGCCGCCGCTTCCGCCGCCGATGCTGTCACGGCTGCCATCGTCACCGCTGTCACCGCTGCCATCGCCGCTGCCAAGGCGGCGCCACAGGAACGTGGCCATGTGCTCGACCTTGAGCCCGAGCGCCTGCCGGCGCGCGGCGTGGCCGATATTGAGCAGGCAGCCGCAGTCGGCCGATACCAGCGTGTCGCAGCCGGTCGCGCAGGCCGAGCGGACTTTGTCCTGCACCATCGCCCCCGAGATGTCCGGATGCTTCAGCGAGAAGGTGCCGCCGAAACCGCAGCATTCGGACTCGCGCTCGTGTTCCAGCCGTGTGACACCGGGCAACGCGTCGATCAGCTCGACGCCGTGCACGCGCGTTCCCATCTCCCGGCGGGCCGCGCAGGAGGTATGCAGCACCACGGTTTCGGGTCGGGCGGATCCGGAGCCCGAGCCCGAGCCCGAGTCCGACCCCGACCCCGACCCCGATCTGGACTTCGACCCCGAGGCCGCCGCGGCGGGAAAGCGGACCTTCAGTACGCGCAGCAGGAACTCGCTCAGTTCGTACACGCGCTCGGCCAGCGCGCGCGCCTTCGGCCCGGCGACGGCGTCGTCCTCGAACAGCCTGGGCCAGTGATGGCGCATCATGCCGGCGCAGGAGCCGGAGGGCACCACGATCGGCCAAGGCTGCGAAAACAGGTCCAGCTGCGCGCGTGCGACGGCGCGCGCCTGCTCGGGGTTGCCGCTGCTGTAGGCCGGCTGGCCGCAGCAGCTCTGCCCGCGCGGGAAATGCACGGTCAGCCCTTCGCGCTCGAGCAGGCGGACCGCATCCAGGCCGGCTTGCGGCACGAACAGGTCGACCAGGCAGGTCGCGAACAGGTACACCTCGGCGGGGGCCTCGGGGTATTGCCTCGGAATCATGTCTCGCTCCGGAGATGGCCTGCCTGCAATGGCGGGCTCGATGCGTGGTGCTGGGGACGTCGTCATGCGTCTGATGGCGGGCGCGATGGGGCGCAATGGGTGCGACCGGGGCGCGATCGGGCACCGCAAGGCGCGTCCGCTTCGGCGGCATAATTCCCGCTGCGGCGACAAGGTTCAAATTGGTTGGACCAGTTGGCGAACCGGGCGGCAAGCAGGGTGGCGGACCAGGTGGCCAGCCCCGGTGGCGGGCCGGTCGGCGGACCAGCACGTGGCATGGCGATGCGAAGGGAGAAAACGATGGCGGCAGGCATGCGCGAGCGCGGCCGGGTGGAAGAGGTGATGCGCAAGGTCGAGACCGCGCTGCTGGACGGCACGTGGCGGGCCGGTACGCGCCTGCCGGCCGAGCGCGTCCTGGCCGAGACCTACGGCGTGGCTCGCAATACGGTGCGCGAGGCCACCCAGCGGCTGGCCGCGCGCGGCCTGCTGCAGAGCCGGCGCGGCGCCGGCGTGTTCGTCACCGAGCAGCTGCGCAGCGGCATCGCCTCGCCGTGGCGCCAGCTGGTGGCCGATCATCCGGCGCTGCGCGAGGACATCCTCGAATTTCGCCGCGTGCTGGAAGGCGCCACCGCCTATTTCGCCGCGCTGCGCGCCGACACGCAGGATCTGCGGCGGATCCGCGCGCTGTTGGACCAGTTGGAGCGAGCCCGAGGCCGCGACGACAAGCAGGCGGAGGCGGATGCCGACGCCAAGCTGCACGAGGCGATCGCGCTGGCCTCGCACAACACGATGTTCCTGCACCTGCATACCAGCGTGATCGGCATGCTGCGCGAGCACATCACGACCAATGGCACCGGCCTGCGCGAGCAGGACGCGGAGGCCTCCGAACAACTGCTGCTGCAGCATCGGACGTTGTGCGCGGCGATCCTGGCGCGGCGTCCGGAAGAGGCGCGCACGGCGATGCAGGCGCATATCGATTACGTGCGAAGCCGGGCGGAGTAACGGTGCAGGGCACGGAAGGCGACGCGCATTCCCCCGCTATTGCGCAGCCCCGTGCCGCCGGGTAACACGTACGCGATCGTACGCAGAAACGGGTACGGTCTCACCGGCCGAGCGGAAGGACAGCCCTACGGCGGGGCGCTCGAGCGAGCCACGGGAGCCGTCCCAACACCGGAAAGGGCGGAAATCGAACCCGTTCGGCGGGCCGCCGAGCCCGCGATAGCGGCACGCAGAAACGGGTACGCCTTGCGCCCAGCCACCCCGCGATATGCCCCTCCCCCCGCTCCCGTAACGTTTGCGCGCTATATTGCGGACCAGGGGCCCCGCCATCGCGCCAAGCCGCGTCAAGCCACGCCAAGCCGCGTCAAGCTACGCCAAGCTGCGCGATGACCGGGCCACCACTCCTTGCCGGGGGAACAGATGGCGTTCACTGAAACGATCCGCGCGCGGCGCTATGCGTTCGCGGACCTGAAGACCCTGCTGGCCAAGGCCAGCCCGGCCCGCTCGGGCGACCAGCTGGCCGGCCTCGCGGCCGACACCGAGGAAGAACGGATGGCCGCGCGCATGGTGCTGGCCGACCTGCCGCTGTCGCGCTTCCTGAACGAGGCGCTGATTCCCTATGAAAGCGACGAGGTCACGCGCCTGATCGTCGATCGCCACGACGCCGATGCCTTCGCCGAGATCGCCGCGCTGACGGTCGGCGAATTCCGCAACTGGCTGCTGCTGCATGAGACCGACGGCACGGTGCTGGCGCGGGTGGCGCCGGGCATCACGCCGGAGATGGCGGCGGCGGTCAGCAAGCTGATGCGCAACCAGGACCTGATCGCGGTGGCCCGCAAATGCCGCGTGGTCACGCGCTTTCGCGACACGATCGGGCTGCCGGGCCGGCTGTCGGTGCGCTTGCAGCCGAACCATCCGACCGACGACCCCAAGGGGATCGCCGCATCGATCATCGATGGCCTGTTCTACGGTTGCGGCGACGCCACCATCGGCATCAATCCCGCCGGCGACAACCTGGCGTCGATCGTGGCCCTGCTGCGGCTGATCGACGAGCTGCGCGAGCGGCACGGCGTGCCGACGCAATCGTGCGTGCTGACCCATGTCACCAACACGCTGCGCGCGATCGAGCAGGGCGCGCCGGTGGACCTGGTGTTCCAGTCGATCGCCGGCAGCGAACAGGCCAACGCCAGCTTCGGCATCGACCTGGCGCTGCTGGCCGAAGCCCGCGCCGCCGCGCTGTCGCTCGGGCGTGGCACGGTTGGCGACAACCTGATGTACTTCGAGACCGGGCAGGGCAGCGCGCTGTCGGCCAACGCCCACCACGGCGTCGACCAGCAGACCATGGAGGCGCGGGCGTACGCGGTGGCGCGCGCGTTCTCGCCGCTGCTGGTCAATACCGTGGTCGGCTTCATCGGGCCGGAGTACCTGTACGACGGCAAGCAGATCGTGCGCGCGGGGTTGGAGGACCATTTCTGCGGCAAGCTGCTCGGTGTGCCGATGGGCTGCGACATCTGCTACACCAACCACGCCGAGGCCGATCAGGACGACATGGACACGCTGCTGACGCTGTTCGGCGTGGCCGGCGTCAACTTCATCATGGGCGTGCCGGGCGCGGACGACATCATGCTGAACTACCAGAGCACCGCCTTCCACGACGCGCTGTATCTGCGCGAGACGCTGGGCCTGGCGCCGGCGCCGGAGTTCGAGGCATGGCTGCAGCGCACGGGCATCCTCGGCGACGACGGCAGGCTGGTCGAGCCGGCCGAGCGCCAGCCGCTGCTGCAACTGGCGCACGACCTGTAACCGCTCCGGGAGCCAACGATGCCTTCGAACCTTGCTCCGCCGCATCCCTGGCAACGGCTGCGCCAGTTCACCTCGGCGCGCATCGCGCTCGGGCGGGCGGGGCACAGCCAGCCCACCGATGCGGTGCTCGCGTTCGGCCTTGCCCATGCGCAGGCGCGCGACGCGGTGCACCAGCCGCTGTCGTGCGAGGCCGTCGAGGCGGCGCTGGACGAGGCCGGGTTTGCCAACCTGCGGGTCCACAGTGCCGCGGCGGATCGCGCGCAGTATCTACGCCGCCCGGATCTGGGCCGCCGGCTGGACGGGGACAGTCGCGAGCGGCTGCGCCAGGCGGCGGGCGAGCCGTGCGACGTCGCCTTCGTGATCGCCGACGGCCTGTCGTCACAGGCGGCGCAGCGTCATGCGGTGCCGGTGCTGAGCTTGGTACGGGAGCGGCTGCCCGACTGGCGGATCGGTCCGGTCGCGATCGCCGAGCAGTCGCGCGTCGCCCTCGGCGACGAGATCGGCGAGCTGTTGCGCGCGCGCCAGGTCGTGATGCTGATCGGCGAACGCCCCGGGCTCAGCTCGCCGGACAGCCTCGGCATCTACCTGACCTACGATCCGCACCCCGGGCGCACCGACGCGCAGCGCAACTGCATCTCCAACGTGCGGCCCGAGGGACTGTCCTACCAGCAGGCGGCCGATCGGCTGGCGTGGCTGCTGCGCGGCGCGCTCGCGCTCGGCTGCAGCGGCGTGCGGCTCAAGGAGGACAGCGGCGACCTGGGCCAGAACGAGGCCGCCGCCCTCAGGTCACCGGCGCCGGATTGAACAGCACCAGCGCGTTCTGCAGCTTCCACTGCTCGGCATACGATTTGCGGCCGCTGGCGATGTCCAGCATCGCGTGGAACAGCTGCCAGCCCACCTCTTCGATGGTGGCCTCGCCGGTGGCGATGCGGCCGGCGTCGATGTCCATCAGGTCGTGCCAGCGGCGCGCCAGGTCGCTGCGCGTGGCGACCTTGATCACCGGGACTTCGGCCAGTCCGTACGGTGTGCCGCGTCCGGTGGTGAACACATGCAGGTTCATGCCGGCGGCCAGCTGCAGCGTGCCGCAGATGAAGTCGCTGGCCGGCGTCGCCGCATAGAGCAGGCCCTTCTGCGTGGCCTTCTCGCCGGGGGCCACCACGCCGTGGATCGGCCCGGTACCCGACTTGACGATCGAGCCCATCGCCTTCTCGACGATGTTCGACAGGCCGCCCTTCTTGTTGCCCGGCGTGGTGTTGGCGCTGCGGTCGACGCGGCCCTTGCTGAGGTAATGGTCGTACCACGCCATCTGCTCGATCATCGCCTGCGCGACCTCGGGCGTGGCGGCGCGCGCGGTCAGCTGGTCGATGCCGTCGCGCACCTCGGTGACCTCCGAGAACATCACGGTGGCGCCGGCGCGCACCAGCAGGTCGGTGGCGAAGCCGACCGCGGGATTGGCCGTGACGCCGGAGAACGCATCGCTGCCGCCGCACTGCACGCCAACGACCAGGTCCGACGCCGGGCAGGTCTCGCGCCGGCGCGCGTTCAGCCGTTGCAGATGGCGCTCGGCCGTCTCCAGGATCGAATCGATCATCGAGCCGAAACCGACATGGCGCTCGTCCTGCAGGCACACGACATCGGGCGCGCCGCCCTCGACCTGCAGCGGGATCGTGCCGGCCTCGATCAGGCGCGTCGGCTGCAGCTTCTCGCAGCCCAGGCTGACGATCATCACTTCGCCGCCGAAGTTCGGATTGAGCGCGAGGTTGCGGATCGTGCGGATCGGGATGACCGCATCGGGCGCGTCGATGGCCACGCCGCAGCCATAGCTGTGTTCCAGCGCGACCACGTCGTCGACGTTCGGATAGCGCGGCAGCAGCTCGGCCTTGATCCGGCGCACGGCGAAGTCGACCACGCCGGCCACGCACTGCACCGTGGTCGTGATGGCGAGGATGTTGCGCGTGCCGACCGAGCCGTCGGCGTTGCGGTAGCCCTGGAAGGTGTAGCCCTCCAGCGGCGGCAGCGCGGGCGGCACGCGATTGGCGATCGGCAGCGCGTCAAGCTCGGGCGCGGACGGCATCCGCAGCACGCGCTCGTTGACCCAGCTGCCGCGCGGCAGCGGCTTGACCGTGTAGCCGATGACGACGTTGTAGCGCAGCACCGGCGCGCCCTCGTCGAGATCGACCAGCGCGACCTTGTGGCCCTGCGGCACGTTTTCGACCAGTTGCAGCCCGCACGGGAAGGTAGCGCCGGCCGGCAGGCCGCCGTCGTTGGCGACGATGGCGACGTTGTCGGCCTCGTGCATGCGGATATAGAGCGGTTGGCCGGGGCCGCGGCTCGCCGTTTGCATCATCAGTGGTTCTCCTGTGCCGCCGTCAGTCGGCGGCGATCTTTCCGGTTTCGATGACGCGCTTCCAGCGGGCCGACTCGGCGGCCTGGAAGCGGGTGAACTGTTCGGGCGTGTTGCCGACGATCTCGAAGCCGACCTCGAGCAGCTTGTTCTTGACCGCGGGGTCGTTCAGCCCGGCGACGATGCCCTTGTGCAGCTTGTCCCGGATATCGGCGGGCAGTCCCCTGGGCGCCGCCACGGCCTGCCACGAATAGACGACCAGGTTCTTGATGCCCGCTTCTTCCATGGTCGGCACCGAGGGCAGCACCGGCGAGCGCTGCGTGCTGGTGATCGCCAGCGCGCGGATCTTGCCGGCCTTGACGTGCGGCATCGCGGTATTGATGTTCATGAAGGTCGCATCAACCTGGCCGCCGATCAGGTCGTTCATCGCCGGCGCGCCGCCCTTGTAGGGGACATGCGTGCCGCTGGTGCCGGTCTGCTGCCAGAACAGCTCGGCGGTCAGATGGTCGCTGGTGCCGTTGCCGGCCGAGGCGAAGGTCAGCTTGCCGGGATTGGCCTTCAGGTACGCCACGACTTCCTGCAGCGTCTGGAAGCGCGAGTTCGCCGGCACGGCGAGGATGTTCGGCGCCTGCACCGCGACCGAGATGTAGTCGAAATCGCGGGCCGGGTCGTAGGGCGTGCTCTTGATCAGATGCGGCGCGATGACCAGCGGCCCCAGCGAGGACACCAGCAGCGTATAGCCGTCCGGTGGCGCGCGCTTGACGAAGCTGGCGCCGATCGCGCCCGCCGCGCCGGGTTTGTTCTCGACCACGAAGCTGGCGCCGGTCTGCTCCTGCAGCTTGGCGCCCAGGATGCGGGCGATCACGTCGGTCGAGCCGCCGGCGGGGAAGGGCACCACCATCGTGACCGGCTTGTCGGGCCAGGCGGCGTGGGCGGACAGCGTGGTGGCGAGGCCGAAGGCCAGCGTGGCGATCAGGCGTTTCATCAGTGTCTCCTTGAGGATGGGGTCTGCGCTTGTCGTGCATCGGCCGGTCCTGGGCGCCGGCCTGTTTCTGTCTATTCCTGCCTGTTTACTGCCCCGTCTGCCGGGTTCTCGTCGGGTGGTCGCCGTTACGGGCGCTCGCCGAATTCGGCCTGCGCGCGGGTCCACGCACGCGCCTGCTCGCTGATCGATACGCCCAGGCCCGGCCGCGTCGGCACGGCGATGCGGCCATCGCGGATCTCCAGCCGCTCGTTGAACAGCGGCTCGAGCCAGTCGAAATGCTCGACCCAGGGCTCGCGCGGATACGCCGCCGCCAGGTGGATGTGCAGCTCCATCGCGAAATGGGGGGCCAGCATCAGGCCGGCGTGCTCGGCCAGCGCCGCGACCTTCAGGAACGGCGTGATGCCGCCCACGCGCGGGGCGTCGGGCATCAGGTAGTCGGCGGCGCGGTGGCGGATCAGGTCCCAGTGTTCGGCGGCGCTGGTCAGCATCTCGCCGGTGGCGATCGGTGTATCGAACTGCGCGGCCAGCGCGGCATGACCCTCGTGGTCGTAGGCGTCCAGCGGCTCCTCGATCCAGACCAGGTTGAACGGCTCCAGCGTGCGGCACATGCGCTGCGCGGTGGGGCGGTCCCACTGCTGGTTGGCGTCGACCATCAGCGGCACGGCGTCGCCCAGCTGCTTGCGTACGGCGCCGACCCGTTCGAGGTCGCGCGCGCCGTCGGGCTGGCCGACCTTGAGCTTGATGCCGCCGATGCCGCGCTCGACCGAGGCGGCGGCGTTGATCAACAGCTGATCGAGCGGCGTATGCAAGAAGCCGCCCGAGGTGTTGTAGCAGCGCACCGCATTGCGCTGCGCGCCGAGCAGCTTGGCCAGCGACAGGCCCGCCCGGCGCGCCTTCAGGTCCCACAGCGCGACGTCGAAGGCGCCGATCGCCTGCGTCGCCATGCCGCTGCGCCCGACCGAGGCGCCGGCCCAGCACAGCCTGTCCCACAGCCGCGCGATGTCGCTGGGGTCTTCGCCCAGCAGCGTCGGCGCCAGTTCGCAGGCATGGGCGTACTGGCCGGGACCGCCGGCGCGCTTGGAATAGCTGAAGCCCATGCCCTCGCGCCCGTCCGCGGTCGTGATCTCGGCGAACAGGATCGCGACCTCGGTCATCGGCTTCTGGCGGCCGGTCAGCACCTTGGCGTCGCTGATCGGGGTGGCCAGCGGCAGAAAGCAGCTGGACAGGCGGATCCAGGCGATGCGGTCGGCGGCGAGGGTCATGGGGTGTCTCCGTTGGGCGGGGGGTAATCGTCTTCGTCTTGCGGTGCGAAATGACAACGTTGTCATTCCGCCGCCAAAACAAGCCCGTTACAATGTCGGGCGCCGTGCACAGCGATTTTGTACGGCGGCGCGACAGGAACGGGCACGTTTCGGCGAAATGCTAACGTTGTCATATCATCGCTGTCAACGCGCTTCGCCACGATGCCGGCTCATGGCTTTCCCGAAGCCGCCCGTCCGTTGCCCTGTCCGTTGCCCTGTCGTTGCCCTACCTTTTGCCTTGATCCGAGACCCCGACGTGGCCCCCACCAAAGCCCAGAACAAGTCCGTGACCCTGCATGACGTCGCCTGCGAGGCCGGCGTGTCGCTGATCACCGCGTCCCGCGCGCTCAGCAATCCCGGCATGGTGTCGGCCAAGACCATCGAACGCGTGCAGCAGGCGGCGGAGGCGGTGGGCTATATCCCGAACCTCATCGCAGGCGGACTGAAGTCGCGGCGCAGCCTGATGGTGGCGGCGGTCGTGCCCGATATCGCGGTGACGCAGTTCCTGCCGACCATCAAGGCGCTGACCGAGACGCTGGAGGCGGCCGGCTACCACCTGATCCTCGGCCAGAGCAGCTACGACGATTCGCGCGAGGAGGCGTTGCTCAACGCGATGATCGGCCGGCGCCCGGACGGCATCGTCGTCACCGGGCTGATCCAGTCGGAGGCGGCGCGCGAGCGGCTGCGGCAGTCCGGCATTCCGGTGGTCGAGACGTGGGAGCTCAGCGACCGGCCGGTGGACATGGCGGTCGGCTTTTCGCACGTCAAGGTCGGCAGCGCGGTGGCCGGCTATTTCCTGTCGAAGGGCTGGCAGCGCGTGGGCATCGCCACCGGCGACGATCGCCGGGCACGCCTGCGCTCGGAGGCCTTCGTGTCGACCTTCGGCCGGCCGGTGCCGACCGCGGTCGTGCCGGCGCCCAGCAATCTGCCGTTGGGGCGGCGCGCTCTGGCGGAGCTGCTGGAGAAGGAGCCACGGCTGCAGGCGATCTGCTGCAGCTCGGACCAGCTGGCGCAGGGCGTGCTGGTCGAAGCGCAGGCGCGCGGCCTGCGCGTGCCCGAGGATCTGGCGGTCTGCGGCTTCGGCGATGCCGAGGCGTCCGCGCACATGGCGCCGTCGCTGACCACGGTCCAGGTCGATGCCGCGCGTATCGGCGCGACCGCCGCGCGGCTGATCCTGGACAAGTGCAAGGGCCTGCCGGTGGAGCCGCGCATCGTCGACGTGGGCTTTCGCGTGATCGAGCGGGCGTCGACGGGCGGGCCGGATTAAAGCTCGGCGCGCGCCGAAAGTCTGCCGGTCACTGGATCACTGCGTCACGGGGTCACTGCGTCACTGCGTCGCTGCGTCACTGCGGCATCGCCGCCAGCCGCGGCCAGATCGCCTGCAATTCCCCCTTCAGGAACGTCAGCAGGCAGCGCGTCGCCATGGTCTGGTAGCGGTTCGGCAGGGTCAGCATGTAGAGCCGGCTGCCGAACACGCTGATGCGGTAGTCGCGCAATACCGGCGTCACCAGGCCGGCGGCGAGTTCGCGCCCGATCGCGTAGAGCGGAAAGATGCCGATGCCGACGTCGCCCAGCACGGCCTCCTTCAGGAAGGCGAAATTCTCGGAGCTCAGCGTAGGCTCCAGCGCGACCTGCTCGCGTTCGTCCTCGCCGGCGCGCGCGCCGAAGGCCTTCAGCTTCTGCCCGACCGGCGAGGCGCAGACGATCGCATGGCGCTGCAGATCGGCAAGCGTCCGCGGCGCCGGCTGCGCGGCCAGATAGGCCGGCGAGGCGCACACCACCCAATCGACCTCGCCGATCTCGGTCGCGACCACCGAATCGGGCGGGGTCGAAATGATCCGCAACGCGACCTCGACGTCCTCCGACACCAGGTTGTGGATGCGGTTGTCGAACACCACATCGAGCGTGATGTCCGGGTAGCGGTGCTTGAACTGCACCAGCAGCGGCGACAGCAGCGCGTGGCCCAGGCCGGTCGGCACCGACAGCCGCACATGGCCCTGCAGCGTCTTGCCCATATTGCTGATCAGCGCGTCGGCCGCGGCCACCTCGGCGAGGATGTTACGGCCGTGCTCGTAGAGGCCGGCGCCCACCGGCGTCGGCTCGACATGGCGCGTGGTCCGGCGCAGCAGCTGCACGCCGAGCTCTTCCTCCAGCGCCTTGAGCCGGTAGCTGACGTTGGCGCGCGTCATCTTGAGCTTGCGTGCGGCGGCGGAAAGGTTGCCGGCGTCGACGATATCGACGAACAGGCGCAGGGCGTTCAGATCCATCATGGCGAAATGGTGGTGGGGTGCGGCAGGAGCGGGACGGCGGGCCGGAAAGCGGCGCCGGCCGCGGATTGTCAAATATGGCTGTCCATTCTGTCCAAGCTGTCGTGGATTGTCAAAATCCGGGGTCGGCGTACCATGACGGCCATCCGCCCGCATTGCCGGATTGACCGGTCCGGCCCCGGACCGCTGCCGGCCCCGCGGCGCCACCCTTCCTCCACCGAATTCCCACGGAGATCGCCATGACCCTGGACACCGAATCGTTTTCCTTGCTGCGCGCCTCGGTGCAGCGCTTCATCGAAGAGCGCCTGAAGCCCGCCGAGGACATCCTCGAGGAAACGGACGACGTGCCGGCCGATATCGTGGCCGACATGAAGGAGATGGGCCTGTTCGGCATCTCGATCCCGGAAAACTACGGCGGCATCGGCCTGTCGATGTCGCAGGAGTGCGATGTCGTCTATGACCTCGGCCATACCGCGCTGGCCTTCCGCTCGGTGTTCGGCACCAACGTGGGCATTGGCTCCCAGGGCATCCTGATGGATGGCACCGAGGAGCAGAAGCAGAACTATCTGCCGCGCATCGCCAGCGGCGAGCTGATCATCTCCTTCGCGCTGACCGAGCCGAACGCGGGCTCCGACGCGGCCTCGCTGCAGACCAAGGCGGAACTGGACGGCGATCACTATGTGATCAACGGCACCAAGCGCTTCATCACCAATGCGCCGCGCGCCGGCGCCTTCACGCTGATGGCGCGCACCGGCGGCCCGGGCGCGTCGGGCATCTCGGCCTTCATCGTGCCGGCCGACACGCCTGGGATCTCGCTGGGCAAGCCGGACAAGAAGATGGGCCAGCGCGGCACCAAGACCTGCGACGTGGTGCTGGAAAACGTGCGCGTGCCGGCCGCCAACATCATCGGCGGCGTGCCGGGCGTGGGCTTCAAGACCGCGATGAAGGTGCTCGACCGCGGCCGCCTGCATATCTCGGCGCTGGCGTGCGGCATGGCCCATCGCCTGCTGACCGATGCGGTGGCCTACGCCAAGGACCGCAAGCAGTTCGGCCGCCCGATCGGCGAATTCCAGCTGATCCAGGGCATGCTGGCCGACAGCCAGGCCGAGCTTTACGCCGGCCTGTCGATGGTGCGTGATTGCGCCCAGCGCTACGACGCCAAGGAGCCGGGCAAGAGCGATCCCGAAGTCAGCATGCTGGCCTCCTGCGTCAAGATGTTCTGTACCGAGATGGTCGGCCGCGTGGCCGATCGCGCGGTGCAGATTCACGGCGGCGCAGGCTATATCGCCGAATACAAGGCCGAACGCTTCTACCGCGACGTCCGTCTGCTGCGCCTGTACGAAGGCACCACGCAGATCCAGCAGATGATCATCGCCAAGCAGCTGCTGCGCGATTGAAGCCGGTCCGGACGCGGAGGGTTCGAGCATGAAACAGCTTCAACGCGTCCGCCTCGCCGGCACGGCATCCGGGGTGGCACACTCCGGTGCCGGCGCGCACGGCTGGGCCCCGCATCTGGGATGGACCGCGGACGAGCCGGTTCGTCCGCCATGCTTTCCGATCATCGCCGCGCTGCGCGCCGCCTGCGCGACGCCGCCGACCGCACCGCTCGACGTGGGCGCGCTGGCGCTAGGCGCGGCAGCCATTCTGGGCCGCCGCGATCCGATCGTGTCGGTCCAGGCGGCGGCCGAGCTCGGCGACGTCGACGGCGTGCTGTACCGGACCGGCAACGGCGGCTGGACGCTGCTGCACCGGACCGCGCTGCGTCCGTCCGACACCCGCTTCGTCCAGGCCTGGCTGCTCGCCTGCTATGCGATGCGCGGCGAGCATGCAGATACCGACGCCTTCGAATGCCGGCAAGCGAGCCTGTATTCGCTGGCCGATGACGACAGCCCCGCGGCGCGCGCCTACAGCTTCGCGGCGCGGCTGACGATGCCGGCAACTGCCTGCCATCTCGGCCTGACGGGCCATGTCGATGGCGACGTGCTGATGGCCTTCGCCTCGCAACTGCAGGTGCCGCTGCTGCATGCCGCGCGGCGCTGGCTTGCACGTACCGCGCAGAAGGCCGTGCTGGTGCTCGATGAAGCCGGGACGGTGCGCGCCAGCTGGCTCAGCGAGACCGCGTGCGCGGCGGGCTGGCGCATCGATCCGGCCGCGCTGCCGGTACGGGACGGGAAGGGCACGATCGAACCGTCGGGCGATGCCATGCTGGCTGCCGTCGTGCACGAACGCCGCGTCGCGATGTCGGACTGGTTTGCGCAGGCGCCGGCCGGCGGCCAGCTGATGGAAGCCTCGTTGGGAACGGTCGAAAGCGGACGGGGACGGCTGAGGCTTACCTTGCTGCAGCTGCCGCGCGATGCGGTCTGCCCCCAGCCGCGCGCGATATGGCCGCAATACGGCGCCAGTGTCAGCGCCAACGTCAGCGCGTAGCGCGCGGCGGCCCGCGCCTCAGCGGATCAGCAGCCGGCGACTCAGCGGATCAGCAGCCGGCGACTCAGCGAATCAGCAGCCGGCGACTCAGCGAATCAGCAGCCGGCGATCCGAGGGGCCGCGCGTCACGCTGCCGCCGCTGGCCGCGCAGTTTGCTGCGGAGTTTGTCGCGCAGTTCGTCGAGCCGCGTGGCGCCAGCCGCTCGAGCTGGCGCCGCATCCTGGTCAGACAGGTGAGCATCATGCCGCGCTCTTCCAGGCTCAGCGGCGAGACCCAGACCGATTGCAGCGCCTTGATGGCCTGACCGAGCTTGTCCATGCGATGGCTGGCGCTGGAGCGGATCAACGGAATCGGCTGCGCCGCATACGGGCCGGACTGCTGCTCGAGCCATCCCTGGTCCGACAGGCTGCGGACCATCGCCTCGAATTCCTCGGCCTCGAGCCAGGGCAAGGTGCAAGCCGCCGTGATGCGATCCGGTTCGGTGCGCTGCCGGTGTGCGAGGTGTTGCAGCAGGAGCCATTCCGTCGGGGAGATGCCGGACTGCGACAGAACGTGGTCGAGGGCCGAATGCCAACCGGCCAGATTCTCTTGCAGACAGCGCAGCAGCGGCTCCTTGGCGTCGTACAGGTTGGCTGACATGGTGTCGCGGGTCTCCTGTTGTGTTTTGCCTGATGTGTTCCGTTCGCTGGATTGCCTGGCGCTGGCGCGGGAGCCAACCCTGCCTGCGATCGGGGGCACCATCGTGCGTTGCCCGGATACCGCATTCTTTCGAAAAGCTCACGAAAGTATTTGGTGGATCGTCGGGTGAAGCGATGGTTTTGCCGCTGTTCCTGGTGCTGCGACACGGCGTCGCAGCGTCGTGCTCGGCTCAGCCACCATCACGCCTCGATCCGCGCCCTGGTCGGGCGCTGCAATCGCGTGCTGCAATCGCGCGCTTTCATCGCGCCTCAATGCCAGAAGGCATCCACCTCGCGCAGCAGATGGCCGGCCAGGATGTAGTCGCCGAGGCGGCTGGCGCGCGCTTCGAGCTCATGCAGTTCCTGGTCGGCAATGGCGCCGAGATCGAACAGGCAATAGAGATTGCGCTGACGGAAGGTGGTCTTGGGTTTGGCGAGCCCTTCGATCAGGGCCTCGTGCGAGCGCACCGCGATGCTTTCCTGGCCGCGGTACTGGACGCGTATGCCGCGTTTTTCCCCCAGCCGGCCCAGTTCGACGGCGTCCTGCCAACCCGTTTCATAGTCCAGCTCCAGCGCCAGAACCTCACGGGCGGCCAGCAGACGCAGGGCCTCGTTTTTGCTGCCGGCTCGTGCGATTGACATGCTTACCTCCGTGGCGATCAAGGACTGTACAAATATACAGTCCTTGAGGTCACCCGGCAAGCGGAAGGTGCCCCGAATGGCTCACCGATCCGGGGCCGAGACCACGCCCGTGCGGCGTGGCCGATGACCGCTCACGCCGCCGCGCGGGTGCTCGTCGCGAGTTCCCGCACAAACGCCTGCATCGACCTTGGCGGACGACCCAGGATCGCCTGCAGCACCAGCGTATTGGCGCGCAATCCATGGGCTGCATAGTGTTCGTGGATCTTGCGCAGCAGCTCCCATTGGGCCGCGGTGTAGTCCAGCGGCAGGCGCGCCCTCCATCGCTCGAAATCGATCTCGCCGGGGACAATGTTGCGGCCGAGCGCCTCGCTCATCATCGCGGCAATCTGCGTGCGCGTCAGTCCCGCCTCGCCGGCCAGCTCGAAACAGCCGTGCGCCAGCCGATCGGTGGTCAGTGCCATCGCGGCGACCTCCGCCACGTCGCGATAGTCGACGCGGGCCACCGGCACGTCGACCGGATAGGGCTCGGCGAAGCTGCCCTCGGCCACCACGCGCGCCCATCCGCCCAGCAGGTTCTGATGGAAGTTCGCGGGCTGCAGCACGGTGAACTGCAGGCCCGAATCGAACAGCGCCTGCTCGACCGGAATCTTGCTGGCGTGGTTGGCGAGCGTCACGTCGGTCGGCTGGATCACCGAGGAAAACACGAAGCGCCGCACGCCGGCGCGCCGCGCCGCGGCGACCATGTTGATGCCGAGCTGCGATTCGTCCGGCGCGAAGGCCGGGCCGATGTAGAAGACGCCATCGACGCCATCCAGCGCGGCCACCAGCGTCTCGGGCGAGCGCAGGTCCGCGACCGCGACCTCGTCGACGCCATTGGCCAGGGCGTGGGGAGCGCGTTGCGCGTCGCGGACCAGTCCGCGCACGGTCACGCCCTTGTCCCGCAGCGCCTGCGGAACCAGGCCGGCAAACCGTCCGGCGGCGCCGACGACCAGTACGCGGCGCGCCGCCGCGGACTCGGAGGGAGATGTTGCTGTGGCGATGGATGTCACGATGCGTGTCCTCGTTCGTGGTGGATGATCCGGACACGATAGAGAGTCACGTATCGGAGGAGAATACGGGCGCTCGATGATTCTCTCTTCCACAAACTGAGAGAATGGCGGGCAACGATCTTCGAATCCAACCGGAATCCAACCGGAATCCAACCGGAATCCAAACGGGAATCCAGCCGTGGAGCGCTGATGGACCGCGTATCCGACATCCTGACCTTCCTCGCCATCGCCGAGCACGGCAGCCTCAGCAAGGCCGCCCGGCATCTGGGCCGCTCGCTGCAATCGGTCAGCCGTTCGCTGGCGCTGCTCGAGCGCAGCCTCGGCGTGCAGCTGGTGCAGCGAACCACCCGCAGCTGCCAGCTGACCGAGGCCGGCGAGGCGTTCCGGCATCGCGTCGCGCCGGCCATGGCGGAGTTGAACGAGGCGTGGGATGCCGCGTCGAGCCTGAGTACGTCCGCGTCGGGCACGCTGCGGGTCAGCGCACCGGTGCTGTTCGCACCGGCATATATCGTGCCGGTGGTCGCCCGTTACATGGAGCGGCATCCGAAGGTGGAAGTGGAGCTGACGGTCAGCGACGCCTTCACCGGTCTGCGCGCGGAAGGGCTGGACTTGGCGGTGCGGATCGGCGAGGTGACCGACGACAACCTGAAGGCGCGCCGGCTGGCGATGCTGCGGCGCGTGGCCTTCTGCTCGCGCAGCTATGTGGCGCGCCACGGCGTGCCGGCGCACCCACGCGACCTGGCCGCGCATCGCTGCGTCGTGCGCAGCGGCGAGGGCAACGACGCGCGCTGGCCGTTCCTGATCGACGGCAAGCTGCGGCGCTTCGCCGTCGACGGCAGATTGCGCGCGGGCAGCACGGCCGCCGTCAACGAGGCCGTGGCGCTGGGCCTTGGCATCGGGTTCGGCCCGCTATGGCAGGTGCGGCCTCTGCTCGACCAGCGGCGCCTGGTGACGGTGCTGGACGCGTTCGAGGCGCCGCCGATCCCGGTGCAGGCGGTATGGCCCGCGGCCCGCGCGATTCCGGCCAAGACGCGGGCCTTCATCGACCTGCTGGCGGACCATCTGGGCGGCCTGTCGTTATAGCGCTGACCGGCCACCGGCGCTGCAGCGTGGCAACGCTTGCGACCGGCAGCGCCGCGCGGAAGTCCTTACTTCGCGAACACCTGGCTGATATCGCCGAACGCCTTGAATTCGAGCGCATTGCCCGACGGGTCGAGAAAGAACATCGTGGCCTGTTCGCCGACCTGGCCCTTGAATCGCACATGCGGTTCGATCACGAACTTGACGTTGGCCGCGCGCAGCTTGTCGGCCAGCGCCTCCCATTGCTCCATCGACAGGATCGCGCCGAAATGGCGCACCGGCACGTCGTCGCCATCGACCGCGCTGGTCGAGCGATGTCCGGTCTCTTCGGGCGACAGGTGCGCGACCACCTGATGGCCGTAGAAGTTGAAATCGACCCAGCTGTCGGAGCTGCGGCCCTCGGGGCAGCCGAGCAGCTCGCCGTAGAAGCGCCGGGCCTCGGCCAGATCGTGCACAGGGAACGCCAGGTGGAACAGGGGAATGGTTTGCATATGTGTGTGTCGGCCTTTGTGGAGAGAAAGCGCCCGGCTGCGGCGTGGTATGGTCCCGGAAATTCTACTCAGCACAAGTCGCGATATGAAGCGAATCATTTTGGCGCTGAGTATCAAAGATTTCGATCGGATACCGCCGAGCCCTTCGCCATGATCCGCTACTTCCGCACCTTCCTGGTCGCTGCCGAGACCGCTTCGTTTTCCGCCGCCGCGGCGCGGCTGTCGCTGACCCAGTCCGCGGTCAGCACGCAGATACGGCGGCTGGAAGAGGATCTGGGCTGCGCGCTGTTCGATCGCACCGGCAAATCGGTGGCGCTCAGCGAGCAGGGGCGCAAGCTGCTGCCCGAGGCGGTGCGCTTCGTCGAGCTGTACGAGTCGATGAAGGGACAGGCGCACGCGGCTCCCGCGCTGACGCCGATCGACCTGGGCGCGGTATCGACGGTGCAATCGACGCTGCTGCCCAAGGCGATGCAGCGTTTCCGCGCCGATTATCCGAAGACCCACGTCAATATCGTGCCCGGCATGTCGACGCAGTTGTTGACCCAGGTCGACGCGCGCGAACTCGAGGTCGCGGTGATGATCAAGCCCCGGCTCGGCATTCCGGCCGAGCTGAAATGGCTGCCCTTGCTGAGCGAGCCCTTCGTTGCCATCGCGCCGCGTGGCGCGCCGCGCGAGCTGAGGGCGATGCTGGGCGCGCTGCCCTTCATCCGCTACAACCGGCATTCGGCCGGCGGGCATCTGGTTGACCGCTATCTGAAGCGCCATCGGCTGCGCGTCGACGAAGGCATGGAGCTCGACGAGCCGGCGGTGATCCTGCAGATGGTCGACCAGGGCCTGGGCTGCGCGATCGTGCCGGCCGATCTGCTGCCGCTGGCGCAATGTCCGAACGTGCAGGCCGAACCGTTGCCGGGGCGGCCGATCCATCGCGAGGTCGGCGTGCTGGCGCGGCCCTCGGCACTGTCGCGCGCGCCGACCGCTGCGCTGATCGAGGCCTTCGTCATCGCGGCGCGCCAGTGGCGCGGGCGGCGGAGCAAATCCCGCTGAACCGGACGTGGCCGGACGGCTCGGACTCGCATGTCCGAATCCGGCTGGTCGCTTCGCCGGAAAGCGGTAGCATGCAGCCATGGAACTCGATCCCGACACCTGCTACCGCGCCGTGGTTTCGCACGACCGCCGCTTCGACGGGCGCTTTTTCGTCGCCGTGTCGTCGACCGGCATCTACTGCCGGCCGGTCTGCGCGGTGCGCACCCCCAAGCGGGAAAACTGCAGTTTCTTCGCCACCGCGGCGGCGGCCGAGAAGCACGGCTATCGGCCCTGCCTGCGCTGCCGGCCCGAGCTGGCGCCAGGCCATGGGATTGCCGACCTGTCGGGCCGGCTGGCGCAGGCGGCGGCGACGCTGATCGACGAGGGCTTCCTGGCCGATGCCGGCGTGCCCGAGCTCGCCGCGCGCATCGGCGTCACCGAGCGGCACCTGCGGCGGCTGTTCACCGCGCAGTTCGGCGTCTCGCTGGTCGACTATGCGCAGACGCAGCGCCTGCTGCTCGCCAAGCGGCTGCTGACCGATACCGCGCTGCCCGTCACCGAGGTGGCACTGGCGGCCGGCTTCGGCAGCGTCCGCCGCTTCAACGACGTGCTGAAGACGCGCTACGGCCTGGCGCCCACCGCGATGCGCAAGCGCGCCGCGGGCATGCCGGCCGACCGCCTGGTGTTCGAGCTCGGCTACCGGCCGCCAATGGCGTGGGCCGCGCTGATGCAGTTTCTCGGTGCGCGCGCGGTGCAGGGCGTCGAGCAGATCTGGCCCGATGCGCATGGCGGCGAATACGGACGCACCGTTGCCATCGAAGTGGGTGGACGACTGCACAGCGGCTGGATACGGCTCGCGCTGGTCCCGCAACGCCACGTATTGCGCGTGACGCTGTCCGGTTCGCTGGCGCATGCCATTCCGCAGGTGCTGGGCAAGGTCCGGCGCTTGTGCGATCTCGGTTGCCGGCCCGACGTGGTCGATCGCCATCTGGGCGCGCTGGCGGCCGACATGCCCGGCATGCGGTTGCCGGGGACCGTGGACGGTTTCGAGATCGCGGTGCGGGCGGTACTGGGCCAGGTCGTCTCGCTGGGCCAGGCCCGTGCCATGCTGCATCGGCTGGTGCAGGCCCATGGCGTACCGCTGGCCGCGCCGATGGACGAACTGCGCGCCTGCTTTCCGGGCGCGGCCACGCTGGCTGCGGTGCCAGTGACGGAGCTCAATGCACTGGGCGTGCCGATGGCCAAGGCGCGCGCGATCCATGCGATCGCCACGGCCGTGGTCGAAGGCAGGGTGTCGCTCGAGCCCGGTGTGGAACCCGCGCAGACCGTCGCGGCGCTGTGTGCCATCGACGGCGTGGGCGACTGGACCGCGCAATACATTGCGATGCGCGCGCTGGGCTGGCCCGATGCGTTCCCGGCCACCGACTATGCGCTGCGCATGGTGCTCGGCATCGAGCGCAACGGCGAGATGCTGCGGCACGCCGCGCAATGGGCGCCGTGGCGCGCTTACGCTGCCATGCATCTGTGGCGGCAGTACCAGGACATGCAGGACCGCCGCGAGCGCGAACGTGCCGAGGCGCGCGCGGTGCCCGCGGGCCTTGGCGCTACCACTGGCGATCCAGCCGTGACGCGACGCGCCCGCAGAACACGCCGCCCTCAATTACAGGAGCAGCCAACATGATTCACTATCGTTCGATGTCGAGCCCGCTCGGCGACGTGCTGTTGCGCGCAGAAGACGGCCATCTGACCGGGATGTTCTTTGCCGGCCAGAAATACCATCCGGCCGGACCGTTCGACTCCGCTGCCGTTGACGCACGTAACGCGCGCGTACTGGCGCAGGCGGCGCAAGAGCTGACCGAGTACTTCGCCGGTGGGAGGCAGCGTTTCACCGTGCCGCTGCGCCTGGCCGGCAGCGCCTTCCAGCAGCAGGTCTGGCGGGCGCTGTGCGAGATCCCCTTCGGCGAAACCATCAGCTATGGCCAATTGGCCCTGGGCCTCGGCCTGCCGCCCGGCCATGCGCGCGCGGTTGGCAGCGCGGTGGGCCGCAACCCGATCTCGGTGATCGTGCCCTGCCATCGCGTGCTGGGCGCCAAGGGCGCGCTGACGGGCTATGCCGGCGGCACCGACCGCAAGCAGGCACTGCTGCGGCTGGAAGGCACGGCGGCGGCGCCGCATCTGCCGCTGTTGCGCGACGCGCTGGCGGCCGCCGCATGACGGCAGCCGCATAACGATGGCCCGTAACGGTAGCCTCGTAACGGCAGCCTCGTAACGGCAGCCACATCGCGCTACCCGCGTCGCACCCGCAACGCACCCGCAACGCACCCGTAACCGCGCGCCGACATGCCACGGCTCTTTGTCGCACTGGAAACCCCGCCCGCGCTGGCGGCCTCGCTGCTGGCGACGCTGCCGCGCGAGCGCGGCATCCGTGCGACGCCGGCCGCGCAGGTCCACCTGACGCTGCGCTTCGTCGGCGAGGTCGAGGAGGAAAAGGCCGCCGCGATCGACGCCGCGCTGGCCACGATCGCCGCCGTGGCGGTCCCGGTGCAGGTCGCCGGCGTTGGCCGCTTCGGCCGGCGCGGCGGCATCCTGTGGGCCGGCGTCGTGCCCGCGGAACCGCTGCTGGCACTGCATGGCGCGCTCGATCTGGCGCTGCGCGATGCCGGGGTCGAGCCCGAGACGCGCCCCTTCCACCCGCACCTGACGCTGGCGCGCTGCGCGCCGCATGCGGCCGAGCCACTGCTGCGCGAGTGGGTCGCCGCGCACCGGGAACTGGCCTGCCCGTCCTATCTGGCGCGGCGCTTCGTGTTGTTCGAGAGCCGCCTGCAGCGGCAGGGCGCCGAGCATCGCTGCCGCCGTGCCTTTGCCTTGCGCGAGCCGGAGCGGGACAACCCCCCGTAAGTCGGGCTCAAGTTTTGCGCCAGGGATGCCGTTTCTGTACTAGAGTCCCAACGCCCGCAATCTGGATCCCCGCACCCGCCCGCGTGATTTCATGAGTTCCCACGAGTCCATCGACCAGCCCGAGGCCGCCGTCCCGTCCGACGAGCAGTACCGCCTGACGCATGCCTCGCAGATCGGCACGGTGCTGCGCGATCTGGCGTGGCAGAAATGCACGCTGAACGTGCGCTCCGGCCGCGGCCGGGAAACCGTTTCCTCGGTGCTGCACGTCGATCCGGGCAGCCGCACCTTCATCTTCGACTGGTGCCGGACCGACGAGGAAGCGCGCGCGGTGCTGGAAGCCGAGGAAAACGCGATTTCGGCCTCGCTGCGCGGCGTGCCGGTCAACTTCACCATCGGCCAGCCGGAGCCGGTGCAATATCAGGGCGGCCCGGCGTTCAAGGCCCCGTTCCCGGACAAGCTCTATCACTTCCAGCGCCGCCGGCATTTCCGCGCGCGCACGCTGGTGACGCGGGGCTATGGCTGCGAAGGGCGGCTCGACGACGGTACCGTGGTCAAGCTCGATATCTCGGATCTGTCGCTATCGGGGGTTGGCCTGCGCTCGCGCACGGTCGGCGATACGCAGCTGCCGGTCGGTACGCGCATCGCCCGCGCCCGGCTCGATTTCCGCGAGCTCGGCAAGCTCGACCTCGATCTGCAGGTGGTGGGACATTGGCTGGTGGGCCGCGACGACAGCGCGATTCATCATTTCGGCTGTGCCTTCGTCAATCCGGACGGGCGGCTGGAAAATACGCTGCAGCGGCTGGTATTCGCGCTGGAATTGGCCCATCGCGGCTGATAAAAGGCGCCGGCGGTTCGCAGCGAAATCGGCCGAAAATCGCCGTCCGCAATCACATCGTTCGCGCGAAAGCGGGAAATCCAGCGCCATTGAAAGCCGCTGGTCCACGCTTTCGCGAGGATGACGCGCGGGTCGGCGCCCTCGCGCTGTTTCTTCCCGCTGTTTCTTCCTTATTGCGGCTTGCTCTGCGCCACCATCGTGAGGGCGAGCATCACATCGCCGGACAGGCGGCCACCGTTCGATGGCATGCCGGCATCTTCCAGAATGGCCCACAAATTCTCGGAGCCGGCCGCAATCCGTTGACGCAGTTCGGCGAGATAGGCCTGTTCGGCGGGCATCAGGGGTCTCTCTGCCATGCGCATATCCGCGACGATTGCGCCAAGCGAGATGTCATCGAAAGTCATATTGGTGTTGCGGTAGTCTCTTTTTTGGCAAGAGTCTTTCAGGTTCGGACTTGTTGGACGGTGATTTTAGCAATGTATATCGCAACGCGATGCATGGAATACCGCGACTTTTCTCCGGTCTATTCCGAGGAGTGATGGCGGCGACGCGCCTCACGCTTTAAAGCGTTGCGATTGTGAGCATTGCGACATGATTCGCTTCAAACAAGCGGCGCAATATTGGCGTTAATTGTCGATTGTCGTTGTGGCGAGGAGACAGCAACGCAGGGCAGCGACACAGGGCTTGCCTGGTGCCGCACGGTCATGCCGCGTCCTCATGTCACACCGTCGTGCCGCAACCTCGCGCCGCAATCACGCCGCAATCACGTCGCACTCACGCCGCAATCAGCCTGCTCATTTCCATCGCGGCCTCGCGCATGCGGGGCAGCATGCGGGCAAGCATCTCCGCCTCGCCGACCTGCGTGGGCCGCACGCTGACGCTGATGCCGGCCACGACCTCGCCCGATTCCGCATGCACCGGCACCGCAAGCGCGCGCAGATCGAGCTCCAGTTCCTCGTCCACCACCACGTAGCCGAGCGTGCGGGCCTGCTCGAAGCACGCCTCCAGCTCGGTGCGCGACACCTTGGTCTGCAGCGTGCGCGGTCGCAGCTCCGCGCGCTCGAAGTAGGCATCGCGCGCCGGCTCGTCCAGGTGGGCCAGCAGCATGCGGCCGATCGACGTGCAGAAGGCCGGCAGGCGGCTGCCCATGCCGAGCGCGTGCGACAGCATGCGGCGCACCTCGCAGCGGGCCAGATACAGGATGTCGGTGTCTTCGAGGATCGCCAGCGCCGAGGTCTCGCCCACCGCGGCGCTGAGCCGGTCCAGGATCGGCTGTGCCTGCGCGACCAGCGCGGTCGACGAGAAGTAGGCGTGGCCGAGATGGAGCACGCGCGGGCGCAGCGCGAAGCGGCCGTCTTCCTGGCTGACATAGCCGAGCCGCTGCAAGGTATAGAGGCAGCGCCGCACCGAGGCGCGCGACAGCTGCGTGCGCTGCGCGATCTGCGAAATGGTCAGCGGCCGCCTGCGTTCGGAGAAGGCCTCGAGCACGTGCAGGCCTCGGGCCAGCGACAGCATGAAGTTCGGATCGCCCGCGTACTGGTCCAGTTGGTCCGGACGTCGCGGAGCCGTGCGCGGTGGGGCCGCATCGGCGCGCGCGGCGTCGGAGGCAGCGGGAGCACCGGGAGCAGCGGGAGCAGCGGGCGCCGGGGCGGCGGTGGAGCGGGTGGCGTCCATATGGGAAAGGGCAGGAAGAGGGCGACAGCGATTGTTCGATAATCGCGCATCATAACCGGCCCCGGGGTGCTGCGGGAAATCTGCGGCCGGCGTCGCTGCGCGATGCCCGCGGGCTCGGCGCATTCGCCGGCGTGCGATCCGAGCATTCCCCCCGCGCGATCCCCTCGTTCTCCGCCGCGCTATTCCGCCAGCGCCGCCAGGATTTCCGCATGCAGCCGGCGATCGCCGCAGGCCACCACGCGTCCGCCATGCTGCGGATCGTCACCGGTCCAGCTGGTGATGATGCCGCCCGCGCCCTCGACGATCGGGATCAGCGCCTGCACGTCGTAGGGCTGCAGCCCGGCTTCGACCACCGCATCGACATGGCCCGCGGCGACCATGCAGTAGGCGTAGCAGTCGCCGCCATAGCGCAGCAGCCGGGCGCGGTCGGCCACGCAGCGGAACGCCTTCCGTTCCGGCTCGTCGCCGAACATCTCCGGCGTGGTGCACATCAGCTTGGCGTCGGCGAGGCTGGCGCAGGGACGCGTGCGCAGCGGCGTCCTGCCGAGCCAGGCGGCGTCGCAGGTGCCGACGAAGCGCTCGCCGGTGAACGGCTGGTCCATCACGCCCAGCACGGGCCGGTCGCCGTCGTTCAGCGCGATCAGCGTGCCCCACAGCGGCAGGCCGGTGATGAAGGCGCGCGTGCCGTCGATGGGGTCGAGCACCCAGGTCAGCGGCGACGTGCCCTCGATGCGCTCATGCTCCTCGCCATGGATGCCATGGTCGGGATAGGTCGCGGCGATCAGCTCGCGCATCGCGGTCTCGGCAGCCTGGTCGGCGGCGGTGACGGGATCGAAGCGGCGGCCGCCCTTGTCCTGCACCTCGGCATGGGTGCGGAACAGCGGCAGGCTTTGCGCCGCGGCCGCGTCGGCCAGGCGGTGGGCGAAGTCCAGATATTCGTTCAGGCGTTCGGCGGGCAGCGGCATGGCGTCGGCAGCGGGTGGTTGCAGGAAGGGACGTGGAACGGGACCTGGGCAAGGGCGCAGGAAGGGCCGGCAAGGACCGGCCGATGCAGCGATGGTACGTCGGTCCCAGCGGGCATGCCAGCCGCGCTTTGGGGGCCTTGGCTCCGACTGACGCCTAGCGCCGGTTCGGCGCGACGATGCCGAATCGCTCCATCTGCCGGTAGACCGTCGCGCGCGAAATGCCGCAGGCCGCGGCGACCTCGGTCACGTTCCAGTGGTGCGCCTGCAGCGCGGCCAGCAACTGGCGCGCTTTCGGATCGTCGGGGACCGGCGAGCCGGCGGCATCGGATGCGGGCACGGACGGGGGCATGGATGCGGGCACCGATGTGGGCACAGACGCGGCCAGCGCGCGCAGCGGGCTCGCCGTGCCGGCGTCGGTCACCTCCGGCGGCAGGTCGCCAAGATCGATATGGCCGCCGTCGCTCATCGCCAGCGCGAAGCGCAGCACATTGCGCAGCTGGCGCACGTTGCCGGGCCAGTCGTAGGCCAGCATCGCGCGCCAGGCGTCGTTCGACAGCGTGGCGTCGATGTGCAGCTGGGCCGCTTCCTCCTGGCAGATGCGTTCGATCAGATAGGCCTTGTCCTGGCGCTCGCGCAAGGTCGGCAGATACAGCGTGGCGCCGCACAGCCGGTAATACAGGTCCTCGCGAAAGCGCCCCTCGGCGATCAGCTGGCGCAGGTCCCGGTGCGAGGCCGCGACCACGCGCAGGTCGACCGCGACCGGACGCTGCGCGCCGAGCGGGGTGACCTCGCGCTCGGACAGCACGCGCAGCAGCCGGCTCTGCAGGTGCAGCGGCATGTCGCCGATCTCGTCGAGGAACAGCGTGCCGCCATCGCTCTGCGCGATCAGGCCGCGCATGCCCTTGCCGCGCGCGCCGGTGAAGGTGCCGGCGGTATAGCCGAACAGCTCGCTCTCGATCAGCGTCTCCGGAATGGCGGCGCAATTGACCGCGATGAAGGCATGCTCGCGCCGGTTGCTGCTCTGATGCAGCGCCTTGGCGAGGACTTCCTTGCCGGTACCAGTCTCGCCGTGGATCAGCACATTGAGCGGCTTGTTGGCGAGGCGTTTCGCCTGCGTGATCAGCCGCTGCATCTGCGCGTCGTCGGCGCCCAGCGCATCGAGCGCGGCGGTGTCGCCGGGCTCGGGCGCGGCCGGTGCGGGAATGCGGTGCGGCATCACGCGCGGCGCGATCGCGCTGGCGTAGTAGACTTCGTCGCCATGCGTGCGCAGCGTGGCGCGATCGGACGACATGCCGGCGCGTGCGATGCGCCACAGGTCGCTCATGCTCTCGCGGAACAGCATCGTCAGCGGGCGCCCGATCACCGGGCCATGGTCCGCCGCACGCAGCGCGCGGCGCGCACCGCTGTTGATGCCGCAGACGATGCCGTCGGCGTCGAAGGCCACCATGATCTCGCCGCTGACGTCGACCAGCGACCAGGTCGCGCCCAGCCGCAGGATCCAGCGGTCGCGGAAGTAGCGCAGGAAATTGGCGTCCTCGATCATCTGCGCGTACATCGCCGTCATCTGCAGCGCCAGATGCTGGCTCTCGCGCGGACCGGGCGAGGTCAGCGCCGATACGTCGAGCACGCCGAGAAAGCCGCCGGTGGGGTCGAACAGCGGCGCGCTGTTGCACGTCAGGCTGATATGCGAGACATCGAAGTGGTCGGTCTGGTGGCAGGTGACCGCATGCTGCTCGACGATGCAGGTGCCCACCGCGCAGGTGCCGGCCTGGCGCTCGCTCCAGTCGGCGCCGAGATAGAGGCCGGAGCTCTTGAGCTCGCGATCCCACTGGTCGTTGCCGATGAAGTCTACCGCGATGCCGTGCGAGTCGGTCAGCAGCAGCACGTAGCCGAGCGAGGACATGCGCTTGTACAGCTGCTCCATGCCGGTGCGGGCCACGCCGAGGAAGTCCTCGATCTGGTCCTTGTGCTCGCGCAGCCGTCCCGCCTCGACGATATGGGCCGGCATGCGGCGGCCGGGGTCCATACCGTACTCGTTCACGCAGCGGATCCACGAGCGCTCGATCTCGCTGAGCGGCGGCCGGGCCGGATCGGCCTGGCTGGCGAGCGTCAGCACCTGCTCGACATGCGCGTGCCGTTGGGCGGCTTGCTTGGCACTGATCACAGGGTCTCCTTCGCTGCGCCTTGCCGGGGGGACGGGCGACGCTTATCTGCTGTTGTCTTCGTGGTGTTATCCAATATAGACCCGGAGGCGGACGGTGTCGGTACCGCGGGCCGCCTTTTCCCTCTCCCCCGGGCCCTCTCCCGCGGGCGGGAGAGGGGAGCCCCCCGGTGGCCGAGAGCGCTGCCCCTTCCCAGGCGCGACGACCTTACACCAGCCCCGGGGCGGACTTCAATCCCGACAAGCCCGGGCTCAGACCTCGCCCCTGCGCAGCGCGCCGGCCAGGTATTCGGCCTGGCGGATCGCCAGCGCGACGATCGTCAGTGTCGGATTGGCGGCCGAACTGGAGGTGAACTGGCTGCCGTCCGAGACGAACAGGTTCTTGACGTCGTGCGCCTGCCCCCAGCGGTTGACCACGCCGTCGCGGGCGTTGGCGCTCATCCGGTTGGTGCCCATATTGTGACTGGCGGGATACGCCGGCATATCGATGACCCGCGTCGCGCCGACGGCCTCCGACAGCTTGCGGAACTGCTGCAGCCCGTGCGCCGCGATGGCCTCGTCGTTGCGGTGGTAGGTCTTGGTCACGATCGGGATCGGCAGGCCGTACTGGTCCTTCTCGGTCGGATGCAGCGTGATGGTGTTCTGCTCGCGCGCCATGTCCTCGCCGCAGACCCAGATCGCGGTCATGTGGTCGTACTGCTCCAGCGCCGAGGTCACGTCGCGTCCCCAGCCACCGGGCTTCATGAAGGCCGCCGTATAGGGCAGCCCCAGCGCCAGCCCTTCCAGGTAGTAGCCGCCGTTGAAGCCGCGCCTGGTATTGAGCGCGACCTCGTCGGCCACCACCGCGCCGATATCGAAGCCGCGGTACATGTAGACCGGCTTGCGATGGATCGCCACCGCGGCCGCGGTAGCGTGGTTCATGTAGTTGCGGCCGACCTGGCCCGAGGAATTGGCCAGCCCGTTGGGGAACAACGTCGAAGTCGAGTTCAGCAGCAGCCGCGCCGATTCGATCGAATTGCCCGCCACGCAGACCACGCGCGCCTTCTGCAGATGCTTGCGCCCCTTGCTGTCGGCATACAGCACGCCGTTGACCTTGCCGGACTTGTCGTGCTGGACCTGCAGCACCATGCTCTCGGGCCGCAGTTCCACACGGCCGGTCGCCAGCGCCTTCGGGATCTCGGTGTAGAGCGCCGACCATTTGGCGCCGATCTTGCAGCCCTGCATGCAGAAGCCCGCCTGCTGGCATGCGGGACGCCCGTCGTAGGGCGTGGAATTCGAGGCCACCGGCCGCACGATCTTGCGATAGCCGATCTTGCGCGCACCAGCCGCCACCACCTTGTACTGGTTGCTTTCGGGCATCGGCGGCTGGCCGCTGGCGGCGCTGCCGGTCACGCCCATCTTCTTCTCGGCCTTGTCGTAGTACGGAGCCAGTTCCTCGTACGTGATCGGCCAATCCAGCACGTTGGCGCCTTCGACCTGCCCATAGATCTGCCGCGTGCGGAAGTCGTGCGGCTGGAAGCGCAGCGCGACGCCGGACCAGTGGATGGTCGAGCCGCCCACCGCCTTGACGATCCACGCCGGCAGGTTCGGATAGGTCTTGGTGTGGTGCCAGCCGCCGGCCGAGATCCGCTTGTCGAGCCACGAGATCTTGCGGAACATCGCCCATTCGTCGTTCTCGAAGTCCGCCTGCGTGTAGTGCTTGCCGGCCTCGAGGATCACGATCTTGCCGATGCCCCGCTGCGCCAGCTCGTTGGCCAGCGTGGCGCCGCCCGCGCCGGAGCCGATGATGACGACCGCGTCGCGGTCGTTCAGGTCGATCCGTGTTGCCATGTTTTGTCTCCAGTGTTGTCTCGATGCGGTACCGCGGTACGGTCAGCGGTGCCGTCTGTGCGGCCCTGCGATGCGCTTGCGGATCAACTCGCGGACCAGATTGCGGACCAGATTGCGGACCCCATTGCGGATCGAATGGGCCGATCAGATCCAGTCGATGTCGTTGAAGCCGCGGTTCGCGTAGCCGCCCTTCTCCCAGGAAGAGCCCTCGTAGCCGAGCAGCGGCCAGACCGCCTTGTTGTCGTAGAGGCTGGTCACCATCTCGCCGCGCACCTTCTCGAAGAAGGGCGTGGTCTCGATGGCCTTGAGCAGCGCGACCCGGTCGGCCTCGTCCTGCAGCTGTGCGTAGGGTTTGCCGTGCTTGCGCTGCGCGGCCGCGTCGAGCTCGCGGGCGCCCCGCTGCAGCAGCGTGCGGACCGCCTTGTCCTTGGCAGCCGCCTGGTCCAGCGGCGCGATGGCCTGCACGTAGTAGCGGTCGGCGAAGCGGTCGTGCGGGAAGATGTCGCGCGCCATCACCAGCAGCGTGCGCGCGGTCGGCGTGCCCAGCGCCTTCAGGTCGGTGACCAGCGCCTCGCGCGCCGGCTTGGCCAGCGCGCCGGGCGAGACCACGGCGACGCCGATGGCGGCCAGGCCCGTGCCGCGCAGAAAGCCGCGCCGGGTCACCGGCTGGGTCTTGGCCACGATGCGCATGCCGGCCGCGGGCGCGGCGGCATCCTCGTGCTGGATGTCGTCTTGCATTTGTCGTCTCCTTCGGTGGGATATCGGTATCGTTGTGTTCGCGGCGTCGGGCGTCGGACGTCGGGCGTCGGGCGTCGGGCGGCGGTTCGGCGGCATTCGGCGGCATTCGGCGGTGTTTGGCTGCGTTTGGCAGCTTGGGGCCGCATCAGGCAGCTTCGGACCGTATCGCGCAGCGTCGGCAGCGTTGGCCGCGCCGCGCTAGCCTGGCGGCGCCGCGGCACCGCGCGGCCGCGTTGCGTGACGGATGGAAGCGCGCGGCATGGGCTCGTGGTCGTTCGCCGCCACGCTGCCGAGCACGTCGGTCAGCATGTGGTGCAGGCGGTCGGCCAGCACCTCGGCGATCACCGGCGCGCCCAGCTCGGTCTCGCACGACGTGGTGCGGTCGGCGAGCGCATCCCCCAGGCCCGCCGGCTGCCCGAGCGCTTCGCACAGCAGGCGCCAGTCCGGCGGCGCGATCAGCGTGCCCGAGGTCAGCAGCACGCCAGTGCGCCGGCGCAGCTGCGCGAGGCCGACGATCTTGCGCGAGTCGACCACGACCTCCCAGGGCGACAGGCCGCCATAGCAGGCCCACGTCAGTGCCGCATCCGCCTGGTGGCTGCGCGCCTGCTCGGGCGGCAGCGCGAACGCCGCGATGCCCATGTCGCGCAGCAGGCCCGCATGCAGCACGCCTAGCCACCGGTAGCTGCCGATCGGCCCGCTCGACAGCAGTGCGTGATCGGGCGGCAGCACGATCGAGGCCGACAGCATCCACGGGCCGGTCAGCACCGCGCCGCCGCCGGAGCCGCGCACGACCGCGCGGTCCGCGAGTGCGGTGCGCTCGTGCAGCGCCCGCTGCGAGCAGCCGAACACCACGCCGGGCGCGCGATAGGTCCACAGCCGCAGGCGCGGCTCGGTGACCGGCTCGGCCAGCTGCCGCGCGTTCCACGCCTGCTCGGCGTGCGGCGTCGCGGTGACGAGGGTCGGGGCGAGCGCGGCCATCACAGGTCTTCCGCGGATTCGAGGCGCCGCTTCAGGTCGCCGAGGAAGGCCGCGGCCGGGTAGCCGTCGACGGCGCGATGGTCGAACACCAGGTGCAGGCCCATCATCGGCGCGATGCTGATCCAGTCGTCCTTGACCACGGCGCGCCGGATCACGCGCGTGACGCCGAGAATCGCCGCCTGCGGCGCGTGCAGGATCGGCGTGAAGCGCTCGACCTCGGTCATGCCCAGGTTGCTGATGGTGAAGGTGCCGCGCTGGTAGGCGCCGGCGCTCAGCGTGCCGTTGCGCGCGCCCTCGGCCAGCGTGCGCGCCTCGCGGGCGATCTCCTCGACCGGCTTGCGATCGACCTCGCGCAGCACCGGCACCACCAGGCCGTCGTCGAGACTGACCGCGAGCCCGATATTGACGTCCGGCATCAGCTCGATCTCCTTGTCGGAGACGCGCGCGTTCAGGCGGGGATGCGCACGCAGCGTCAGCGCGGCGGCACGCAGCACGTAGGCGGTCAGCGTGAGCTTGACGCTGTCGCCCAGTTCCGCCTGCAGCCTGGCGCGCTTCGCTTCGACCGCGCTGACATCGGCCTCGAGCGAATGCGCGACCCGGGGAATCTGCCAGCCGGCCGTCATGCCGCGCGCGATCGCGCCGCGCATGCCGGTCAGCGGAATGGTCTGCCGGGTGGGCCCGGGCGGGGACGCGGGCGCGGCGGTTCCGTCCTCCGCCGCCAGCGTCAGTGAGGCTTCGGCCATGGTCTACTCCTCGATGCGCGCCAGCACGGCGCCGCGCGCGAAGGTGTCCTGCGACTGCACCAGGATCTCGGCGATGCGGCCGGCCACCGGCGCGACGATCTCGTGCGTGGTCTTCACCAGCTCGGCTACCACCAGCGTCTGCCCCTCGGCGACGCTGTCGCCGACATTGACCTGCCAGTCCTGCAACAGGGCCTCGGTGCCTTCCTCGACATCGGCCCACACGTCGTCTGCCATCGTTACGTCGGTCATGCTGCTTCTCGCTTCAGTTCCTGGGTGGGTTGCATCAGCGCGCGGACGCTGGCGGCGATCGTGTCGACTTGCGGGATCACGAAGTTCTCGAGGGGACGGCTGAACGGGATCGGCACGTCGGGCACGGCCAGGCGCCGCACCGGCGCCTTCATCGACAGGGTGTCGAGATGCTCGGCCACGATCGCGGCGATCTCGCCGGACAGGCCGTAGCTCAGATAGTCCTCGTCGGCGATCAGCAGGCGGCCGGTCCTCGCCACCGACTCGAGCACGGTTTCCTTGTCGAGCGGCACCAGCGTGCGCAGGTCGATGATCTCGACATCGATGCCTTCCTGCGCCAGCTGCTGGGCCGCGAGCACGGACTTCTGCACCATCTGGCTCAGCGTGACGATGGTCACGTCGCGCCCCTCGCGCACCACGCGCGCCTTGCCGAACGGAATCGTGTAGGCCTCGGTGGGGACGGCCGTGGTGCTGCCTTCGAAGTACGACATCCACGACAGGCCCATGATGCCCTTGTGGTAGCAGAACACCACCGGGTTGTCGTCGCGGATCGCCTCGATCATCAGGCCCTTGGCGTCGTAGGCGTTCGACGGCACCACCACCTTCATGCCGGGCATATGCGCGAAGGTGCTGTACAGGCATTGCGAGTGCTGGGCCGCGTCGTTGTAGCCACCGCCGATGCCGGTCATCACCACGGCCGGCAGCTTGACGCGGCCGCCGGACATGTAGGTGTTCTTGGCCAGGTGGTTGTAGATCTGGTCGAAGCAGACGCCGAAGAAGTCGACGAACATCAGCTCGGCGATCGGGCGCAGCCCCTCGGCCGCGGCGCCGATCGCGGCGCCCATGAAGGCGGTCTCCGAGATCGGCGTGTCCATGATGCGCTCGGGACCGAAGCGGTCGAGCAGTCCGGTGGTGGCGCTGAAAATGCCGCCGTACTTGCCGATGTCCTCGCCCATCACGAAGACGCTGGGGTCGCGCTCCATCTCCTGGCCGATGGCCTCGGCGATGGCCTGCGCCATGGTCAGCTTGCGGGCGGCCTGTGCGGGCTCGACCGAGGCGTGGGTGTCGTTGGGTTGCATCTGGTTGTCTCCTGTTCCTGTCATTGCGGGCAGCGGGTGGCGTTTCGTGTTGGCCAGCGGGGCCGCCATCACGCGAACACGTGCTGCAGCGCTTCCTCGGGGGCGGGGTAGGGGCTTTCGCGGCCGAACGCATAGGCGGCGTCGACGCGTTCGACGATCTGCCGGCGCAGCGCGGCATCTGCCTCGTCGTCGAGCAGGCCCTGTTCGCGCAGCTGTTTGCCGAGCCGGTCGATCGGATCGTTGCGGCGCAGCGTCTGCGCTTCGTTCTTCGGCCGGTAGGTTTCCGGATCGCCCTGGAAGTGGCCCAGGTAGCGGTCGGTCTTGACCTCGATCAGCGTGGGCCCTTCGCCGCGCCGCGCGCGCGCGACCGCGACACCGGCCGCGCGGAACACCGCAACCGCATCGTTGGTATCCACCAGTACGCCGGGTATGCCGTAGCCGGCGGCGCGAACCGCATTGCTGTCGACCGACGTCGAAGCCGACTTCTCGACCGAGATGCCATATTTGTTGTCCTCGCAGACGAACAGCACCGGCAGCTTCCACAGCGCCGCCAGATTCAGCGCCTCATGGAAGGCGCCCTGGTTGGCCGCCCCTTCGCCGAAGAAGGCGATGGCAACCCAGTCCTTGCCGAGCTTGCGCGCGGCCAGCGCGGCGCCGCAGGCCTGCGGCGCGCCGGCGCCGACGATGCCGCTGCACGAGAACTTGGTTTCGGGGTGGAACAAATGCATGTGGCCGCCCTTGCCGCGGCCCAGGCCGGTGACCTTGCCAAACATCTCGGCGGTCATTTCATTCAGCGGCACGCCCTTGGCGATCGCGAAGTGGTGCGGGCGGTGGGCGCCGACCACGGTGTCCTCGGTGCGCAGATGCGCGCAGACGCCGACCGCCACCGGTTCCTGGCCCGCGGCCAGATGCATTTCGCCGGGCACCGGGCCGGCACCGATATCGAAGGCCAGACCCTTCTGGATCTTGGGCGGCAGCTTTCCTTCGAGATACACCTTCGCCATCGTCTCCTCGTAATGGCGAATCTCGACCATCTTTTCGTACATCCACAGCAACTGGTCCGTGGTCGGTTCCATCGTCGTGTCTCCTGTTTCTTTCGCTTGGCGAGGCGCCCGTGTCCGCGTGGGGAAGCGCGGGTGCGGCGGGCGCCGCGGCTGCCATGTCATTGCAAGCGCGATGCCAGTGCGGGAAAGTGGGGGGACGGCGGGGGACAGACCGAGCTGGGCCGGTGGCCGCAACGCCTTGTGTGGCGCGGCTTCGCGGCGGATCGGGGAGGGTGGGTCAGGGGCGGTGCGGGACGCTCGGAGGCGATGGGATGGCGGCCGGTGCGTCGCGACGCCGTCGCGGCATGCGACAGGTGTCGCGTCCGGAATGCGACAGGTGTCGCACGGGGAGAGGCAGCGGCGAGGCGCCGGGAGGCGCCGGGAGGCGGGGGTAGCGGAGGTAGCGGAGGTAGCGGGGGTAGTGGAGGTAGCGGAGGTAGCGGAGGTAGCGGAGGTAGCGGAGGTAGCGGAGGTAGCGGGGGGGGGGGGCTAGCCCTGCAGCGCGCGTATCGCCGTGCGCAGCGGCATTGCGATGTCGGCGGCGCGCGACTCGACCCGGTGGATCGGGCCGGCCACCGACACGCCGTAGACCACCCCGGCCAGCGTCAGCGGCACCGCGACGGCGCCGAGGTCGGCCAGCGACTCGCCGAAGTTCTGCGCCCAGCCGCGTTCGCGCGAGATTTCGAGCTCGGCCTCCAGCGCTTCGCGCGACGCGAGCGTGCGGGCGGTCAGCGGTGCGAACGAGGCCCGCGCGAGCAGTGCGTCGCGGTCCGCGGCGGGCAGCGCGGACAGGATCGCGCGTCCGATCGAATTGGTATGGGCCTGCCGCAGTTCGCCGGCGGTGGCGATGTAGCGCACCGGATTGCTGGACTCGACCACGTCGAGATAGACCACGCGCCCGTCGTCCTGCAGCTTGCCGAAGATCACCGTCTCGCCGGTCTCGTCGCGCAGCGATTCGAGCACCGGCTGCACCCGCTCGAGCAGCGGGTCGTTGGCGGCGATGCGTTGCGCGATCGCCAGCAGGCGGCCGGTCGGGTAATAGCCCTGGCGCCGTCCGGTCTCGTACAGATAGCCCAGCGCCGCCAGCGTGCGGATCAGGCCGAGGCAGCTCGACATCGGCGCGCCAAGCAGCCTGGCCAGTTCGGTCAGCGTCAGCGAGCGTCCTTCGCGCGCGTAGATCTCCATGATCTCGACCACGCGCAGCGCGGTCTTGACGTTCGAACTCGCGGCTTTGTCGGCGGGCTCCACGGCGGTCATCTGCTTGTTCCTGTCGGCCTGTTGATCGGGGGCATGCTGCGCAAGGCCGACAGTGTAAGGCCTTGGCGGGCGCCGCCGCGGCTCGCGCCGACGCTAGGCGGGATCGTTGGCCGCGTCCGTGGCGGCATCCATCCTGCGCCTGGGCAGCGGCTCGGGCCAATGCCGGATATTGCCCGGCGTGCGCGAGAAGCGGGTCGGAATGCCGACCGCACGCAGCTGGCCCTCGCTTGGATGCGCGTATTCGAACACCATGCCGGTCGCGCGCAGGTGCGGGTCGTCCAGCACGTTGTCGAAGCGCGGTACCTCGCTGTGCGGAATGTCGGCGTCGCGCAGCAGGTCCAGCCATTGCGCGGTGGTTTTGGTGCGCACGATGTCCGCCAGCGTCGCGTACAACGAATCGATATGCGCGCTGCGGCCGGCGGGACTGGCGTAGCGCGGATCGGCGGCGAGCTCGGGGCGCCCGGCCACGGCGAAGAAGCGGGCCCATTGCGCGCTGGTGTACGGCAGCAGCGCCAGATAGCCGTCGGCGGTCTGGTAGGGCTTGCGATGGGGCGACATCACGCGCCCGTAGCCCGCGTCGCCCAGCGGCGGCACGAAGGTGCGGCCCGCCAGCTGCTCGACCGCGAGGAAGGACACCAGCGTCTCGAACATCGGCACCTCGATCGCCTGGCCCTGTCCCGAGCGCTCGCGTTCATAGAGCGCCATCGGAATCGCATAGGCGACGGTCAGTCCGGCGACCTTGTCCGCCAGGATCGTGTTGACGTAGCGCGGGCCCTGGTCGCCGTTGGCGCCCTGGAACTGCGCCAGGCCGCTGCGCGCCTGGATGATGTCGTCGAACGCCGGCTGCCCCGCGTACGGGCCGTCCTCGGCATAGCCGTAGGCGCCGCAATAGATCAGGCGCGGATGGTCTTCGCGCAGCGATGCGTAGTCCAGGCCGAGCTTGCGCAGCGAGGCGGGGCGAACGTTGGAGACGAACACGTCCGCCTCGGCAAGCAGACGCTTGAGGGCGGCCAGGTCGTCCGGCCGCTTCAGGTCCAGCACGACGAAGCGCTTGTTGCGGTTCAGGTTCAGGAAGGCCGCGCCCATGTTCGGATGCCGCGCCGGCTCCGCATGGCGGAAGACGTCCCCTTCCGGGGATTCGACCTTGATCACCTGTGCGCCCATGTCGCCGAGGATCTGCGTTGCATAGGGGCCCATGCCGACCGAGGTCATGTCGACCACACGCACGCCGGCCAGCGGACCGGTGGCGGCGGTGGCGTTGGTGTCAGGCGTGTCCCAGGGCGAATTTGTCATGCCGTGATCCATCACGCGTTGTGCTCCGGGGTTCAGTTCGGTTCAATGCGGTTCAATGCGGTTCAGTACGACTTCGGCAGGCCGAGCACGCGCTCGGCGATGAAGCACTGGATCAGCTGCGGGCTGACCGGCGCGATGCGCGGGATATACGATTCGCGCAGCAGCCGCTCGACGCGGTACTCGCGCGAGTAGCCCATGCCGCCGAGGGTCAGGATCGCGGTCTGGCAGGCGTTGTGGCCGGCTTCGGCGGCCAGGTATTTGGCGGTGTTGGCCTCGGCGCCGCAGGGCAGGCCGGCGTCGTAGCGCGCCGCCGCCTTCATCACCATCAGGTTGGCCGCTTCGAGCTGCATCCAAGCCTGCGCCAGCGGATGCTGCACGCCCTGGTTGGCGCCGATGGGCCGGCCGAACACCACCCGGTCCTTGGCGTATTGCGTGGCAATCGCCAGTGCCGCACGGCCCAGGCCCACCGCCTCGGCGGCGATCAGGATGCGCTCGGGATTGAGCCCGTGCAGGATGTATTCGAAGCCGCGTCCCTCCTCGCCGATCAGGTCTTCCTCCGGCACGAACAGCTCGTCGATGAACAGCATGTTCGAATCGACGGCGCCGCGGCCCATCTTGTCGATCTCGCGCACCTCGATGCGGCTGCGGTCCAGCGCGGTGTAGAACAGCGACAGGCCTTCCGTGGGCTTGCCGACCGATTCCAGCGTCCGCGTGCGCGCCAGCAGCAGCATGCGGTCGGCGACCTGCGCGGTCGAGATCCAGATCTTGCGGCCGCTGACCTGATAGCCGCCGTCGACCTTGCGCGCGAAGGTCTTCAGCCGCGTGGTGTCGAGCCCCGCGTCGGGCTCGGTTACCGCGAAGCATGCCTTCTCGCGGCCTGCGATCAGCGGCGGCAGGAAGCGGGACTGCTGCTCGGGCGAGCCGAATACCACCACCGGATTCAGGCCGAACACGTTCATGTGCACCGCCGAGGCGCCGCTCATGCCGGCACCCGATTCCGAGATCGCCTGCATCACCAGCGCCGCCTCGAGGATGCCGAGACCGGCGCCGCCGAGCGCTTCCGGCATCGCCACGCCGAGCCAGCCGCCCTCGCACATCGCCGCGTGGAAATCGTGCGGGAAGGTGTGGTCGCGGTCGAGCCGGTCCCAATATTCCATGTCGAAGCGGGAGCAGACCGTGCGCACCGCTTCGACAATGGCGGTCTGCTGGTCCGAGAGTTCGAAATTCACGTCGCTGTCCTCGTGTTGCGGCTGTTGTTCGGTGGGGGCGTGGCGGCTTGGTGCCGCGCTAATGCCGCTGATGCGGCGTCAGTGTGGGCGTTGGTGCCGCGTTGGTGCCGCGTGGGTGCCGCGTGGGTGCGTGCATCGGCGCGGCGTCACGGCGCGGCACGATGGCCGGTCATTCGGGCTGGATGCCCGCGTCCTTGACCAGCCTTGACCATTTGCGCAGCTCCGCCGTGACGAAGTTGCCCAGTTCGGCCGGCGTGCTGCCGAAGGGTTCGAAGCCGAAGGCGTAGTACTGCGCGGCGTGCTGCTTGTTGGAGACGATCGCCACCAGTTCGCGATTGAGCCGTTCGACCACCGGCGCGGGCGTGCCCGCCGGCGCGAACACGCCGTTCCACGACGTGATATCGAAGCCCTTGAGCTCGGGCACGCTGGCCAGCGGCGGCACCTCGGGCAGCAGTTCGCTGCGCTGCGCGGTGGTCACGCCGAGCGCGCGCAGCTTGCCCGCCTTGACGTTGGCGATGCCGGCGGCGAAGTCGACGAACATCAGCTGGATCTGGCCGCCGATCACGTCGGTCATCGCCGGCGGGGTGCTCTTGTAGGGGACGTGCAGCATGTTCAGGCCCGCCATCCGCGCCAGCGTCGCGCCGGCGACGATGCCGGTGCTGTTGCCGCTGCCATAGGACAGACCCGGATGCGACTTGGCGTAGGCGATGAACTCGGGCAGCGTCTTGACCGGCAGCGAGGGGCTGACGACCAGCATGAAGGGCAGGTTGCCCATGCGCGCGACCGGCGTGAAGTCCTTGACCGGGTCGTAGCGCAGCTGCTTCATCAGCGACGGGTTGGCCGAGTGCGTGGTGTTGGTCGTCATGAACAGCGTGTAGCCGTCCGGCGCGGCCTTGGCCACGTATTCGGCGGCAATGGTGCCGTTGGCACCCGGCTTGTTCTCGACCACGACCGACTGGCCGAGCGACTCGCCGAGATACTTGGCCGTCAGCCTGGCCACCGCATCGGTGCCGCTGCCGGCGGCGAACGGCACCACCAGCTTGATCGGCTTCGAAGGAAAGGTGTCTGCCAGCGCCGCGGGCGCGGCTACGGTCAGCGCCATCGCCACGGCGGCCGCGGTGCGTCCCAATAGTCGGCCCAAGCCCTGCCTGGTCAGCATGTTCATCGTCTGTCTCCTCGTTATGGTGGGATGGCCCGACTGCGCGGGCTCAGGGTTGGGCGCGGCTCAGTCGGGCCGCACCACGCGTTCCGGCGATTCCTCGTACGGCGGCGAATAGATGACCAGTACCTTGACCGGCTCGTCGCTGACCACCGTGAACACGTGCATCTCGTCGGCGGGAAAGAAGCAGCAGTCGCCCGGGCCGAGCTCGCGGCGCTGCCCGCCTACCTCCGCCAGCGCGCGGCCCTCGAGCAGGTAGCAGACCTGCTCGATGCCCGGATGCGCATGCGGCAGCGCGCCCTTGCCCTTTTCGATGGTGCCGTGCACCACCTCGAGATGGCGCGCGCCGACGGTTTCGGGGCCGATCAGGCGACGGTTCAGGGTGCCGACGTGGTTGGCCGGGTGATAGCCCGGAACGTCGTCGAGCGATACGAAGTAAGTGGGGCGGTCTGGCACGGGCAAGCCTCGGTATGGAGTCGCGGAAGCGATCTTCAAATTCGAAATGATGAATCGGAGTTTATATCCGTGAATTAACGGGTCAAGCGATTTGTGGACGGCTCCGGGTTTACGCCTACCGAAGCGGGGCCACGGCAAACGGCGACGCGAAGCCGCACCGCCGCTCGGAAGGCCGGCGGCGTACGTGGGGAGAGGAAGAACGGGGAAGGAGGAGGGAGGAGGAAGAAAGGAGGGCAGGGAGGGCGGGGAGGGCAAGGAGGCGGGTCTGGCGTAGCGGTCCCACCTGATCGGCAGGCCGCTGCGCCTTGGCCCGGACGCCGACTATGTCGCCGGCGGCGAATTGCCGGCCGGGCCGGCGCCGGCGACCGTGCCCTGCTCGACCATCGCCAGCAGCATCTGCAGCTTCGGCAGTTCGACCGGCTTGACGATATGGAAGTGAAAGCCCGCCGCCTTGGTTTCGGCCCGGTCGCTCGGCTGGCCGAAGCCGGTCATCGCGGCGAACACGGTGCCGGACCAGCCCCGCATGTTCTTCAGTCCGCGCAGCAGCGCAAAGCCGTCGACCACGGGCATCGCGATATCGATCAGCGCCAGCTGCGGCACGAAGCTGCCGGCGATCTCGATAGCGCCTTCGGCGTCGTAGGCGATATGGACCTCGTGCCCCATCGCCTGCAGCAGCATGCCCAGGCTGTCCGCGGAATCGCGGTTGTCGTCGACCACCATCACCCGCAGCGCGCCGGCCGGCAGCGGCACCGCCGTATCCTGCTTTTCGTCGGCGCTCTCGATGCCCAGCGGCAAGCGGATCGTGAAGGTGCTGCCCATGCCTTCGCCGGGGCTGCTCGCACGGATCGAGCCGCCGTGCAGCTCCACCAGCGAGCGGCACAGCGACAGGCCGATGCCCAGGCCGCCCTCGTCGGACACCTTGCCGTGCTTGTGCTGCACGAACAGGTCGAAGATGGTGTCGATCTCGCTGGCGGGAATGCCGATGCCTTCGTCGCTGACGCGCAGTTCCACCGCCTGCGGCTGCAGCTCGGACTCGATCGCGATCCGGCTGGCCGGTGGCGAGAACTTCGACGCGTTCAACAGCAGGTTCTGCAGCACCTGAATCAGACGGGTCGGATCGGCGCGCATCGCGATCTGGCCGGGCACCCGCAAATCCAGCCACTGCCTGCGCCGCTCCAGCGTTGGCTTGGCGGCTTCGGCCGCCCGCGCGACGATGTCGGCCAGGTCCACGCGGCTGTATTGCAGCTCGACCTTGCCGGAGGTGATGCGGCCCATGTCGAGCAGGTCGTCGACCAGCCGCGTCATATGGGACAGTTGCCGGTCCAGCACGCTCTGGCACTGGCGCAGCGTCGCGCTGTCGCGCGGCGCCCGCTGGTCGCCCGAGCCCAGCGTCTCGAGCCGCATCAGATTGACGGCGTTGCGCATCGGTGCCAGCGGATTGCGCAGTTCGTGCGACAGCGTGGCCAGGAACTCGCTCATGCGCCGGCTCGATTGTTCCAGCTCTTCCAGCCGCTTGCGCTCGGTCATGTCGCGCGTGACCTTGGCGAAGCCCTGCAGCACACCCTGCTCGTCGAACATCGCCGTGATGGTGACGTTGGCCCAGAACAGCGTGCCATCCCGGCGCACGCGCCAGCCTTCGTCCTCGAAGCGGCCATCGGCGGCGGCCCGGCGCAGCTCGTAGTCCGGCCAGCCGCGCGCCACCGCATCAGGTGGATAGAAGACCGAGAAATGCTTGCCGATGATCTCGTGCGCGGCGTAGCCCTTGATCTTGGCGACGCCGCGATTCCAGCTGGTGATATTGCCGGACACGTCGAGCGTGAAGATCGCGTAGTCCTGAATGGCCTCGACCAGGGCCCGATATTTGGCTTCAAGCTGCTTCGGCGTGCCTTCCGCGTTGGCTGAAGCCTCCGTACCGTGCGCCGGTTCGGTGGGGTGTGTCATGTTGAAGCTCCGGGCGGGGATGACGCAAAGGATACGCCAGCCCTGGCGGCGGGCCAAAAAAACCGCAGGCGGCACGAGGCCGCCTGCGGTGTCTTGGGGGCGCATCGGCGATGCGCCACACGTGCCGATACGTTCGATACATTCGATACGCAGGCCGGTTGGCGTGGAGCGTCGCCGGCGCCCGCGGGCACGGCTCAGGCCGCCCGCGCTGCCGGTGTGCGGCCTGCCGCCTCGGCGCTCTCGCGGTACAGCGTCGAGGCGCGCTGCACCAGTGTGCTCAGGCTTGGCGTCATCGGCTTGAGCTCCATCCGCTCGGCCGCGAGCGCGCAGGCCAGGTTGGCCCTGTCGCCGCGCAATGCCGCCTCGATCAGCGTCAGGTTCAGGATGTCGCGCTGGGCGTGGCTGCCGCCGAAGCGATGCGCGATCAGGCGCACCGGCATCAGCAGTTCGATCGCATGGTCGTAGTCGCAGGCCTCGAACGCGTACAGCGCCTCGATCACCGGCAGGCCGACCTCGCGCGTCATCGCGGCGTTGGTACCCGTGCCCGCCGTCGCCCGCCGCATGTTCGCCATCAGCCTGGCGAAGGACGCCGGGCGGTCGTCGCCGAGATAGGCAAGGCCGGCGTGCACGTCGTTGAAGGCGTAGGTCCCCTCCGCGCCGCGCGCCTCGCAGGTATCGGCCAGTTCCGCCCAGCGCGAGCCCACGTCGATGCCGCGCAGCTGCAGCCGCCACAGCATCGCGCTGGCGTCGATCACGTCGAGCGCCACCGCGGAGCGCGCGGCACGGATGCGTTGGTCGTACAGCGCCAGCACCTGGTCGGCATGGCCGAGCTCGAGGTGGAACAGCGCCAGATGCCACCAGTTATGGACGGCCATCATGTTGTCGGTGGCCCAGTCCTCGGTGCGCGACTGCAGCCAGCCGATGCCCTGGTCCGGGCGGCCCTGCATCTCCATCACGTGCGCGACCGCATGAATGGCCCACGGATCGCGCGGATCGAGCTCCAGCGCGAAGCGCCCGCGTTCCTCGGCCTGTTCGTACAGATGGGTCTCCTCCAGGCCGAAGGCGTGCATGCCCAGCACATGGCTGAAGCCCGGCACACGCGCATTCCAGTTCGGCAGCACCTGCGCGATGCGATCGCGCAGCATGCTCGACTGGCCCAGCAGGAAGTCGGTGATATGCGCGACCTGCAGCGCCAGCGCATCGCGCGGGTAATCGATCACGATGTCGCCATACATCTGGTTCGCGCGGGCGAACTCGCCGTCGAGCCAGGCACGGGCAGCGGCGATATGCCGGCGCTCGCGCTCGTTGGCGATGCCGTGCAGCGCCTCGGCGGCCTCGACGGTCTGGCGCAGCAGCGGCGCGACCGCGCCATCGCCGGCGGTGATCAACATCCCCGCGCGTAGTGCGTGCCCCATCACGAACTCGGGGTCTTCGGCCAGGGTCTCGTCGATCATCGTCAGCGGATCGCCGTAGTAGCCCTGCAACAGTTCGAGGGCGGATTCGAAACGCTCCATCGAACGGCTATTGCCCGACGAAACCTGCAGGTGCCGGGAATCGGTGTGTGCCATGGAAGTCATCCTTGTTTCTAATGCGCAATCCAGCAGCCCGGTGGTCTTGTCGCTGTCTGCGCCGCATCATGCGGCCGGCGGGCGTCGCGGCTGGCCTCGCCATTGGAGAGTCTTGGAGGCGGGGCAGTAGCGAGGTTAGGGGGGCGCCGTGATATGGCCGTGCGCGCCGGCGTGAAAGAAGCGTGAAAGTTGTGGGGCAGCAGTACCGCGCTGCGTCAATCCGTGGCCTATAAAAGAGCTTTCCAGGCCAGCTTCGCAAGCCGATGCCGCCGCGCCTGCCTCTGACATCGGCCACGGCAAGGACTCCCAAGCGATGGCGGCGGTCCGTCTCGATCTGTTCGGCGGCTTTACCCTGAGTTCGCCGGACGGCACTCCCATCCCCCTGTCCGCGCGCAAGGCGCGCGCGGTGCTGGCCTATCTTGCGCTGGCCGACGGCCGGCCGCAGCCGCGCGACAAGCTGGCCGCGCTGCTCTGGCCCGACAGCCATGCCGAGCAGGCACGCACCAGCCTGCGCCAGGCACTCAGCGCGGTGCGCCGCGCGGTGGAGGGATATCCCGTGGTGCTGGCCGATGCCGACCGGGTGGCGCTGTGCGGCGTCGCGGTCGACGTGGTGGCCTTCGAAGACCATCTGCGCGCTGCTACCCCGGAGGCGCTCGAGGCCGCCGTCGCGCTGTATCGCGGCGATCTGCTCGAGGGATTCGATGCCGCCGCGCCGACCTTCGACCATTGGCTCGCGGTCGAGCGCGAACGGCTGCGCGGGCTGGCGCTGCAGGCGCTGGCGCGGCTGATGGATCGGCACGAGCAGGCGGGCGAGCTCGATCGCGCGATCGCCTGCGCCACGCGCCTGCTGACGCTCGATGCCCTGCAGGAGTCGGTGCACCGGGCGCTGATGCGGCTGTACGACCGGCAGGGTCGGCAGGCGCTGGCGCTCAAGCAGTACCGCCTGTGCCGGATCGCGCTGCAGCGGGAGCTGGGCGTGTCGCCCGAGGCGGAAACGGAGGCGCTGCACCAGCAGATTCTGCGTGCGCGGCGGCAGGCGTCGCCGGTGCCGGCCGCACCGGCGGGGATGTCGGCCGCGCCGCCGGTGGCGGTGTCCGGGGCGCCGGTGTCCGCGGCTCCGGTGGTGCCGGAGGCCCCGGCCGGCGCCGGCCCCACTGCCGCACCGATCGCCGGCGCCGCCAGGGCAGCCGCGGCGGTCGCACCCGGTACGCCGCAGCCGCGCCATGCCGTCGTCGTAGTTGCCAGCGTCGACGATATCGGCGCCCATGCCGCCGGGCTCGACGCCGAGCAGATCCATGGCCTGCTGATGCGCTGGCGCGAACGGGCCCGGGCGTTGGCCGCTGCCTGCGGGGGCACCGTGACCGACGAGATCGGCGCGCGGCTGACCGTCGTGTTCGGCGTGCCGGTGGCCCACGGCAACGATGCCGAACGCGCGATGCACGTCGCCGTCGGCCTGCACGACGGCGTGCGGCGCCTGTGCCCCGAGTGCGCGACGCCGCCGGCGGTGCGGGTGGGCGTCGCCAGCGGACAGGTCCTGTTCGCGGCCGCGCCACCGACCGCTGGCGGCGCGATGACGCTGACCGGCCCGCCGGTCAACGTCGCCGCGCGCGTGATGGAGCACGCGCAGGCCGGCGAGACCGTGGTCTCGAATCGCGTCTTTCTCGCCTTGCCGGGGCGCCTGGAGGTCGAGCATCTGACCGATGTGTCGATGCCGGGCATCCCCGAGCCGATTCCGCTATGGCGCGTGCGCCGGTTTCTCGATGCCGCCGAGACGGCGCCCCAGCATGCCTTCGTCGGACGGCAGGCCGAGCTGGTGCAACTGGCCGGCGTGGCCGGCGATTGCCTGCGCTCCGGACAGGGCCGCGTGGTGGTGATCCGCGGCGAGGCCGGCATCGGCAAGAGCCGGCTCGCCGAGCGCTTCGTTGCGCTGGCGCGCGAACACGGCATGGAAGCGCTGCGCGCGCTGGTGCTCGATTTCGGCGTCAGTACGTCGGGCGATCCGCTGCGCGTGCTGGTGCGCGCTCTGTTCGGCATCGATGCCGGCGCCAGTACCGAGGCGCGCGCGGCGGTCATTGCGGGCTCGATCGCCAGCGGCCGCATCGACGATGACGACGTGCCGTTCGCCTTCGATCTGCTCGACGTACCCCAACCCGAGGCGCAGGCCGCGGCGCTGGCGGCGATGGATGCCGGCGCGCGGCAGCGCGGCGTGCAGCGCTTCCTGCTGGCGCAGGTCGCGCGCCGCAGCACGTTCAAGCCGCTGCTGATCGTCGTCGAGGACGTGCATTGGGCCGAGCGCGCGCTGCTCGATTGTCTGGCGCGGCTCGCTGCCGCCACGCGAAGCTGCCGGCTGGTGCTGGCGATGACGGTGCGGCCGGAGCAGGATCCGCTCGACAGCGCATGGCGCGCGGCCGCGGGTGGCGCGTCGCTGACCACGATCGACCTCGGGCCGCTGAACGATGCGGAGGCGCGCGAACTGGCGACGCGCTATCGCCATGTCGACGAGCAGCTGGCCGATTCCTGCATCCGCCGCGCCGAAGGCAATCCGCTCTTTCTCGATCAGTTGCTGCGCAATGCGGCCCCCGGCACGGACGCCGAGGCGCTGCCCGGCACGCTGCAGAGCATCGTGCTGGCGCGCATGGACCGCTTGCCCGAGTCGCATCGCCAGGCCCTGCAGGCGGCCGCCGTGCTGGGTCAGCGCTTCTCGCCGGTGGCGCTGCGCCATCTGCTTGGCACGGCCGACGATCCCTGCGATGCGCTGGCGCGGCAGGCGATGCTGCGGCCCGAGGGCGAAGACTACCTGTTCATGCACGCGCTGATTCATCAAGCCGTTTATGCGTCGCTGCTCAAATCGCGCCGGCTGGCGCTGCATCGGCGCGCAGCGGACTGGTATCGGAGCCGCGATCTGACGCTGCATGCCGAGCATCTCGACGCCGCCAGCGATGCCGGGGCGGCGCCGGCCTACGAAGCGGCGGCGCGGCACGAGGCGGGGCACTTCCGCAACGAGCGGGCGCTGCGGCTGGTCGAACGCGCGCTGGAGATCGTCGGCGATGGCGCGACCAGGCAGTCGCTGGCCTGCCTGCGCGGGGAGCTGACGCTCAATCTCGGCCAGCCGGCCGAAGCATTGAAGGCGTTCGAGCACGCGGTGGCGCTGGCCGACGACCACAGTCAACGCGCCCACGCGTGGTTCGGCGTGGCCTCTGCCCTGCGGCTGCTGGACCGCTACGAGCGCGCGTTGATCGCCCTGCAGCATGCGCAGCGCGGCGCCGCGGCAATCGGCGACGCCGACATGCTGGCGCAGATCGAATCGCTGCGCGGCAACGTTCATTTCCCGATGGGTGACCTCGATGCCTGCCTGACCGCGCATCAGCGCGCGCTGCAGCACGCCGGCGTGGCGGGCTCGGCGCTGGGAGAGGCCCGCGCGCTCGGCGGCCTCGGCGATGCCTACTATCAGCAAGGCCGCATGGTCACCGCCCGCGCGCATTTCGTGCGCTGCGTCGAACTGGCCCGCGCGCGCGGCTTCGTGCGGATCGAAGGGGCAAACCTGCCCATGGTCGGCGCGGTCGACCTGCTGTGCAATGCCTTGCCGTCCGCGCTGGCGCGCTGCGAGGAGGCGCTGCGCATCGCCCGCAGGATCGGCGATGCGCGCATCGAACTGCTGGCCTATGACGTGATGGCGTCCACCGAGCAGCAGACCGGCGATTGGGCGAAATCGCAGGCGCATGCCGAACGGGCGTTGGTGCTGGCGCGGCGTTTGGGGGCGCGTCGCTTCGAAGCGGAACTGGCCGGACGGCGGGCACTGGCCATCGGCAACCAAGGGCATCCGGAGGCCGCGGAACAGTTGCTGGACGAAGCGCTGGCGTTGAGCCGCGACACCGGCATGCGGTACTCCGGCCCGATGATCCTGGGGTTTCTCGCCCGCACCTCGCGCGATCCGGACAAGCAGCGCCGTGCGTTGGCGCAAGGCGAGGCGATCCTGACGCAAAGCTGCGTCAGCCATTGCCACCTCGATCTCTACGAGGCTGCGATCGAAGTTTCGTTGCGCAACGGCCGTTGGGACGATGCGGACCGCTATGCCGACGCGCTGCAGGCCTACACGCGACCGGAGCCGTTTCCGTGGGCACAGTTCCTGATCCGCCGCGCCCGGGTCCTGGCGGCGCTGGGCCGCAGCCAGCGCGGTGCCAGCCAGACCGGGCTGCGGGCCGAGCTGATGGCGCTGCGCAAGGAGGCCCTCGGCGCAGGCATGCTGGCGGCCCTCGCGGGTATCGATGAGATGCTCAGGCGCGTTCACACCGCTCACTAGCGCGCAGCCGTGCGGGCGTCCCCGTTCGGCCATCTACCCGCTGTACCACGACTGAATCGAAAACCTGCCAACGATTTCCAATAGCGCCACTGGCTTGCTGCCCGGCACCATCTGGCCAGCATCGGCGGTACGCCGCCGCTGCACCACCCTCCGCCACGGTCTGGCGGAATCCATCCCCACTTCGTCAGGAGCAATCATGGCTGGCACTCACACTGTCGCTTCGTCTGCCATCGTCGACTCGAGGCCACCGCCCGATCCGGGCGTCGATACGCCACGCGATCATGGCACGATGGCCGTGCAAGCAGGCGGGAACTCGGCTCGCATCCAGTATGTCCGTGCTGCGGACGGGCCTCCGGCCCACCAGGGGGGCGACGGGAAGGCCGGTCCCTGGGACAAGGTCCTGTCGTTCTTCGGTATCCGAAAGCCCGCTCCCCATCATGAACGGCCACACATCGGCGACTCGCGGCCAGCTTCCGATCGGCCGCCGGTAGAGAACCGAGTCGAAACGACGGTCGTCCAATCGGCCCCACCCCCGGCCAAAGCGGAATCCGCGACACCGTTTCCGATTCTGAAGCTTCCGTTCGAGCTGCTTTGCGAGGTGATGGCGCGGGTGCCCCATGACGAGCGGCACTTCTTCCGTCGCGATGCATCGTTGGGAACAACTTGCAGGAAATTTCACGATGCCATCGCCGCCGTGGCCAAGATGCCACGGTATCGCGATGACGACGCTCTTGCCCGACGTATGGCCGGAATGAGATGGGCGAGTCAGCTCGTTCCAATGATCGACACCATTGCCAATGCGAAGGCATCCACTCGCGAGTGGGCACTTGCAGCGGTGGTTCGGATGGCCGGCGGGATGTCGGCAGCAGGCAGGCGAGCAATCGTGTTGGCGATCCTTCAACGTGCGAAGGATCGTTCGACACTGTGGGCACTTGAATTGATGCGCCACTTGGCCATGAGGCTGCCCGATTCGGATGGTGAGCTCTTGTCCATATTGACCGACCGCGCCATACAGATCGATGTGCAAAGTGATGACGAACATCTGGCCAAGGCGAGAGTCCTCGCACAACTCGCACAACGAATCAGCCCTGATGATCTGCCCGGAACCGTGCGCCGCTGGGAGTCGATATACAAAGCGGTCTCGGCGCATCCCCGCAACGAGGATGTCCTTACCGTGCGCGGCCTGAGAGCTGGATTCGATCATTTGAGCAGCGACACATTCAACTGCAAGTTCAATGTCGAATCCGAGGGAATGCTGCTTTGCAGACTGATTTGGCTCTACCGCGCAGTAGACAGCCTGCAATCCAGGCAGTACGAGGCGGCCTGCACCGCAGAGGAGTTGGTCCCCAGGGAGCCGCCGAAGCCTTTACCCGGCACAGTGAAGCCGCCGGATCCATGGCGCGCATACAGCAGCATCATGGATCGCCCCATACCAAAAATCGATCGCTTGCCATCCCACATCATGTAGCAACGCCCCGTTGCGTGGATCGCAAAGAATAGCAATAGCCCGGAGGAGACGATGCGAATTGATGGGTTTCGCCCGAGTACTCAATCGAATGACAATAAGTTGCCCGACTCGGAAACCGGGCGGTCAAATACAAGCCCCCGAGGCGACCCGCTCCTCGACGATATAGGTTCATCCGGCCATGGCATCGCACCATCGTTCCAACCAGACTTGGATATCGATCGGGGTCCCAATGCATTGAACCTGCTCAAAGATGAGTCTCTGAATCCGCTAATCGTCATTGACGAGCTGGGTAGCGGAATCGCTGATAAGTCGACTAACAACCGAAACGTGAGGCCCGTCCCTCCTCGCGAGCCCGTCCCGTCCTCTCAAGTCGCCAATTGGCCTCCCCCGTACCTCTCTCACGCGAAGCTCTCGGAGACAAAGGGATGGCATCTGCTCAATGAAGTTACCTACGGCCTATGGAGCGCGGTAACGGTAGGACGCGAGGGGATGCACATCGCCGTGTCGTCCACGGACGAACTGAGGACGTTCTCGGCCACTTCGTATCTGCCTGCAGCGAATGAAGGTGCCCTGGTCGGCAGCACGTTTGCAGTGATGGAGGCCATCGGTACTGCTCACCTCGTATGGAAGGCAGGGCGGAAGAAGTCGGAACTGGACCAGGCGCTGCGCAAGCATGCCGCCGGGCGGGACCGTTTCGTGAATGGCAACCCGGAAATTGCCAGCTTGCTTGGTGAGAGACAGGCGCTCTCCACGTTGCTCAATACCTGGCCGTGCGACGCGGAAGCGAAGTTGCTGCCGGATTGGCAACGGGATCTGTCCGCATCGCCGTTGAACCTTCAGAGAACCCGGGCCGACCTGAAGGGGGTGGAAGAAAAACTCGAGAAACTGGCGCTCGACCTGGCCGCGGATTTCGAGCACTACGTCCGCTATGAGCAGGCCGCCAATCAGCTCGCCGAAGCGACCGACAATCTCCATGCCATGGGCGTCGCCGCTGCGCGGGACAGCGTCGTACAACTGGGCGGAGCCGCGTGCAATGCGGCGGATGCCGCGGTAAAGCTCGGTGTGCAAGGCGTCGATGTTGCGGCAAACAGTGTCGCCAGTGGTGCCTTCAGCATTGCGATGGGCGCATTCCACATCGGTGCCGCCGTGGTCGGCTTGTATCAGTCGGAGCGACGGCTGCTGGATCTTGAAGCGGCTCGTAGCCGCAGGCCCGAGCTGCGGACCGTCAATGGCGCAGAGCGGCTGGTCTCGGAGGCGGCGGATCATCATCGGCAATGGTTGACTGACCAGGCCGCCCGGACGAAATCTGCCGCTGTCCGGCAATCTCATATTGCAGGCGCTGCCGTATCAGCATCCGAGCAAGCTGAAGACGCCGCGAGCGCGAAGGAGCTGATCGGCATCGTGCTGCATCATCAGGAGAAGGCGTTTCAGGCGATCGAGACGGATGAACTCAAAAAGATCTCTCGCGCGAAATTTCGTATCGGCTACGGCGCGACATCGATCGCAATAGGGATTGGTTTCGTTGTCCTGGCGGCGACCGGCACCGGAGGCATATTCGCCATCGCAATGCTCGCCATCGCTCTCGCTGCTGGGGTCTTTTGGCTCACCTCGGGTGTCCTGCGCTTTGTCAATGATCGCAAGGATGCAGGCCGCGCAGCGAATCGCGATGTCGAATTGATGGCCATGGCGCAGCGCATTCTGCAAGAGCGGCGGCAACCTACGATCGAAGAAATGCGGAGCAACCGATTTGTGGCCATTGAGGCGATGCTGAACGCGCTCCTTGACGGTGATCGCCCAGTGACCAGATGTGCGCTGACGGAAGCACTCGTGTCGCTTGGGATGGATGCGAACCTGCTCGAAGCGATCAGGCTGCGTTCATCGGTCCGGCTGGACTCTACCTACGCGAAGGACCGCGAGGAGATCTCGCAGAAGCTGCGCTGTTTCGCATCGCAGGCGCAGACCGACGCGCTGAAGGCAGCCATGGAAGGGATGGCGCTGCGTAGCGACGAGGCCATGCTGAAACCGTTGCGGCAACTGTTTCAGGAGTTCATCGAAGGAAAGACGGCGATGCGCCAGGAGTATGAACGCCGGTCAGGGGCGTTGGCGTTCCTGCGGGAGAGGTTGCCCGAACCCTTCTGGAAGAAGATCGGCGTTGGCGAGGTCGCGTACCGGCCGGTGGAGCGACTGTAGGAGCAGGCTGACGCGCCGATCCGCACACCGCGCCCACGGTATTCAGCCCTGACAGGATTTCAGCATGCGGGCGGCATGGACGTGTCCGGCTGCGGTAGCGTAAGTCAGAGCGGTTCGTCCGGAATTGTCCCGCAGGTCCCAGTCGGCTCCTGCACCGAGCAGCACAGCCAGAATTTCGATATGGCCGTTGGCGGCGGCATGCATCAAGGCAGTGGCGCCGCGAATATCCCTCGAATCGACTGCGGCGCCGTGGTGAAGCAACGTCCGGGCGGTGTCGCGGTGTCTGGCGGGACCGAGGCCAGCAGCGACGTCACGCCGCTCGTTTGCGCCCTGCGGTGTGCCGGAACGAGTCAAGGCGGCAAACGAACCCATGGTATCGACATGGATTGCCGTGACGCGGTCCTGTAACGACGCCCCGGCATACAGCGTTGCCGAGTGGAGGGCGGCGAAAGCCAGTGCGGTTCGCCCTTCGCCATCCTTGGCATCGACCGCGGCGCCGTGGCGCAACAAGACCTCCACGGTGCCCCGGTGTCCGGCCACGGCGGCGAACATCAACGCCGTCCGGCCCAGCGCATTGCGGGTATCGACAATGGCACCGGCATCCAGCAGTCTCTCGACAATACCGTCGTGGCCGGCGATGGCGGCCGCCATCAGGGCAGTGTCGCCGCACTGGCTTGGCACCTCGGTAGCCGCCGAGGCGGCGAGCAGGCGCTCCACGACGGCAACATGTCCGTGAAAGGCAGCCAGCATCAACGCGGTATCGCCGCTGTCTGCCGCACCCAGATTCAGCTGGCGCATGCCGTGCTCGTCGGCGTGGGCCAGCAGCATGTCGACGACGGCCTCGTGGCCCAGTTCGGCGGCGACCATCAGCGCTGTCTTGCCGCGCTGAACGGCAAGATCCAGCGGCATCTCGCATGACAGCAGCGTCGCCAGCTCGGCGAGGTCCGCCGAGGACACTGCCCTGGCCATGTTGGCGAGATAGGCTCGGTACCAACCATCCTGCCGTTGCAGCCCCGCCATGATCGGTTCCATGCCGGGCCTCGGCTGACGCTGTGCCCCCAGCCCATATTCATAGGCATAGCGACCATCGGCATCGGGTACGAAGGCGGCGAGCCAGGCGCCGGTGTCGCCCTTGCGACCGGCATGGCCGAGCAACCACGCCAACCAGGCCGGATCGGTGTGTTGCTGGCTGAAGGCGATATGCATGGCCGTTTCCCCGCGCATATTGCGCGCATCGAGACGAGCGCCATGTTCCAGCAGGCATGCCAGCAGAGCGACCGGCGCTGCCGAACGGACCGCGTAGTGCAGGGGCGGATCGCCCTGCCCATCGCAGGTCTGCAGCGCGTCCGGCGCGGCCGCGAGGGCCTGTCGGACGAGCGCCACCTTGCCGCTTCGGATGGCGGCATGGACGGCGGGGAGTGCACTGTTTGCGGAGCTTGACGGAGGGGTTCGAGAATACGGCGATGCGGACGGAGAAGCGGTGGCCGGCCGCGCCGGATTCCCGCTGGCATTGGCGTCGTCGGGGAAGGGCTCGAATGGGTTGCGCTGCATGGCGGCGTCCTCCGTCGGGACTGGCTCGCCGTCCGCCGCAAGGGGAGTGGGCGGGAACGGTGGCGGGCTTGGGGGAACGCCAGCCTACGCACGGTTCAGCGCGATTTCTTACGGAAATGTGTCGGCAGTTCAATCTTTCGCAACAAAGGGCGCCGGCACTGTTGTGCGAACGCAGCGAACTGCGGTTGGCGGGCCGGCGTGCAAGCCGCCGGGTGCCGAGTGGATGGGCGCGGGGCGGAAGCGGGACCCGGCGCCAAATAACGATGGGCGAGGCCGCCAATGGCCCCGCCCCCTGGGCAGGCGTCAGGCTCTGCGCCGTACCAGCCCGTAGATCACCAGCAGCACGATCGCGCCGATCACCGAGGCGATCCAGCCGGCCGGCTCCCCGGGGCGATACCAGCCGAGCGCCTGGCCGACATATCCGGCGATCAGCGAACCGCCTATGCCAAGCAATATGGTCAAGATCCAACCCATCTTGTCGTCGCCAGGCTTGATGGCCCTGGCGATCAGCCCGACGATCAGGCCGACGATCACCGTACCGAGGAATGACAGCATACGCATCTCCCAGTTTCGAGCGGCCGGCGGGTCCGAGCCGCTTCGGCGCCATCTTGCCACGCCTTTGGGCGCAGGGCGAGCAGTCCGGCGCACTGGACATTCAGAGTTTTTGAAACGATCGTCCAGCCCGGGACCGGCCGCGGTGGCCGCAGTGCTGGCAAACTTCGCCCATATCGCGAATCATCGCGCCATCGATCATTCACCGGGAGACCGCCGTGGGCGAATTGCAGGTCCTGCTGGAACAGCACGGACTGACGCTGGTATTTCTGAACGTGCTCATCGAGCAGGCCGGGCTGCCGGTGCCCGCCTATCCTTTGTTGCTGGTTGCCGGGGCGCTGGGCATGCGCGAGACCGGACCGTCGATCGGCGCGGTGCTTGGCGCCGTCGTGGTGGCCTGCCTGATCGCCGATTCGCTGTGGTACCTCGCGGGCCGGCGCCTGGGCCAGCCGATGCTGCGCACCATCTGCAAGGTATCGCTGTCGCAGGACAGCTGTATCCGGCAAACGCAGTCGCTGTATCTGCGTCTGGGGCCCCGTTCGCTGATCTTCTCCAAGCTGTTGCCGGGCGCGGGCGCGCTGTCGACGGCGATGGCGGGCATGACGGCCACGCCGTTCACGGTCTTCCTGTTCTACGACGCGATCGGTGCCGTGGTCTGGGCCGGCGGGGCGCTGATGATCGGCGCGGCGTTCAGCGATGCGATCGATGCCGTGCTGGACGCCTTCGGCACCTATGGCCACCTGGCGCTGATGCTGGCGCTGCTTGCGCTCGCGCTGTTCATCGTCTGGCGCTGGTGGAAGCGGGTCCGGCTGCTGCGCCGCACCCGGCTGATTCCGCGCATGAGCGTCGTCGAACTGGAGGCGCGGCGCCAGGACGGCCGCCTGCCGCTGGTGCTGGACGTGCGCGCGCCGGGCAGCGCGGCGCTCGAGCGCATCCCCGGCGCTCTGGCGGTGGACCCGGAGGCGCCGCTGGACGTACTCGCCGAACATCCCCCGGCCGTCGAGATCGTGATCTATTGCGCCTGCCCCAACGAACTGTCCGCCGCCATGCTGGCCGAGCGGCTGCGCGCGGCCGGCTATGCCAATACGTGGGCGCTGCTGGGCGGCATCGATGCCTGGAAGCAGCTGCAAGGGGAACGTGTGCTGGCGGTCTAGCGAGCCCGATGCGGACTGTCTGGCGCCGGGAGACCCTTCCGACAACGCGGGAAGAGAACGGCTATAGTTGCCGTTCCAACTCGATCGCCGTCCACGGAAAACGCCTGGCGGCGCCGCGGCGTGCCGATGCGTCGATGTGCCGGTCGGCCATCGATCGCGCCACGCCCGGCCAAAAAACCGTTCCCGCTTCGCCTTCCCGCATCCTTCCCGCATGACCGCTCCCACCACTGCCTACTCCCTGCTCGATCTTTCGCCGATTCCCGAGGGAAGCGACGCCGCCCAATCGATGCGCAATTCGCTGGACCTCGCGCAGCATGCCGAGCGCTGGGGCTATCGCCGCTTCTGGCTGGCCGAGCACCACAACATGCCTGGCATTGCGAGCGCCGCCACGGCGGTGCTGATCGGCTACGTCGCCAACGGAACCTCGACCATCCGCGTCGGCTCGGGCGGCATCATGCTGCCCAACCATTCGCCGCTGGTGGTCGCCGAGCAGTTCGGCACGCTGGCCTCGCTGTTTCCGGGCCGTATCGACCTGGGACTGGGCCGCGCGCCCGGCACCGACCAGCTGACGGCGCGCGCGCTGCGCCGCAGCGCGACCCATGACACGGCCGACACCTTCCCGCAGGACGTCGAGGAGTTGCAGGCCTATTTCGACGAGCCGCGGCCCGGCCAGCGGCTGCGCGCGGTACCGGGCGCGGGCCTGAAGGTGCCGCTGTGGCTGCTGGGCTCCAGTCTGTTCAGCGCGCAGCTGGCCGCATCGATGGGGCTGCCGTTCGCCTTCGCCTCGCATTTCGCGCCAGGCTTCATGCGCCAGGCGGTGGATCTGTATCGGCAGACCTTCCGGCCTTCGGAGGCGCTGTCCCGGCCCTACGTGATGCTGGGCCTGAACGTGTTCGCCGCCGATACCGATGCCGAGGCGACCCGGCTGTTCAGCTCGCTGCAGCAGCAGTTCCTGGCGCTGGTGCGCGGCACGCCCGGGCGCATCCGTCCGCCGGTCGACGATATCGAATCGATGTGGAACGAGACCGAGGCCGCCCATATCCGCCGCTCGCTGTCCTGTTCGGTGGTCGGCAACCTCGATACGGTGCGCGAGGGCATGCAGCGCTTCGTCGACGATCTGCGTCCGGACGAGCTGATGCTGACCGCGCAGATCTACGATCATCAGGCGCGGCTGCATTCCTTCGAGCTGGCCGCGCAGGCCGCGCAGCAATTGCGGCCGGTCAGCGGCGCGCAGACGCTGTAGCGCAGGCAATCGTCATCGGCTGTCGGCGGGGCGACGGCGTACGCTCACACCTATGCGCCGACCTATGCGCCGACCTATGCGCCGACCTGTGCGCCGACCTGTGCGCCGACCGGTGCGCCGACCGGTGCGCGGACCTATGCACCGACCTACGCGGCCGCAGTGGTGACCCCCGTCGCCGCGCCGCTCTGCGCCTGCCGGTGGCGGCGCACGTTCTCGATCAATTCGCGCCGCGCCGCGTCCAGCCAGGCGGTGCGGTGCCTGACCGGGTCTCTGGGCGACAGCTTCGCCGCACTGATCTCGCCAAGGAAGTAGCGCACCATGCTGCCCGCGCGCGCGGGCACCGGCATCATGCCCAGCAGCTGGCCGGCACCGATCACGCCCTTGTCGGCCGCGTGGCACAGGCCCGCCCACGCGGTGCGGCCCAGCGCCAGATAGAGGGCACCGTCGCGGACCCTTGTCAGCCGTTCGACAAACTGCGTCTCGAACGCGCGGCGCAGCATCGGTATGGCCAGCAGCGCTTCCAGCGTGCCATCGAAGGCCAGCCCACGGCGCATGGTCGCCTGCGGCAGCAAGGCCAGCGGCTGCAGCAGGTGAAAGCTGTCCTCCCACAGGGCGGTCGCCCGTTCGGCGCCGACCAGTGCCGGGATGCCGAAATGATCGAGCATGCGGATCAGGTTTGGCCGCACCAGCGGCCCGCCCAACTCGATCTGGCGCTTGTTTTCCAGCTGGACGATGCGGCCCGGCGCATGCGCGCGCAGCAGGGCCTCGGTCAGTTCGGCGGCGAGCCGCACATGCATGTGTCCGGGCGTCGTGCTGACCAGCACCAGCCGGGCGGTGGCGTTGACGTGTTCGAACGGCACGTAGCTCATCACGTAGGTGCCGTCGCTGTCCACCACGACCGGATGCGCCATCACGGCGTTGGCGCCGCCTTGCCGGATGCGCGCGCAGTAGTCTTCGATGTAGCTGCTCAAAGGTGCCCCCCGTTCCTCGGCGACGTATTTTCTGCCTGCGTATCGGCGGTTGCCGATGCTCGTCGTTTGCTTGCATGGTAAGCGCAGGGACGGTGCGGGCAAAGTCGCGGCGCGACGTTTCGGGCGCGGCGCGGCGGGGGATTGGTGGGGCAGCGAACAGATGGCGTCAACCACGCGCGCGGAAGGTCCGCGCCATGGCGACAGCGGGCTCGGGCTCGTTCAACCGCCGGTGCAGGCGAGCGTCGCCGGTCCGGCCTGCGGGTCCATCGCCACGATGGTCGGTGCCAGCCCGCGCAGCAGCCTGACCGACAAGGCGCTGGTGAAGCTGTAGCGCGCCGCATGCGGGCCGCGCACATGCAACGTGACGGTGCCGAAGTAGCGCTCGCCGATGGTGAAGACGAAGGTGGCCGAGCGGCTGACGGCGCGCGATGCGATCACGTAGCCCCCGCGGCCGAACACCATGTGCCGATGATCGCCGGTGCCGGTCTTGCCGCCGAGCGCCATGCCGCGATCGGCCGGAAAGGCGCCCTGTGCCGAGCGCGCGGTGCCGCCCTCGACCACGTCCAGCAGCGAGCGCCGCGCGAGTTCCGCGACATCCTCGGGCAGCAGGCGCTTGCGCTGCCCGGGCCGCAGCACGAAGCGGGTTTCGTACGGTGTGCCGGCGGCGAAGTCGAGCCAGCGCACGGTCTCGGTGTACGGCTGCAGGCCGCCGCTGAGCAGGATGCCCGCCAGCTCCGACAGCGCGGCGGGACGATCGCCGGAGGCGCCGACCGCGCTGCCATAGGAAGGCGTCAGCGTATCGAAGGGATAGCCCAGCCGGCGCCAGCGCTCGCCGATCCGCTCGAAGGCATCGCGCTCGAGCAGGATGCGGATGCGGTTGTCCTGCCCCGCCTTGCTGCGCGTGCGGAACAGCCAGGTGTAGACCTCCTGGCGAACGTCGGCGCTGGCCTCCAGCACCTGTTTCAGGTCCGCCTCGGAATGGTCGTCCAGATAGTCGATCAACCACAGTTCGAGCGGATGGATGCGCGACAGGTAGCCGCGGTCGTTCAGCGAGAATTTGTCCTTGCCGTACTTGTCGTAGAGCTTGAACACATCCTCGTCGTCGAGCTTGGTGCCGAGCTTGGCGCGCAGATGCCGTGCGAAAGTGGCCTCGTCCATGGTCGGATCGGCGCTGCGCAAGGCCACCGCCACGCGCACCGCGATGGGCTTCACACGCTGCAGCAGCAGCGCGATGCGGCCGTTCTTGTCGAGCGCGTTGTATTTGCGATAGAAGCCGGTCAGGTACTGGCTGCCTTCCTCGTCGGCGAAGCGCTCCAGCCATTTGCGCCGGCCGGGCGCATCGCGGTCGGCCAGCAGCTCGCTGGCATCGGGGTGCGCGCGGTGGACTTCGTAGCGGACGATGTCACGCATCATGCGGATGAACACCAGGTTGACCGAGTGCTGGAAGGCCCGGCGCACCGTCAGGCTTTCCACGCTGGCCGAGCGCTCGAAGTTGGTGAAGGTCTGCAGCCCGCCGCCGGTGAAGAAGGCCTCGCCGGCGCCGCCGGCGTACTTGCGTTCGAGCGCGGCCTCGAGCATCGCGCGGCGATTGCCGTTGGGGTTCTTCAGCAGCCAGTCGATCGTCCAGCGCGTCAGCCCATCCTGCGGCGAGACCGGGACGCGCTGCAGCTCGGCGCGCGTCATGCCGGCGTAGCGGTCGTGCAGTTCGGCAAGGATCTCGAGGTAGGTGACCAGCGTGCGCAGCTTGGCGGTCGAGCCGAGATTGAGCCGCGCGCCGCTGTTCAGGTCGAACGGCTGGTCGATATTGTCGGCCTGCACGCGCAGATAGCTGGCATTGCCGACCCGCTCGAACAGCGTGAAGCTGGCCGCCAGCTTCGACGGATCGTCATGATCGCGCAGCATGTTGTGGCCGTAGAGGCCGAGCTCGCGCGCGCCTTCCTTGTCGCGCAGCTTCATCAGCGTGGCGGTGATCTGGCGCTGCGCCTCGGTATTGATCGTGCTGGCGACCGTCAGGTCGAGCCGGTCCAGATCGTAGCGGCTCGACACGCCGAGCAGGCGCGACAGATCGGTGCGCACCTGGTTGATGGCCTTGCGCGTGACGAAGGGATCGGCGGGCGGCAGCGAGGGAATCGGCGCCTTGTCGAGCCGCGCGGCCAGCGCGGCGTCGCGCAAACGCGGCGAAATCACGCCCGCGCCGGCGAGCAGGCGCAGATAGCTGTCGGTCAGCGGTTCCAGGTTGGTGTCGTAGCGGCGCAGATGGTACGAGGGACGGCGCTGCGCGATGATCAGCGACAGCGCCTGCTTGAAGACCTGCGCCTCGCGCGGCGTGGGCGGTTTCGACTCGATCTCGTGCAGCATCCGGTTCGCTTCGTCGAAGTCTTCGCCGTACCAGTAGTACATGCCATCCCCGATGCCGTGGATTTCGCCGCGACCATTGCGCGCCGACAGCGGTACGGTGTTCAGGTAGTCGACCACGATGCGTTCGCGCGCCCGCACGGTATCGCGCCCATCGAGATAGGCGCGCACCGAGGCCGAGCCCATCTGGCGCAGCTTCTCCGAGATCGAGGACGTGCGGCCCTGCGGCGAATGGCGGTATTTCTCGATCTGCGTGGCCAGCGTGCTGCCGCCCGGCGTGTCGCGCTCGCGATCGACGATGGCGAACAGCTGGTCGACGCCGGCGCGCGACAGCCGGCGCCAGTCGAGCGCCGGATTGCGGGTCGGATATTCGGGATTGAGCAGCCCCTGGTTCTCGACGAACAGCAGCGAGTTGGCCAGGACCTGCGGCACTTCGCGGTAGTCCTGGTACTGCCGTTCGGGGAAGCGCTGCACCGACACGTTGCGGTCGTTGCAATCGAGCAGGGCGAGCCCGGCGCGGGTCTTTTCGCGATAGGGCGCGTACAGGCCGAGATCGAGGTATTCGAGCATCGCCTGGGACATCCGCGCCTGATGCTCGCGCACGAAGCCGCGCGCTTCCAGCAACTCGGTGTAGTGCGGAATGCGGGCATAGCCGAGCCGCATATCGTAGGGCCCGGCATCGGGGAAGCGGATGCGGTCGCTGGCGCCGGGCGCGATGGTGTAGGTCAGGCGCTGGCCCCAATCGTGAAAATAGCGCGCCTGCCACCGCGAGGTGCGAACCTCGTCAGCGATCAGATGGGCGGCGAAATAGCAGGCGCCGCCAACCAGGACCAGCAGGACAACGATAGGCCAGACACGACGCGACACGGTTCGCTTCCGGTGCTATGGGTGGTCGATCGAAGCGTCATTGCGCACTACGGGCCGCGCGCCTCCGACCTCTAGTATTGGCGCTAGCCGGCGTTTGCACAGGGGCCGCCGACAGAAAATTTTCCGGCCGTGCCGTCGAGGTCGGCGAATGCAGGCAGGCGATCGGCTCGCAGGGCCAAGTATGCCTTGGACGTCGCTCGTGGTGAAGGGTGGGCCGCAGGCGGGGTTTGGCCGCTGGCGCGCCACTAGTGCGGATCGGCGTCGCGGCCCGTCTGGCGCCTTGCCTCCGGCGCAACCCCCAATCGCCGCGCCAGCCGGTGGAAATTGCTGCGATCCATGCCGGCCGCGCGCGCTGCGGCGGCATAGGCGCCGCCGTGCCGCGCCAGCACGGCTTCGATCCAGCGGCGCTGGAATTCGTCGGTGGCTTCGCGCAGCGTGCCGCTCCCTATCAGCCGATCTGCCTCCGGCGCGCTTGCCGGCAGGGACTGCGCGGCACGAGCGGCCGGTGTGTCGTCGCGCTGCGCTGCGGTGGGGCGGCTGGGGTGGCGGACGTCTTCGTTGGCTTCGTTGCCATGCGCGAGCCGGCTGGTGCCGCTGTCCAGCCCAAGGTGGCGCGGCTCGATCGCGATCCAGCGCGCGCCGCGGCGCGATTCGGCCAGTGCGCGCAGCGCCGCCCGGCTGATCAGATGTTCGAGTTCGCGGACATTGCCCGGCCAGGCATACGCCATCAGCGCCAGCGCCGCGTCCGGCGACAGCCGAAGGTTGCGCGCACCGAGCCGGTGCTGGTTTTCCTCGAGAAAGCCGCCGGCCAGCGCCAGCACGTCGCGCCCGCGCTCGCGCAGCGGCGGCACGCGCAACGGATAGACCGACAGCCGGTGATACAGGTCCGCGCGAAAGCGGCCCTCGGCCACCGCCTTGCCGAGGTCGCGGTTGGTCGCCGCCAGCACGCGGACATCGACCCGCAGCAGCCGGTCGCTGCCGGGCCGCTGCACTTCCCCGCTCTGCAGCACGCGCAGCAGCTTGGCCTGGACCGGCAACGGCAGCTCGCCCACCTCGTCGAGAAACAGCGTGCCGCCGTCGGCCAACTCGAACTTGCCGACGCGGTCCTGTACCGCGCCGGTGAAGGCCCCGCGCTTGTGCCCGAACAACTCGCTGTCGGCCAGCGTCTCCGGCAGCGCCGCGCAGTTGATCTGCACCAGCGGCCGGTCGCGGCGGGTCGAACGGTCATGCAGACGTTGTGCGACCAGTTCCTTGCCCACGCCGGTTTCCCCCAGGATCAGCACGCTCAGATCCGACGCCGCCACCGTGTCGATTTCCTGCTTGAGCCGCTTCATCGCCGCGCTCTTGCCAAGGAGCTCGCGCGGCTGGCCACGGGCCTGCAGCGCGCGGCTCATTTCGCGCTCGCGCGCCGCGCGTTCGGCCAGCGCGCGGATCGTCTCGTCGGCCTCGATGCCGGATTCGAGCATCGTCACCACCGCCTGCATCTGCGCCGCCGAGATGTCGGCGAAGGCGCCGGGCTGCAGCGCGTCCAGTGTCACCAGGCCCCACAGCCGGCCGCCGCAATGCAGCGGCGCGCCCATGCAGTCGTGGATCGGCAGGATGTCCGGCTGTCCCTCGATCAGCCCGTCGTACGGGTCCGGCAGGCCGCAATCGGCGGCGAATCGCACGCCGTCCTCGCTGTCGAGCAGCTGCGCCAGGCGTGGATGAGCCGAGACGGGGAAGCGCCGCCCGAGTGCGTCATCGCTCAGGCCGTGGACGGCGACCGGCACCAGCACTTCTCCTTGCAAGCGCAGCAGCGCCGCGGCATCGCACCGGACGATGCCGCGGGCGGCGGCCAGCAGTTGGCGGAAGCGCCCTTCGTCGGCGGGCGTGGGGAAATCGGAATTCGTGGTCATGTGGACAACAACGTGGTCATTCGGACAACGCATGACGCGTAGTCATTTGGACAACTGCATTGCATGATGCCATAAGAATCAAGGGTTTGCGCCCGGTGTCCCCCCTGGCATGCCGCTTGATATGACAAGGTACCTCTCGACGTCCAACCACAGGAGCGTTTTCATGCTGTCCCCGAATACCATCGCGCTGGTCAAGGCCACGGTGCCCGTGCTGAAGCAGCACGGCGAAGCGATCACGCAACACTTCTATCGTCTGTTGCTGACCCGGCATCCGGAACTGAAGGCCTTCTTCAACGAGGCCCACCAGGTGCACGGCACGCAGGCACGCGCCCTGGCCGGCGCGGTGCTCGCCTTCGCCAGCCATATCGACCAGCTCGACGCGCTGGCCGGCGCGCTGCCGCGGATCGTGCAGAAGCACGCCGCACTGGGCGTCCAGCCCGAGCACTACCCGATCGTCGGCGGCTGCCTGCTGCAGGCGATCCGCGACGTGCTTGGCGAAGCGGCGACCGACGACATCGTCGGCGCCTGGGGCGAGGCCTATGGCGTACTGGCCAAGATCCTGATCGATGCCGAGGAGGCGGTCTACCGCGACAACGCGGCCCAGCCCGGTGGCTGGCGCGGAACGCGCGGCCTGCGCATCGCGCGCAAGGTGCAGGAGAGCGAGATCATTACCTCGTTCTACCTGGAGCCCGCGGACGGCGGCGTGCTGCCCGCCTTCCGGCCGGGCCAGTACCTGACGCTGCTGCTGACGATCGACGGGGCGCCGACCCGTCGCCACTACTCGCTGTCCGATGCGCCGGGCAAGCCGTGGTACCGGATCAGCGTCAAGCGTGAGCCGGGCGGCCGCGCGTCGAACTGGCTGCACGACCATGCCGCGGTGGGCGACGTCCTGCAGGCGCTGCAGCCTTGCGGCGACTTCGTGCTCGAGCAGGCGGCCAACGACCGGCCGCTGGTGCTGGTGACCGGCGGGGTCGGCATCACGCCCGCCATCAGCATGCTGGAAGCGGCCGCGCCCGCCGGCCGGCCGGTCCACTTCATCCATGCCGCGCGGCACGGCGGCGTGCATGCCTTCCGTGAGCGCGTCGATGCGATCGCCGCCAACCACGGCAATGTGAGCGTTTGCTACGTCTACGATACGCCGCGGGAAGGCGATGACCCGCACGCCGTGGGCTTCGTCACGCGTGAGCTGCTGGCGAGCCGGCTGCCTGCCGACCGCGACGTCGACTTCTACCTGTTGGGGCCGAAGGCCTTCATGCGCTCGGTCTATGCCGACGGTCGCGCCCTGGGCATCGCGCCCGAGCGCCTGCGCTACGAGTTCTTCGGACCGCTGGAGGACTTGCAGGCGGCGTGAGCGGCGCGGTAGCGGAGGCGGTCGCCCCCGCGATCGCCTGTCCTGCCGCCAACCCTGCCGGCGGCCCTGTCGCCAACCCTTTCGCCAACCCTGTCGCCCGCCTTGCCGCAGGCCCTACCGCCCGCCCTCCGGCATGCCGATCGCCGTGGTCTCGATGACCTGCTGCTGGTCGCCCTGGCGGATCTCCGTGCGCAGCACGAAGGCTTCGCTGGGGCAGTACCAGTCGGTCACGGTCATGCTGTACGGGTCCGGCCGTTCGACGTCGTCGCCGATATGGACCTCGCCCAGCGAGGCCTGCTTGTCGTACCGGATCGGCAGGCATTCTCGCCGGCCGAGCGGCGTGTCGATATGTTGCCGGCGGCCGACCCGCCGCTTGCCGATGTGGATCGAGGCCCGCGGCACGCGGATGGTGGTCACCGCTTCGCCCGAATGCAGGCTGTTGATCTGCAGGCTGGCGGTGGAATGCAGCGACTCGCCGGGCAGCGTGGCGCCCTCGCGGATATCGTGGCCGGCATAGGACAACAGGCCCGTGCCCTCGAACGAGGCCTCGCCGAACAGCCGGGCATAGCGGGCCTGGGCGTTGATGGTGGCGTGCTGGCTGCTGATCCGGCCATTGGCCGAGCCCGTATCGCGCACCAGCGTCAGCCGGTGCATCTGATCCATGACCACCGGCGGACCCATCATCGCCGCCAGCGCGGACTTCGAGTGGATGTCGAGCCAGGCCGCGCAGCCGCCCGGCACCGGGCCGGGATGGCGCACCGTCATCGTGATCGACATCGGCATCTGGCCATCGGCCTCGAGCTGCGCGCGGGCGCCGCTGCGGAACCACGGTGCCTGGCAGACCGGCGGAGCGGTGGCCTCGGCGGGTTGGACGGATGGGGTGGCCGGAGCGGCAGCAGCGGCGGGATGGGCCGGATTGGCGAGAGTGGCAGGCGCCGCGGAGGCCGCCGGCGGTCCGGCCGGCTGCGCGTGCGAGCCTGGCGCCCAGAGGGCGGCAACGACGGCCGCGAGGACCGCGGCGATGGCCCGGGCGAGGGCCGGGGCAACCGTCGCGGCAAGGACGGTCGGCAGAGGCCGCGTCCAGCCGCGTCGCCAGTGGATGCCGCGTCGGTCAGCCAGCGCGGCTGCTGTCATCTCCGCCCCCTCGGTTCATGCCGCCACATTATGCAGACGGGGGGCGGGACTGCCTATGCGGGCTGATCCCGACGGAGAAGGTCCGGCGTGCCCGAAGTCTCGGCGTGCACCAAGCTCAGGCTTTGCGCCCAGCTCAAGCCTGCGCCGCGGCAGGCGTGGGCCGAACTCAGGCGTGCGCCGGCTCGGCCAGCGGCGACGGCACCAATCCGGGCAGGGCGCCATGGCGGGCGGCGCGCCGCAGTTGCTGCAGCCGTGCCTGCAGGCGCGGGTCGGGCTGCGTCGGCGGATACATGCCATTGGGGCAGGCCACGCCCAGCAGGTCCAGCGCCTGCTTGAAGTCGTCCAGCGTCAGTCCCTTCGCCGGATCCAGTGCGATCAGGCGGGACTGCAGCGACGCATCGACGGAGGCTGCATCGGCAGTCAGCACCACGTAGTTCTGCGGAACGGGCCGGGTCGCGGCCAGATAGGCGGCCACCTCGGCGCCGAAGCCGCCGTTGGCCGCCGGCGCGAAGGCATGTACCTGCAGGTCAAGCTGTTGCACCAGGGCCGAGCGGGCGCCGGTGCCCCAGGCATGCGGCAGCACCACACGGGCGCCGGCCAGCCCGAACAGCCGCCGTACGAAGCCCAGCGCGACCGGATCGAACAGTCGCAGTTCGCGCACCGCGCCGGTTTCCGGTTTGCCGCCCAGCCGCGCGGCGGAGCGCTCGGAGAACAGCACTCCGGGCACGTCGAGCATGATCAATCGTTCAGACATGAGATTCCTCTGCATCCATCGGAGCGGTAGGGGAGCGTTCAGGTTACGACGCACGATCGGGCCTGCGGCCGGCCTCGGCGGCGACAACATGAAACAGTTCTGTAACTTGTGGTTCGGTGACGTAAAAACCGCCTGTCAGTGCCGACTTTTGTTTCCCGGCGACACATTTGAGGCGCTTGCGACCCCGCCGATCATGCCCGCTCGTGGTGCACGATCCTGCATCCCACAACGCGCCAGACGCCGTTTCGGACGACGAATTCGGGTTCTCCCTAGGTGGGGTGACAACGAGCGGTTGCGGTATGGTTACGCCTTTTTCCAGGGGGGCGGTTTTGCCTCGACCCCGGGGCGCCTCGACCGCCGACTGACGGGCACCATCTCGCCCGAACCCGACTCGGAGATTCGCCATGAACGAAATCGTCGATGCCGTCAACGGCATCATCTGGAGCTCGGCACTGATCTACCTGTGCCTGGGCGTCGGCCTGTATTTCTCCATTCGCACTCGATTTGCCCAGGTGCGGCACTTCTTCGGCATGATCCGCCTGATGCTGGACGGCAAGTCCTCGGCACAGGGTGTCAGCTCCTTCCAGGCCCTGGCGATGTCGCTTTCGGGACGGGTCGGCACCGGCAATATCGCTGGCGTGGCAACCGCCATTACCTTCGGCGGTCCAGGCGCGGTGTTCTGGATGTGGGTGATGGCCTTCCTCGGCGCCAGCACGGCGTTCGTGGAATCGACGCTGGCGCAGATCTACAAGGAAGAGGTCGACGGCCAGTATCGCGGCGGCCCGGCGTACTACATCGAGAAAGGGCTGGGCACCAAGTGGTACGCCTGGATCTTCGCGCTGGCGACGATCCTTGCCTGCGGCGTGCTGATGCCCGGCGTGCAGTCGAACAGCATCGCGGCCGGCATGACCAATTCATTCGGCATCGATCCGGCGGTGACCGGCGCGGTGCTGGTCATTCTGCTCGGCCTGATCATCTTCGGCGGCGTCAAGCGCATCGCCAGGTTCGCCGAGATCGTGGTGCCGTTCATGGCGCTGGGCTACATCCTGGTGGCCTGCGTGATCGTCGCGCTCAACGTCGGCAAGCTGCCCGAGGTCATGAGCCTGATCCTGCGTAGCGCCTTCGGCCTGGAGTCGGCCTTCGGCGCGGTGCTCGGCCTGGCGATCCAGTGGGGCGTCAAGCGCGGCGTCTACTCGAACGAAGCCGGCCAGGGTACCGGCCCCCATCCCTCGGCGGCCGCCGAAGTCTCGCATCCGGCCAAGCAGGGCCTGGTGCAGGCGTTCTCGATCTATGTCGACACGCTGTTCGTCTGCTCGGCGACGGCCTTCATGATCCTGATCACCGGCGCCTACAACGTGGTCGGTCCCGCCAAGGAAGCGCTGCACACCGGCCTGGCCGGCGTGGAAGCGGGACCGGGCTTCACGCAGCATGCGGTCGAAAGCGTGCTGCCTGGCTTTGGCGCCGCCTTCGTGGCGATCGCGCTGTTCTTCTTCGCGTTCACGACCATCGTCGCCTACTACTACATCGCCGAGACCAACGTCGCGTATATCAACCGCAAGATCCACCGCCCGTGGATGGTGTTCCTGCTGAAGATCGCGATCCTGGCCGCCACGCTGTACGGCTGCGTGCGCACCGCGACGCTGGCCTGGGCGCTGGGCGATATCGGCGTGGGCCTGATGGCGTGGCTCAACATCGTGGCGATCGTGATCCTGCAGAAGCCCGCGCTGAAGGCGCTGCGCGACTACGAGGCGCAGAAGCGGCAGGGCCTCGACCCGAATTTCGTGCCGGGTCCGCTGGGGATCGATAACGCGGTCTTCTGGGAGCAGCGTGCGGCCGGCGTCAAGCAGCGCCGCCCGGGCGACGATCAGGACGGCGGCGAGCCCGCCGTCTCGCCGGTCATTGCGGCACCGCGCTCCGCCGAATAAGGGAACGACGAAGGGCGCACGAACAAGTCGTGCGTGCCGGACCGTACGCCGTCGGCTAGCCCGCCGACGGCTGCGGCAGCATCAAATCCTGGCGGGCGGCAAAGTCGAACAGTTCCCTGTCGTTGCTGGCCCCCAGCTTCTGCATCGCGCAGTTCTTCTGCCGGCTGATGGTCTTGACGCTGCGGCTCAAGGCCGTGGCGATCTGTGTCACCGACTTGCCGCTCAGATAGAGCCGCAGCACCTCCGTTTCCCGCACCGACAGGCTGCCGATGCCGGCCCGTTCCTCCGGACAGGGGTAGCGCGAACTCGATTCCGCCAGGATGCGCGCCGCCGATTTGCCGATATAGGTCTGGCCGCGCTCGACCTGGACCAGGGTGTGGACGAGCTCGTCGAGCGGCGAATCCTTCAGCAGGATGCCCTGCACCGGCACCTCCGCGATGGCGCGCAGGATCAGCGGGTTGGTCATCATCGTCAGCACCACCACGCGCATCTGCGGATGCTGCCGTCGCATCTGCCCGAGCATCCGCAATCCATCCTTGGCCTGGCCGCCCGGCATATGGTAGTCGGTGACCACGACGTCGGGCGTACACGTAGCGATGGCGCGAAACAGTGCCTCGGGCGTCGTCACGTCAGCGCAGACCTGCCAGCCGGCGTGCCCTTGCAGGACGCTGCGGATCGCCAGGGAGATCGCGGGGTGGTCGTCCGCGACGACGATGTTCAGTGCCATGCCATTGCTCCTGCGCCCGCGTGCCGAGCCCCGTCGCAGAGCGCGGCTGGTGCCAGGGGCGTGCGGTCCATCGGAAAAGAAGCGCCGCGCGGCAAATGCCGTGCGGCGCAAAGCGCGTGACATCTGTATCGGGCGGCCCCATGACACGATGGAGGTACGGACAGGACGACACTACCGCCCGGCACAGCGACAGCGCACATGCCCACCCTCAGACCAAAAACGGGAAATAGTCGGAAAGCGCTGCAATGCCCCGCCAGATTAGTGGGCAAGGGAGCGCGAAGCGATAAGACGAGTCTCAAAACGGGATCGGGTGCGAGGGTGTGCGGCTGAATCCCGCCGGCAGGGCGGGGTCAGCTCCGCTGCGCTCAGCTCGACAGCGTCCTGGCCCACCGCGCGAGCGCCGGCACCAGTTGCGCCATCGCGGCCGCCACGCCGGCGGCATCGCCGTCGCGGCACGCCGCCTCCAGCGCCTCGCAGCCCGCCGCGACGGCATCGGCCGATACCATCCGCGCGGCGCCCTTGATACGGTGCGCGATGGCGTGGGCCGCCCGCCAGTCGGCGCGCGCCACCGCGACGCGCAGCGCGGCCAGATCCGCCGTGTTGCCGGCCAGCAAGGCTGCCCGTACCGCCGCATCGGGGGCCGGCGCGTGGGGCGCTGCGGCGAATGGCGTCGAAAGGCACCGCCCGCCCGGCGGGTCCCCCAGCCAGTGTTGCAATGCGCGCCCGAGCGTGTCGAGATCGATCGGCTTGAACAGGCAATCGTCCATGCCGGCCGCCAGGGCTTGCTGGCGGTTGTGCGGCCGCGCGTCGGCGCTGTAGCCAAGCACGGGCACGCGCGACCGGGCCAGGGCCCGCTCCTGCGCGCGCAGCTTGCGCGCCAGCGTGAAGCCGTCCATGCCGGGCATGTTGCAGTCGAGGATCACGAGATCGAAGGTGGGGTCCGGCGCCGCGCACCGCACCAGCGCCTCGTGGGCATCGCCGGTACCGATTGCCTCCACCCCCAGATGACGCAGCTGCCTGGCCAGCAGCATCCGGCCCGCCGGATGGTCGTCGACGATCAGCGCGCAATAGCCCTTGCGCAATGGCGCGATCGCCGGCCGGCCGCGAGCGGCCTGACGGCTGTCGCCGCGCAGCGCGCGTCCTGCACAGGCCTCCGCGGTCAGCGTCAGCGTCAGCAGCGCGGTGGTGCCCTGGCCCGGCCGGCTGAGCAGTTCGAGGTCCCCGCCCATCTGGCGGGCGAGCTGGCGCGAGATCGACAGACCGAGGCCGGTACCGCTGGTCGAGCGCGCTTCCGCGGCCCGGAAGAAGGGCTCGAACAGCCGGGGCATCTGGTCCGCTGCGATGCCGGGGCCGCGGTCGCGCACCACGATGCGCACCGTTTCCCGATCGACATCCTCGCCCGCGCTCTCGAGCTTCACCGTGATGTCGCCATGGCCGCTGAACTTGATCGCATTGCTGAGCAGATTGCCGACCACCTGCCGCAGCCGCTGCGGGTCGGCCCGATGGCGACGGGCCCGCAGCGTGCCCAACTGCAGGCGGATGCGCAGACCGCGCGATGCCGCCAGCGGCCGAAACGCCTGGACCCACTGCTGCAGCAGCGTATCGAGCTGCACCGGCTCCGGCCGGATTTCCATTCGGCCCGCCTCCAGCCGCGCCATGTCGAGCAGATCGCCGACCAGCGCGACCAGCGACTTGGCGCAGTCGTGCGCGGTGTCGATGTAGTGGCGGGCCTCGCCATGGATCGCGGTCTTGTGCTTGAGCAGATCGAGGATGCCGATCACCGCGTGCATCGGTGTCCGGATTTCATGGCAGATCGTCGCCAGCAGGCTCAGGCGATCCGCATCGGGCGATGCGCCGGGGGAAGCACCGACGGCAGCGCCGACGGCAGAGCCCACACAAGGCGAGGGACCACGGTGGCCGCCGTCCGCGGACGGCCGCATGCCGGCCGCGCTGCGGCGGGTGGCCGGGCGTGCGTTGCCCAGGCGCCGGTGCAGCGTGGTGGCGGCGCGGGCGATGCGCCGGCCGTGGCGATGCAGGGCGACCGCGCACGCACCCATTGCCGTCATCCACAGCAAGGTGCCGAGCGAGCAGGTCAGCAGCCATGGCCGACGTCCGTGGTGCGCGTGCGCGGGCGCCGGCAGCGCAGCGGGAACCGCAGCGGGCATCTGCGCCGTCGACACCCAGCCGGCCTGCAGCGCGTCCCAGTGCGCTGGCGGGATCGCGGCCAATGCCTTGTTCAGGATCATGCGCAGCTGCGGCGCCGCCGGCGAAACGCCGAAGCCGATCGCGGCCGGCTGCGGGCCCAGCGGAGCGGCCACGCGCAGCCATGGCGCGAAGGCGTAGCGGACCATGTAGTGCGCGCAGGTCAGCGTGTCGACCGCGGCGTCGGCCTGGCCGTGCGCGACCATGCGGTAAGCCTCGGTCGTGGAACTGGTGCGGATGACGGTGGCGTTGGGAACCTGTGCGAGGCGCTCCGCCAGGCCGCGGCTGCTGCGGCGCACGGCGATGCGCATGCCGGCCAGGCCCGCGGCATCCCGGATGGCGCCGTTGGCGGCGTGGGTGGTGATGACCCATGGCGTAATCAGATAGGGCAGCGATGGCTGCAACCGGCGCGCCCGGCGTCCCGATTCGCGCATCGCGGCGGCATCGGGCGGCGGCGAGTCCGCCGTCACCGCGGGCACCAGCAGCACCGTGCCGTCGCGCAGGGCCGCTTCGCGCGCCCCGGGGTCTTGCTGCCAGACCGGTTCGAAACGCAGGCCGGTGATGCGGCCGACCTGCTCGAGCGTCTGTACGGCGATGCCGGCGGCATGTCCACCGGCGCCGACGAAGGCCATCGGCCCACCGATCGGCGATGCGCTGTAGCGCACCACCGGATGGGCGGCCAGCCAGCGCCGTTCGGCACTGGTCAGCGTGTCGGCGAGCCGTTCGCGCACTGCTCCGGTATCGTCGCGCTGCGTCTGGATGCGGCCGAGCTGCGCGGCCACCAGCGCCGCCCACAGCAGGCAGCCGCACGACATCAACCCGTACAGCCGACGCTCAGAGCGCTGCATCGGCCGGCCGGCGCATCGTCGCCGCCATGCACGGCGTGCGGTTGGCAAGAGGGGTTGGCATCGCGGCGACCTCCGGGCAGACACAGTGAAGCGGAGGAATCTAGCCAATGCGCCATGCCGCGACTATCGCAGTTCGACGCGGACGGTGTTCTATCGGACGCGTTGCTCCGAATCCGATGCCGCGATCAATCCTGTTCGCAGCGGCCGGGCGCGATCGCGATTTCGCCGACCGGCCGGTCGCCGATGCCGGTGTAGCGAAACACCAGTGCGATGCCCAGGCGGCCCAGCACCGGTACATCGGGATTGCGACAGATGCCGCGCACCAGAGCCGGCGTGGCGCTGGCCATGAAGGCGGCGGTGCCCTCGCGCGAGGCATCGAAACGAACGAGATTCAGATGGAAGACCACGCGCTTGCCGCTTTCGCCGCGGCAGCCGTCCAGACGCGTGGCGGTATCGAGCAGGATGGGGCCGGAGCGCGTCAGCTCGCGGCAGGCGCTGCCCAGCGCCACATCGGTGCTGCTGCCGGAACCGGTCAGCCGCGTGACGCCGTTCATGCCGGTGGGCCGGCCGTCGGCCACCCCGACCAGCAACCGGGCCAGTGCCGACATGCTCGACGGCGCGGTGGTCGAGGCGGCGGCGTTGCCATGCTGGGCCACCGCCGGCCACGATGCGCAGGCGATCAGGGCGGCTGCGCGCCAGGGGTGGGGCAACGAAATCAAAAGCGAGTTCCGCATGAAGATACCGGTATCGAGTTGGCCTCGAATGGCGGCTGCGGGCGGGCTGCCCGTTCGCCATGGCGAAACCATAGCGAGCCGATTGCCGGTGTGCTGTCAGTCACTGTCCTACATTGGCAAGCGAAATGCGTTCAAATCCATGTGCTATGCTGCAACGCAGCAAAAATCAACCCGGAGCGTTCGCGCGCTTCCGCAAACCGCGCATGGCAAGAAGCTTGATGGGAAATTGGCAGCGTCCGTGGCGGCAGATCGGCACGCTGCCGCGTCAGTCGGCCCGTCACCTTGGCGACTGGCTCGGTCGCTTGCACGGACGCGGCGCCACGGCTCCCACCGCCCGCACGCGTGTGCCGCCGCCGCTCGCGCTGCCTGCCGGTCCGCTGCCGGGGCAGTGGTCGCAGCGGCGCCTGAAGCTGCCGGCAATGCCCGGCGAACTGGTATCGCAGCTGAGCTACTGGCTTTACGAGCCGTCGCGCCGGCACCGCGGGCCGCTGCCGCTGGTGGTGATGCTGCATGGCTGCCGGCAGACCGCCGAGGACTTCGCCGCCGGCACGCGCATGAATGCGCTCGCCGAGCGCGAGGGCTTTCTGGTTGCCTATGCCGAACAGCCGCTGCGGCGGCAGTTGCAGCGCTGCTGGCAATGGTTCGATCTCGCCGCCAGCGAGGGCGCGCGCGAAGCGCAGGCGATCGCCGCGCTGATCGATGCGCTGGCCTTGCGGCGCGATGTGTGTCCCGATCGGGTGTACCTTGCCGGCCTGTCCGCCGGTGCCGCGATGGCGGCCGTGGTGGCCTTGCGCTATCCCGACAGGATCGCCGCGGTCGGCCTGCATTCCGGCGTGGTGGTGGGCGCCGCCGATTCGGCGCGGGCGGGTTTGCGGGCGATGCAGCAGGGCTCGCGGGCCGAGCCGGCGGCCCTGCTCGATGCGGCCGGCGTCGCGCTGGCCGGCAAGCCGATGCCGGCGCTGATCCTGCATGGCATGGACGACGAGGTGGTGCACCCGGTCAATGCGCGGCTGCTGGCGCGGCAGTTCCTGGCCTACAACCGCCTGCCGGATCGCGTCGATGGCGAGCGCCGTAGCGGTGAGCCGGTGCGGGCGGCCGGCGCGTCGACGCGCCAGCAGCAGGGCCACGCGGATGGCCACACCAATGGCAACGCCGATTCGGCCGGCATGCCCGCCGGCCACTACCTCGAATCCCGCTTCGGCTACTCCCGCCGCGATCTCGTGCAGCTATGCGAAGTGGCCGGGCTCGGCCATGCGTGGAGCGGCGGCGATCCGGCCTATCGCTATCACAGCGACACCGGGCCGGCGGCGAGCATGCTGATGTGGGAGTTCTTCCGCGAGCATCGGCGCTGAACCACGGCACCGGCCGGGCGGCCGGGGTGCCAGGGCAGGGCGCCCGGGGGCCTGGTCTTGGACCAGTCCCCGGATCGGCCTCCGGATCGGCCTGCGCAATCGCGCCCCGGACCGGCCCCGGAATCGGCCCCGGGATCGACCCGGTTCGGCCTCGGTCCGCTTACAACCTGGTCGACTTGCGCGCGAACAGCGCGGTCACCATGCCCAGCGCGCACAGCGCGACGACATAGTGCGCGGGCGCCAGCGGATCGCTCTTCAGCATCAGCGTCACCGCCATCGGCGTCAGCCCGCCGAAGATCGCGTACGACAGGTTGTACGAGAACGACAGGCCGGAGAAGCGGACATGCGCCGGGAACGCGTTGACCAGCACGAACGGCACCGCGCCGATGGTGCCCACCGCGAAGCCGGCCAGCGCATAGAGCGGCAGCAGCAGGTCGGGGCGCTGGTGGATCACCGTGTAGAACAGATAGCTGCTGACGGCCAGGAACAGGCCGCCGAAGAACAGCGTGCGGCGGGCGCCGATGCGGTCGGCCAGCGCGCCGGCCACCACGCAGCCGATCGACAGGCACAGCGTCGCCACGCTGTTGGCGACCAGCGCCGTGCGTGCGTCGAATCCGTAGAGCTTCTGCAGGAAGGTCGGCGTCATCAGGATCACGACCACGATGCCGGCCGACAGCATCCACGTCAGCAGCATCGACACCGCCACCGCGCCGCGGTGATCGCGCACCACGGCCTTCAGCGGCATTTCGGCGGCCAGCGCCTTCTTGCGCTGCAGCTCGGCAAATACCGGCGTTTCATGCAGCCAGCGGCGCAGGTACATCGACGCGATGCCGAACACGCCGCCGAGCAGGAACGGCACGCGCCAGCCCCAGTCGGTCAGCTGCTCCGGCGTGAAGATCGTGTTGATGCCGGTCGCCACCAGCGAGCCCAGCAGGATGCCGGCGGTCAGCCCCGCGGTCAGCGTGCCGCAGGCATAGCCGACGTGGCGGCTGGGCACGTGTTCCGAGACGAAGACCCAGGCGCCCGGCACCTCGCCGCCGACCGCCGCGCCCTGCAGCACGCGCAGAAGCAGCAGCGCAACCGGCGCCAGCAGTCCGATCGCGTGGTAGGTCGGCAGCAGGCCCATCAGCAGCGTGGGCACCGACATCAACAGGATCGACAGCGTGAACATCTTCTTGCGCCCGAGCAGGTCGCCGAAGTGGGCCATGATGATGCCGCCCAGCGGACGCGCCAGATAGCCGGCGGCGAAGATGCCGAAGGTCTGCAGCTGCCGAAGCCAGTCCGGGATCGAGGGCGGGAAGAACAGCTGCCCGATCACGGTGGCGAAGAAGACGAAGATGATGAAGTCGTAGAACTCGAGGGCGCCGCCGAGGGCGGCGAGGGACAGGGTCTTGTAATCCTGGCCGGTCAGCGGGCGCGCGGCGCGTTCGAGCGACGCGCCGCCGGCGCCAACCGTACTGCTGGTGGTGGACATTGAGGAAACTCGCAGAAAACTCGCATGGAGGAGATCGCATGCGAAGCGCGCTAACACGGGTAAGTGTGAGGGTACGGCCGGCGGGTACAGCGCGGGAGAGAGGCAGGGCCAGAGGACGGGTGGGCCTCGGCATGCGACGGAACGCTTCGCAAAGGCGAAACGATACCAGATCGAAGGCCGGGCCGCCGATGCGCCGTTCGCAATAATCCCCCGCGCCCCGTCATGAAGCATTACCATAATGCCCAAAAAAGTGGGATCCAGAGCACAACTGGAGCCAAGGACGTGCATCGGGAGGGCGCCAGGCCGCGATGACGGCAGGCGAAAACCGCCGGGCACGTGCGGCTGTGGGGGTCAATTTCTTCGGGACGACATGGCATTCAAGATTTCCATGCAGGCCGCCACCGCGACGCCGCGGCGGCGTACGGGCCTGCGCGTGGCGGGCGGCATTGCGGCAGCAGTGGCGATCTTCGGTCTGGCCGGCTACTTCGGCGGACCGCCGCTGATCCGCTCGCTGGCCGCGAGCCAGGCCAGCGAGGCGCTGGGGCGCAAGGTGACGATCGGCGCGGCGCAGGTGCGGCCATTCTCGCTGGCCGCGACGGTCGGCGATGTCACGATCTTCGAGCCGGATGGCACCACGCCGATGCTGACGCTGGGCTCGGCCGATATCGACGCGTCGATCGCCTCGCTGTGGCGCCTCGCCCCGGTGGTGGACGCGGTCCATATCGACCGGCTCGCGGTGCATGTCGTGCGCGAAGCCGATGGGCGGCTGAGCTTCGACGACATCCGCGACCGGCTGGAGGCCAGGCCGAAGAGTCCGGACGACGGCAAGCCGGCGCGCTTCTCGATCAACAACATCGCGCTGACGGAAAGCTCGCTGCGCTTCGACGACAGGATGCTCGGCGAAACGCAGCGCATCGACCATCTGACGGTCACGCTGCCCTTCCTGTCCAATCTGCCGCACGACGTCAATATCGTCACGCAGCCGACCATCAGCGCCCATATCAACGGCTCGCCGCTGGCGGTCAGCGGCACCATGCTGCCGTTCGCCGATGCGCGCGAGGCGAAGCTGAACCTCGATCTGGATGGCCTCGACCTGGTCCGCTTCATGCCGTTCGCGCCGCGGCTGACCGATGCCGAAGTCAAGGCGGGCAAGCTCGACACGCGGCTGGTGGTGGGTTTTCGCCAGCAGCAGGACCAGCAGCAGATCGACGTCTCGGGCACCGCCACGCTGCGCGAGGCCGATATCCGCAAGCGCGACGGCGCGCCGCTGCTGCAGGCCGGCAAGCTGACGGTCGATATCGCGCGGCTGGCGCCGGCCGACAACCTGATCCATCTGCGCGGCGTGACGCTGGACGGGCTCGACCTGCGCGCGCTGCGGCGGGCGGATGGCACGCTCGATCTCGCCACCGCCTTCCTGCCGCGTGCGGCGACGCCCGCGAAGGCGGCCGCGCCCGCGGCTTCGTCGTCGGCCTCGGCCTCGGCTTCCGCCTCCGCGCCGGCGGCGGCCGCTGCTTCAAGCTCCGCTTCGAAGTCGGCCTCGACCTCGACCTCGACCGCGGCCCCCGCGCCGCTGGCCTCCGCCTCCGCACCGGCCGCCTCGGCCCCGCTCGCCTCCGCGTCCGCATCGGCCGCCGCCGCCGCTTCGGCCCCCGTGGCACGACAGCCCGCCGGCGATGCCAAGCCCTGGCGCTACACCATCGACCGCGTCGCGCTGAAGCAGGCCCGCGTGGCGCTGCGCGACGAGGCGGCGTTCTCCGGCCCCGGCACGCTGGCGCTCGGTCCGATCGACGTGCAGGTCGACGGCTTGTCCGGCGACAGCGACAAGCCGGCCAGGCTCGACGCCACGCTGGTGGTCGCCGACGGCCAGACCATCGCGCACGAGGGCGCGCTGTCGCTGCGCGACGCCACGCTGGCCGGCACCCTGCGCGCCAATGGTCTGCGGCCGCAGACCTTCGCCGCCTGGTTCCCGGGCGAACTGCGCGTCCAGCTGGGGCAGTCGGCGGTCGATGCCGAGCTGAACTACCGGATGTCGTGGGCTGCGCCGGCCTTCACGCTGTCGCTGGACAATTCGCGCGTCGCCATGAGCGGCGTCCATGTCGCGCTGCGCGATCCGGCCACTGCGCCGCGGGCCGCCGCGCCCTCCGACGATGCCGTGGCGAAACGGCGCGAGCAGCGCGCGCGCCAGCGCGGCGACCTGGTCGGGGACAAGCTGCCGCTGCTCAGCGCCGACAAGCTGACGCTGGACGGCCTGCGCTTCGATCTGGCCGCGCAGTCGCTGCAGGTCGCGCAGATCGGCCTGAGCAACCCGCAATTCGCCGCCGTGCGCGATCAGCGCGGCGAGCTGGTCGAGGCCTCCCGCATCTGGGTGGCGCAGTCGCGCGCCGCCAGTGCGAAGGTGGCCCAATCCGCGGGCAAATCCGCTGCCCAATCCGCTGCTCCGCGCACGAACGCCGCCACGGCGCCCGCCAAACCGTGGCAGGTCGAGGTGGGCAGCGTGGCGATCGAGGGCGGCAAGCTGCGCCTGACCGACTACCAGCCGGCCGCCGCCAACGGCAACCGCCCCGTGGTCCACCAGCTGCGCGGCATCGACGTCAAGACCGGCGCCGTCCGCTGGCCGCTGCCCGCCACGCCGATCGCGCTGAAGGCCAAGGCCGAATCGGGCCGCCGCGGCGTGCTGTCGCTCGACGGTACCGTGCAGCCGACGCAGCCGGCGCTGCAGATGCGCGTCGATGCGCGGCAGTGGGACCTGACGCCGTTCCAGCCCTATCTGGCCGACCGCTTCAACGCGGCGCTGCGGGCCGGCAATGCCACGGTCAATGGCCGGCTCTCCGTCGCGGTGCCCACCGGCAAGCCGCTCGCCGCAACCTTCGCCGGCACCGCGCAGCTGAGCAATGTGCGCACGGTCGATCGCCTGAACGGCGAGGACTTCATCCGCTGGCGCTCGCTGGGCCTGAGCGGCATCGACTTCCAGATGGACGACAGCAAGGGGCCGTTGCGGCTGGCGCTGGGCCAGATCGCGCTGAACGACTTCTATGCGCGCGTGATCCTGAACGCGAACGGCCGGCTGAACCTGCAGGACGTGGTCTCGGGCGGCGCGCAGCAGGGCCAGCCGGCGCCGACCACCAGCCTGACGCAGGCCAATACCGCGCCGGCACCGGCGAGCGCGCCCGAGGCTGCGTCCGCGTCGGCGACGGTGGCCGCCAGCCCCTCCGCGCCGGCGGCGGGCTCCACCAAGGGCACCGCAGCCGGTCCACAGATCCGCATCGGCGGCATCAAGATCGACAAGGGCAACATCCACTTCTCCGACTTCTTCGTCAAGCCGAACTACACGGCCAACCTGACCGGCATGCACGGCTCGATCTCGAAGGTGTCGACCGGCGATCCGGCGCCCGCCGACCTGGTGCTCGAGGGCCGGCTCGACGACGATGCCCCGGTGACGATCAGCGGCAAGCTGAACCCGCTCGGCGAGCAGCTCTATCTCGATATCGCGGCCAAGGCGGCTGGCGTCGAGCTGACGCGCCTGACGCCGTATGCGACCAAGTACGCCGGCTATCCGATCACCAAGGGCAAGATGACGGTCGATGTTGCCTACAAGATCGAGAACGGCCATCTGAACGCCAGCAACCACCTGTTCCTGGACCAGCTGACGTTCGGCGACAAGGTCGACAGCCCCACCGCGACCAAGCTGCCGGTGCTGCTGGCGGTGTCGCTGCTGAAGGACCGCAATGGCGTGATCGACGTCAACCTGCCGGTATCGGGCTCGCTGTCGGACCCCGAGTTCAGCATCGGCGGCGTGATCGTGCGCGTGATCGTCAATCTGCTGACCAAGGCCATCACCTCGCCGTTTTCGCTGATCGCCTCGGCCTTCGGTGGCGGCGACGAGCTGGGCTACGTCGAGTTTGCCCCCGGTTCGGCGAACCTGACCGACGCGGGGCGCAAGAAGGTCGAGACGCTGGGCAAGGCGCTGAACGATCGGCCGGGCCTGCGGCTGGAGATCACCGGCCGCATCGACCCGGCCACCGACGCCGCCGGCGCGCGCCGCGCCTGGCTCGACGAACAGGTCGCCGAGCAGAAGGTGCGCGAACTGCGGCAGTCCGCGCGCGAGCAGCGCGCGACCGACGACGAGGACGACGAGCAGGGCGCCAAGGTCACGGTCAGCCCGCAGGAGTATCCGAAGTATCTGGAGGCGGTCTACCGGCGCTCGTCGATCAAGAAGCCGCGCAACCTGATCGGCATGGCCAAGTCGCTGCCGACCGCCGAGATGGAGGCGCTGCTGCTGCAGAACGCGCCGGTGACCGATGGAGGCCTGCGCCAGTTGGCCGAGCGCCGCGCGCTGGCAGTCAAGCAGGCGCTGGAGCGCGAGGGCAAGGTGCCCGAAGCGCGCCTGTTTCTGACCGCGCCGAAGCTCGATACCGAGGGCATCAAGGACAAGGGCTCGCCGAACCGCGTCGACTTCACGATCCGGCAGTAGTGGCGCCGGCGCGCCGGTGTACCAGCCGCACGTCGCGAATCACCATGCGGTCGCGCGGCAGCGCCGGCAGGCGGGCGAAGTCGAGCGTCAGGTCCTGCTCCGGCACGCTGTAGCGCAGCCCGCGCAGCAGGAACAGGACCGCCTGCTTCATCAGCGCCACGGTGATCCCTTCGCCGGGACAGCGATGATGATCGGCGGCCTGCGCGCCGCCCTGCGGGATGAAGCCGAACGGCGGGGGCGCGCGGGCCAGGAACCGTTCGGGCGCGAAGGCCTCGGGCTCCTCCCAGCTGCGCGGATCGCGGTTGGTGCCGTACAGGTCCAGCATCACGCGCCGCCCGCGCGGAAAGCGGTAACCCTTCCATTCGAAGTCCTCGCGCACGCGCGCCACCACCGCCGGAAAGAACGGATACCAGCGGCGCACCTCCTGCACGAAGGCATCGAGATAAGCCGGGTCGCCTTGCTGCAAACGTTCCCGGCATGCCGGATGCAGGTGCAGCGCGTGCGCGACGAACACGATGAAGACCGAGACCGCCACGGTCGGCCGCAGCAGGTTCGCCAGTTCCACGGCGGCGATGCGCGGCGGCAACAGCTGGCCATCCGCATCGTGGTGCCACGCCACCGTATGCATTGGCGTGTGCTCGAGAAGCTCGAACTGCCCGGCGCGCGCCTGATCGATCAGCCGCGACAGCCAGGCCTCGACCCGGTCGCGCGCGCGTCGCGAGCGGAAATGCCCCAGCCCCGGCGCGGCCGCCTGGTCGAACAGCGCAGTCAGCTGCCGGCAACGCGGCTCGACCTCATGCTCGCGCAGCGGCACGCTGGCCCAGCTGCATACGGCCCGGGTCAGCAGCGGATGCAGCGCGTCGTACAGCGCCACCGGCTGGCCATCCGACCACGACCGGGCAGACAGCAGCCATTGCTGCGCGACCGCGTCGCACAACGAGGCGATGCGCTCGGGCGCGGTCGCATGCATGAACAGGGCCTTGCGCATCCGGTGCGCGTCGCCGTCGAGCGTCTGCACGCCGCCCTTGCCGAACAGCGTCGCGCGCAACGGCTCGGGCGCGGCACCGCCACGCTGGAACCGCTGCGGATCGTAGAACAGCGCCGCCGCCTCGGGCCCGGTCATGCACAGCGTGCGGCGCAGCAGCACGCGGGTTTCGAAGACATCGGATTGCAGGGCGCGGCAGCGTTTGGCGATGAAGCGATAGGAGTCGGCCAGCAAGGCCAGGCTATGGTCCCCGGGCGTGTCGCGTGGAATGGCGGGCATCGGCAATGCTCGGATCGGAGGCTTGATCGCCGATCCGCTGCAACCTGCATGCCAGCGCGGCGCGCTCGCGGCACCAGGTCGGGCGCAGCGCCGTTCGCGGCGCATCCGACCGGGCCCGGGATCGTGGCGCCGCAGCAAAAACGCGTATGATTCGCTCCGGATTGAATAAAGGAGCTTGTTTTGCAGCAGGAAACCGTCGCCTACAAGACCTGGGTGTGTCTGATTTGCGGTTGGGTCTACGACGAGGAGCAGGGCTGGCCGGATGATGGCATCGCGCCCGGCACGCGCTGGGAAGAGATTCCCGAGGATTGGCGCTGCCCGGAATGCGATGTGGCGAAGGCCGATTTCGCGATGATCGAGATCTGACGCAGCGCGTCGTTCATCGACGCGTGCGGGACTCGCGCGTTCGGCTCGCGCTCCAATGATGCGCCGCAAGGCGCTTGGTCAGCCGTGGTGCAGGCCGCGGTGCAGCCGCCCATGCGCGTTCGCGTGCGGCCGGCTATGTGGCCGATTGCGCGGCGTCGGCATGGCGCGCCGCCGCATCTGCCGGCAGCGGCGCCAGCGCATCCGCGCGGGCCGCATGCTGCGCCACAGCGCGCGTCCGACCGTCAAGGTCAGCGCGGCAACGAGCAGGATGGCGATCCAGAACAGGGACATGTCAGCCTCCCTGCCGGTCGCGATGCATCGCACCGGCAAGTGCCGAGTCGGCGGTGGACCGGCTCGGACCCGTGGCCAGCTGGTCCGCTCAGATCAGCAGCGGGATCGCTTCGAGTACGGCCAGGCCCAGCAGCGCGCCGGCGATTGCGCCGAGCGTGCGGCAACTGATCTGCAGTGGCCGCGCTGCAACGGGCACCATGCCCATCACGATAATCCCAACCAGCGCCATCGGAATCAGGAACACGAGGTCGTGCATGTCCAGGGTCGGCATGGCGGTCTCCTTTCCTCTCTCTCTGTGGGGAATGCTGTTATGCCTGCAGTATAGGCAGCGGGGCGCACTATCCAAGCTCTTTGCCGCTCGGGGTTGACCCGAAGGCTGCGCGCCTTCCCGCCGATGGCCGCCGCGTGTCCTATGCTGTGCAAATGAACGGGACCCGGTCTCGTCACAGCATACGGAGGTGGCAATGGAACTTCACATGCATTCGCACCACTACGTGCGCCGCGTGCCGGACTGGAGCGCGGCCGCGGTGTCCGGCCTGGCCGCCGGCGCGCTGCTGCTGGTGCTCGAGCTGTTCTGGTCGACCATGATCGCGGGCACCAATCCGTGGCCCACCACGCGGATGATCGCGGCCATCGTGATGGGCCCCGACGTGCTGCAGAGCGGCATGTTCAGCGTGGCCACGGTCACCGCGGCCCTGGTGATCCACTTCGTGCTGGGCGCCGTGCTGGGCATGATCCTGGCGGCAATCATGGCGCCGTTCCAGCTCGATTCCAGCCTCGGCATGGCGCTGCTGGTCGGCGCGGTGTTCGGCCTGGTGATCTACGTGATCAACTTCTACGGCATGACTCGCTTCTTCCCGTGGTTTGCCGATGCGCGCGGCTGGCACACGCTGTTCGGCAACATCGTGTTCGGCATGTGCGCGGCAGCGGCGTACTGGAAGCTGGAAAGCAAGGACGTCACGCACTGAGGCGCGACGGCGAATGCGCGGCGGTCGGGGTTTGGCTCCGGCCGCCGTTTTTTTTATGGGCAGCTGTGGCCGGGTCGGGCCCTGCTCGTGCGTCGCCGGTGCGTTGCCTGTCCGTTGGCCTTGCGTCGCTCGTGCGTGCTTGTACGTGCTTGTGCGTGGCTTGTGCGATGCGGCACGGCTCGCGCGCCGCATCGCCTTGAATCGACCGGATCGGATGCACTAGTCTTATCCTAGCTGCGTGACTTGGGCAGCCCTCGTGCCGGCGGCACAGAAGGAGGGGTCGACATGGCGCTCGCCATCGCACTCGTGGTCATGGTTGTCGCTTCGGTGCTCTTCCACTTCCTGAGCCCGTGGTGGGCGACGCCGCTCGCGTCCAACTGGAAGCAGATGGACGACACGCTCACCATCACGATCGTCATCACCGGCGCCTTCTTCATCGGCATCAACCTGTTCGTCGGCTACATGGTCTGGCGCTATCGCCATCGCGAAGGCAGCCAGGCGGCCTACCAGCCGGTCAATCACAAGCTCGAACTCTGGCTGATCGGCGGCACCACGCTGGGCATCATGGCGCTGCTGGCGCCGGGCCTGTTCGTCTATGCCGACTACGTGCGCCCACCGCGCGACGCGATGCTGGTCGAGGTGGTCGGCCAGCAATGGTCGTGGGGCTTTCGCTTCCCCGGCGCGGGCGGGCAGTTCGGCACCACCGATCCGCGCTTCGTCGGCCCGGGCAATCCGCTCGGGCTCAACCCCGACGACCCCAACGGGCAGGACGACATCATCGTTGCCGGCCCCGAGCTGCATTTGCCGCTGGGGCGGCCCGTCAAGATCCTGGCGCGCTCCAAGGACGTGCTGCACGACTTCTATGTGCCGGAATTCCGCGCCCGCATGAACATGGTGCCCGGCATGGTGACCTCGTTCTGGTTCACGCCGACGCGCGCCGGCACCTTCGACGTGCTGTGCGCGCAGCTATGCGGCGTCGGCCATCACAACATGCGCGGCAAGGTCGTGGTCGACGAGCCCGCCGCCTTCACCGCCTGGCTGCAGAAGCAGCAGACCTTCGTCGCGATGCGCGCGGGGCAGCCCGCGGCGGCGGCCACGGTTTCCACCCAGCCGAGCGGCACACGCGGCCCCGGCCCGGCGGCGACCGATCTCGCCGAACAGGGCAGGGCGCTGGCGCAGAGCAAGGGCTGCGTCGCGTGCCACAGCGTGGACGGTTCGCCCAGCGTCGGGCCGACCTGGAAGGGCCTGTACGGACATACGTCGACGTTCACCGACGGCAGCAGCGCCAAGGTCGACGACGACTATCTGCGCACCGAGATCCGCGAGCCGCAGCAGCGCGTGGTCAAGGGCTTCGCGCCGATCATGCCGAAGATGCCGCTCAGCGACGACGAGGTCAACGCGCTGATTGCCTTCATCCGGTCCACCGCGGGGCCGCCGCGCGAGGCGGCCGGGAAGTAGCGAAAAGCCCGGGCGTTGCGCCGCGGAACCCGCAGCCGAACCACCAGCGAAGCCGCAGCGGAACCGCAGCACAACGCCGGCGCGCCGAAGCGCTAGAGAGTACAGAGGCAGCGCCGCGTCCGAGCCGGACGCGGCCCGCCACGACAGGTCACCGACCGCAGGAGAGATCACCATGGCCTACGCCGACGATGCCGTCCACCACGGGCCCACCAGCTTCTGGACGCGTTATGTCTGGAGCCAGGACCACAAGGTGATTGCGGTGCAGTACACGATCGTCGCCATCGTGGTGGGCCTGGTCGGCGTCGTGCTGTCGAACCTGATGCGGATGCAGCTCGGCTTTCCGGGCCGCTTCGACTTCATCGACGCCAACGCCTATTACCAGTACGTGACCATGCACGGCATGATCATGGTGATCTACCTGCTGACCGCGCTGTTTCTCGGCGGCTTCGGCAATTACCTGATCCCGCTGATGGTCGGCGCGCGCGACATGGTATTCCCCTTCCTCAACATGCTGAGCTTCTGGGTCTACCTGCTGTCGGTGATCGTGCTGCTGGCCAGCTTCTTCGTGCCGGGCGGACCGACCGGCGCGGGCTGGACGCTGTACCCGCCGCAAGCGATCCTGGCCGGCACGCCCGGCCACGAGTGGGGCATCATCCTGATGCTGGTTTCGCTGCTGATCTTCATCGTCGCGGCCACCATGGGCGGCCTGAACTACGTGACCACGGTGCTGCAGGCGCGCACCGAGGGCATGACGCTGATGCGGATGCCGCTCGCGGTCTGGGGCATCTTCATGGCGACGATCCTCGCGCTGCTGGCGTTCCCCGCGCTGTTCGTCTCCGGCGTGATGATGCTGCTCGACAAGACCATCGGCACCAGCTTCTTCATGCCGTCGATGGTGTCGATGGGGCAGCAGCTCGACTACAAGGGCGGCAGTCCGCTGCTGTTCCAGCACCTGTTCTGGTTCTTCGGCCATCCCGAGGTCTATATCGTTGCGCTGCCGGCCTTCGGCATCGTGTCGGACCTGATCAGCGTGCACGCGCGCAAGAGCATCTTCGGCTATCGCACGATGGTGTGGGCCATCCTGGCGATCGGCGTGCTGTCGGTGGTGGTGTGGGCCCACCACATGTTCGTCAGCGGCATGAACCCGTACTTCGGCTTCTTCTTCGCCACCACCACGCTGATCATCGCGATTCCGACCGCGATCAAGGTCTACAACTGGGTGCTGACGCTGTGGCGCGGCGACATCCATTTCTCGGTGCCGATGCTGTTCGCGATCGGCTTCATCAGCACCTTCCTGATCGGCGGGCTGACCGGGCTCTTCCTCGGCAACGTCAGCGTCGACATCCCGCTGTCCAACACCTACTTCGTGGTCGCCCACTTCCATATGGTGATGGGCGTGTCGCCGATCCTCGTGGTGTTCGGCGGCCTCTATCACTGGTATCCGAAGGTCACCGGCCGGATGCTGAACGACACGCTGGGCCGCGTGCATTTCTGGGTGACCTTCGTCGGCACCTACGCGATCTTCTTCCCGATGCATTACCTCGGCATCCTCGGCATGCCGCGCCGCTACTACGCCTTCGAGAACTACGCTTTCATCCCCGAATCGGCGCATGTGCTGAACGCCTATATCTCGGTGGCCGCCTTCGTCGTCGCGGCGGCGCAATTGCTGTTCGTCGCCAATCTGATCTGGAGCGCGCGCCGCGGCGAGCCGGCCGGCGCCAATCCTTGGCGCGCCGCGTCGCTCGAATGGCAGACGCCCCATACGCCGCCGGAACACGGCAACTGGGGCCCGCATCTGCCGGTGGTGTATCGCTGGGCCTATGCCTATAGCGTGCCCGGCGCGCGCGAGGACTTCATCGCGCAGAACGCACCGCCCGAAGCCGGCGGCGCCGAACCCGAACCGCATGCCAGCCAGGGAGCCGTCGCATGAATACCGGAGCACTGTACCGAGTCGCGCGCGGCGACGATGGCCCGGCCCCGCGCGGCGGCGACGCGATGCGTCAGCACGCCTCGGGTTCGACGCCCGGCAGCGTCGCGCTGTGGGTCTTCATGGGCGTGATCACCTCGCTGTTCTCGCTGTTCGTGGTCGCGTTCGGCCTGCGCATGGACTCGGCGGACTGGCATCCGATCGCGCTGCCGTGGCAGGTGTGGCTGTCCACGGCGCTGCTGGTCGCCGGCAGCGTGGCGATGTGGCGGGCGGCTCGTGCCGCGCAGGCCGGCGATCCGTCGAACGCGCGGCGCATGCTGATGCTGGGCGGGGCCGGCGCGCTCGCCTTCGTCGCCAGCCAGCTGTGGGCGTGGCAGGCGCTCGGCGCAGCGGACATCCTGCCCGCCAACAATCCGGCCGGCAGCTTCTTCTACATGCTGACCGGGATGCATGGCCTGCATATGGTCGGCGGCCTCGTGGCGTGGCTCGCCGCGTGGCAGGGCGTGCCCGCGGGCGCCGCCTTGCGCGTACGGCTGCTGGCGCGCTACTGGCACTTCATGCTGGCGGTCTGGCTGGTGCTGCTGGCCGCGCTCGGCTGGCTGACCCCGGAAATCGTGCGCTACATCTGCGGCACCGCCTGATCGCGAGATCGGCGCGGGCAGGCAAGCGAAGGAGGCGATATGGCGACCCAACTGCACCCCGGCGATGGCGTGGCCGACGCCGCGGCACACACCGCGGCCCACACCCCGACCATGCACGGCGGCTGGCGCGGCATGCTGGCCGACTGGGGTTCGGACCGGCATGCCTTCCAGGTGTCGTGGGGCAAGGCCATGATGTGGATCTTCCTGTTGTCCGACACCTTCGTCTTCAGCTGCTTCCTGATCAGCTACATGACGGTGCGGATGACGACCACGGTGCCGTGGCCCAATCCGAGCGAGGTGTTCGCGCTGACGATCGGCGGCGAATCGATTCCGCTGATCCTGATCGCGATCATGACGTTCGTGCTGATCACCAGCAGCGGCACCATGGCGATGGCGGTCAACTTCGCCTATCGGCGTGATCGCGCTCGCTGCGCGATGCTGATGCTTGCCACCGCCGCGCTGGGCGCCACCTTCGTCGGCATGCAGGCGTTCGAATGGACCAAGCTGATCGAGGAAGGCGTGCGTCCCTGGGGCAATCCGATGGGCGCGGCGCAGTTCGGCTCGTCGTTCTTCATGATCACCGGCTTCCACGGCCTGCACGTGTCGTGCGGCGTCATCTATCTGCTGGTGGTCGCCACGCGCGTGCTGCGCGGCCGCTACGAGCGCACCGGAAACTACCAGATCGTCGAGATCGCGGGCCTGTACTGGCACTTCGTCGACCTGGTATGGGTGTTCATCTTCGCGTTCTTCTACCTGTGGTGAGGTCCGCCATGTCCGAACCCATCCTGCACGATTCCCCGATGCCGTCGCACGGCGGCGCGCCGGCCGCCGACCCGGGACACGGCGCCACCGGCCAAGCCCATCCGATCGGCCTCTACCTGAAGATCTGGGGGCTGCTGTTCGTGCTGTCGGCGATGTCGTACGCGGTCGACTACTTCCACCTGCAGGGCGCGCTGCGCTGGACGCTGATCCTGATCTTCATGATCGCCAAGGCCGGCCTGATCGTCGCCGTGTTCATGCACATGGCATGGGAGCGGCTGGCGCTGGTCTACGCGATCCTGCTGCCGCCGCTGTGCCTGCTGGTACTGGTCTGGCTGATGGCGGTCGAGGCGGACTATACGTTCCTGATGCGGGGCGAGTTCTTCCGTTAGCCGCCCGTTAGCCGTCGCTAGCCGTCCGTTCGCCCCGCTAGTCCCCGCTAGTCCCGCTAGCCCTCGCTAGCCGCGCCGTAACGAATTCAGGGAAGCGGTCAGACCGTTTCCGTCTCCCCCGCCGGCTTCAACGCGTCCTCGGCCGGCGTCCCCATGCTGGTGTCCGGCGCCTGCCCGACGACTTCGCAGGCTGTCGGCGCGACCGGCAGCATCTGGCTGGCGCGCCAGTTGCCGAAGCGGTAATAGGCCGCCGCCAGCGTGATCGACACCACCGAGCCGAGCGGGAAGCTCCACCAGACCGCGTCCGCGCCCATCGTGCGGCCGAGCCACCAGGCGAACGGCAGGCGCACCACCCACATCGAGACGAACAGCACGGCCAGCGGCGCCATCACCGCGCCGGTCGCGCGGACGGTGCCGAACAGCACGATGGTGAAGCCGAACAGGATGAACGACCACAGCACGATCGCGTTGATGTGCTGGGCGATCTCGATCGCGCCACCATCGTCCGGCAGGAACAGGCCCAGCGAATGCCGGTTGAACAGGTAGACCAGGCCGACCAGCGCCCCTGTCATCGCCAGATTGAAGGCCAGGCCCATGCCGGTAATGCGGCCGACGCGGTCCCAGCGGCCTGCGCCAACGTTCTGCGCGACCATCGACGAGACGCTGGCGCCCACCGCCAGCGCCGGCATCTGGACGTAGGTCCACAGCTGCGAGGCGACGCCATACGCCGCCGCGGTCTGCGAGCCGTACTGGTTGACCAGCGCCATCATCACGATCGCGGACGACGAGATCACCACCATCTGCAGGCCCATCGGCAGCCCCTTGGCTACCAGCGAGCGCAGGATGCCGAGGTCCGGCCGCAGGTAGCGCAACTGATCGCGATGCAGCGTCAGGAAATGCTTGCGGCGATAGAGCAGCCACATCATCGCGGCCAGGCTGACCAGCTGCGCGATCAGCGTGGCCAGCGCGGAGCCGGCGATGTCCATGCGCGGGATTGGCCCGAGGCCGAAGATCAGCAGCGGGTTCAGCGCGACGTCCAGCACCACCGACAGCAGCATGAAGTAGAACGGCGTGCGCGAGTCACCGGCCCCGCGCAGGGTCATCATCACGAAGTTGTAGAAGTACATGAAGGGCAGCGCGAGGAAGATGATCCGCAGATAGCGGATCGCCAGCGGCCGCGCATCCTCGGGCGTGCCCATTGCGCTCAGGATGTCCGGCGTGAACAGGTAGCCCAACGCCGCGGCGATGACCGACAGCAGCACGAAGAACGTGGTGCTGGTGCCCACCACGCGCCGCGCCTCGTCGAGATCGCGCGCGCCGACGGCCTGCCCGATCATGATGGTGTTGGCCATGCTGATGCCGAACACCACGCCGAGCAGGAAGAACAGCACGATATTGGCGTTCGACGTCGCCGTCAGCGCCGCCTCGCCGAGATAGTGGCCGACCCAGATCGAATTGATCGACGCATTGAGCGATTGCAGGATGTTGCTGCCGAGCACCGGCAGCGAGAACAGCAGCAGGGTGCGGCCGATCGGGCCGGTAACGAGTCTGGCGTCGGGCTTCATTGTTATTGGTCGGTGAGCCGCAGGGGCGGGAGCCGGGGAGCGAGTTCGTATAGTATTCCAGGCGACCGACACCCCGCCCTCCATGATCCAGCCCACCCCCTCCGCAAGCGCCGCGCCCGTATGGTTGAAGGTCGGGCCGGCGCTGTTCCTGCTGCTGTGGTCGAGCGGCTTCGTCTTCCTCAAGCTCGGTCTCGCCTACGCCGATCCGCTGACCTTCCTCGCGCTGCGTTACGCCTGCGTGATTGCGCTGCTGATCCTGCCGTGGCTGTGGCTGCGGCCAGCCCTGCCCCCCACGCCGGCGGCATGGGGCCATCTGGCGATGGTGGGCCTGCTGATGCAGGCGGGGTATTTCTCGTTCACCTATCTGAGCCTGAAATACGGACTGTCGTCGGGCGCGGTGGCGCTGATCACCTCGCAGCAGCCGATCCTCGTCGGCCTGCTCGCGCCCGCCATTGCCGGCGAACGGGTCGGTCGGGTGCGCTGGATCGGACTGCTGCTTGGCGCGAGCGGCGCCGCGATGGTGATTGTCGCGACCTCGTCGATCGACCTGTCCTCGCGGCTGGCGCTGCTGTTCGCGGTGCTGGCCCTGCTGGTGATGACCGCCGGCACGCTGTGGGAGAAGCGCTTCGGCCGGGACACCCATCCGCTGACGGCCAATCTGGTGCAATACGGGGTCGGGCTTGCGGTGACCGCGCCGCTGGCGTGGTGGCTGGAGGCGATGCACGTGCAATGGACCCCGGGACTGGTCGGCTCGCTGACCTATCTGGTCGTCGCCAATTCGATCGTCGCGATGACGCTGCTGCTGGCGATGGTCCGCCACGGCGAGGCATCGCGCGTGTCGGCGCTGTTCTTCCTGGTGCCGCCCACTACCGCGCTGATCGCCTGGGCCGTGCTGGGCGAAACCGTGCCGCTGGCGGCGTGGCCTGGCATGGCGATTGCCGCTGCCGGACTGTATCTGGTGATGCGGCGGCCGACCTAGCGCCCCGTGCCCACTGCAAGGAGTCGTCCTTTGTCGAAACCATCGATGCGTACGGTCCTGCCGCTGGCCACCATCACCGCGGCCAGCATGCTGACGATGGATCTATACCTGCCAGCCGTGCCGACGATGCAGCTCGATCTCGGCATCACGGTGGCGCAAGGACAGCTGACCATCGCGATCTTCCTGCTCGGCCTGGCCGCTTCGCAATTGGTCTGGGGCGAGCTGCTGCACAGGATCGGCCCAAGGCGCTGCGTGCAGACGGGCCTGCTGGCCCTGATCCTGACCAGCTTCGGATGCGTGCTCGCGCCCGATCTGACGATGCTGCTGGGCCTGCGCCTGGTGCAGGGCATCGCGGCGGGCGCGGCGACCGTGGTGGTGCCGACCGTCGTGCGCGCGACACTGCCGGAGCAGGACGGCGTGCGCGGCATCGCGGCGATCGCGATGATCGAAGCGATCGTTCCCGCAGCGGGGCCCGTGCTGGGTACCGCGCTGCTGCTGATCGCGGACTGGCGCACGACCTTTGCGATCATCGGCGTCATCGCCCTGGCGTCCGCGCCCTTCGCGCTGCGGGCCACGCCCGTCGCGCTGCCGTCGCAGGGGGACGCGGACGGGGATGAGGGCGGGGGCGAGGGCGGAAGGGTCGGCTATCGCGCGCTGCTGCGCAACTGGCATTTCGTCGGACTGGCGCTGGCGCATGCGCTGTCGTTCGGCGCGCTGATCACCTTCGTCGCGAGCGCGCCGCAGGTGCTTCCGGCATTGGCCAACACCGGCCAGAGCGGCTTCGCGCTGGCGCAGGTCTGCGGCGTGGCGGGCTTCATCGTGGCGGCGAGCCAGGCCGGCCGGATCAGCAACCGGCTGGGCCCGCGCCATGCCATCCAGCTTGGCGCGCTGCTGCACGGGCTGCTGTGCGCCGCGCTGCTGGCGGCATGGTGGGACGACCGGCTTTCCTATCCGTGGCTGCTGGCCTTCTGGACGGCGTTCTGCGCGGTGCTGGGCATACGCGGCCCGACCGCGTTCAGCGAGGCGCTGTCGGTGCCGACCGCGCAGCTCGGGCGCGCGTCGGCGTTGATGGTGCTGGCGTTGCTGGCGGTGGGCGCGCTGGCGACACAGGCCACGGCACCGTTCCTGCCCGGCGGCCAACTCGGTGCCGTGGCCCTGTCGATGAGCCTGCTCTGTTGGGCGAGCTGCGCGCTGGTCGCCCGTTATCCCGACAAGCAGGCCAGCGTTCGCGCCCGACAGCGGCCGGAACAGGAGCAGGCCAGGCTCTGAGGATGGCGCGTCCCTGCCGCCCATGGAAGCGGGCTCGCTAAACAGCCGGCAATTCGATTTCGAGCGCGACGCCGTCGCGCCCCGGATCGGCGCCGCCTTCCAGCCGTCCGTCCACGATCCGCACCGCGTGCACCCAGCCGATCGTGTAGTTGTACGGGTTGCGGATCACCTGATAGCCGTCCTGCTCCAACTCGCGGGTGATATAGCGCGGGATGCGATTGCAGACGTCGATCGCGTTGCTGGTCGACGAGAAGCGCGGCGCGGACACGGCGGCCTGCATCGGCATGTCGAAGTCGACCACATTGACGATGCTCTGCAGCACGCCCATCGCGATCTGCGTGCCGCCCGGCGCGCCGAGCACGATCTCGGGCCGGTCGTCCTTGAAGACGATGGTCGGGCACGACGAGGTGAAACGGCGCTTGCCCGGCGCGATGCTGCCGGCGCGTCCCGGCCGCGGATCGAACACGCCCATGCAGCCGTTGTACATGAAGCCCAGGCCCGGCGTGATCACGCCAGACGGCATCGCGAGCGAGTGCGTCAACGCGACGCAATTGCCTTCGCCATCCACCACCGACAGATGCGTGGTGTCGCGCGGCACCGCGTGGCCCGGATTGACGCGCGGCACTTCGGCGCGCTGCCCATCGCGGATGCGCTGCGCGACCTCGCGGGCGTAATCGGGCGACAGCAGCCGGTCCAGCGGCACGTCGACGAAGGCGGGATCGCCGATGAAGCGGTCCTTGTCGCAGGTGGCCTGCTTCATCGCCTCGCAGACCACGCGGATATAGTCGGGGCTGTTGTGCCGCATTGCGCGCAGATCGAACTGCTCGAGGATCGCCAGCATCTGCAGCAGCATCGCGCCGCCGCCGGGCGGCCGGTTGGTGGTGACGCGGCGGTCGCGGTAGCCGCCGACCAGCGGCGCGGTGCGCACGGCCTGGTAGCCGGCGAGGTCCTCGCGCGACAGCAGCGCGCCGTGTTCGCGCATGTCGGCAACGATCTGATCGGCGATCTCGCCCAGATAGAACGCGTCGACGCCGCCGGATGCGATCCGCTCCAGCGTGTCGGCATAGTCGCGGTTCTTCAGCGGGGTGCCGATCGTATGCGGCGAACCGTCGGGGCGGCAATACAGTTGCCGCCCGCTCTCGCTGAAGGCCAGGCGTTCGCGGTTGCTGGCGCGGCCCAGCGTCGCCTCGTCGATCCAGAACGCATACATGCCGGGCCGGACGAAGTAGCCGTCGCGCGCCCACTGGATCGCCGGCTGCACCACCTCTTTCCACGGCAGCCGGCCGTGGCTGCGATGCAGCGCCTCCAGGCCGCGCAACGTGCCCGGCGTGGCGATCGACTGATAGCCGATGTCGTTGAGGCGGTCCTTGATGAAGAAACCGAAGCCGTCGCGGGCTTCGCCTTGCAGCAGGTCGGCCCACATGTCGGGGCGCGCGGCGGCCGGCGCGGTGGCATGGAAGTCGATGTATTCGTGCGCGCCGCTGCCAGGCACGCTGCCGGACATATAGACCGCGGCGGTGCCGAAGCCCGCGATGCCGCACATCAGCGGATCGACCACGGTTTGCGCAAGGGCGCAGGCGACCGCGGCATCGGCCGCATTGCCGCCCGCGCGCAGGATCTCGATGCCGGACTCGGCCGCTTCCGGCTGCGGGCAGGACACCATTCCACTACGGGTCATTGCTTGTCTCGATAGGTTGGCGCCGGGGAGCGCCACCGGCGATGCCGATGGCGCATGCCGGCGCGGGATCGTGGTGATGACTGGATGGGCAGGACCCTGGACTTACTTCGCGCTCAGGTCCAGATCGCCGATCGCGCCCTGCCACTTGGCGGTATCGCGCACGGTCAGTTCCATCAGCTGGTCGGACGGGCCCGGCATCGGCAGCACCTGCATCGACTTGAGCTTGTCGACCACGGCCGGCTCGGCCAGGAAGGTCTGCGTGGCGGCATGCAGGCGCGCGATGACGTTGGCCGGCGTGCCGGCCTTCGCCGCGATGCCGCTCCAGCCGATGTTCTCGAAGCCCTTCAGGCCCAGTTCGGCGGCGGTCGGCACGTCGGGCAGCTCGGGCACGCGCTTCGAGGCGAACAGCATCAGCGGCACCAGCTTGCCGGCCTTGATCTGCGGCAGCGCGGTGCTCAGCACCGGCGCCATGACCTGCGTCGCGCCGGAGACAGTCGACACCACGCCATCCGGCTCGCCGCGATACGGTACGTGCAGCAGGCGGATGCCCTGCTGCTTCTGCATCAGCTCGACCACCAGATGGGTCGAATTGCCGTTGCCGGACGAGGCGAAGCTGATGCTGCCGGGCTTGGCCCTGGCGGCGTCGACCAGCTCGCGATAGTTGCGCAGGCCGGATTGCGGATTGGCGACCAGCACGAAGGGCACGGTGGCCAGCATCGACACCGGCGCGAAATCGGATTCGGGCTTGTAGGCCAGCGGCGCGTAGACGAACTTGTTCAGCACCATCTGCGAGACGCCCGCCAGGAACAGCGTGCAGCCGTCGGCCGGCTGGCTCAGCACGTACTTGGCCGCGATGATGCCGCCCGCGCCGGCCCGGTTCTCGACCACGATCGGCGTTTGCAGCGTCTTGCCGACGCGCTCGGCCCACATGCGGGCCAGGGTGTCCGTGCTGCCACCGGCCTGCTGCGAGACGACCATCCGGATCGGGCGCGACGACGCGCCAGGCTCACCGCAGCCGTAGCTCGGTGCGGCCACGCCGAAGGCGAGCGCAAGGGGAACAGCGAAGTGGAAAAGGGAAGTTTTTCTCATAGGTGGTGGCAGTGTCCAGGTCCGTCGAATTCCAGGTCTGGTGCCTGGATGCCGGGAAATTATTGGCCCCAACCGCAAACTCACCTAGTGAATTGTTTCGAACCATCTATTAGTATTCGCTCATGGATCCATCCGACCACAGCATCGCCTGGGCGCGCCGACTGCGGGTGCGGCACCTCGAGTCCTTCCTGATTCTTCACGATGCGGGCACGCTGTCGGCCGCCGCGACGCGGCTGCATATGACGCAGTCCGCGGTGTCGCACTGGCTCAGCGAAATGGAGGAACTGGCCGGCGTCAGGCTGGCGATCCGCGGCCGGCGCCTGCAGCTGACGCCGGCCGGCGAGGCGGTGCGCCGGCTGGCCGTGCGCGTGCTCGGCGAGGTATCGCGCGCCCACGACGAACTCGGCGCCATTGCCAAGGGCGCGGTCGCGCGCCTGCATGTGGGCAGCGTGCTGGCCGGCGTCGCGCACCTGATTCCCTGGGCCATCGTCGCATTCCAGCGGGTCCAGCCCAATGTCTCGATCCAGGTCACGGAAGGCGCGTTCAATACGCTGCTCGAGCGCCTGGAGAGACGCGAATTCGATCTGGTGGTCGGCTCGATCGATGCGCGCGCCTATGGTCCGCATCTGGCGCACGAGGTGCTGTTCGAAGATGCGATGGCGGTGGTGGTGGGCCCGCACCATCCGCTGGCACAGGCAAAACGGCTGCGCTGGGGGCAGCTGTTCTCGTATCCGTGGGCGATGCCGCAGCGCGAGACGCTGATGCGCACGCGGCTCGATACCGTGCTGCTCGAGCACGGCGCCGCCGGCCTGCGGCCGGCGGTCGAGACAGGTTCCATCGTCACGATGCAGGCGGTGCTGCGGGAAACCGACTATATCGGCGTCTGTTCGGCCGCGATGGCCGAGCACCTGGCCGCGCTGGGGCTGCTGCATATCCTGCCGCTGGGCGACCGGGAATCGTTCGGTCCGGTCGGGGCGGTATGGCGCAAGGGCGGCGACGACGAGGTGTTGCACGCCTTCATGCAGGCGTTGCGGGACGAGGCGGGCCGGATCCGTGCCGCCGAGCCGGGGGCGGCCGCGCGGTAACGCACCGCCCCTCGCTCCCTCGCGGCACGGCGGCAAGGCTTACGCCGTCAGCGCGGCACGCGGATATTGTTCCTGACCTCGTCCACGCCCATCACTTCCTCGGCGATATCCTCGACGCGGTACTTGGCGCGGCGGTCCGATACGGTACCGCTCAGCGTGACGATGCCCGAGCCGACCTCCACGGTGACCTCGGACACGTCGAGGTCGCGCGCCTCGGCCAGGCGCTCGCAGACCTCGTCGCAGATGCGCTCGTCGGTGCGGCGATAGCCCTTGGGCAGGGTGCGGGCGCGCCGTGGGGCCGTACTGCCGCGCATTCCCGCGCCGCCGCTCGCGCCGCGTTCGCCGAATTCGTTGAAGCCGACGCTGCCGCCGCCGGAGCCCATCGCCCCGGTGTCGCCGCGCCGATAGTGGTAGGCGTCACGCATGCCGCGCGAGCCGCCATAGCCGCGATGGCGCCAGGTCTCCGCGACCTCGCCGGTGCGTGGGTCCTCGGGGAACCACTCCATGCCGCCGGTCACGGTGCCGCGTCCGCGGCGGTCCTCGCCGGTTTCCCGGGGCCACATCTGGCGCGTACCGCTGGTGTCCCGGTTGCCGGTGTCTCTATTGCCGGTGTTTCTATTGCCGTTCATTTCGGTCTCCTTCGATCAGGGACGTAATGGGCAATGGCCGCAAAATCCGTACCGCCGCCGCGCGGTGCGGGCGCGGTCGCGCGGCATGGTGCGGGCACGCGCGGTGCAATCTTTGCCGGGATGGCTTGTAAATAAAACGCGCCTGGACGCCCGATCGACGTCCTAGGGCGATGTAAAAAGGCCTTCCCGTGTGGGAAGGCCCGGATTTGCCGCAGAGCGTCAATCAACCATCACGTCGGCCGGCGCATCACACCTGCGTGATGAATTTGGTCACCAGATAGCCGTCGAAGGTCTCCATGCCGCCTTCGCTGCCGATGCCGGAGTCCTTGATGCCGCCGAAGGGCGTTTCGGCCAGCGCCATGCCGAAATGGTTGATGTTGACCATCCCGGCCTCGAGACCGTTCGAGACCAGCGTCGCGGTCTTCAGCGAGTTGGTGAAGACATACGAGGCCAGGCCGTAGGGCAGGCTGTTCGCGCGCCGCAGCGCTTCCTCGGCGTCCTTGAAGCGCGTCACCGGCGCCACCGGGCCGAACGGTTCGTCGACCATCAGCTTCGCGTCGTCCGGCAGGTCGGTGACCACCGTGGGCGCGAAGAAATAGCCCTTGCTGCCGATGCGCGCGCCGCCGGCGACGACCTTGCCGCCGCGATGGCTGGCGTCGTCGAGAAACTGCTCCATCGACGCGATGCGGCGCTCATGCGCGAGCGGCCCCATCTGCGTGCCGTCCTCCAGACCGTCCCCGACCTTGATCGAGCCCATCACCTCGGTGAAGCGGGCCAGGAAGCGATCGTAGGCTTTCTCCTGGACGTAGAAGCGGGTCGGCGACACGCAGACCTGGCCGGCGTTGCGGATCTTGAAGCGGGCCAGCATCTCGGCGGCCGGCTCGATATCGGCGTCGTCGAACACCAGCACCGGCGAATGCCCGCCAAGTTCCATCGTCACGCGCTTCATGTGTGCGCCGGCCAGCGCGGCCAGCTGCTTGCCGACCGGCACCGAGCCGGTGAACGAGATCTTGCGCACGATCGGCGATTCGATCAGATAGGTCGAGACCTCGCTCGGCACGCCCCAGACGATGTTCAGCACGCCCGGCGGCAGGCCGGCATCGTGGAACAGCTGGGCCAGCGCGACCACCGCGCTCGGCGAATCCTCCGGGCCCTTCAGGATCAGCGTGCAGCCCGCGCCGAGCGCCGACACGATCTTGCGGATCGCCTGGTTGAAGGGGAAGTTCCACGGCGTGAAGGCCGCGCAGACGCCGATCGGCTCGCGCACGACGATCTGCCGCACGTTCGGATTGCGCGGCGGAATCACGCGGCCATAGATGCGGCGGCATTCCTCGGCGTGCCAGTCGGCGTGCTCGGCGCAGATCATCACTTCGGCGACTGCCTCGGCCAGCGGCTTGCCCTGGTCCAGCGTGATATTGCGGCCGATGTCCCTGGCGCGCTCGCGGGTCAGCTCGCCGACGCGGCGCAGGATCTTCGCGCGCTCCAGCGGCGAGGTCTTCTTCCAGCTGTCGAAGGCGCGCTGCGCGGCGGCCAGGGCGCGGTCCAGATCCGCGGTGCTGGCGTGCGGCAGTTTGCCGAGCACCTCCTGCGTGGCGGGATTGATCACGTCCTGCTCGCGGCGCCCGCCGCCTTTGACGAACTCCCCATCGATATAAAGGGCGAGGTCCTGGTACATGGCTTCTCCTGTGTCCTGTGTCGTGAGTCCTGGGTCCGCTGTCGGGAACCGGGGCGTGTGCCACGCGGGCGCCCGGGGTTCCGAACCCGTTAGCTTACCGCGTCGGCCATCGCGGCGTGCGGCGACCCACGCAGCGACTCTCGCGACGATTCATGCCGCGGCCGACACGACCGCTGCGCGTCTTCGATCGCGATTCCTTTCAACGAGCCTACATCTCGCTTTCACGTCCCTTTCAAAATGCATCACGTCATGATGCAAACGCAGATTCCTTGCTGTGGTTAACCCTGAAACCAGACAACTGAAAGGGCGCTGAAAGCACGCTTCTCTAACGTTGCATCCGCTTTCGGCACAGCGCTCGTGCCGTGCGGCTTTGCATTTAACGAGGAGAATCATGTTGCGCATACGCAGCCAAAAGGACTTCGCCTCCGGCCTGATGTTCGTGCTGGTCGGCCTAGGCTTTTCCTTTGTCGCTCGCGGCTATTCGATGGGGACGGCCGCGAAGATGGGTCCCGGATATTTCCCCTTCCTGCTCGGCCTGGTACTGGCCGCGCTCGGCGCGCTGGTGTTGCTCGGCTCGCTGTCGAGCAAGGGCGAGGAAGACCGGATGGAACGCTGGGACATCAAGATCCTGCTGTGGATCCTGGGTTCGGTGGTGCTGTTCGGCCTGTTGCTCAAGCCGCTCGGCATGGTGCTGTCGGTATTCGTGCTGGTGGTCGTGTCGTCGATGGCCAGTCATGAATTCAGCTGGAAGGGCGCGCTGCTCAACAGCGTGGTGCTGGTCCTGATCAGCCTCGGTGCCTTCGTCTACGGCATCAACCTGCAGATGCCGGTGTGGCCGGCGTTCATCACGGGCTAAGGAGCGCGCAGATGGAATTGCTTGAACATTTGACGCTCGGGTTTTCGACCGCGCTGTCGTTCCAGAACCTGGCCTACGCCTTCCTCGGCTGCCTGCTCGGCACGCTGATCGGCGTGCTGCCGGGCCTCGGCCCCCTCGCGACCATCGCGATGCTGCTGCCGATCACCTACACGCTGCCGCCGGTGGCCGCGCTGATCATGCTGGCCGGCATCTACTACGGTGCGCAGTACGGTGGCTCGACCACGGCAATCCTGGTCAACCTGCCCGGCGAATCGTCGTCGGTGGTGACCACCATCGACGGCTACCAGATGGCGCGGCGCGGCCGTGCCGGCGTGGCGCTGGCCACCGCCGGTATCGGATCGTTCTTCGCCGGCTGTGTGGCCACGCTGATCCTGGCGGCCTTCGCCGGTCCGCTGTCGGAACTGGCCTTCAAGTTCGGCCCCGCCGAGTACTTCTCGCTGATGGTGCTGGGCCTGATCGGTGCCGTGGTGCTGGCCTCTGGCTCGCTGGTCAAGGCGATCTCGATGATTGTGCTGGGCCTGCTGCTGGGCCTGGTCGGTACCGACGTGAACTCGGGCGCCGCGCGCTTCTCGTTCGACATCCCGGAACTGACGGACGGCATCGACTTCGTCGCGCTGGCCATGGGCATGTTCGGCTTCGCCGAGATCATCGCGAACCTGGAGCAGAAGGAAAACCGCGAGACCTTCACCGATCGCGTGACCAACCTGTTCCCGACGAAGGAAGACTTCAGGCGCATGATCCCGGCGGTGCTGCGCGGTACCGCGCTGGGCTCGGCGCTCGGTATCCTGCCGGGCGGCGGCGCGTCGCTGGCTTCGTTCGCGGCCTACACGCTGGAGAAGAAGTCGTCGAAGTACTCGCACGAGTTCGGCAAGGGCGCGATCGAAGGCGTGGCCGGTCCCGAATCCGCGAACAACGCGGCGGCGCAGACCTCGTTCATTCCGCTGCTGACGCTGGGCATTCCGCCCAACGCGGTGATGGCGCTGATGGTCGGCGCGATGACGATCCACAACATCCAGCCGGGTCCGCAGGTCATGACCAGCAACCCGCAGCTGTTCTGGGGCCTGATCGCCTCGATGTGGATCGGCAACCTGATGCTGATCATCCTGAACCTGCCGCTGATCGGCATCTGGGTCAAGCTGCTGACCGTGCCGTATCGCTTCCTGTACCCGGCGATCCTGGTGTTCTGCGGCATCGGCGTCTACTCGGTCAACAACCAGACCTTCGACGTCTTCATGGCCGCGGGCTTCGGCGTGGTGGGCTATCTGTTCCTGAAGCTCAAGTGCGAACCGGCGCCGCTGCTGCTCGGCTTCGTGCTCGGGCCGATGATGGAAGAGAACTTCCGCCGCACGCTGCTGCTCTCGCGTGGTGAGTTCTCGGTGTTCGTCACGCGTCCGCTGTCGATGGGCCTGCTGATTGCCGCCGCGGCGCTGGTGGCGGTGGTGGCGCTGCCCTCGATCAAGGCCAAGCGCGAAATCGCCTTCCAGGAGGAGTAGAGAAAAACCGGGCCGGCCGGCGCCCCGGAGCCATTCCGGGCGCGCCGACCGGCCCGGTCGTTTTGCGCATGTCTATCGTTGCATGAAAAGACCAACCATCGATAGTCTCGTTTCCCGGCTCTATATCCTGAAGTTCGTGCAGTCCAGCCCGGCCACGGTGCTCGCTCTCGTCGAGCGGCTGCGCGAACATGGCATCGAGAAGAACATCCGCTCGCTGCGCCCAATCCTGCGCAGCCTGCTGATCGCACGGGCGATCACCGCGGAACTGGTCGAAGGCAACGGCCGGGTCTACTCGATCACCGACAGTGGGCGCGAAGAGCTGGATGCCTACCTGTCCCATCTCGATGTGCTGCAAAACGAAATCGGCGGCGACCGTTGAGGCCGCCGCCGATTGTCGTTTGAGCGATCGGACTTTCTTGCCGAACCGCTTTACTGGCTGACCAGCTCGATCGCCGTCTGCGAGTCGTCGTTGGCCTTGGCCACCAGCACCTTGATGTTGTTCGGCACGGCCGACGCGATGCCATCGACCGGGATCGGCATGATCAGCCAGTCCGCGTTGTTGTCGATGGTGATCGCGCCCGAGCTGAAGATCACCTGCTTGGTGCCGGCCGTGGTGACGCGGATCTGGTAGTTGTTGCCGCCGTCGAACTCGTTGGAGTCCTGGCCCGAGGCCGGCACTGCCGACTTGTAGCCCACGTTGGCGAAGGTCGGGCTGACCGTATTGATGTCCACCGACGGGGCCGTCACGTAGATATCGACGTTCTGCGCGTTGAACGCGGCGTTGACCGCGCGCACCCGCGCCTTGGTCGACAGCAGTCCCTTCTCGTACGGATCGTCGATCACCAGCGTGTCGGCGCGGTCGTCGCCGGGCAGCGCCACGATGGTGTACTTGTGGCCGGTGGCCGCATCGACCTGGGCGCGGCCCACTTCGGTCTGCGTGCCCGCGGCGTTGAAGGTGAACAGGTGGTTGCCGTCGTCGACGTCCGAATAGCGGGCGACGAACTTGTACGGAATGTTCTGCAGGGACGTCTTGGCGCCGTTCTGGTAGACGTCGAGATTGAGCGTGGTCGGGATCGGAGGCACGGCGTGGATCACGCGTGTCTGCGGTTCGTTCAGGCCGAGACGGTCGTCGATGCCATCATCGCCGCCGCCGCATGCCGCGAGCATGGCGCTGGCCGCCACCATCAGTCCCAGTGCAATCCCGGATTTCGAGAACAGCTTCATGGATTTCCCCTTGCAGGTGAAATGAAAGCGAAGAAGTTACGGGGCCGACCGCGTAATGCCACGGGATGGCAAGGGTTGCCGACTGCGTTGGCATGGCATGGCCAACGCATCGCAACAGGCCTTGGTGTGGTCGGGGTCCGGCCGCGTGCCGTGATGGAACGATAGTGGTGGTCACGATGGGCCGAAACGCTGCGCGCTCCGATATGGCTGTCGGAGGAATCCGACAGCCGATTGAATCACTCCGGCGAGCCCAAGCCCTGCAAGGCCTGGCGGCGCCGTTCTGCACAGCGGAATGGGAGTGCGCGTAAAAAGCGGGTTTGTCTATCGCCGTTTGCCATTGTTTTCACTCGTGAGGCCCCTCATCCTTCACCCCGCTTGATTTTTTCCAATTTTTCGTCACACTTGCCGGGATAGCTGACCGAGCACGATGTCAACAATCACAAACGGGGCGGGGAAAGTGGCCAGGTCGGAGGCGATGGCGGCTGGCGCGGTTCCGGCGGCGGACACCGATCCGTTGACCGGGGTAGCAAGCCGCCCATTCTTCTTGAGCAAGCTCGAAGCACGCCTGCAGAACGAGGCCGTGCCGCGCTGCGCATTGATCCTTCTCGGCATCGACGACTTCCGCGCCTTCAATGACATGCACGGTCATGGCGAAGGCGACCGCATCCTCCAGCAGATGGCCCGCCGGCTGCGCGACGCCTCGCCGCGCGATGCCGTGATCGGCCGCACCGGCGGCGACGAGTTCGCGGTGCTGCTGCCCTCGATCTACGATCCCACCCTGGTGCGCCACGTCAGCGCGGCGATCCTGTCGCTGCTGTCCGAGCCGTACGACTGCAATGGCCACCGCCACTATGTGCTGGCGAGCCTGGGCGCCTGCGTGATGCCGGCCGGCGGCGACAACGCGTCCGATGCGCTGGCCTCGGCCAGCCTGGCGCTGGCACGGGCCAAGCGCGACGGCGGCCGCACCATCCGTTTCTTCAAGGCGCAGATGCGCGCCGATGTCACCAGCCGGCTGTCGCTGGTGCAGGCACTGCGCGAAGCCTATGCGCAGCGGCAATTCGAGCTGCTGTACCAGCCGCAGGTCGACCTGCGCGACGGCCGCATCGTCGGGGCCGAGGCGCTGATGCGCTGGCGGCATCCGACCCAGGGCCTGCTGGCCCCGGCCGCGTTTATCGATGCGCTGGCCGCCAGCAGCGTCGCCGTCGACGTGGGCATGTGGCTGCTGCAGACCGCCTGCGCGCAGGCGCGTGCCTGGTCGCTGCAGTTCGAGCAGGCGCCGCGCGTGGCGATCAACCTGTTCGCCGCGCAACTGGCGGAAAGCCGCCTGCTGACCGAAGTCCGCCACGTGCTGCGCGAACTCGCGCTGGAGCCGAACCGGCTCGAACTGGAAATTACCGAGACCATCGCCCTGCAGCAGGGCGACGAGGTGTCCGGCCAGCTGCAGACGCTGCGCCGCGACGGCGTGACGCTGACCTGCGACGACTTTGGCACCGGCTATGCGTCGCTGAGCTTCCTGAAGACCTTCCCGGTCGACCGCATCAAGATCGACCAGTCCTTTATCCGCAACGTGACCCAGGACCCGGTCGATGCGGCCATCGTCCGCTCGGTGATCAATGTCGGCTCGAGCCTGCGCATCGGCGTGATTGCCGAAGGCGTCGAGACGGTGGAGCAGCGCGATTTCCTGCTGGCCAACGGCTGCCACGAGGTCCAGGGCTATCTGTATGGCAAGCCGATGCCGGCCGACCAGCTGACCGACCGGCTGTACGAGCAGCAGCGGCTGGCCAAGGACTGAAAGCGCGAGGACCGAACGGCCGGCGGACCGAATGGCTGGCCGACCGAATGGCCGGCGGCATGAACGTGCCGAGTCATCCCGATTCCGGACCGTAAAAAACGACGATCCCCGCCGCAGCGGGGATCGCAGGGAAGGGCCCCATCGCGGGCCCTTTCCTTTTTCCGCCTGCGCGGATCGCTTCCTTACTTCGCCAGCTCCGACAGCCGCACCTGGCTGATCTTGCCGCCCTGCACCCAGCCGACCACGGTATCGGCCATCGAACCGCCCTTGGCGTCGATGCCGTCGACCTCGTTCGGGTTGAGTTCCTTCGGCAGCGTCTTCATCGCGTCGGGCATCTTGGCGCGGATCGCCGTGGCGTCGCTGGTGGTACCGGCCAGCTTCATCGCATGGGCCAGCGCATGCACCATCGTGTAGTTCAGCGACATCTCGGTGGTGGCGTCCTTGCCGTCATGCAGCTTCTTGTACTTGGCGTTGAAGGCCTGCGCCGCCGGGCGGCTGTCGCTGTTGAGCGGCAGCACGCCGATCGAGCCCTCCAGCATGCCCAGGCCGTTGGTCACGCGCGCCATCTCGTCGAGCTTGGCCTGGTCCATCACGATGAAGCCGCCCTTGAAGCCGAGTTCGCGCGCCTGCTTGACGACCAGCGCGGTCGGCTCCGACGGGCCGCCGACGAACAGCACGTCCGGCTTGTCGGCGATCACGCGCGACACGCCGCTGTAGAAGTCGGTCGCCTTGGTATAGGACATCGGGTTGTTGCCGACCACCTTGCCGCCCGCCTTCTCCCAGGCCGGCACGAAGGCCTGCACCCACGCCTTGGCGTAGTCGTGGTCGGCCGGCACCAGCGCGACGTTCTTGCCGAAGCGCTTCATCTGCGCCTTGACGAAGGGCTCGATATAGCCGGTGTACGCCGGCGGGATCCGGATGGTCAGCTTGTTGCCGGCGTCGGTGATGCGCGGCACGCTCGAGTACGCCATCACCATGAACTTCTCTTGCTCGTTGAAGGCCTGCAGCGCGAAGATGCCGCCCGAGTGCGGCACGAACACGGCCGGCGTCTTGTGCTGCTGCACCAGGCGGCGCGCGTTGATCGCCGATTCGGCCGGCGCGTACTTGTCGTCGAGCGCGACCACTTCGAACTTGACCTTCTTGCCGCCGACCTCGACGCCGCTGGCGTTCAGTTCGTCGACCGCCATCTGGATGCCCGACAGCACGTTCTTGCCGTACAGCGCGGCGCCGCCGGACAGCGGGCCGGTATAGCCCAGCTTGACCACTTCCTGCGCGAAGGCCGCGCCGGAGGCCAGCAGGGCGGCCAGCGCGGTGGCGGCCAGCGGCAACAGCTTGCGGCGGGGTTTGGTGGCGTTCTGCATCTTCCGTCTCCTTAAACGATGAAAGTGCCATCGGGTCGTGGCCCGGATGGTCTTGGTTGAATCTCGATCCGCTTCGATTCAGTGTCTGGGTACCCGCTTTCGCGGGGGGCCGGCGGCTTCTGTCCTTCGTCCTGACGGCGTCACCCGCCGATATAGGCCCGCCGCACGCCTTCGTCATTGAGCAGCGAATCGCGATCGCCCTCCATCACGATGCGCCCGCCCTCGATCACGTAGCCGCGATGGGCAATGCCCAGCGCCGCATAGGCGTTCTGTTCGGCCAGCAGCACGGTGGTGCCGGCGCGGTTGATGCGCTGGATCACCTCGAACATCTGCTTGACCACCAGCGGCGCCAGCCCCAGCGACGGTTCGTCGAGCAGCAGCGCGCGCGGCCGGCCCATCAGGGCGCGGCCGAGTGCGACCATCTGCTGCTGGCCGCCCGACAGCGAGCCCGCCGGGTCGTCCTTCTTCTGCTGCAGGATCGGAAAGAGCTCGTAGACCTCTTCCAGCGAGCGCCTGATGCCGGCGCTGTCGCGGCGATGCACGTAGGCGCCCAGCGTCAGGTTCTTCTGCACGCTCATCGCCGGGAACAGCTTGCGGCCCTCGGGGCAGTGCACCAGCCCCGCCTGCACGATCTGCGACGGCTTCATGCCGGACAGCTCGCGGCCGTCGAAGCGCATGCTGCCGCCGCTGGTCCGGTGGATGCCGCTCATCGCCAGGAAGATCGAGCTCTTGCCGGCGCCGTTCGCGCCGAGCAGCACGACCAGTTCACCCGCCTTGGCGTGCAGCGTGATGTTGTCGAGTGCGCGGAAGCTGCCGTAGGAAAGCGATACGCGTTCAAGCTGCAACATGGTCGGCTCCCAGATAGGCTTCGATGACCTGCGGATTGCGCTGGATTTCCGCCGGCGTGCCCTCGGCGATCTTCTCGCCATAGTTCAGCACCATGATCTTGTCGGCGAGCCGCATGATCATGTCCATCTTGTGTTCGATCAGGCAGACCGTCTTGCCGTGCCGGACCATCTTGCGGATCAGTTCGGCCAGGCCCACGGTCTCCTCGGGGTTGACGCCGCCGGCCGGCTCGTCGAGCAGCAGCAGCTCGGGCCCGGTGGCCAGCGCCAGCGCAAAGGCGACGCGCTTGCGCTCCTCCTGCGTGATGTCGGATGCCACTTCATGCGCGAGATGCGACAGCCCGACGAAGTCCAGCGCCTCCTCGGCCTTGTCGCGGCACAGCCGCTCTTCCTCGCGCAGCCGCCTGGTGTTGAACAGCACGTCGCGCAGGCCCGCATGGGTGCGCAGCCGATGGCCGACGATCAGGTTGTCGAGCACGGTGGCGCGATCGAACAGCGCGGTGGCCTGGAAGGTGCGGGCGATGCCCAGGCGGGCGATGCGGTCGGCCCGCATGCCGGCCACGTTGGTGCCCTTGAACAGCACCTCGCCGGAGCTTGGCGCATGGGTGCCGGCCACCAGGTTGAAGAAGGTCGTCTTGCCGGCGCCGTTGGGGCCGATGATGGCGTTGATATGGCCGGCCTCGAAGGTCACCGAGACATCGTTGACCGCGGTCAGCCCGCCGAATTTCTTGGTCAGGTTGCGGATCTCAAGCATGGTCGGCTCCGGCGGAAGCGGGGGCGGGCGCAGCGGCCTTGCCGTCGGCTGCGTCATCTCCGGCGGCGCGGCGTGCCGGCTGGCGCTGGCCGCGGCGCGCGGCGGCGGCACGGCGCGCCTGGCGCTTCAGGTAGGTCCCGACGATGCCGTCGGGCAGGAAGATGATCAGCAGGATCAGCACCGGGCCGAACACCAGCATGCGGTAGTCCTGCAGGAACTGCAGCGTCTGCGTGACCCAGGGCACCAGCAGCGCGCCCAGCAGCGGCCCGAGCAGCGTGCCGATGCCGCCGACCAGCATCGCCATCACCATGTCGAAGGTCAGGTCGGTTCGCGCGATGTCCGGACCGAGGAAGCGCACGTGGCCCGCATACAGCGCGCCGGCGAAGCCCGCATAGGCCACCGACAGCACGAAGGACAGCACCTTGGTGCGCATCAGGTCGATGCCCAGCGCCTCGGCCAGCGCGTCGCTGTTGCGCACCGCCATGAAGCTGCGGCCCAGCAGCGAGCTGACGATCCGGTGCATCAGGAAGGCGCCGATCACCAGGAAGAACAGCACCAGGTAGTACTGCGCCTGCACGCTGTCGAAGGTTACCGGGCCGATCGCGGCCGGTACCGGAATGCCGATCAGGCCGACCGTGCCGTGCGTCAGGCTTTCCCACTTCTCGATCAGCAGGTAGATGATGTAGCCGATGCACAGCGTGAAGATCGAGAAGTAATGGCCCTTGAGCCGCAGCGATACCACGCCAACCACATAGCCGACGATCATGCAGACCACGCCGGACAGCACGAAGGCGGCCCAGAACGGCATCTGGTGATCGACGGTCAGGATGCCCAGCGTATAGGCGCCGATGGCCATGAAGCCGCCGTGCGCGAGATTGAGCTGGCCGGTGTAGCCGGTGATCAGGTTCAGGCCCAGCGTCGCGATCGCGTAGATGAAGGCCAGCGTCATCACCGTCAGGTAATAGCTGTTGGTCGTCAGCAGCGGAAACGCGATGGCCAGCGCCAGCAGCAACGCCCAGCCGGTCTTGCCTTGCAATGCGTTCATGTCGAGAGTTCTCCTACCTTGTGCGCTTCGATGCGGCGGCCGTCACGCGGCCTTGCCGGCGAACAGGCCCTGCGGCCGGATCGACAGGATGATCACCAGCAGCACGAAGGCGATGATGTCCTTGTAGTCGGTCGACACGTAGAAGCCGCCGAAGCTCTCCGCCATGCCGATGATCAGGCCGCCCAGGATCGCGCCGGGGATGCTGCCCATGCCGCCGAGGATGATGATCACGAAGGCCTTGGTGATGACCAGGTGCCCCATCGCCGGATAGACCAGGTTGATCGGCGCATACAGCGTGGCGGCGATTGCGGCCAGCGCGCCGGAGATCGCGAACACCAGCAGCGTGACGCGCGTCGCGTCGATGCCGACCAGCGCCGCGCCTTCGCGGTTCTGCGCCATCGCGACGATGGTCGAGCCGGTCACGGTGCGGGTCAGGAACAGATGCAGCACCACCATCAGCGTGAAGGCGGCGGCGATGATCAGCAGCCGCTGCAGCGGCGCGGTCAGGCCGAACACCTCGACCAGCTGGCCGTAGGGCGTCGGCATGCGATGGAAGTCGGCGCCCCACAGCGCCTGTGCGCCCGCTTCCAGGAACAGCAGGATGCCGATCGCCGCGATCATGTCGTGCAGCTCGGGCGCGTTGCGCAGCGGATGGAAGACCAGCCGCTCGGCCAGCATCGACAGCAGCGCCACGGCCAGCGCCGCGGCGACCATCGCCAGCCAGTAGTTCACGCCCAGCGACGTCATCATGTAATACGAGACGTAGGCGCCGGCCATGTAGAAGGCGCCGTGCGCGAAGTTGGGTACGTGCAGGATGCCGTAGACCAGCGTCAGGCCGAGCGCGACGAGGCTGTAGACCCCGCCGAGCGTCAGCCCGTTCAGAAACTGTTGGAAGAACATTGACACCGACTCACCTCATGCAGATCGAAATCGCAAACGGGGGCGCGCTTCGGCGAACCGATGCGCGTGGCAGGACAGCGCCGCGAAAAAAGACGCGGCCTGCCGGTCAACCAATGTGGGGGTCAACTGCGCGGCTTGGCGCGCATCGGAAAGGGTTGCATGGCGGTCTCCTGAAACGGTCGATCCGGGCCGCAAGATGCCCAGCTTTCATACCGGTTATTCGTGTCGTGACTGACCGCTGCGAGGTGTGTCGCAGCGTCTCCGCACGATCGTTCGTTTTCGTTGACTGTTGCATAGGGCTTGAGGCACAGTCAAGGAATACGGAATAGTCTTTCGCACAGCGAAATAGCGGTTTCCGGCCCGGCCGCGCAGGGGTTTTTCGCTGTCGCAGCGCGGTCAAATGCGGGCGGGTTTTCCCTGCTTTTCGGCCGCTGCCGCCGCTGTCGCGCCCGGCTTTCCGCTCGATTTCCGCCTCGATTCCGCCCCGATTTCCGCCTGGACCGCCGATCATGAAGCGCACCGCCACCGTGATTCCCGTTGTCGCCGAGCCGCCCTCGACGGTGCCGGCGAGCGCATTGCGCGATGCCGACGAGGCGGGTCCCGGAAATCCCGCGGAGGCCGAGGATCGCAGCTTCGTCACGGCGCTCGCGCGCGGTCTCGATCTGCTGCGCGCGTTCGGGCCGCAGGACGACTATCTCGGCAATGCGGAGCTGTCGCGCCGTACCGGCATTCCGCGGCCGACGGTGTCGCGGCTGACCTATACGCTGACGCGGCTCGGATACCTGGTCTATGTCGAGTCGCTGGAGAAATACCGCCTGGGCCAGGGCGCGATGGTGCTGGGTCACCGGTATCTCGCGACCTCCGGCATTCGCGAGGTCGCGCAGCCGCTGATGCAGTCGCTGGCCTTCGCCACCGGCTGCACCGTTGCCCTTGCCACGCCCGACCGCCACGAGATGGTCTATCTCGAAGTCTGCCAACCGCGCGGCGCGCTGGTGATGCGGCTGACGCCGGGCTCGCGCCTGCCGATCGCGACCTCGGCGATCGGCCGCGCCTGGCTCGCGGGTTTGCCCGCGGCGCGGCGCGCCAGCGTGCTGGGCGATCTGGAGCGCCACTATCAGACGCGCTGGCCGACGATTCGGAGCAAGCTCGAACGGTCCTTGCGCGACTACGGGCGGCGCGGCTTCTGTGTCGCGCATGCCGAATGGGACCGCACCGTCAGCGGGGCCGCCGCGCCGGTGGTGCTCGAAGGCGGCACCGAAGTGCTGTCGATCAATATCGGCGGCGCGGCCTCGCGGCTGACGCCGGAAATCCTCGAGGCGAATCTCGGCCCGCGCGTGCGTCAGCTTGCCGAGGCGCTGCAGGGCAGGCTGTGGCGCGTCCACGGCTGAGCGGACCTGGCCATCGGGACCATCACCAATACCCACGACATCTCGACCACCACAATCATCAGCACAAGGAGACAGGCATGGAGATCAGCAACAAGACCGTCGTCGTCACGGGCGGCGCCACCGGCATCGGGCGGGCACTGGTACTGGCGTTCGCCAAGGCGGGCGCGCGTGGCATCGCGGTCGCCGATCTGGACGAGCGCGGCGCGCAGCAGGTCGCCGCGGAGGCGGCCGAGCTGGCGCCGTCGTGCCAGACCTTCGGCTGCCGCACCGATGTCGCCGATGCGGCCGCGGTGCAGGCGCTGGCCGACGAGGCCACGCGCCGCTTCGGCCAGGTCGACGTGTTCTGCTCGAACGCCGGCATCATCCTGCGCAAGGGCCTCGATGCCACCGCCGACGAATGGCAGCGCATCTGGGAAATCAACGTGATGGCCCACATCCACGCCGCCAATGCCGTGCTGCCGCAGATGCTCGAGCGCGGCGACGGCTATTTCGTCAATACGGTGTCGGCGGCGGGCCTGCTGTCGCAGATCGGCTCGGCGCCGTATGCGGTGACCAAGCACGCGGCGATCGGCTTCGCCGAATGGCTGGAGATCACCTACGGCGATCGCGGCATCAAGGTCAGCTGCATCTGCCCGCAGGGCGTGCAGACGAAGATGCTGTTCGGCGAGAACGGCGAGCGCAAGGGTTTCCTGCAGGAGGGCTCGGTCACGGCCGAGCACGTGGCCGCGGTGACGCTGGAAGGCATCCGCGACGAACGCTTCCTGATCCTGCCGCATCCCGAGGTGCTCGAGTACTACCGCCGCAAGGGGCAGGACTACGACCGCTGGCTCAAGGGCATGCGGCGGCTGCAGGAGAAGGTGATGAGCGAGTTCGGCGGCATCGGCAAGCAATGACCGCCGGCACGCCGATGTTCGAGATGGATTGACCCATGGCGGCGACGGGCCGATTGAAACGATTGGCCCCGATTGGCCGCAATCGAGACGACAGAGACCGAACAAGCGTCCAACACAAAGGAGACAAAGATCATGCGGATTTCCCCATTCACCGGCGCGCTGTCCGCGCTTGCCACGGTGCTCGCCACCGCGTTCGCCGCGCCGGCGGTGCAGGCCGAAACCTATCCGGGCCGGCCGATTCGTATCGTGGTCGGCTTCCCGACCGGCGGCGCGCCGGACACGCTGGCGCGCATCGTGTCCGAGAAGATCTCGCCGTCGTGGGGCCAGCCCGTGGTAGTCGACAACAAGCCCGGCGCGGGCGGCAATATCGGCGCGGAAGCGGTGGCACGCGCGCCGGGCGACGGCTACACGCTGGCGCTCGGCACGGTCGGCACCCATTCGATCAATGGCGCGGTCTACAGCAAGCTGCCGTACGACATGGTCAAGGACTTCACGCCGGTGATCCTGCTGGCGACGACGCCCAATGTGCTGGTGGTCCATCCGGGCGTGCCGGCCAAGACCACCGCCGAGTTGATCGCGCTGGCCAAGTCCAAGCCCGGCGCGCTGACCTTCGGCACGCCCGGCATCGGCACCTCGCCCCACGTGGCCGGCGAGCTGTTCAATACGGTGGCCGGGGTCAAGATCACGCACGTGCCCTACAAGGGCCGCGCGATGGCGATCCCCGACCTGCTGGGCGGCCATATCACGATGATGTTCGACAACCTGCCGTCGGCGCTGCCGGTAATCAAGGAAGGCAAGCTGCGCGCGCTGGGCGTGACCAGCCTGAAGCGCTCGGCCTCCGCCCCGGATATTCCGACGCTGGCCGAGCAGGGGTTGAGCGGCTTCCAGGCCGACTCGTGGTTCGCGATCTTCGCGCCGGCGACCACGCCGAAGGACGTGGTGGCCAAGCTCAATACCGAGCTGAACCGGATCTTCACGCTGCCGGACGTGCAGGCCAAGCTGAAGACCCTCGGCCTCGATCCGGTGCTCGGCACGCCCGACGCGCTGGCCTCGTTCCAGAAGGCCGAGATCGCGAAGTGGGCGAAGGTGGTGAAGGACTCGGGGACGACGCCGCAGTAATCGGCGGTATCGGCAACACCGAGCGTTACGTCATGCGACGCGGTTCTCCCCTCTTCCGCCGGCGGGAGAGGGGTCGGGGGAGGGGGCAACAGCGCCCGCTATTGCCAATAGCGCCCGCAAAACCACCGCCTTTTCCTCCCCCGGGCGCGCGAGAGGGGAGCCCCGCCCCGGTTATTCCTCGAGCGCAGTAGTACCCCGTTCCGCCAGCCGGTCCGGCACGCCGCGCAAGCGCGCCAGGCTGACCGCCGCGCCAACCGCCGCCACGCAGGCCGCCACGCCCAGCGCCGTGCGCGAGGCCGACGTTCCCACCAGCGCAAACAGCAGGGCCACCACCGCGGTGCCCGTGGTCTGCCCCAGCAGCCGCGTGGTCGCCTGCGCGCCGCTGGCGCCGCCGCTGCGATGCGGCGGCGTCGCGCCGATCATCGCGCGGTTGTTCGGCGACTGGAACAGGCCGAAGCCGAGCCCGCACATCGCCATGCGCCACAGCACGTCGATGCTGCTGCTGCCGCGATCGAGCATCGCCAGCAGGACCAGCCCCGTGCACAACAGCGCGAGCCCTAGCCCGGCCAGCACGCTGGCGGGGAAACGATCCGAAAGCCGCCCTGACAGCGGCGCCATCACGGCCACCATCAGCGGCCACGGCGTGATCAACAGCCCGGTCTCCTGCAGCGATCGCCCGAGCTGGTATTCGAGATAGAAGGGCAGCGCGACGAAGGCCAGCATCTGCGTCATGAAGGAGCAGAACGACGTGCCCACCGCCAGCGTGAAGGCGCGATTCGCGAACAGGTCCACCGGCACCAGCGGCGCCGCCTTGCCGCGCTCCATCCGTGCCAGCCACCAGCCGAGCAGCATGGCCGCGATCAACCCGCCCACCGCCGCCCGGCGCAGGCCGTCATGGCCCAGGCCATCGACGCCGAGCACGAACAGGCCGATCACCACCGCCGACAGCAGCGCGCTCGGATAGTCGAACGCGCGCGGCTGCGGCGGCGTGACAGGCAGCGCCCAGCGGCTCAGGCTCAGCGCGATCACCGCCACCGGCACGTTGATGGCGAACAGCCATTGCCAGCTGGCGAACGACAGGATCAGCGCGCCGACCGACGGGCCGATGCCGGTCGTGATGCCGACCACCAGCGCGTTCAGGCCGATGCCGCGTCCGAGCTTGGTGGGCGGATAGATGTAGCGCACCAGCGCCGTGTTGACGCTCATGATGCCGGCGCCGCCGATCCCCTGCAGCACGCGCGCCGCCACCAGCATCGGCAGGTTGACCGACAGCGCGCACAGCAGCGAGCCGACCAGGAAGGTCGCCAGGCCGATCCGATAGACGCGCTTGTAGCCGAGGATGTCGCCGAGCGAGGACAGCGGCAGCAGGCAGACGGTGACCGTCAGCTGATAGGCGTTGACCACCCAGATCGTATGGCCGGGATCGGTGCCGAGCTGGCGGGAGATCGACGGCAGCGCGATATTGGCGATCGAGCCGTCGAGCACGGCCATGATCAGGCCGCAGAAGACGGTGAGGATCGCCCACTGGCGTTGCGGATGGGGAAGACCTTGATCTGAATGCATCGACGGTACGGCGGGGAAGGCGAGGATGGCGGCTGGCCGGCCCGGTGCGATCGCGCATCAAGTACGCCGCGGCGAGCGGACCGATGGCGCGGCCCGATGCTGGCCGGCGCCGGGCGGCGACATTATCGGCGCAGCGCCCCGCGCCCGCAAATCGCCGCGTTGTGGTATATCGCGCGCGCTGGAATCATGCGCACGTGCCGCGCTTTCGCACAGACATTGCAGACATGGCATCGCCGTGCGCGCCCGTAACCGGCGCCGTGCCGGTGTTCGCGATCAGCGCGCCAGCTGGCCGAGCACGCTCTCGAGCGACGACAGCCCGTTCTCGATCAGGTGCGACATGTAGACGTTCATCTGCGGCATCACCAGCATCAGCAGCAGCATGCCGCCGGCCAGCGTGACCGGGAAGCCGACCGCGAAGATCGACAGCTGCGGCGAAGCGCGGTTCAGGATGCCCAGCAGCAGGTTCAGCGTCAGCAGCGCCGCCACCAGCGGCAGCGCCAGCAGCAGGCCCGACGAGAACACCGTGCCACCCGCACGTGCGACGGCCGCCCAGCCATCGGCCGACAACGGCGTGCCGCCGATCGGCAGTGCCGAGAAGCTGTCGACCAGCGTGGCCAGCATCAGCAGGTGGCCGTCCAGCGCCAGGAACAGCAGCATCGCGACGATGCCGAGGAAGCGCCCCAGCACCATGGTCTGGCCGCCGGCGCTCGGATCGAAGAACGAGGCGAACGACAGGCCCATCTGCAGGCCGATGATTTCGCCGGCGTATTCGACCGCGGCGAACACCAGCCGCATCGTGAAGCCGAGCGCGATGCCGACGCCGATCTCGTTCAGGATCAGCAGGAAGCCGTCGAAGGAGTAGACCGGCACCACCGGCAGGTTCTCGATGGTCGGCGAGATCGCGATCGCGATCAGCGCGGCCAGGCCGATCTTGGCCTGCCGTGGTATGGTGCCCTCGCTGAACAGCGGCGCGGTGGCGATCAGCGCGAGCAGCCGGAACAGCGGCCACAGGAAGGCCGCAATCCATTCGTAGAGCTGGGCCGTGGTCACTGATACCATCGCGTCTCGCCTCTTGCCGTGGTTGTCGTTGTCTGCGCCGCTATCCGCGTCGCTAGCTGCGTCGTCATCCGTGCCGCACGTAGCCGACTCACGGCCGGCTCAGCGCACCAGCCCCGGAATGCCCTCGAACACCTCGCGCATGTAGTCGACGAAGGTGTTGATCATCCACGGCCCCACCAGCACCAGCGTGATGAACAGCGCCAGCAGCTTGGGGATGAACGAAAGTGTCATTTCGTTGATCTGCGTGGCGGCCTGGAACAGGCTGATCGCCAGGCCCGCGATCAGCGCGACCAGCAGCAGCGGGCCGGCCAGCAGCAGCGTCATCTTCATCGCCTGGGTGGCGATGGTCATTACGGTTTCCGGCGTCATTTGGCCTCCGGTGCGCTTGCGGCGTCGGCGTGGTACATCGAAGGTGGCACGTCAGGTCAGGAAGCTCTGCGCCAGCGAGCCCAGCAGCAGCTGCCAGCCATCGACCAGCACGAACAGCATCAGCTTGAACGGCAGCGAGATCGTCGCCGGCGGCACCATCATCATGCCCATCGCCATCAGCACGCTGGCAACCACCAGGTCGATGATCAGGAAGGGGATGAAGATCGTGAAGCCGATCTGGAACGCGGTCTTCAGTTCGCTGGTGACGAAGGCCGGCACCAGCACGCGCAGCGGCACGTCTTCGGGGCCCTGCATCTCCGGCGTTTTCGCCATCTGCGCGAACAGCGCGAGGTCCTTCTCGCGGGTCTGCTTCAGCATGAAGGCCTTCATCGGCGCGGCGGCGCGTTCGGCCGCCTGCTCCAGGCTGATGCGGTTCTCCGACAGCGGCTTGTAGGCCTCGGTGTAGACCCGGTCCAGCACCGGCGACATCACGAAGAAGGTCAGGAACAGCGACAGGCCGATCAGCACCTGGTTCGGCGGTGACGTGGCCGTGCCGAGCGCGGTGCGCAGCAGGCCGAGCACGATCACCACGCGGGTGAAGCCCGTCATCATCAGCAGGGCAGCCGGCAGGAAGGACAGCGAGGTCAGCAGGACCAGCGTCTGGACCGACAGCGACCAGGTCTGGCTGCCACCGGGGCCGGGGCGGCTGACGATGCCCGGCAGCGCCTGCGCGGCCGCGGGATCGGTGCCGAGCGCGAGAGCGGCGGCCAGCAGCAGGCCGAGCGTCAGCGTCAGCGGCGCTCCGGACCGACGCCGGCTGGCGGCGTACATGGTGTTCATGACTTCAGGGTCTGTTGCAGGTTCTGTTGCATCGAGCGCAGCAGCTTCTGCGCGAAGGTGGCCTTGTCGCCGAACGGGGCTTGCGGCGACATCGGCGTCGAACCCGTGCCGCGCATGCCGCCCGTGCCGGCCATCGCGGCGATCGCCTCGCCGGGCGATGCGGAGCCGGCCGGCAGCGTATGCAGCGTGCGGATTTCGCCGGCGCTGACACCGAGCACCAGCCAGGTATCGCCGACCTCGACCAGCAGCAGGCGCTGGCGTGCGCCCAGGCTGGTGCTGCCGACGACTTTCATCACACCGCCCTGGACATGCCGCACCAGGCCGGCGCGGCGCGCCAGCCAGGCAAGGCCGAGGATCAGCGCAATGATCGCGAACAGGCCGAGACCGGCCTGCGCGAGCGCGCCGGCACCGGTCGCGCCGGTCACCGCATCGGCCGCGTGCGCGAGGACCGGCAGGCCGGTCGCCGCACCGCAGATCGAGCGGGCCGCGTACGAGCGCGTGCCAGGCGCGGGCCGCAATGCGCGGCCCCGAGCGGGTTTCATTTGTTCAGCTTCCGGATGCGTTCGGACGGCGTGATGATGTCGGTCAGGCGGATGCCGAACTTGTCGTTGACCACCACCACCTCGCCCTGCGCGATCAGATAGCCGTTGACCAGCACGTCCATTGGCTCGCCGGCCAGGCCGTCGAGCTCGACCACCGAACCTTGCGCCAGTTGCAGCAGGCTCTTGATCGGTACCTTGGTGCGGCCCAGTTCGACCGTCAGTTGCACCGGGATATCGAGGATCATCTCGATATCGTTGTGGAAGCCGCTCGACGCTTCGCGCTCCAGCGGCTGGAAGACCGTCGCGGCCGCGGGCGTGGCCGTCGCCACCGTGGCGGCGGGCTCAGGCGCAGCGGTCGCGCTGGTTTGCTCGGCCAGGGCGCTCGCCCAGTCGTCCATCGGATCGGCCGGCTTGTCCTCTTTGCCGTCAGTCATGGTCGGTTTCCTTGTTGGAATCGCTGTCTTGATGATTGAACATGCGCTGCACACGCAGCGCGTACTGGCCGTTCATCGTGCCGTAGCTGCACTGCATGACCGGCACGCCGTCGACCTTGCCGATCACGTTCTCGGGCAGCTCGATCGGCAGCACGTCGCCGGCGCGCAGCGCCAGCACTTCTGCCACGGTGCTGCGCAGATGCGCGAACTCGGCCACCAGTTCCACCTCGGCGGCGCGCAGCTGTTGCGACAGCTGCTGCAGCCAGCGCTTGTCGACCTCGACTTCATCCTGCAGCGGATTCATCAGCAGATCGCGCACCGGTTCGATCATCGAGTACGGGAAGCAGACGTGCATCTGCCCGCCGACCGCGCCCAGCTCGATATGGAAGGCGGTGGTCACCACGACCTCGTTGGGGATCGCGATGTTGGCGAATTTGGTGTGCATCTCCGAGCGGACGTATTCGAACTCGATCGGATGGACCGCCTGCCAGGCGTGGCCATAGCTGGCCAGTGCCAGATCCAGCATGCGGCGGATGATGCGTTGCTCGGTCTGCGTGAAGTCGCGGCCCTCGACGCGCGTATGGAAGCGCCCGTCGCCGCCGAACAGGTTGTCGACGACCAGGAACACCAGGTTCGGGTCGAACACGAACAGCGCGGTGCCCCGCAGCGGCTTCATGTGGACCAGGTTCAGGTTGGTCGGCACCGGCAGGTTGCGCACGAACTCGCCGTATTTCTCGATCCTGATCGAACCGACCGAGATATCCGCGCCGCGGCGGATGAAGTTGAACAGCGCCGTGCGCAGCTGGCGCGCGAAACGCTCGTTGATGATTTCCAGCGTATGCAGCCGGCCGCGGACGATGCGCTCCTGGGTCGCCAGGTTGTAGGGCCGCACGCCGTCTTCGGAGACCGGCGCCACGGCCTCGGGCGTCTCGGCCTCGCCGGATACGCCCTTGAGCAGCTCGTCTACTTCATCCTGCGAGAGGAATTTGTCGTAAGCCATTTAATGTCCTGCCCCAATGAACGACTGGATTAAAGAAGCGCCGCGCGCACGCCGGCCTGGGCGCGCGCGAGGTGCGCATCGGCGGGCGAGAGTCGGGTGGTCGGCTTCATATCGGGTTGGCAAGCGGGGCAGGGCACGGGCTTACTGCACCACGAAGGAAGTGAACAGGACATCCACGATCTGTTGGCTCGGCAGCGCCGGTGCGAACGGCTTTGCCAGCGCCTGCTTGATTTCTTCGGCGAGCTTCTGCTTGCCCTCGACGGTCGACAGCTCCGGCGGCTGCTTGGCCGACAGCAACAGCAGGATGCGGCTGCGCGCCTCCGGCAGATATTCGGCGATGCGCGCCTGCGTCTGCGTGTCGGCCACCTTGACCGACAGGCCGGTGTGCAGGAAGCGGTCGCCGTCCTCGCCCTTCAGGTTGACGGTGAAGGCGTCGAGCGCGACAAAGATCGGCGCCGGAACCACGGGGGCGGCCGGCGCGGCGGGTGCGCGGTTGTTCAGCAGGCTGCCGAGGAAGAAACTTCCCGCGCCCAGCACGGCCGCGACCGCGACACCGGCGAGAATCAGCACCCCGCGCTTGCTGGAGCTGGGTGCCTGGGGAGTCGTGAGCGTTTTCGCCATGAGATGCCTGTATCGGAATGCCACGCCATTCTCGGTGAATCGGTGGCGGGCAATGGGCCGAAAAAAAGGGGGAAACCCGCTCAGCTTGGCCGTTTGAGTCGAGCGGGAGCGACCGTCGGCGGCAGCGGACGGTCATCTCATGGGTTAACGTTGGTGGCCGGCGGAACTTGAGCGGGCTGTCATCGGCGGGTCATTGCCGGGCGCCAGACTCGCGGGATTTCCATCCACGAGAGCCTGCGCATGCGCCGTCCCGCCGTCCGTTCCGCCGCCTGTTCCGTCGCCACTTCCCTCGATCCTTCGATCGAGGCCGTCGTTGCGTCCGCCGATGCGCCCGCCATTGCGCCGGCCATTGCGCCGGCCGGCGCGCCCGGCCGCCGTGCCGGGACCCGGGTAGTGGGCCTCGCCGCGCTGGTGATGTCGACCGCGCTGCTCGCCGCCTGCGGGGGCGATGACGACCAGGACGACGGCCCGCGGCGTTCGGTGGGCGCGGTCCGGCTGATCGGCGAGCAGACGCTGCCCAACGATCTGCAGGTCGGCGGCACCACGGTGGGCGGCCTGTCCGGCATCGACTACGATCCCGCGGCCAATCTCTGGTATCTGGTCTCGGACGACCGCTCGGACAAGCAGCCGGCGCGCTTCTATACGGCGCGGATCAGCTATGACTCGGCTCGCCTGCAGCCGGTGCAGATCGCCAGCGTCGTGACGCTGCGCCAGGCCGACGGCAGTGCCTACCCCAACCGCACGGCGGGCGGCGTCGTGCCCGATCCCGAGGCGATCCGCTTCGATCCGTCCACCGGCGGCCTGTGGTGGACCAGCGAGGGCGATCGCGTGCTCGGCCTCGATCCCTTCGTCGCGCGGGCCCGCACGGACGGCACGCTGAGCGGGACGCTGCCGCTGCCGGCGGCGTTCCAAATGTCGCCCACGCAGGAAACCGGCTCGCGCAACAACGCGACGTTCGAGGGACTGTCGCTGTCGGCCGCCGGCAAGTCGCTGTGGGTCAGCATGGAGGGGCCGCTGTACCAGGACGGGCCGCTGCCGACGCCGTCGTCCGGCTCGGTTTCCCGGCTGCTGCGCTACGACCGCAACGGCAATGTGCTGGCGCAGTATGTCTATCCACTCGACGCAATCCCGGCCGCGCCAGCCCCGGGGCGCAGCGCCGACAACGGCGTGACCGAGATCCTGGCGATCGACGACAACCGGCTGCTGACGCTGGAGCGCGCCGGCGTGCAGGGCGCCGATGGCAACTTCACTACCTATGTGCGGCTGTACCAGATCGATATCCGCGGCGCGACCGACGTGCGCAACCTGGACCGGCTGGCCGGCGCCAGCTACGTGCCGGTGCGGAAACGGCTGGTGCAGAACCTGAACGCGCTGGGGCTGAAGACCGTCGACAACATCGAGGGCATGGCCTGGGGACCGAAGCTGGCCAATGGCCGCGACAGCCTGGTGCTGGTGTCGGACAACAACTTCAACGCGACGCAGATCACGCAGGTGCTGGCGTTCGAGGTGGTGCCGGAGTAGAAGAGGGGGCCGGCGCTGGCGGCGTTCCTCGGCTTTCGTCAGCCGCCGTCAGCCACCGTCAGCCACGTCAGCCGCCGTCAGCGCCCGTAGCCGTACCCGTCGTAGCCGCGGCCGTCGTATGGCTGGTCCGGATAGCCCTGCTGGTAGGCCGGCGGATAACCGCGGCGGTCCTCGCCGTATTGCCGCTGTCGCGCCGGCCCGTCGGCCCGGATGCGGGCGGCACGGATCGGCCCGGCCGCTTCCAGCGGCCCGTTGACGATCAGGTCGCCCTGCACGCGCAGGGGGCCATGCACGGTCAGCGGGCCGTTGAAGGTGCGCTGCGGCGCCCCCCGCATCGACGGGCCGTCGTCCGTCTCGAACCATTGCCCGGTGACCGGCCCGCGTACCCGCACGCGGCCATCGACCTCGACCGGGCCCTGCACCGTCACCGGCCCGTTGACGACCAGCGTGCCGGCCACCGTCATCGGGCCGGATTCGACAGGCTGCGCCTGTGCCTGGCCGGCCAGCATCGTCACGCCGCACATGGCCATGGCGGCCAGCCCTCGGCGCAGGGCAAAAATTCCTGCATTCACACCGTTCTCCCCATGATTCGGCAGCCTCAGTTGTACCGCGCGGCGAGGCGCCCTGGGGCCGCCGTTTCCCTTTGTTGCCAACGACTTACGGCGGTTACACCCGGTAACGGCGGGGCAGTGTCGCGTGGCTGTTGCCAGGTCGTCAGTCCTAAGTCTTATATAAGATATAAGACGTTTGACCGAGGACCGGCGTTGAGCGTACAATCGCGATCACAACGGTGTTGTTTAACCCCTATTCCTCTATCACCCCGCAGGCTCCCATGCTCGAAAACTATCGCGCCCATGTCGCCGAACGCGCCGCGCTTGGCATTCCTCCGCTGCCGCTGTCCGCGCAGCAGACCGCCGAACTGATCGAACTGCTGAAGAATCCGCCCGCCGGCGAAGAGCAGACCCTGCTGGACCTGATCACCTACCGCGTGCCCGCCGGCGTCGATGACGCCGCCAAGGTCAAGGCCTCGTACCTGGCCGCCGTCGCCCTCAGCAAGGAAGCCTGCGCGCTGATCAGCCGCGCCCGTGCCACCGAACTGCTCGGCACGATGCTCGGCGGCTATAACATCTCGCCGCTGATCGAGCTGCTGGACGACGCCGAAGTCGGCACCGTCGCCGCCGACGCGCTGAAGAAGACCCTGCTGATGTTCGACGCCTTCCACGACGTCAAGGAAAAGGCCGACAAGGGCAACGCCAATGCGCGCGCCGTGCTGCAAAGCTGGGCCGACGCCGAATGGTTCACCAGCCGTCCGGAAGTCCCGCAAAGCCTGACCGTGACCGTCTTCAAGGTCCCGGGCGAAACCAATACCGACGACCTGTCGCCGGCGCCGGACGCCACCACCCGCCCCGACATCCCGCTGCACGCGCTGGCGATGCTGAAGAACAAGCGCGAGGGCGCCGCGTTCCAGCCCGAGGAAGACGGCAAGCGCGGCCCGGTCAAGTTCATCGAAGCGCTGAAGGAAAAGGGCCACCTGGTCGCTTACGTCGGCGACGTGGTCGGTACCGGCTCGAGCCGCAAGTCCGCCACCAACTCGGTGCTGTGGTTCACCGGCGAAGACATCCCCTTCGTGCCGAACAAGCGCTTCGGCGGCGTGTGCCTGGGCGGCAAGATCGCCCCGATCTTCTACAACACGATGGAAGACGCCGGCGCGCTGCCGATCGAGCTCGACGTGTCGAAGATGGAAATGGGCGACGTGGTCGAGCTGCGTCCCTATGAGGGCAAGGCGCTGAAGAACGGCGAAGTCATCGCCGAATTCCAGGTCAAGTCCGACGTGCTGTTCGACGAAGTGCGCGCCGGCGGCCGCATTCCGCTGATCATCGGCCGCGGCCTGACCGCCAAGGCGCGCGAAGCGCTGGGCCTGGCGCCGTCGACGCTGTTCCGCCTGCCGCAGAACCCGGCCGACACCGGCAAGGGTTACACGCTGGCGCAGAAGATGGTCGGCCGCGCCTGCGGCCTGCCGGAAGGCAAGGGCATCCGCCCGGGCACCTACTGCGAACCGAAGATGACCTCGGTGGGCTCGCAGGACACCACCGGCCCGATGACCCGCGACGAACTGAAGGACCTGGCCTGCCTGGGCTTCTCGGCCGACCTGGTGATGCAGTCGTTCTGCCACACCGCCGCCTATCCGAAGCCGGTCGACGTCAAGACGCACCACACGCTGCCGCAATTCATCAGCACCCGCGGCGGCATCTCGCTGCGCCCGGGCGACGGCGTCATCCACTCGTGGCTGAACCGCATGCTGCTGCCCGACACCGTCGGCACCGGCGGCGACTCGCACACCCGCTTCCCGATCGGCATCAGCTTCCCGGCCGGCTCGGGCCTGGTGGCCTTTGCCGCCGCCACCGGCGTGATGCCGCTGGACATGCCGGAATCGGTGCTGGTCCGCTTCAAGGGCAAGATGCAGCCGGGCGTCACGCTGCGTGACCTGGTCAATGCGATCCCGCTGTATGCGATCAAGCAGGGTCTGCTGACCGTTGCCAAGCAGGGCAAGAAGAACATCTTCTCCGGCCGCATCCTGGAAATCGAAGGCCTGCCCGACCTGAAGGTCGAGCAAGCGTTCGAACTGTCCGACGCCTCGGCCGAGCGCTCGGCCGCCGGCTGCACGGTGCGCCTGAACAAGGAACCGATCATCGAATACATCAACAGCAACATCACGCTGCTGAAGTGGATGATCGCCGAGGGCTACCAGGACGCCCGCAGCCTGTCGCGCCGCATCAAGGCGATGGAAGCGTGGCTGGCCGATCCGAAGCTGCTCGAGCCGGACGCCGACGCCGAGTACGCCGCCGTGATCGAGATCGACCTGGCCGACGTGCACGAGCCGATCGTCGCCTGCCCGAACGACCCGGACGACGTGAAGACGCTGTCCGACGTCGCCGGCGCCAAGATCGACGAAGTGTTCATCGGCAGCTGCATGACCAACATCGGCCACTTCCGCGCCGCGTCGAAGCTGCTGGAAGGAAAGCGCGACATCCCGGTCAAGCTGTGGGTCGCGCCGCCGACCAAGATGGACCAGAAGCAGCTGACCGAGGAAGGCCACTACGGCGTGTTCGGCACCGCCGGCGCGCGGACCGAAATGCCGGGCTGCTCGCTGTGCATGGGCAACCAGGCACAGGTGCGCGAAGGCGCGACGGTGATGTCGACCTCGACCCGCAACTTCCCGAACCGCCTGGGCAAGAACACCAACGTGTATCTGGGCTCCGCGGAACTGGCCGCCATCTGCTCGCGCCTCGGCCGCATCCCGACCAAGGAAGAGTACATGGCCGACATGGGCGTGCTCAACGCCAATGGCGACAAGATCTACCGCTACATGAACTTCGATCAGATCGAGGACTTCAAGGGGGTGGCGGATACGGTGACGGTTTGATGGCAGGGATTTGATCTGGTCTTTGGGGTTTGGGTTGGCGATTGTCCCGAGCCCCAGGGACTGAGCTGAACTGCTTTTGGATTTGTTGCTGTTGGAAAGCCTCGGAGGCGAAAGTCTCCGGGGCTTTTTGTCTTGGCGCGACTTGTTGGAGGGCGATTCTGTTGCCGCGTCCTCCCGAGCGGGGTCTTGTGTCGGCTTGACCGTCATCGGTTTACAAACAATAATGAAATCACCATAGTTGTAAACTAGCCTGCCCGGGAGGTGCGATGATTGGAAACCGACTGAAGAGGGCACGTGAGGCGCTCGGCCTTTCCTTGCGCGACCTCGAAGCGACCATCGAGGGCCTGGTGTCTGCACAAGCCATCGGCAAATACGAGCGAGACGAGATGATGCCGAGTTCCACCGTACTTCTTGCCATGGCGAAGGCGCTGCGCGTCTCCCCCGAATTCCTGCTCAGCGAACGGAAGATCGAGCTGACCGGCGTCGACTTTCGCAAGGCGCCCCATACGGCTGCGAGGGAGGAGCGCGCGGTCGAGGCGGCGGTACTGGATCACGTCGAGCGCTATCTCGAGCTGGAAGAACTGCTGGCGGCGGAGGACGGCGCCTGGTCTCCGCCACGCGGCGCCGCGTTCGCCATCGGTGATATCGAAGATGCCGAACCTGCCGCGGACACGCTGCGGCGCCTCTGGTCGCTGGGGACCGACCCGATCCCGGCAATGACCGAATTGCTCGAAGACATGGGCATCAAGGTGATCGCGCTCGATCTGCCAGAGTGTTTCTCGGGCTCCAAGGCGTTCGTCCAGCAAAGCGGGCAGCGCGATGTCCCCGTGATCGTCATCAACAAGAATCACAACGGCGAGCGTCAACGCTTCACGCTGGCGCACGAGCTTGGGCATCTGGTGCTCTGCTTCGCGGAGTTGAGCGACGCGGAGCAGGAAAAGGCGGCGGACCGCTTTGCCGGCGCCTTGCTGATGCCGAAGGAAATGATGACTCGGCTATTGGGCAGCCATCGCACGTCCATTTCGATCGGCGAACTGGTGGAGCTGAAGAAGATTTTCCAGGTCAGCGTTGCGTCGCTGGCAGTACGGTGCTCGCAGCTTGGCGTGATATCGAAGGCCGCCTACGGCCGCCTGTGGGGACAAATTCGGGGAATGGGCTGGAACAGCCCCGGATCCAATGAACCTCACAAGCTTCCGGCCGAAGTGCCACAACGCATGGAACGCATGTGCCTGCGAGCCGTCGCAGAGCAGGCCATTTCGGAAGCGAAAGGCGCTGAGCTGCTCAGGATCAGCGTCCGCGAACTGGATCGCCGCTTGATGGGGCACGTCCACTGATTCGCCATGATCATCCTCGTTTCGGATACGTCTGTTCTGATCGATTTGGAACGAGGGGGATTGCTCGAAGCCTCGTTTTCGTGCGGCTTGACGATGATCGTGCCCGATCTGCTCTACGAGCGGGAGCTCGAAGCGGAAAACGGGCCGCTCTTGAGGAAGCTGGGGCTTGGAGTGGTGGCCCTCACGCCCGATGAAGTGGCATTCGCCCAGCGAGTGAGAACCGAACGGCGAAAGTTGTCACTGCCGGATTGCTTTGCGCTCAGTTGCGCCACACGGCCGAACCACGTTCTTGTCACGGGAGACGGGGAGTTGCGAGCCGAAGCTATATCCAGGCTGGGAAAGGTGTATGGGCTGCTTTGGCTGCTCGATCAAATGGCGTCTTCAGGGGTGTTGTCGAGTTCTCAGCTTCACGAAGGATTGTCTCGGATAGCTGCGCATCCGCGGTGTCGGTTGCCGCAAGGTGAGGTGAGGATTCGACTGAGCGCTTGGGCGCCGGCGTAGTTCGGTCGATGTAAAGCTGAGATGACAGCTCTGGTCAGCCTGACAGCGAGACAGGTACCCAACGATGGAGGGGTACGGAAATAGCGGACTGTGGTCGATAGCCAGGAGCGTTCCCGTTGCGCGTGCGACGCCATCACGTCGGTATCGGTCGGCGCACAGCGACCCGCGAACGTATTTGCCGCGCTTATTTTCGTCCTGGCCTTCTGCCACTACCGCTTCCCAGATTCATAAAATGAAGATCAATCACAGCATTATCACTATCCTTGCCGTCTCTACCCTGGCGTTGACCGGCTGCGCGTCCGTCGACATGGCGAGCAAGGAGCAGTCCGACCAGGCCAAGCAGTTCAGCGCCCCCAGCGCAGGCAACTCTGGAATCTATGTCTACCGCAATAGCTTCGTCGGCAAGTCGCTGAAGAAGGACATTTGGGTGGACGGCAAGTGCCTGGGCGAAAGCGCATCGGACGTGTTCTTCTACACGCAGGTCGAAGGCGGCAAGAAGCACAAGATCGAAACGGAATCGGAGTTTTCGCCGAACGCCCTGGAAGTGGCCATGGAAGCCGGCAAGAACTACTTTGTGCGCCAGTTCATCAAGCTCGGCGCTTTTGTTGGCGGGGCCGATCTGGAGCTGATTCCCGAAGAGCAAGGCAAGGCCGACGTGGCCAAGCTCGAATTGGCAAAGTCGGGCACCTGCAGCCAGTAAGACGTCTGATTTGGCGGTCGGTCACGCGCCGTGAGCGTATTGTCCGACCGCGCTTCCCCCGGCAATCCCCGAACGCCCCTCGTTACGCGACCTCTTCGCACGGTGCAACGAAGGCCGCACACCTACGGCGGTTGGGTGCAAATATTCCACGCCGAAAATACAATCCATACGCCTTCTCAAAAGGCGAACAAATACAAAACGAACAAAAGCAGACCTCGGGGGGTCATCCATGCGTGTTCTTGTTCCATTGCTGTTGGCCACGGCTTTGGGCTTTGCCGGTTGCGCGCAAACGCCTGAAGAACAGTTGGCACCGCGCTCGTCCACGGTGCGCCTGTGCGACGGGAATGCCTGCACCGAACAGGATCGACGCGTAGCAACAGCGCAACTCGCGTCGAACGAAGCCGATCCGCGTATGCAGGCATTGGCCAACGTGGCCGAGAAGAATCCGGACGCGGCCTACGACCTGGGCCTGCGCCTTCTGCGCGGCGACGGCGTGAAGCGCGACAGCTATCAGGCCCTGGAATGGCTGCGCAAGGCCGGCGACAACGGTCATACGCAGGCGCAACTGGCGCTTGGCCGAATTTATCTGATGGGCTTTGAGGAAATGGGTTCGGACCCTGCCGAAGCCGAGGCTTGGCTGATGCGAGCCGCAGCCAAGGGCAGCAAGGAAGCCAAAGAGTTGATTCCGCAGGCTCAGGCTGCCAAGAAAGACGAACAAAGCGCGTACCGAGTCCGCGAGGCTTATCGCACCTCCTGGATTGCCTGGTACAGCAGCTATCCGTATTACTGGGTATGGGGCCCTTCCGGCTGGTATCACCGCTAAGCCTTCCCACCCGGATTTTTTCGTCAATTTCCTCGACAGGAACGCCCTATCATGCCCAAGAATATTTCCTTGCGCGCGGCCGCATTGGCCGCGTCTCTGGTTCTCGCTGGCTGCGCCACGGCCGGCGGCGGTCTGATCAGCACCGGCACCGCGCCCACCGCTGCCACCGGCGCCGCGGGTGGCGCCACCAGCGTGAATGCCAATGCTTCCCTGGAGCGTTGCGACGCGCCGCTGGGCACGCTGGCGGTGGACGACGGCCGGGGCAAGGAGTGGTACGCGAGCTTTGGCGCGGCCACCAAGGTCACCAGCATCGAGCCGCTGATCCGTCTGGCCGTGCAGCAGTCGAACTGCTTCGTGATCACGTCGATCGGCAACAATCGCACCGAAAGCAAGCTGTCGAACATCACCGACAAGCAGCGCAATTCCGGTGAATTCCGCGCAGGCTCGCGCCAGCAGAAGGGCCAGCGCGTAGCGGCCGACTACTACATGGAGCCGGCCATCATCATCGACAACGACTCCACCGGCCAGCTGGCTGCCGGTGTTGGCGGCCTGTTCGGCAGCGTCGGCGCGCTTGTGGGCGGTGCCATGCAAAGCAAGGCATCGGTCGTGACGCTGACCATGTTCGACATCCGTTCGGGCGTGCAGGTCTCCATCTCGGAAGGCAATTCGACGGCGACGAACTTTGGCGCCGCCCTGGGCGCGTTCGGCGGCAATACGGCCGGCGGCCTGGGTGGTTTCTCTCGCACGCCGGAAGGCAAGGCCACCGTCGCGGCATTCATGGACGCGTACAACAACATGGTGATCTCGCTGCGCAACTACAAGGCGCAGGAGGTCAAGGGCGGACTGGGACGAGGCGGGCGGCTGAAGGTCGGCTCGTAAATTCCTTCGACGATCGCCCGCGTTTGCCGTCATCTGCCGCTCGCCAGAAGCCGGTGGATGCATGGAGCGCGGGGGGATCGGTTCTGCATTACCGCGTAGGGGACCTTTGTCCCGCGAGAGCCCGCAAGACCTTACGCGACCGCGATACAACCCGGCCACCGGGAAGTATGCGAAGAAGGCGATCATCGCCGCGCCCCGGCAGGCCTCATGGCCTTGTCGGGGCGTTTTTCGTTTGGGCCAGGAAGCACGGCGGCCCCTGCTGATGGCTGAGGCAGAGGGGCCGGGCGTGATGCCGCCCGACAGCAAATAGCCAGCCCCGCCAGCCAGCCGGCGACCACCGGAACGGCGGCACCCTGAATTTTTGGGCCCTTGTCCGAGCCCTCGCCCCATCGCTCGCTGTCTTCTCGAGATTCCGCGGGTATCGCCACGCGCGCACAAAGGCGAGCCAAATACTTGGCACCCGACGCGCTTCGCCATCGGGTGAGGGAATTGGCGCCCCGCGGACAACATGCTGTTTCTACACGCGCGCCTAGTGCCTACAAACAATGGTGGCTAGGATTCAACGCAACCCGTCAAGTACCAATACATCGATCCATTGCGATGGCGGTGGGTGCGATGCCCATCCGTTTTCCTGATTCACTCACTTCGCCAATCGTTCGTCCAGTGAAAGACGGGGGACCTTCGCTCGGAGCTTTATCCGTTCATTTTGTTCGCACGACCTGACAAGAGTCTTGATGCCATGAAACCTGCATCTACATCGCCGTCCGTCTCTGAGGGAATCACCCGCCGCCAACTGCTCTCGCTCGGAACGAGTGCCGCGGTAGCTGCGTCCTTGCCCTTCACGGCCACGGCTGCTTCGACGACGTCCACCGCGCAGAAGACCGCGGCAACCTCACAGGGGAATTTCGCCATGAACTATGTCACTACCAAGGACGGTGTCCAGATCTTCTTCAAGGACTGGGGTCCTGCCGATGCGACGCCGATCGTCTTCTCTCATGGATGGCCGCTGAGCTCCGACGATTGGGACGCCCAGATGATGTTCTTCCTTGCCAAGGGCTATCGCGTCATTGCCCATGATCGGCGCGGCCATGGCCGCTCGTCGCAGGTTTGGCAAGGACACGATATGGACCACTACGCCGACGACCTGGCAGCGGTGGTAAGCCATCTTGATCTCAAGGGCGCCATCCACGTGGGTCACTCCACTGGCGGTGGCGAAGTCGTGCGCTACCTGGCGCGGCACGGCGAGAAGCGGGCCTCGAAGGCTTGCCTGATTGCCGCGGTTCCGCCGCTGATGGTCAAGACGTCATCCCATCCGGGCGGCCTGCCGAAGGAGGTGTTTGACGGCCTGCAATTGCAGACGGCCACCAATCGGGCACAGTTTTTCCGGGATCTTCCCGCGGGGCCGTTCTATGGTTTCAACCGGCCGGGCGCAAAGCCTCAGGAAGGCCTTATCCAGAACTGGTGGCGACAAGCCATGATGGGCAGCGCGAAGGCGCATTACGACGGCATCGTGGCGTTCTCGCAGACCGACTTTACCGAGGATCTGAAGAAGATCAATTTACCCGTGCTGGTGATGCACGGCGATGACGATCAGATTGTGCCCTACTCGGAATCGGGCCCCTTGTCGGCCAAGCTCTTGAAGAAAGGCATCCTGAAGACGTACAAAGGCTTCCCGCACGGAATGCCGACGACGCAGGCGGAGGTCATCAACGCGGATCTCCTGGAGTTCCTGAAGGCCTGATCGGCGGAAGCCGCAGACAACTGCCGGGTCCGCTTCGAAGCGGACCGGCAGTCGCCCCCATCAGCACTCGCATCGGCTCACGCTCGCATCGCGTGCGCGCCTTTGGTCTGGCCGGCAAGCTCCGCCGCGACAAAGTCCACCAGTACGCTTGCGCGCGCCGGCATCCGTCGACCGAATCCGTGCAGCACCTGCAGCGGTACCGCGCGTAGCGCCAACGCTGGCACTACACGCTGCAGCCGGCCGGCATCGAGGTCAGCCTGCACGGCGACGTGCAGCAGCTGCGCGATACCCAGGCCGCTGAGCGCTGCCGTGCGCATCGCAGCGCCATTGTCGGCATCGAAGGACCCCTTCGTCTGCAGCCGCGTGCCGTCGGCAAGCGTGACCGGCATGACTTGTCCTGCCAACCGATAACGCACATGGCGATGGTGCAGCAGGTCCGCCGCCGTGCGAGGCTCCCCGCAACGTTCCAGGTACGCAGGCGAGGCCACGAGCACCACAGGAAGGGTTGTCAGGTGCCGTGCATGCAGGCCGCTGTCAGGTGCGTGTCCGGCGCGGAAGGCCAGGTCGAACCCCTCGCGGATCAGATCGGCGTGCTGGTCGCTGAAGCTGACGTCCAGGGACAGGCGCGGATGGCGCGGCATCAATTTCGACGCGATCGCGGCCAGCAATGTGGCGCCCAGATCGGCCGGCATGCTGATGCGAAGATGACCTGCCGCCGCCATCTCCGACGGCGCAATCAACCCCTCGCTTGCTTCCTCGAGTCCTCGCACCAGCGGCGCGACGCGTCGGTAGAAGACGGTCCCTTCGTCGGTCAGTGCGAAGGCGCGGGTAGATCGGTGAAAGAGCTTCACGCCCAATCGGGCTTCAAGTCGCGACACGCTCTTCGAAATGGCCGAGGGCGTAGTGCCGAGGAGCCTGGCGGCCCTGGTGAACGAACCCGCTTCTACCGCACGGACAAAGGCTGAAAGGCCATGGAGGCGTTCTATCGACATGGAAGACAATTTGGCACAAGTCATGCGCCCAATGCAGGGCTGCTCGCCTTGCGACGGATCCTCTAGATTTTCAATCTCATCAAACAGGAATGTCGAGGTACACGATGGGCAAGCTTGAAGGAAAGGTCGCGGTGATTACGGGCGGCAACAGCGGTATCGGATTGGCGATGGCAAGGCGGTTCGTCAACGAGGGGGCCCAGGTGCTCATCGTCGGCCGGCGCGCGGACGCCGTTGATGCGACGGTTGCCGAACTGGGGCCGCGCGCGAGTGGCCTGACAGGCGATATCGCCGATCTGTCCACGCATGATCGCGTGTCGGCAGAGGTCGTCAAGCGGTTTGGCGGGGCCGACATCTACGTGGCCAACGCGGGCATGAACCAGATCAGGCCGTCCGCCCAGGTTGACATCGACGAATACGACGCCCAGTTCGCCACCAACACGCGAGCTGTGTTCTTCGGCGTGCAGAAGATCGTGCCGGTGTTGCGCGACGGTGGCTCCGTTCTCCTTGTCAGTTCGATTGCCAGTGCCAAGGTGCTCGATGGACACGCCGTCTATGCAGGTTCCAAGGCGGCAATTGAGGCGTTTGCGCAGAGCTGGGCGCTCGAGTTCAAGGCGCGCGGCATTCGGGTGAACGTCATCAGCCCAGGTCCCGTCGATACGCCGATTCTGTCCAAGCTGGGCGTTGCCGACGGTGACCGGCCAGCTTTCGAGGCAGCCGTGGCAGGTGCCATTCCGCTTGGTCGCCTTGGGCGTGCCGAGGAGATTGCATCGGCGGCACTGATGCTGACCAGTGAGGAAGGCACCTTCATCACCGGCGTGAACCTGCGCGTCGATGGTGGGATCGCGCTGACCTGATATTGCTGACGGCAAACCGCCTCGCTGTTGGGGCCGGCTGGCAGCGCTGCCGTGATTGGAAAGAAAGGCGCCGCGGGTCTTTTGAACCCTCGGCGCTTTTCTCGCGATCATCGTCGCAATCGACTCGATGACGGTTTGTCGTCGAGTATCGATCAGTAATCCCACTGCACCGGAACGAAGCGGAAACTCCCGCCGTTCTTTGCGACGTGACCGATGGACGGGAAGGCGACATGCGCCGCGGCCAGTAGAGCGCCGGTCTCGGCGGCTTCGTTAAGCAGCGCGATACGCACGTCCACAGCGACTTCCGGCTCGTGCTCGAAGCCATTCTGCCAAGCGGGATTGTCGAAGCCGACTTCGAAGATGGCATCGCCCACGAAGGTCAGCTTCTCGCCCTTCGATGCAACATCCACGACGCAGTGCCCCGGGGTGTGTCCACCCGTTACACGCGCCGACACGCCCGCTGCGACTTCGACGGTCTGATCGAACAGCACGAGGTTCTTGCTGTAGAGCTCGACGAACTTGGCGGCCGCCTTGCGCAAGGCGGGAGGAACCGCTTCCGGCATGACCGTCTGGCTGAAGTCCGGATTCTTCCAGAATTCGACTTCCGCGGCCGCTACGTGAATGCGTACGTCCGGCCGCAGGCGGGCCTTGACGCCATCCACGTTCAGGCCACCGACATGATCCATGTGCATATGGGTGATGACGATATCGGTGATGGCAGCCAGATCAATACCGGCCGATTCCAGCCGCATCACCGACCGACCGGCGCGCGAGAAGTATTCGAATCCGTCACCGAGGCCCGAATCGATCAGGATCAGGCGTTCGCCGCTACGCACGAGCGCGATATTCAGCGCCCAGTCGAACATGTCACGTTGCAGGAAGCGGCTATCGAACCATTCGTTGCGGTCCGATTGGCTCACGTTGGTCGACATGGTACTGGTCGGAAGCGGCAGAATGCCATCGCTGATCAGCACGACGTCGACGTCACCGATGCGCACGGCGTAGCGGGAGGGAACGAGTTCGCCGGAACCTGCGTTGCCAAGGTTGACGGTCACCGGCTGCACATTGCGGATTGTTTCGCTCATTTTCTGGAGTCCTGTCCATTGAGTGGGTAAGCCGCACGATGCGGCAGGCGAGGTCCGTTTCGCTGCGCGGACATCTTCCTCGACCGTCGCACGGGTTGTGCAACGATCGTTGCCACCGAGTGTAGGCAGGAGGGGCGATTGGCAGTAGAGTCGCGGCGGCCTTCAGTATGTTGACCGAACGGCAACAATCTCCGACGGGCGACAACACGCGCGATCCGTCTTCTTGCTGGAGGATAGGGACGAAAAATCGAAGCGCTTGGTGGGGCTGTCGCTCAGACCAGGCGCACGGCGCATGGCGTGCGATGTTATGATCGAAGCTGGATTCGACGACGGCTTGAACAGGAAATAAAACTGCAGAAGCAGCGTTCCGGGGCCGTGCTTCTCACAATCAATAGCGTCAGGCCATGGCCTGGAAGTACTCAAATGATGGATTGGTTCCCTATCGTCTTTATCGCGTTCAAGGTCCTCGTGTTGGGCACGGGCATGTTCTTCGCCATCAAGTGGCATTACGATAAAGGCAGGAAGAAATGATCAAACCAGCGGACGCTCGCTGCTGATGGGCCGATTTGCGGGAAGTGCCCGGCTGAATTGAGAGTCGGCGAGATGCGAGCGAGAACGTGGCCCTACGCATCGCCCTCGGCCACCAGTCTTTCGATGTATTCCTCCAGCCCCGTCCCACCCCTCATCGGTTCCTCGGACAAATCGAACCGACTGTCCACACTGACGGCGGTCATCCGCGCATAGGAATCGGCAGCGGCATCCGAGAACCCCAGCCCCACAAACGTCTCCTTCCACTTCTCCCGCGGCACGACTTCGACCTGAACGGGCCGCCGAAGTGCCTGCGAGAAGGCCATCGCAACCTCTTCGGATGAATACCGCCGTGGCCCTTCCACATGGCGGACGCCAACATCGTCGAGCGGGGACATCAGCCTGGCTGCTGCCGCTTCCCCCAAATCGCGTGGCGCCACCATGGGGATTGGTAGATCGGCAGGAAACATCGTCGGCAGCTTGCCCGTGCTGCGTACCGTATCGAGCAGCCAATCCCAATTGCTCATGTAGTAAGCGGCGCGATTGATCGCCGCAGGAATCGGTTGGCGGCGCAGTCCTTCTTCGAGCTCCCACAGGACGCTCAAATCGCCGATGCGCTCGCCGGGCTGGGCGCCGCCTGTGGATTCGGCGACGACCTTCTCCAGCCCCGAGCCCTGAAGCGCGGCAAGGATGTTGGCCACCGTGTGCCGCTCGATCGCATCGGTGTCCTTGCTGGTATCGGCGGGCGGATTGAGCAGGAACGCTCGGCGTCCCCGCTGAAACGCGGCCCGCAGTGACGCCACGTCTTCCACGTCCGCCTCGACGACCGCGGCGCCCTTGTCGCGCCATTTCGCGGCGCGGGCGGCCGAACGGGTCACGATGGTGACCGCCTGGCCGCGGGCGAGCAGCGCATCCGCTGTCGCCGATCCAACATGTCCGGTACCGCCCATGATGACGTACATGTGCTTGCCTCCCGCGTCCCCTGAGCCGTTGTCGGGAATGGACGCATAAGTCATTGCTCATGTCGAAACCATATCAAAGACCGAAGCGGCGTTGGCAATTCCCCTTGAAATGGCCGAACTGGCGACGATTACCGCCCCGCATCCCTCGGCACCACTTTCCACATGACGACCCCGGCCGCCACCAGCAATCTCGCCAACAGATACAGCGCGTTGTCCATGCTGCCGGTCTGAACCTTGACCTGCCCGATCACCCACGGGCTGACGATCCCGCTGGTAATGCCGACACTGCTGATGAACGCGAGTCCGGTTGCAGCGGTATGCCCGGGCAAATAGCTGCGTGGCAGCGACCAGAAGATCGGCAGCGCCGCAAAGATCAGCACCGCCGCCACAGACAGGATCGCCAGCATCGCGCCGAAATGCGGCAGTCGCAGGGTCAGCAGCGCGAGCGCCAGGGCACCGCCGCAGCAGCACAGCAGGAAATGCTTGTGCCGCTCGCCGGTGCGGTCCGAATGCCGCGCGATCAGGATAAGACCGACGGCGCCCACGGCATTCGGAATGACGCTATACAAGCTGATCGACACGACATCGGTAATGCCGAAATCGCGAATCATCAGCGGCATCCAGAAATTCAGCGTCAGCGAGCCGCAGGTCAGCGCGAAATAGATAAACGCGAACACATACAGCCTGGGGTTGCGCAGCGCCTCGCGCAGGGCGCCGAGCGTATGGGCCGCGTGGCTGCCTTGCTCGCCTTCCAGTTGCCGTGCCAGCAGCGCCTTCTCGCTAGCGGTCAGCCATTTGGCGTCGGCGGGGCTGTCAACCAGATACCAGGCGGCGATCAAGCCGAGCAGCACGGCGGGCGCGCCTTCGATGGCGAACATCCATTGCCAGCCGAACAGCCCCATCACGCCGGCCATATCGCGCATGATCCAGCCGGAGACCAAGCCGCCCAATACGCCGGCGATCGCGACACCCGCGAAGAAGATGGCCATCACGGCCGCGCGCCGATGCGCGGGGAACCAGTAGGTCATGTACAGCACGATGCCGGGGAAAAAGCCGGCCTCGAATACGCCGAGCAGGAAACGCAGCGTGTAGAACTGCGCCGGCGTGGAGACGAAGGCCATTCCCACCGAGACGGCGCCCCACAGCAGCATGATCCGCGTGAAAGTCCGCCGAGCGCCGAAGCGGGCGAGCAGCATATTGCTTGGCACTTCGCACAGTACATAGCCGACATAGAACACCGCGGCGCCGAGTCCGTACATTGCATCGCTGAAGCCGAGGTCCTGCTTCATCTGCAATTGCGCGAAGCCGATATTGATGCGGTCAAGGAAGGAAATGACGTAGCAGACGAACAGGAAGGGGACGATGCGCAGCCAGATCTTCTGGTGCAGGGCGTCTTGTTCGTGTGCGAGGGCGAGCGGGGGCGTCGCGGTGCCCGCGTGGAGTTGGGACATGCTTTGTCTCCGTAAAGCAGGAAGGAGGAAAAAGAGGGGCGGATCGCGCCGCCCTTAACGGGCCGGTGTCTTGCGCACCGTGGGCCCGGAGTGGATTCCGTCGTGTATCAACCGTTGGCGCGAGCGCGCCCTGTCGTTCGTCGAATATGTTGTCGCGTATCTCGTCGCGTATCCCGTCGAATCAGGCCGCGGCCGTTTCGGCCTCGCGCGCCAGTTGCAGCGCCGACAGCAGCGTCTCGTGGTCGCCGATATGGTTGGCCAGCAGCAAGATCAGGCGGGCGTTGGCCGCCTGGCTTTGCGCATCGTCCAGATCGCGGTGCATGTCGATCAAGGCTTCGTAGAAGTCGTCGGGACGGGCGAGGTTGGGGGCGGTGATAAGGGGCATGGTGTCTCCGGGGGATGTCGTTGCCGCTTGCTGGGGATCATGCCGCGAGCGCTTCGGCGCAGGCCGGTGTTCCTCGCGCCGCCGGCGCAGTCTCCGCCAGACGCTTGCCTTGAGCCCGAGCCATCGCCTCCATCACCCGTCCCGCATCCACCGCACGCCAGCGTGCGCAGACATGTTGATCCGGACGAATCAGATACGCGGTACCCGGCACCGCGTCGTAGCGTTGCGCCACGATGCCGTCGCGATCCCTGACCACAGCAATGTCCGATGTCCGGGCAGCGCGATGACCGTCCGGCGCGACGAACAGCATCCGTGGTGCACCGGCTTGACCGCGGAGCGCGGCGATCTGCCTGTCGGCCTCCGCATCGAGATCGTCGGGATGGCCGTAGACCAGCAAGCTGAATCCGCCATGCAGCTGCGACAGCAGCCAATCCTCGGCGCCATCGGCCTCGACCGGCGCCTCGGCACACGGCGCCCCAGGAATCATGGCGCCAGCGAAGGCATCGGTGTCGACCGTATTCAACGGGGACGAGGCCAGCACGCTCGGCACCGACAGGCGCCCGCTATTGACCAGCGTCCGCGCAAACGGATGCTTCGCCGCCAGCGTCAGTACCGCATCGCGAAACACACGGCTTACCTGGCTCTTCGGCGTGATGAAGTCCGTGGAGCGAGTCGAATTGCGGATGTTCTCGTCCGCCGCGTATTCGCGCTCGCTGGCATAGGTGTCGAGCAGCGCGTCCGGCGCCTCGCCGCGCAGCACGTGGGCCAGTTTCCAGGCCAGATTGTCCGCATCCTGTACGCCGCTATTGGCGCCGCGCGCGCCGAAGGGCGACACGCCATGCGCCGAGTCGCCGGCGAACAGCACGTTGCCATGCCGGAAGCTGTCCATGCGCAGGCACGAGAACGTGTACACGCTGACCCATTCGAGCTCGAATTTCGCATCCGGGCCGAGCAGGGCCTGCACGCGAGGAATGACGCGCTCCGGCGATTTCTCCAGCACCGGGTCCGCGTCCCAGCCCAGCTGGAAATCGATACGCCAGACGTTGTCGGGCTGCCGATGCAGCAGCACCGATTGATTCGGATGGAAGGGCGGATCGAACCAGAACCAGCGCTCGCTTGGAAAGCCGGCTTCCATCCGGATATCCGCGATCAGGAAGCGGTCCTTGAAGGTGCGGCCCTTGCTGTCCAGGCCCAGCAGATTGCGCATCGGGCTGCGCGAGCCGTCGGCGGCGACGACATAACGAGCCCGCACTGGATATGTGCCATCGGGCGTTTCCACGGTCAGCGTGACGGTGGCATCCGCGCCGCCCTCATCGCGGCGCTCGATGCCGACCACCTTGTTCTTCCAGCGGATCTGCAGATTCGGCAGTTCGAGCGCGCGCTCGAGCAGGAAGCCTTCGACGTAATACTGCTGCAGGTTGATGAAGGCCGGCCGGCGATGTCCGCTTTCGGGAAGAAGATCGAACGCATAGACCATCTGGTCGCGCAGGAACACCTTGCCGAGATTCCAGCGCACGCCCTTGTCCACCATGCGATCGCCGCAGCCAAGCCGATCGAAGATCTCCAGCGTGCGCTTGGCAAAGCAGATCGCGCGCGAGCCGGTCGACAGTGTGCAATCGTCGTCCAGCAGTACGACCTCGATGCCTTGCTGGGCCAGGTCGATCGCGGTGGCCAGGCCTACCGGGCCGGCACCGATGACCACGACCGGATGCATCGCGTTGGTAGCCGATTGCTCCGCGCACGGCCGGTATTCAAAGGTCAATCGTTGATAGTCGACCGCCATCTTGTTGTCTCCTTCCACCATCCTGGATGCCGATACCGATACCGATGCCGATACCGATGCCGATACCGATGCCGATACCGCCGCGTCAGTCCTGCAGCGCGGCCCACATTTCCTTGTCGCGCTCGGCGGTCCAGATGCGCGGATGCGTGATGCCGGACGCCTCGTCATAGGCGCGCGTCACGTCGAAGGGCAGGCAGTGCTCGTAGATGAAGACGTGGCCGAACTTCGGGTCCATGCTCTTGCGGGTATGCGCCATCGCGGCCTTCAGATCCATCTTCCGAGCGACCGCTTCCTGGCCGGCGCGGTACAGCGTGCTGACGAAGTCCTTGGTGTAGGCGATGCCCTCGCGGACCTGCTGCGGCGTGGTCAAGGCCGGACCGCGCCCCGGGACGAGCTTCTCGGCGCCCAGCGCCTGCAGCGCGTCCAGCGTCGCCGGCCATTGGGCCAGCTGCGCGTCGCCGCAATAGCAAGCTGCCTCGTACTCGACCAGATCGCCGGAGAACAGCACCTTCTGCGACGGCAGCCAGACCACGGTGTCTCCCTTGGTGTGGCCCGAGCCGAGATGCGCGATGCGGACTTCCAGCTTGCCGAGGAACAGCGTGATTTCCTTGTCGAACACCAGCGTCGGCCAGGTCAGGCCCGGCACGGTCTCGACGCCGGCGAACAGGCGCGGGAACCGCTCGATCTCCGACTTCATGTCGGCCTCGCCACGCTCGACGATCATTTCGTAGGTGCCGCGGCTGGCGATGATCTGCTGCGCGCCCTCGGCGAAATACGCCGAGGCGCCCAGCACGCGAACCGCGTGGTAGTGCGACAGCACGACGTACTTGATCGGCTTGTCGGTGACCGTGCGGATCCTGGCGATCAGGTCCTGCGCCATCGCGGGCGTCGCGGTGGTGTCGACGATCAGCACGCCGTCGTCGCCGATGATCACGCCCGAGTTCGGATCGCCTTCGGCCGTGTAGGCGTAGGCGTTCTCGGACAGCTGGGTGAAGGTGACCTTTTTGGCTTCCAGGTCGGCTTGCGATGCGAATGCTTTGGCCATGCTTGCCTCGTCGTGGGTGACGGGGCGCGGCAGCGGGCGGCATTGCGCAGCGGCAATGCACAGGTACTGTCTCGCCCCTTCGTTATTGGATTGGCCGCGCGCGAGAGGGCATGCGGCGTTGTCGGGGTAGACGGATGGTAGGAGGTCTCCGTGCGTTAGTCAATGGATAAGTTATTGGCTAAAACATAAAGAACGAACAACAGACCGGCGGGTGGCAAGCGCGGCGCCCATGCGGCGTTGGATTAATATCCAGCCTTTCGGAGGGCAACCATGAGCGGGCCAGGGCAGGCGGGACAGGAGAAGACGCAGCGCGGCGTGCAGAGCGTCGACGTGGCGGGCCGCTTCCTGCAGGCGCTGGCAGAGGCGGGCGCACCGCTATCTGCGGTCGAACTCGCCACGGCCGTGGGCATCGCCCCGGCTCAGGCCCATCCCTACCTCGTATCGCTGACGCGGCAGGGCTGGATCAAGCGCGACCATCTCGATGATCGCTTCGAACCCGGGCCGCTGGCGCTGCAACTGGCGCGGATGCGGCTGGAGCTGGATCCCGGCCTGCACGCCGCGGTGCCCCTGGTCGCCGCGCTGACCGCGCAAACCGGCTGCAGCGTGGCGGTCAGCGTGCCGGGCCCGCAGGGTCCCACCATCGTGCGCTACGAGCGCGGCAACGCGCCGCTGCACGTCAACCTGCATGTCGGCACCGTGATGTCGCTGGCCACTACTGCTACCGGCCGCATGTATTGCGCCTGCATGCCCGAGGCGCAATGGGTGCCGCTGTTCGACGCCCTGCCGGCGCGTCCCAAACGCGCGGCGTTCCTTGCCGAACTGGACGAGGTGCGCAGCCGCGGCATCGCCCGCAGCATCGATATCCCGAGTCCCGGCGTCAGCAGCCTGTGCGTGCCGGTACGCGACGCCGCCGGCGCCCTCCGGCTGCTGCTTACCGCAATCGGCCCGACCGCAACCATCGACACGACCTGGCGAGGCGATCTTGCGCGCGCCCTGCAGGCAACCGCAGGGCAGATCGCCGATTCACTGCGCGTAGAGGGCTGAGCCATGACGAATGCCACTGGAACGACCGACGAGGCCACGGGCAAGCCGCAACGCGGCATTCAGGCGCTCGACGCCAGCGCGCAGCTGATCGGTGCGCTGCTGCGCGCTGGCGGTCCGCTCGCGCTGAGCGAACTGGCGCGCGGCGCGGGCATGGTGCCCGCCAAGGCCTTTCCGCACCTGGTCAGCCTGTTGCGAGCCGGCGTGCTCGAGCGCGATGCCGATGGCCGCTTTCTGCCGGGACCGCTGGCCCTGCAATTGGGACTGATCGCGTTGCAGCGCCTGTCGCCGGTGCGCGAGGCCGAGCCGGAAGTGCGCGGCCTTGCCGTGGATACCGGCCTCAGTGTCGCAATGGCCGTGCTCGGGCCGCTCGGACCGACGGTCGTGCGGCTCGAGGAATCGACGCGGCCGCAGCACGTCAGCCTGCGCGTCGGCACGGTGCTGTCGCTGGTGAATACCGCAATCGGCCGCGTGTTTGCCGCGCATCTGCCGGAAGATGTGCTCGGCGGAATGCTCCACCAGGAAGCGGTGCGGATGGCGGGCGCGTCGACGAAGGACATCGGGACCGGCAAGACCCCTTATGCCGCGAGGCTGGCCCGCATTCGCGCGCAAGGCGTCGACGATGCACTCGACAAACCGGTGCCCGGCATCCATACGTTGGCGGTGCCGGTGTTCGACCACACCGGTACCGTGGTGCTGGTGCTCGCGGCGATGGGGACGGCGGGGAGTTTCGATAGCGGGCACGACGGCAACGTCGCGCGCCAATTGGCCGGCGCAGCGCAACGCTTGTCGTGGCGATTTGGGCGGACGCAATCCGACGCACGGGGGTGAGATGACTGCCCAGCCTTGATTTCCATTGTTCGAACATGGTGTCAGGCCAACACTAGACTGTCAGGACAACAATCTTCAAGGAGACGACCCAATGTCACGCCCCATCCTGAACATCGCCGACGCCCAATACCTCGACTTCGCCGACCTGTCGCGCCAATACGGCTCCGAACTCCCCGCCGACCGCTACGGCGGCCGCATGGCGCCGATCGGGCGCATGCTCGGCGCGCAAAAGCTCGGCTACAACCTGACGGTGATCGAGCCCGGCAAGCGCGTGTTTCCTTTCCACAGCCACCGCGCCAACGAGGAGATGTTCTTTATCGTCGAAGGCAGCGGCGAAGTGCGCATCGGCGAGTCGCGCCATCCCGTTCGCGCCGGCGACGTGATCGCCTGTCCGGCGGGCGGTCCGGAAACGGCGCATCAGATCATCAATACCGGTACGCAGGAACTGAAAGTGCTGGCCGTCAGCACGATGACCGCGCCGGAGCTTTGCCACTATCCCGACTCGGGCAAGTTCGGCGTGCTCGATCACGGCAATGGGTTTGCCTATATCGGCCGCGCGGAGGGGAGCCTGGACTATTGGGAAGGGGAGTGAAGCACGGTTCGCCAGCTGCGACGCTGGCGAACCGCAGAGGCAGGAAGCGGTAGGCGGTGCGCTTATCCCGCCAGCTTGATCAGCGCCGGCACCGTCAGCACCGCCGTGTAATACCCCATGAACTGCACGCCGGTGTTGAAGCCCAGCACGCGCGACAGCAGGCCGCCGATCGAGCCGAGCGTGACGATCACCAGCAGGCCCAGCAGCTGACCTTCCCACACGCTGATCACCAGGATCAGCCCGACAAAGGTGGCGACGATGGCCTCGTGCGAAATGCGGCGCGATACGAACAGCGCGGCGCGGCGCGCGTAATTCATCGCAAACGGATACGACACGATCGCCGCCAGCAGCACCGCCAGCAGGCCGTAGCCGAGGAATTCCCAGTGGCTCAGCAGGTTGTGCAGGTTGTGGGTCTGGCCGTTGCCGGCATCGACGGTGAAGACCGGCGGGGCATTGAACAGCGGCGCGGCCGGACCGGCGGCCACCGGGCTCAGCGGCAGGCCGAAGGCGATCAGCGGAATCAGCGCCTCGGCGATATAGGTCGCCTCGGTGACGCCGTTGCGCGCGCTGAGCACCGTGGTCAGCCGGTGATAGGCGTGCTTGATGCGCGAGCCGACCAGTTCACCCAGCACCACGGTCATCGCGACCGGGCTGAACACGAAGGTTGCGCTCGAGATCGCCGCGGTCGCCACGGTCCAGCGGGTCTGCGTGCCGTCCATTACCTTCAACGGATTGGGGAAATAGCCGCTCCATCCCTTCACGTCAGGTGCCAGCGTAAACGTGCGGGCTTCCTTGCGCTGCATGCGCGGACGGTCGACCGGCGACAGCGTCGAAAACAGGTCCGCGATCAGCGGGCCGATCGCGATGCCGAGGAAATAGCTGATGCTCAGCTTGACGCCGAATTTCGCGGTCAGGGTCTGCAGCGCGACGATCACCACCACGAAGGGCACCAGCGTCGCCACCGAGGCCCAGCGGCCCGGCGACGCGTAGGCGATCACCAGCGCGGCGGCCACGAAGATCCACGGCGCGGCTTTCGTGATCGTGGCGCCGAACGGGGCCAGCAGCACGGCGAACAGCACGGCCAGCGGCACCGCGCAGAACGCGGCGACGATGGCGCCGGAAATCATCTTGCGCAGCGCGATATGCGGCACGCCGAGATTGCGCAGATGATTGGCGTCCTGCATCAGCGGCGTGGCCATGGTATCGCCGGGAATGGCGAGCAACGCGGTCGGCACCGCGTGCGTCATGTGCTTGGCGACCGCGCCGGCCAGGAAGAAGGTGAACACGCCGGCGGGCGGCACGCCGAGCAGCACGACCAGCAACGTCAGCGGCGCGAGCGTCGTGGTCTCGTCGGTGCCCGACACCAGGCCGATCGCCGCGAAGACGATGGCGCCGGCCAGGCCCATGCCCAGCGCGACAAGGATCTGCGTCAGCAGAGGGGTGGATTCGATCATGATGCGCTCCAGGCGGTGGCGGGTCAGGCGGCGTTGGGGCGAGCAGGAGCGGCGGCCGCGTCCGCATCCGGTATCGCGACGTCGGCGTGGCCGGCGGCCATCGCACCGCGTTCGCGCGCGGCAAACAGCTCGTAGAGCTGGAGTTCGCGCAGTTCCTGCACCGTGGCGGCGGGGAGGTCGGCCATGGTTCCGAGTCCACCGGATTCCTCGGCAAGACGGTCGAGCGCCTGCTCGCGTGCGGCGGCCGCGGTTGCGCTGCTCGCATCGGTTCCGCTGTCCTCGGTGACCACGCGCTTGGGTTTGAAGAGGCAGGCGCAGATGAAGCCGGCCAGCACGCAGCCGGCCAGCCCGGCGAGCATCGCATAGGCGCGCGCGAGCTCCGGTGTGCGGACCAGTTCGGTCAGGATGCGGCTGGCGATCGCAAAGGCCGCGAGGCTCAGCGCGCCGCCGATGACGATGGCGCAGGCGAGATGGCGCGGATTGGCGGTATCGCCCCAGACTTCGACCAGCGGGCTACCGGCGGCCTTGGGTTGTGGTTGCATGGTTGTCTCCTGTGTGGCGCCTCGCTTGTCGGCGGGCGCTTTTTCTTGGTGTGGCGAGCGGGGGTGGTCGGCAGGTCGCTGCCCCCTCCCTTAACCCCTTGCCTGCTCGCGGGAGAGAGGCCGGGGAGAGGGAAGTCTCCCGCCGCCGGGGGGCGCCTCTATCCCTGCCGCAGCTGCGCCAGCAGTTCGATTGCACGGTCGGTGCGCACGTCCTTTTCCTCGGCCATCCGGCGCGCCACCTGTTCGACCTCCTGGCCGACGGCGCCGGCGACCAGCGCGATATTGCGGGCGTGCAGCGCCATATGGCCGCGCTGGATGCCTTCGGTGGCGAGCGCGCGCAGGGCGCCGAGATTCTGCGCCAGTCCGACTGCGGCGGCGATTTCGCCGAGTTCCTGCGCGCTTTGCACGCCCAGGATCTTCAGCGCGAGCCGCGCCAGCGGATGGGTCTTGGTGGCGCCGCCCACCAGCCCCACCGGCATCGGCAATTCGATGGTGCCGACCAGCGCGCCGGTGGCGTCCTTCTCCCAATGCGTCAGCGACGTGTAGCGGCCCGCGCGGCAGGCATAGGCATGCGCGCCGGCCTCGACCGCGCGCCAGTCGTTGCCGGTCGCGACGATGACCGGATCGATGCCGTTCATGATGCCCTTGTTGTGTGTCGCCGCGCGGTACGGGTCGATTGCCGCGAAGGTGTAGGCGTCGAGCACGCCTTCGATGATGGCGTCGCCGCTGCGCTCGCCGGTGGCCAGCGCTTCGGGCGTCAGCCGCACGCGTGCGCGCGCAAGGCGCAGGTCGGCGAGGTTCGACAGGATGCGCAGCCGGACCGGCGCGCCGGTGATGCGCTCGACCACCGGCGATACCGCCTCGGCCATCGTATTGACGGTATTGGCGCCCATCGCGTCGCGCACGTCGACGATCAGGTGCATCACCACCATCGCGCCGCGCGGCGTGTCGGGAAACACATGGACCTCGATGTCGCGGCAGCCGCCGCCAAGTCCGATCAGCACCTTGTCCCGCGCGTTCGCAACGGCGAGGATCTCGTCGCGATGGCGCAGCAGCGCCTGCCGCGCGCCATAGGGATCGGCGACGCCAACCACCTGCACCTGCGCCCGCATCAGCGGGCCGGAGCTCGAGGTCTCGAAGCCGCCGCAGCCGCGCGCGAGCTTGGCCATGTAGGAGGCCGCGGCAACGACGGACGGTTCCTCGACCGCCATCGGCACCAGCACGTCCTTGCCATTGATCTGGAAGTAGCCGGCCACGCCGAAGGGCAACTCGAAGGTGCCGATCACGTTTTCGATCATGCCGTCGGCACGTGCCGCGCCCAGCGCGCCGGGCTCGGCCAGCAGTGCGTGCTCGTCGTCGTCCAGGCCGACCGCGTCCGCGATGGCGGCCAGGCGCTGGGCCGGCGTCATCTCGCGAAAGCGCGGCAGGCGGGAATCGACGGGTTTGCGGCGGGAGTCGGCCGCGGCGGTGCCATCGGAGGCAGCGGCGGCATCGGACGAGGGGAGGGAGGCAAGCATCGAGGTCTCCGTTCTATGGTTCTCTGGTATGGAATGGAGACAGTCTAGGGTGACTGTACCAGTCAATAGGGGTACAGTTTGCGGGGACAGTGACCAGCCGCCCGGTATTTGCGCCCTATCGATGACCTCCACCGCTCCGGGCACCGCCCGCAAATCCCCATCGCTCGCCACCACGCTGGCCGACTCGATCGCCCGCCAGATCGCCGAAGGCGCCTATCGCACCGGCGATCGCCTGCCCTCGTTGCGCGAACTGGCGCAACTGCATGGCTACAGCAAGAACACGATCGTGGCCGCCTTCGAACTGCTGGTCGCGCGCGGGCTGGTCGAGCCGCGGCGTGGCTCGGGCTTCTTCGTTCGGGAGGTGGCAGTCCGGCCCGCGCCCGAGGAGGATGCCGGCACACTGGGCCGCGCGATGGACATCGTCTGGCTGATGCGCGAGCAGTTGAAGAGCCGGCCCGACGTGCTGGCGGTCGGGGACGGCTTCCCGCCGGTGTCATGGCTGGCGGAGGCGCGGCTGGACCGCTATCACCACAAGGTCGTGCGCACCGGCCTGGGCGCGCTGTTCCGCTACGGCAACCGTTTCGGCTTCGGCCCGCTGCGCGACCATCTGGTCCGCAAGCTCGGCGATGTCGGCATCGGCGCGCAGGCCAGGCAGATCGTGCTGACGCACGGCGCCAACGAGGCGCTGGACCTGGTGATCCGCTACTTCGTGCCGGCCGGCGGCACGGTGCTGGTCGACGATCCCGGCTATTACCCGCTGTTCGGCAAGCTAAAGCTTGCCGGCGCCCGCATCGTCGGCGTGCCGCGGCTCGCGGATGGCCCGGACATCGACGCGCTGGAGCAGATCCTGACGCGCGAGCGGCCGCGGTTGTTCTTCACCCAATCGGTCGGCCACAACCCCACCGGCTCGGATCTTTCCGCGGCCAAGGCGTATCGCCTGCTGCAGCTGGCCGAGCGCTTCAATCTGCTGGTGGTCGAGAACGACGCGCTGGCGGACTTCAAGCCGACCACGCTGCCGCGGCTGTCCGCATTGGACCAGTTGCAGCGCACGATCTATATCGGCAGTTTTTCCAAGTCCTTCTCGGCGGCGCTGCGGGTCGGCTATATCGCGTGCAACGACGCGCTGGCCAGCGATCTGGCCGACCTGAAGGCGCTGATCCATGTCAGCAGCTCGGAGTACTGCGAGCGCACGGTCGACGTGATCCTCAGCGAAGGCCATTACCAGCGCTATCTCGCCAAACTGCGGGCGCGGCTGGCCGCCGCCACCGAGCAGGCATTGGCGCTGTTCGATCGGCTGGACGCGGACGTATGGGTGCGTCCGCCGCAGAGCCTGTACTTGTGGGCCGCGTTTCCGGACGCGCCGGACTCGCTCGCGCTGGCCGAGGCCTTGCTCGCGAAGAAGGTGATGATCGCGCCCGGCCGCGTGTTCCGTGTCGATCCGGAGGCCCGGTCGCCTTGGGCGCGGTTCAATGTGGGCGCGGTGCTGGATCCGCGGTTCGAGGCAGCCGTCAGGCGGGTGTTGGGGCGGCGCGGGCGGGGTTAGCCCGTCGGTCACATCGCGAGCGCCAATGCTGCGGCCGGGCCAATGCGGACTTGCGGGGGCGTGGCGCCATGACGTCATGCGGCCGGCGTGATGGCGCCCGATACGGAAACGGCCAAGGAAACGACTGAGTGGAAAACCGGGATGCAGAACGCGATCGCGGTGGGCAAGGTCGTCGCCGGCACCGGATGGCGATGCCTCCGGTGCCGTCGTCGATTTGCGTTGGTAGGCTCGATTGGACTCGAACCAACGACCCCCACCATGTCAAGGTGGTGCTCTAACCAGCTGAGCTACGAGCCTGTGGAAGGCGCGGATTATAGAGAAGCTTTTGCGTGCGCACAAGCCTGCCGCGAAAAAAATGCGGCACGGATTTGCGGGCTGTGGGACACCGCCCGATTGCCGGGCCCGCGTGGCTCTCCTAAAAAGGGAACAACGGCAAGCCAATCAGCCTGCCCAGCCAGCCATTTGGCCCATCCGCCCATTCCCCCATTCGCCCATTCACACGTGCCATGCTGAAGATCGCCACCTTCAATATCAACGGCATCCGCGCCCGCCTGCCCGCATTGCTGGAATGGCTGGAGCGCGAGGCGCCCGACGTCGTCTGCCTGCAGGAATTGAAGACCGTCGATTCCGGCTTTCCGATCGATGCGATTCGTGCCGCCGGCTATGGCGCGATCTGCCATGGCGAGAAGTCTTGGAATGGCGTGGCGATCCTGTCGCGCGGAACCGAGCCGATCGAAAGCCGGCGTGGATTGCCCGGGGACGATGGCGACAAGCAGAGCCGCTACATCGAGGCGGCGGTGCATGGCGTGCTGGTGGGCTGCCTGTATCTGCCGAACGGCAATCCGCAGCCGGGCCCGAAGTTCGACTACAAGCTGGCCTGGTTCGAGCGCCTGCTGAAGTATGCGGCCACGCTCTACGACAGCGGCCATCCGGTCGTGCTGGCTGGCGACTACAACGTGGTGCCGACCGACGAGGACATCTACAACCCGCGTTCCTGGCTCAAGGACGCCTTGCTGCAGCCCGAAAGCCGCGCCTGCTATCGACGCCTGCTGGAGCAGGGATGGGTCGATGCCTTGCGCGAAAAATATCCCGACGAGCGGATCTATACCTTCTGGGATTACTTCCGCCAGCACTGGCAGACCAATTCGGGGCTGCGCATCGACCATCTGCTGCTGAACGGGACGCTGGCCCCGGCGTTGCGCGAGGCCGGCGTCGATCGCTGGGTCCGCGGCGCGCCGCAGGCGAGCGACCATGCGCCGGCGTGGATCACGCTGGAGTTCGGTGGTGGCGCGGGAGGGCGTCGGGCGTCGTCGAAGGCGGCGGCGAAGGCGCCGGCGAAGAAGGCTGCCACGACCGGGGCCGCGGCTGCGAAGGCGGTTATCGCGAAGGCGCCTGCGGCTGCCAAGCGGGGCGCCGCTGCGGAGAAGGCCACGGCTGCCAAGAAGGCCACCGGTACAAAGGACGCTACCGCCGCAAAGAAGGTCACTGCGGCCAGGAAATCCACCGATACAAAGAACGCTACCGCCGCAAAGAAAGTCACTACGGCCAGGAAAGCCACCCCGGCAAAGAAAGCCACCCCAGCAAAGAAAGCCACCGCCAAGAAGGCCACCGCCGCCAGGTGAAGCGCGACTGAGCGACAATGACGCCCGTCGCGGCCACAGGCGCCGCGCCAATGCCGTTTGTCGATTGAACTCCCCCTCGCTTCGCCCATGCTCCTGAAAGTCGGCGCGCTCGCCAGGCAGGCGGGCCTGACGGTCCGCGCCCTGCATCACTACGACCGCATCGGCCTGCTCAAGCCTTCCGGGCGTTCGGCCGCGGGCTATCGCCTCTACAAGCGCGACGACGTGGCGCGGCTGCATGCGATCCAGGTCTTGCGCCAGTCCGGCCTGTCGCTGGCCGCCATCGGCGCGCTGCTGGCGGGCGAGGGGCCGCCGCGGCATCGCATCGTCACGCAGCAGATCGAGGCGCTCGATCGCGAGATTGCCCGGGCGACCGAACTGCGTGGCCGTCTGATGCTGCTGCAGACGGTGCTGGCCGCGGGCGGCGAGCCCGAGATCGAGCACTGGCTTGCGGCCCTGCGCCAGATGCGGGCCTATCGCGAGTACTTCAGCGAGGCGGAGCTCGAAACGATCTTCCGCGAGTGGATCGCCACCGAGGCGGAATGGCAGCCGCTGCTGGACGAAGTCCGGGAGGCGATGGCCCGGCAATGGCCCGCGGATGCGATCGGCACGCAGGCGCTGGCGGCTCGCTGGATGCATCTGGCCATGCGCTGGATGCAGGGCGACATGGCACGGGCCATCCGTTGGGGCGAAATGATCAAGCAGGCCGCGCAACAGGGCTTTGGCGGCATCGACGCGACGATGATCCGCTATATGGAGGCGGCCGTCGAACTGCGCATGGCGGCGTGGCTGCGGCACCTGTCGCCGGACGAACTGGCGCGGCTCGACAAACGGCTCGAACCCGAATGGCGGGCGCTGGCGCAGCGCGCCCGTGCGCTGATCGCGGCTGGCACCGATCCTTCCGCGGCGGCGAGCCGCACGCTGGTGCGCGATTGGGATGCCTTGGTCGACCGTATGGTGGGCCACGATGCAGGGCTGCGCGACAAGCTGCTGAAGGCCTATCGCGACGAGCCGCTGCTGCAGGTCGGGCACATGGTCGATCCCGGCGTGCGCGAGTTTGTCGAGGCGGTGCGCACGCACGCCGGTAAGGCGCCGTCGCGGCGGCGCTGACGATCGGGTCACGCCTTGACATGATGGGAACCGGCACGCGCGGGGGGTTGACCCTGACGTCCACGTCAGGGTCTATGCTGCCCCGCTTTCGCAGCAGGAGACCGCCATGTCCCACACCGACACCACCGCGCTGGCCCAGGGCCGGCCCAGCACGACAGCGCTGATGATGGCCATTGCGCGCGCCGTTCACCAGTTGCTCGACGATCCGCTCGTGCTGCCCGATCCCATTGCCTTGCCGATTCTTGGCCCCGAACTCGAACGCGCCGTGCGGGACGATCCCTATCGCCATAACGACCCGATGGCGCGCCCGATGCGCGCCGCGGTGGTGGCGCGCGCGATGGTGGCCGATGCCGAACTGGCCGAGGCCGCTTGCGCCGGCGTGCGCCAATGCGTGGTGCTCGGCGCGGGCCTGGATACGCTGGCGTGGCGCGTGCCCGCGGCGGATGACGGCATGCGCGTATTCGAGGTCGACCATCCCGCCACGCAGGCGTGGAAGCGAGACCTGATGCGGCAGGCCGGGCTGAGCATGCCCGACGGTGTGACCGCCGTGCCGGCCGACCTTCAGCATGCATCGCTGCAGGGCGTGCTGGAGGCGGCGGGCTTTCGCCGCGACCGGCCCGCCTGCTTCGTATGGCTCGGCGTGACGCCGTATCTGACGGACTCCGCGATCGAAAGCACGTTGCGCCATGTCGCCAGCCTGCCGGCGGGCACGCGCATCGTGTTCGACTACCGCGTCGATGCCGGCGTGCTGCCGCCATTCGAGCGCGTGATGGCGGCGCATATGGCCGGGCAGGTGGCCGCGCTGGGCGAGCCCTGGCTGTCGGAGTTTGTGCCGGAACAACTGGTGCAACGGCTGACCGCCATGGGCTTTACCGAGGTGACGGATCTCGACGCGCCGGCGCTGAACGCGCGCTATTTCCCTCGCCGCAAGGACGGCCTGCAGACCGCCGGCGGCGGCCTGCGGGTGCTGTGCGCCAGCGTGGGAGAAGCGCGATAGCCTGGCGTCGTGGAGGCGCCAGGCGCGAGACGGCAGACGCCTGACGCCTGACTGACGGCTGACGGCTGACGGCTGACGGCTGACGGCTGACGCCGGACGGCTGACGCCGGACGGCTGACGCCGGACGCCGGACGCCGGACGCCGGACGCCGGACGCCGGACGCCAGACGCCAGACGCCACCACTCAGCCGCGTGCCGCCGCCAGCGTCCGGCGGGCGTAGTACTCGAACGTCAGCTGCGAGCGGCGCGGCGTCAGGATCCAGTCGTGCGCCTCCGTGGCCAGCGCCTCGGGCAGCGGCTTGATGGTGCCGGCCGCCATCGCGGCCAGTTGCATGCGGGCCGCGCGCTCGAACAGCAGCGCCATCACGCAGGCCTCCTCGACCGAGGTCGCCGCGATCAGCAGGCCGTGGTGGGCCAGCAGGATCGCGCGCTTGTCGCCCAGCGCCGCCGAAATGATTTCGCCTTCCTCGTTGCCGACCGGCACGCCCGGCCATTTCTCCAGGAACGCGCAATCGCCATACAGCACGCACGTATCCATATGCGACACCGTCAACGGGACTTCCAGCATCGACAGCGTGGCCGCGTGGAACGGATGCGTGTGGATGATGCAGTTGACGTCCGGCCGCGCGCGATAGATCCACGAGTGAAAGCGGTTGGCGGGATTGGCCATGCCGCCGCCCTCGAGCACACGCAGGTCTTCGTCGACCAGCAGCAGGTTTTCCGCGGTGATCTCGTCGAAGCCGAGTCCCAGCTGCTGCGTGTAGTAGCGGCCGGGTGCGTCCGCCCGAGCCGTGATCTGGCCGGCAAGGCCGGAATCGTGGCCGCCGTCGAACAGGATGCGGCAGGTCAGCGCCACTTTTTCGCGCAGCGATCGTTCCGGCACGGTCAGCCGGGTTTGCATCTCGCCCTGTGCGCGGGCGATCAGCTCGTCTTTCTTCAGGTCGAAGGTATCAGCCATGTTGGATGCTCCGTTGGGATGTCGAGGGGCCGGTTGCGGTCGTCCGGTTGCGGTCGCCCGGGGGGCGTCCGATTGGGGTCGCCCTTACTCGGCCTTGATCTTTGCCGCTTCGACCACCGCCGCCCACTTCTTCTTTTCGGCGGCCATCGTCGCGGCGTATTCCTGTCGGGTGCCGGCCAGCGCCTCGCTGCCTTGCGCCGCGAGCCGGCTGCGCAAGCCCGGGCGCGCCAGCGTGGTCCGCAGCGTCGTGGCCAGTCTGTCGACGACTGCCGGCGGCGTGCCGGCCGGGACGTACAGCGCATTCCATGAGCTGGTCTCGAACGATGGCAAGCCGGCTTCCTGGCTCGTGGGCACCGTGGGAGCGGCGCTGGAGCGCGTGCCGTTGGCGATCGCCAGCGCGCGCAGCTTGCCGGCCTTGACCTGCGGCATCACCACCGGCACTGCGTCGATCACCGCGGCGACATGGCCGCCGATGGCGGCATTGACGGCTTCCGCGCCGCTCTTGTACGGCACGTGATTGATCTTTGTCCCGCTCAGCAGCTTGAACAGTTCCATGCTCATGTGCGGCGCGCTGGCGCTGCCCGCCGATCCGTAGTCGAGCCGGTCCGGATGGCTGCGCGCATAGGCGAGGAATTCGTTGAGGTCGCGCGCGGGCACGCTGGCGGCCACCGCCAGCATGAAGGGCGACTTCGACACCATGCCCAGCGGCGTGAACTGGCTGTCCGGCGAGTAGGGCAGCTTGCCGGCTGGGTAGATCAGCGGATTGACGATCTGCGTGCCCACCGTGCCCATGAACACCGTATAGCCGTCGGGCGCCGCCTTGGCGGCCGCCTGCGCGGCGATCAGGCCGCCGGCCCCAGGCCGGTTCTCGATCAGCACGGTCTGGCCCAGCGCGCCGGACCATTCCTGCCCGACCAGGCGGGCGATGTTGTCGGTGATGCCGCCGGCGCCAAAGGGCACCACCAGCCGGATCGGCTTGGCGGGGAACGGCTCTGCGGATAAGGCATTGGCGGTCAGCAGGCAACAGCCGGCCACCGCCATCATCCATCGGGGCGCTTTCATCTGGAACTCTCCGTTGTGTGTCATGTGATTGCCGGCATGACACAATGTGTCCTATGGAATGTGTTGTGTCAAGTAGGACATGTTGTACCCGGAGCGTCGATATAATGCCGCGGTCGCTTTCGCTACCGCCTCGTCATGGTCAATCTGGCGCATCGCCTCCGCACCCTCCGCCGCCAACGCGGCTTTTCGCTGGAAACGCTGGCCGAGCAGACCGGCCTGACGCGCAGCTATCTGTCCAAGCTCGAGCGGGGGCTCAGTTCGCCATCGATCGCCACGATCCTGAAGATCGCCGATGCCTACGGCATGGGAACGGGGCAACTGCTGGGCGATGCCCGCGACAGCGCGCACGAAGTCGTGTGCATCTCGCGCGCCGGCGAGCGCGAGCCGCTGTCACCCTCGGAACGCGAGGGGACCTATCGTTACGAGGCGATTGCCGCGCAGCGCAAGGTCAAGGCGATGGAGCCCTTCATCATGTATCCGCCACGGGAGTTTCCCGACGAAGCGCGCTCCGCGCACAGCGGCGAGGAGTTCCTGTTCGTGCTGAAGGGCCAGGTCGAGGTGATGCTCGGAGAGGAAACGATCGCGTTGTCGATCGGCGATTCGCTGTACTTCGATGCCGATCTGCCGCACCGCATTCGCACGGCAGGGCGGGCGCAGGCCGAGGTGCTGGTTACCACGGCGAAGTAACAGCCGGAGCAAGAACCGGGAGCAAGAACCGGAGCAAGAACCGCAGCCGCAATGGAAAAGCCGCCGGGGCGCATCGCCGCCGGCGGCTTTGGCAGGGTGGGGTGGGAGCCGGCACGCCGCCAGCTGCCTCCGTCGAATCGGCTTCAGGCCGTCTTGGCCTCCTGATAGGCCGTGTACAGGCGCTGGAACACCGGTCCCGGCACGCCCTTGCCGATTGTTTGGCCGTCGATCGTCACCACCGGAAGGATCTCCTTGCTGGCCGACGACAGCAGGACTTCGTCGGCGGCGAACACCTCGTCGCGGGTGACCGGGCGGGAGACCAGCGGAATCTCGAAGCGGGCGCACAGCTCTTCGATCAGGCCATAGCGGATCCCTTCGAGGATCAGATTGTCCTTGGGCGGCGCCGCGACGACGCCATTCTTGACGACCCAGACGTTGGACGCCGAGGCCTCGGTCAGCATGCCGTCGCGGAACTGGATGGCCTCGGTGACGCCATGCTCGGACGCATTCTGCGCGGCCAGCACATTGCCCAGCAGCGAGGTGGACTTGATCTGGCAGTGCAGCCAGCGCTTGTCCTCCATCGTGACGCAGGCCACGCCGCGCTCGGTTGCGGCAGCCGGCGGCAGCGACATCGGATTGGTCATGATGAAGACGGTCGGCGTGACTTCCTTCGGGAAGGCGTGCATGCGCTTGGCGACGCCGCGCGTGACCTGGATATAGATCATCTGGTCCGGCATCGGATTGGCCTGCATCACGCGCGCGATCAGCGCCGTCCATTGGCCCTCGTCATGCGGATTCGGAATACCGATCGCATCGAGGCTGCGCGCGAGCCGGGCCAGATGCTGTGCCGCGCGGAACGGCTTGCCGGCATAGACCGGGATCACCTCGTAGACGCCGTCGCCAAAAATAAAGCCGCGGTCGAGCACGGGGATGCGCGCCTCGGACAGCGGCGTCAATTCGCCGTTCAGATAAACGATGGCGTCGGAGCTGGAAGTCATGGCATTGGATGCGAGTGGAACAGGATGAGGCATTGTTCCACAGCGGCTCGCGCGGGGTCATGCCGAATCCGCATAACGTTTGTGCCGGGGGGCTTCCGGACGAACGCCGGACGAAAGCCGGACGAAAGCAAGCTTGGCCTTGCTTGTAGGACGAATCCTTGCCGTAATCAGCGGCCCTCCGACGCCGCTGACCGGTGTCCTGCGGAATACTCCGGGGAAAACGACTGACAGCGTGGCGCCGTGCTCACCTTCGTGTTGCTGACCCTCGCCGCGATCGGGCTGATCGCGATCGTGATCTACCTGTCGAAATGAGCGGCAGGCGGCTGGCCCATGCCATGCGACGAGGCACGGGGCAGGGCCGGTGCGCGCCGGCAGCGCGCGCCTCAGCTCGCGCCGTCGGTACGCAGCGGCGCGGCGGCGACCGGCAAGCCCGGAGGCTCCTGGCCGCCGCCCGTATCGTTGGCAGCGACGCGCTCGTCCGGTGCCGGGGCCGGCGTGGGCGTCTCGTCAAGACGATTGCCATGCGCGTCCAGGTCCGGCCGGCGCGCGAACAGCAGCGCGAAGTCGCTCAGTGCCTGCCACGTGCTCTGGTGCGCGATGATGTCCGAATGATTGCTGCCGGGAATGGTCTCCACCGCCACCGGCCCCGGCCACGCCGCCATCAGGCGCTCGGAGCATGCATGCGGGACGACGTCGTCGACCTCGGCGAGCAGCACCTTGGTCCGCTGCACCACCTTCTTGCAGTGCGAGATCGAATCGAAGTGATGACGCATCAGCTGGCGCAGCGGCACCAGCGGAAACCGCTTGCGCACCAGTTCCAGCAGCGAATCGTAGGGCGTGATCAATTGCAGGCTCTCGAAGTCCTGCAGATCGGCCAGCTGGATCGCGACCCCCGTGCCCAGGCTGCGGCCGACCACGTGGACCCGCGTGCCCGGCAGCACGCGCCGCAGATGCAGCAGGAACTGGCTGGCATCGGCGACGGCCGCCGCCTCCGACGGGCTCCCGTCGGAATGGCCGAGGCCCCGATAGTCGAACGTGGCGAAGCCGACTTCGGGCGGCAGCCAATGTAGAAATTGCATGGTCTCGAGCACGTCTTCCCCGCGACCTGGCAAATAGAACAACAGATCGGTGACGGCGCAGTGCGCATCGCCGCGATACACGTAGCCGCGCAGCATCCCGCCGGGGATGGTGTGCGAATAGGCGGTGATGCCTTCCGGCAGTTCGCGCGGCGGGCGCCGCCTCGCGTCGAACAGCAGGCGGCCCTGATTGATGCCGAGGTAGGTCCAGTAGCTGAGAAAGCCGGCTGCCGTCAGCACGGCGGCGGCGCCGATGGTCTTGCAGGGCAGGTGCATCAGGACCTGCCGGAACAAGCTGCGGTTCGCGTGGTGATTCGCGTGGTGATTCACATTGCGATTCGCATTGCGGTTCGGGTTGCGTTTCTGTTCATCCATGAGGCGCACCTTATACGAATTCGCCCCTGTGCGGCAAATCGCTGCCGAACACGGGCGGATAGCGGCAATTGCCGGCAGTACCCCAATGGTGCGGACCTGTGCGTCGCGGCATCGCATCCGCATCGGGGGTCACCCCCTCGCGATCGGCGGATCGATTTCCTATGCTGCCTGTGTCCCCTCACCTGTCCCTGTCCTGACAAGGAGAACAACATGGATCGCCGCCAGTTCTTGAAATGGGGAAGCTTCATCACCGTCTCGGTCGCCACCACAGGGTTGGCCGGCTGCGGCGGTGGCGATGACAATCCCGATCCGCCCGAACCCGACCTGTTCGACTTCCGCCACGGGGTCGCCTCCGGCGATCCTCGTCCCGACAGCGTCGTGTTGTGGACACGCGTCGAAGGCGACAACGGCAGGCGCCACGTCAATGTGCGCCTGCAGGTGTCGACCCAGGAGGACTTTTCCACGCTGGTCGTCAATGACCTTCTGCGCGCCTTGCCCGAGTGGGACTACACGCTGCGCACCAAGGTCACCGGCCTGAGCGCCGCCACCACCTACTACTACCGTTTCCGCGTGGGCAGCCGCTTCAGCCCGGTCGGGCGCACCCGCACCGCGCCCGCGGCCGGCACGCCGCTGTCGCAGCTGAAGTTCGCCTTCGTCAGCTGTCAGGACTGGAGCATCAACCACTGGGCCGGCATGGAGGAGCTTGCCCAGCAGGACCTCGATTTCATCGTGCACACAGGCGACTACATCTACGAGGCCGTGGCCGACGGCGCGCCGGTCAATCTGGTCGAAAGCCGCCATACGCCGCTGTCGCTGCCCGACGGCACGACGCTGCCGAGCGGCTTCCGCTACGCGACCACGCTGGAGGACTACCGCTATCTGTACAAGGCCTATCGCAGCGACGCGCGCCTGCAGGCGCTGCATGCGCGCTTCCCGATGATCGCCATCTGGGACGACCACGAGTTCTCCGACGACTGCTGGCAGGACCGCCAGAGCTACGATGCCGACGACGACCAGTCGCCGCAGACCGCGCGACGGCGCAGCGCCAACCAGGCCTGGTTCGAGTACCTGCCCGCCGATGTCACGCTGGACCTGAACAACCCCTCGTTCCAGAACATCCAGATCTATCGCGCGTTCACGTTCGGCAATCTGGCGACGCTGCTGATGACGGACGAGCGGCTGTATCGCGCCGACCATCTGATTTCCGAGGCCAATGCCGGCGGCGATGTCGGCAGCCGCTTCTTCATCCGGCGCGATGCGCTGAAGGCGGCAGAGGACGCCAAGATCGCCGCGGCCGGCGGTGCGCTGACGCAGGTATCGATGCTGGGCGATGCGCAGCGCGCGTGGTGGCAGGACCGTGTGGGCGGTGCGGCGACGACGTGGAAGCTGTGGGGCAACCAGGTTTCGCTGCTGCGCATGCAGATCGATCTGACCGAAGCCATCGCGGAGCTGATGGTGTTGCGGCTGATCGCAAGCAATACGGCGCTGACGCCGCTGCGCGACCAGATGGAAACGGCGTTGACCGCGGACCTGCGCGCCGCGCTATCGTCCGGGACCTATCCGAACAACGTCGCCTACACCAATCTGCGGCAACTGCTGTCCACGCAGGCCGGCATCGACAGCGCGACCTTCGACGCCAATATCAAGCCGACGCTGGACAGCCGCCTGCCACCGGCCTCGCTGCTGGCCACCTATGTCTTGAACGCGGACCAGTGGGATGGCTACGACGCGGAACGTCGGAACCTGATGGCCTTCCTGAAGACGAACAACGTCCGCAATGTGGTGGCGCTGACCGGAGATATCCACGCCTTCTTTGCCGGCGTGGTGATGGACGACTTCGATGCGGCCACGCCGACGCCGGTGATGGTCGACCTGGTCGGGGCAGGGCTGTCGAGCAATACGCTGATGAGCACGTACAAGAGCGTGGTCGACAACGACCCGCGCTTTGCCGAGATCAAGGCGTTGATCTACGAGGAGGTCAGCGGCGCGGTCGTCAATACCCTCAATCGCACGCTGCAGCATTTCAATCCGTGGATGCGGTACGCGGAGACCAATGTCACCGGCTATGCGATCGTCACGTTGACGCCGGACAAGCTGAACTGCGCCTTCCATATCATGAAGGGCTTGGTCGACGGCAATGCGCCGCCGCAGCCGGCGACGGCGCGCGTCACCACGGTCGAGGTGCCGGCGGGTTCGGCGGTGGTGAACGTGGTCTGAGGGGTTCGCGGCGCGGCAGGGCGGCGCCCCGCCGGCCGCCGCCGGCCCCCGCTGGCCACCGCGCTGAGGCATGGGGTTTGGTACGATCAGTGACGGCGCGCATCCGATGCGATGCGCGCCGCGGAAGGGGCACCCGAAGGCGGGCACCCGAAGGTGGGCACCCGAAGGTGGGCACCCAAAGGCGCGTCCACCTGTCTGTCTGATCCACCACGGAGATCCCATGCGTTGCAGCGCTGCCGGCCCGGTCCTGTCCGCCATCCCGATCAGGGTCCTTGGCGCCGTCCTGAGCGCCGTGCTTACCGCGGGACTTGGCGCCGCGTTCTGCGGCCCTGGCGTGGCGCATGCCGCGCCTGCGTCGGTGGAACCGGCGGGCGTGCCGCCGCCCGCATCAGCCGGCGAGGCGGCGCCGGCGTTGCCCACGCCGGTCGCCACCGCCGAAGGCATCTCCGAATACCGCCTGCCCAACGGACTGCGCGTGCTGCTCGCCCCGGATGCGGCGCAGCCGACCACCACGATCAACATCACCTACCTGGTCGGCAGCCGGCACGAAAGCTACGGCGAAAGCGGCATGGCCCACCTGCTCGAGCATCTGCTGTTCAAGGGCACGCCGAGCGTTCCCGATGGCGCGATCGGCCGGCAGATGGCGAGCCGGGGGATGCAGTTCAACGGCACCACCGCGCACGATCGCACCAATTACTTCGCCACCTTTGCCGCCAGCGAGGAAAACCTCGACTGGCTGCTGCGCATGGAAGCGGACCGCATGGTCAACAGCACGATCTCGCGCAGTGCGCTCGACAGCGAGATGACGGTGGTGCGCAACGAGCTGGAGCGCGGGGAAAACAGCCCGACTGGCGTGCTGCTTCGCCAATTGGCGGCCAGCGCCTACCACTGGCACAACTACGGCAAGGCGCCGATCGGCGCGCGCAGCGATATCGAGCACGTGGGCATCGATGCGCTGCAGGCCTTCTATCGTCGTTACTACCAGCCCGACAACGCGGTGCTGGTCATCACCGGGCAATTCGATCCGGCCCGCACGCTGGCCAGCGTGAGCCGCTATTTCGGCGCGATCCCCAGGCCCAACCGCGTGCTGGCGGAACAGTACACCGTCGAGCCGCCGCAGGAAGGACCACGCGAGATCCTGCTGCAGCGGCCCGGCGATATCCAGGTCGTGGCCGCGCAATATCACATCGGCCCGGGCGCGCATCCGGATACCGCGGCGATGACGCTGCTGGTCGATATCCTGACCGCCATACCGGGAGGCCGGCTGTATCGCGGACTGGTCGAGCAGAAGAAGGCCGCGTCGCAGACGGGCTTTCTGCGAGCGTTGAAGCAGCCGGGCAGCGTGGTGTTCCTCGCGCAGGTCGGCAAGGCGCAATCGCTGGAGCCGGCGCGCACCGGACTGCTGGAGCTGGTGGAAGGCATCGCCGCCCAGCCGATCACGCAGGAGGAACTCGACCGCGCGCAGCGTCGCGCGCGCAACGGCTACGAACGCATGCTGAACAATCCGGCCAGCTACGGCGTGGCGCTGTCGGAAGCCATCGCCAAGGGCGATTGGCGGCTGATGCTGATTGCGCGGGATCAGATCGAGCGGGTAACGGTCGACGACGTCAATCGCGTCGCCCGCCACTATCTGCAGCGCACCAATCGCACGCTGGGCCAGTTCATTCCGGTCGACGTGCCGAGCTACGTCGCGATTCCGCCGGCGCCGGACCTGGCCGAGCTGACGCGCGGCTATCGCGGCAAGCCCGGCAACGCGCCGGTCGCACCGTTCGCGCCGACCCCCGCCAATATCGAGGCGCATACGCTGCGCGCGACGCTGCCGAACGGCATGGTCATGGCGATGCTGCCCAAGCCCACGCGCGGTGCGCGCGTGCACGGCCAACTGGTGCTGCGCATGGGCGATGTCGACAGCCTGCGCGGCCTGGACGCGGTAGGCACGCTGACCGCCGGCATGCTGATGCGCGGCGCCGGCGGACGCGATCGGCAGCAGCTGATCGATGCCTTCGAGTCGCTGAGGACGACGGTCGGGGTTTCGGGCGACGCCGAACGCGTGACCGTCAGCTTCCAGGCGCCGCGCGAACATCTGCCGCAGGTCCTGACGCTGCTGCGCGATGTGCTGCGCGAACCGACCCTGCCCGCCGCGGAATTCGAGGTGCTGCGCACCACTGCGGTCGCCGGCATCCAGAGCCAGGTACGGCAGCCCGAGGCGCTTGCTCCGGTCGTGCTGGGCCGGCACGGCAATCCCTATCCGAAGGGCGACCCGCGCTATGTGCCCACGCTGGAGGAATCGATCGCCGAGCTGCGGGCGGTCCAGCTTGAGCAACTGCGCGACTTCCATCGGCGCTTCTACGGCGCCAGCCATGCGCAGTTCGCGCTGGTGGGCGACTTCGATGCCGAAGCCGCCCGGCAGCAGGTGCAGGCGCTGTTCGGCGACTGGAGCGCGCCGATGCCGTTCGCCCGCGTCGAGCGCGATTTCCTGCCGCTGCATCCGGCCAGCCTGGCCGTGCCGACGCCGCACAAGGCCAATGCCAGTTTCACCGCCGCGCTGCCGATCGGCATGACGATGGACCATCCCGACTATGCGGCGCTGGCGATCGCCAACCGGATCTTCGGCGGCAGCTCGATGAAGAGCCGGCTGGCCGACCGGCTGCGCCAGCAGGAGGGCATCAGCTATGGCGCCACCAGCTACCTGCGGATCGGCGCGCTGGATACCGCCGGCCGCTTCGGCATCCAGGCCTCCTTTGCCCCGCAGAACCTGCCCCGGCTCAAGGCCGGCGTGCAGCGGGAGCTGCGGCGCTTCCTGCGCGAGGGCGTGACGGAGGAAGAACTGGCCGAGGCCAGGAGCGGACTGCGGCAGCAGGGGGTGGTCACCCGCAGCCGCGACGAGGCGCTGGTCTCGATGCTGGCCTATCAGCTGTTCGTCGGCCAGACCATGGCGTTCACCGAAGAGCTGGAGCGCCGCATCGACCAGACTACGGTCGAGCAGGTCAATGCGGCGATCCGGCGCTATCTGGACCCGGACCGCTTTGTCGAGGTCTATGCCGGTGCCTGGCCCGACGCGGCCGGGGCCGGGGACCCCGGCAAGGCGGCAGCCACGCCTGAAGGCGGTCAATAGCTATACATAATGACGACGGTTTAAACGATAAATTGTACAAATGGAGGGGGCGTCGCCAGAATGGGGCCTTCGCTGCGACACATAACCACGCAGCACAAAGAACCTCACCCCGGAAACCCGAACCTACTACCCAACCAGGAGCGATCCCAATGCTGCAATCCCGTGAAGGCCAACGCGTCCCCAATGTCACGTTCCGCGTCCGCGAGAACAATGAATGGAAGAACCTGAACACCGCGGAGCTGTTCGACAACAAGACCGTCGTGGTCTTCTCGCTGCCCGGCGCGTTCACCCCGACCTGTTCGTCGACCCACCTGCCGCGCTACAACGAACTGGCGCCCGTTTTCGCCAAACACGGCGTCGACGCGGTCCTGTGCGTCTCGGTCAATGACACCTTCGTGATGAACGAGTGGGCCAAGGACCAGGAATCCGAGAACATCGTGATGATTCCCGACGGCAACGGCGAATTTACCGACGGCATGGGCATGCTGGTGGACAAGACCGACCTCGGCTTCGGCAAGCGCAGCTGGCGCTATTCGATGCTGGTCAAGAACGGTGTGGTCGACAAGATGTTCATCGAGCCGGAAGAGCCGGGCGACCCGTTCAAGGTCTCCGACGCCGACACGATGCTCGCCTACGTCGCCCCGGACGCCAAAAAGCCGGACCAGGTCGTGGTGTTCTCGAAGGAAGGCTGCCCGTTCTGCGCCAAGGCCAAGCAACTGCTGGCGGACAACGGCTACCAGTACATCGACGTGCCGCTGGAACACAAGATCCGCGGCAAGGTGCTCGGCGCGGTGTCCGGCACGATGACCGCCCCGCAGGTGTTCATCAACGGCAAGCTGATCGGCGGCGCCGAGCAGGTCGAGCAGTATCTGGCCGCCTGATCGCCCGCAGCGCCTTTATCCCCCGATTCCACTGATTCTTCCGTGGCGCGGTCCGGCAGTCGCCGGACCCGATGGCGGCGTGCCGCCCTCGGGTCCGTGGATTGAACCGCCCCGAATACTTCGAACATCCCGAATAGCTCCAATTCACCCATCGTCTCTCCGAACAGGAATTTCGCCATGCAAACCATCGTCACCGACATCGCCGTGATCGGCGCAGGCACCGCCGGCCTTGCGGCCTATCGCGCCGCCAAGGCCGCCGGCAAGCGGGCCGTGATCATCGAAGGCGGGGAATACGGCACCACCTGCGCGCGCGTCGGCTGCATGCCGTCGAAGCTGTTGATCGCGGCGGCCGAGGCCGCGCACGAGCTGCGCCATACCGCGCCGTTCGGGGTCCATGTCGATGGACAGATCCGCATCGATGGCCGCGAGGTGATGGACCGCGTGCGGCGCGAGCGCGATCGCTTCGTCGGCTTCGTGGTCCGTGGCGTCGACAATATTCCCGAGCAGGACCGTCTGCGCGGCCATGCCCGCTTCATCGACAACACGGTGCTGCAGGTCGGCGACGATGCCGACGGCACCGTGGTTCGCGCCGGCCGCGTGGTCATCGCCACCGGCTCGAGCCCGGCCGTGCCGCAGCCCTTCCGCGTGTTCGGCGACCGGCTGGTGGTCAACGACGACGTCTTCGACTGGCAGGACCTGCCGCGCCGCGTGGCCGTGTTCGGCCCCGGCGTGATCGGCCTCGAACTGGGCCAGGCGCTGTCGCGGCTCGGCGTGCATGTGCGCGTGTTCGGCGTGCGCGGTGGCGTCGGTCCGCTGACCGACCCGGCGATTCGCGCCTATGCCGCCCAGGCCTTCCAGCAGGAGTTCTATCTGGACCCGGATGCCAAGGTCACGGACATGGCGCGCGAAGGCGACGAGGCGGTGATCTCGTTCATCGACCGCGACGGCAATGCGGTCACCGAGCGCTTCGACTATGTGCTGGCCGCCACCGGCCGCCAGCCCAACGTGCGCAATCTGGGCCTGGAAAACACCGGGCTGGAGCTGGACGAGCGCGGCGTGCCCGTGTTCGACCCTGCCACGCTGCAATGCGGCTCGGCGCCGGTCTTCATCGCTGGCGACGCCAACGATGTCCTGCCGCTGCTGCACGAGGCCGCCGACGAGGGCAAGAGCGCCGGCGAGAATGCCGCCGCCTGGCCGCAGGTCTCGCCGGTGCCGCGCCGTGCGCCGATCGCGGTGGTGTTCGCCGATCCGCAACTGGCCATGGTCGGCCAGCGTTATGCCGACTTGCCGGCCGACAGCTTCGTCACCGGCGAGGTCAGCTTCGAGGACCAGGGGCGCAGCCGCGTGATGCTGAAGAATCGCGGGCTGATGCATGTCTATGCCGACAAGGCGAGCGGGCGTTTTCTCGGTGCGGAATGGATCGGGCCACGCGCCGAACATATCGCCCATCTGCTGGCATGGGCCTATCAGCAGCAATTGACCGTCGATCAGATGCTGGCGATGCCGTTCTATCACCCCGTGATCGAAGAAGGATTGCGCACCGCGTTGCGCGACGCACAGGCCCGGCTGCGCGCCTGAGCCGGTTAAATGCCGCCGTGGCGGCGTTCCTTGCCATTGCCGTTATGCGGCTTGCCGCGCATCCCCGCCTCGACATTGCGGGGGTGCGCATTATTATGTAATTGCCGAATATTGTGATTCTGTCTTATTGGATTACATTTTTTATAGTGACGCGCACATAACCGTGAGCTAGCATAACGGCACCCTACAACTGGCAAGGAATGACGATGGCGACTTACAAACAATTACTGGCAGAAAAGGAAAAACTCGAAGCGCAACTTGAGGAAGCCAGGCAAACCGAAGTGGCGACGGTGATCGCCCAGATCCAGCAGCTGATGGAGGATTACGGTTTGACGGCCGAGGATCTGGCACCGCGCCGCCGTGGCCGTCCTCGCAAATCGGCGGGACGCTCGGGTACGCCGGCGCCGGCCAAATACCGCGATCCCAAGACCGGCAAGACCTGGTCCGGCCGCGGCCGCGCACCGGCATGGCTGGGCAAGAATCGCGATCGCTTCCTGATCGCCGAGTAAGGTCGTGCGTGTAAGTCCGGGCGTGTAAGGTCGTGCGTTATTGCATTTCGCGAACGGTAATGCGTCGAATCGCAATATCCGACGCGGCCGATGTCCTGCCAGGGGATGCGATTTGCCGCCGGCCCGCCTGCGATTCTGTGCGATAGCCGATCCACGGGCGCCAGCATACCCATTGGTCTTTTGCGGGAATTCCCGCGCTTTGCACCGGTTCCGCCAAGTCTGCTTGCAAGAAGACATTGCGACAAGACAATGTGCAAGACATTGACGGCACTCAATTAAGTCTTTTCTTACAATCGAGCCGATCCTCCGTATTGCGCCGGGTCAACGCAATACGGGCCGGCCGCCGCCGAATTGCCGAAACGATAACGGTAACGGTGCGCCGCGCATCGAAACGCTCGCCGCACGCCAATACGATATCCTGCGCCGCTTCGGCGCGATCCTCCGATTCGCAGGTCAGCCATACCGCGCCTTGCAGGCAAACGACGGTGTATCCTTGGCCGATCACCAGCCGAAGCGGTTCGGTGCCAATGCGGCCAATCCGGCCAATTAGACCCATCCTGCCGATCCGGTCGGTCCCATCCATTCCGTCGAGTTCAGCGAATGCATGCATGGCAGTCTCCTGGCGTGCCCCGCATCGGGAAAGGGCGCCTTGTCATTGTGGCCACCCGCCTGATTCGCTGGCCGGATGTTTCGTCATCCCCGGTATTCCGGCGGATCATGGCCACCGCCGATGACAACGCCATCGGGGCCATATCCCTATCGGCTTCGGTCCGCGCCTCTGTCCGCGCATTTGGTCGCGCGTTTTTCCACATCAGCCCGCCATGACGCCAATCAGCCAGGCCGCTTCCCAGGCCCTGCGCGCGATGTCGCTGGATGCGCTGCGCGGATTCGACAGCGCGGCGCGGCATTTGAGCTTTACCGCCGCAGCCGACGAGTTGTGCCTGACGCAGTCGGCCATCAGCAAGCAGATCAAGAGCCTGGAGGACGCGCTCGGCGTGCCGCTGTTCCTGCGCGGGGCCAAGGGCTTGTCGCTGACGCCCGAGGGACGCCTGCTGCAGCAGGCCGCCAGGGAGGCCATCGAACAGCTGGCCGGCACTGTCGAGCGCCTGATCGCACCGGAGCGCAGCGCGATCTCCGTCACCACCACCCCGTCATTTGCCTCGCTTTGGCTGGTGCCACGCCTGGCGCGGTTCCAGGCGGAGGCGCCGGAGATCGACGTGCGCATCGACGCCTCGGAGGCGATCGCCAATCTGGACAGGGATGGCTTCGACCTGGCGATCCGGCTGAGCCAGCCGGGGCAGGCCCCCACCGCGCTGCTGCGCGAACGGCTGATGCTGGTGGCGGCGCCACAGGTCGCCGCGCGCATTCATCGGGCGGACGACATCCGTGCCGCGACGCTGCTGGTCTATCACGATCCGAATGCGCGCTTTGGCTGGATGTCGTGGGGCGAGTGGTATCGCCGCCTGGGCCTGACGCCGGTGGCCAGCCAGCCGTGCCTGTATTTGTCGCGCTACGAGCACGTCGTCGCCGCGGCCGCGGAAGGCGCGGGCGTCGCGATCGGCCGCACGCCGCTGATCCTGCCGCTGCTCGCCCGCGGCGAGCTGCAGGTGGTACTGCCGGATGCCGGAATCGACGGCATGGAATACCAGGTCGTGACCGCGGACCATGCACAGGCACGGCCCGCGGTGCACCGTTTCGAGGCCTGGTTGACGCGCGAACTGACGCGCGACGTCACCGGTTGACGACAGGCGCCGCGCGCTCCCGGCCGACACCGATGACACCGGCGACACCGGCGACACCGGCGACACCGGCGACACCGGGCGATCAGAAGCGATGGCGCACGCCGACCCCGTAGTTGTTGCCGTGGGACAGGCCGCCGACCTTTTCGTAGTAATAGGCGACATAGACGTCGGTGCGCTTTGACAGGTTGTAGTCGTAGGCCACCGCCGCGGTGTTGCGCTCGACGTCGGCGACCTCGTTCTTGACCTTGCCGTAGGCATACGACAGCAGCAGGCTGCCCGCGCCGATCGGCACCGACGCGCCGATCTGCCCGTTCGTGTGCTTGATGTCGCCGGTCGCGCTGTCGATGTCGGAGCGGATGTGCTGGCCCTGCGCGAACAGCTTGACCACCTTGAAGTCGTAGCTCAGGCCGGCCTGCACGGCGTTCTGCTTGCGAAAACCCACCATCGCGGCCGGCGAGGTCACGTCGCCCGGCGTGTTGTGGAACTTGACCTGCTGGAAGGCGACGGTCGCGGCAAACGGGCCGTTGAAGTACAGCACGTTGCCGCCCCACTTGTTCTTGCCGTTGTCGCCGGCCTGCTCGCCGAAGGCGTAGATCGCGTTGAAGCTGAGCCCGCCGAACTTCGGCGACGAATAGACCAGCGAATTGCTCCAGCCCGAATCGCCGACGATGCCCGGATCGTAGACCGTGCCGCCATTGCTGCTGACATAGGTGTGGAAGATGGTCGGCGAGAAGTGGTACGAATCGACCAGCGGATTGAACAGGATCGTCGACAGGAAATAGGGCGTGGTATTGCGCCCGAGCCGGAGAGTGCCGGCCCTGTCGCTCTGCAGCCCGACGTAGGCGCTGCGCGTGAACATGCCGTCAGCATCGAAGCGGCCCGCGCGGCCGCCGTCGGCGCGATAGAAGCCGTTCAGGTCGAAGATCGCCTTCAGGCCGTTGCCCAGGTCCTCGGTGCCCTTGATGCCCCAGTAGGAGGTCTGCATGCCGCCGGCGCCCAGCACATAGGCGCGATCGCCGCCGACCGCCTTGTTGCTGCCGACGTAGGTGTCGACCTGCCCGTATAGCGTCACGCTGGACTGCGCCAGCACGCCCCCGCTTGCCAATGCCGCCATGGCGGCCGCCAGCGCGCGCGCCGGCCCGAATTTCGTTGTTGTCATGCAAACCTCCATCGTTGACCCTGATTTCTCTCGTGCTTCGTTGTGATGTTTTTGTCGTGACGTCGCCGTGATCGTGCGCGTCGGCCCCGCTCGGCTGGCTCGGCCGTAGGACGGGGCGTTCGGACCAGTGTGCGGAAATCGGGCGGGACCGACCACCATCATTTTTCGCGCGACGCGAGCGCAAAATGTGTGCGGTGCCGGGGCAAGGACGGTGCAGCCGGATTGGCGCGCAGAGCCGACGCCGGGCGCTACGCGGCTACCGAGGCTACGCGGTTACCGAGTGCCAAATGAACGGCCAATGAGCGGCCAATGGGCAGCCACCAATGAGCGGCCAATGAGCGGCCAATGAGCGGCCAATGAGCGGCCACCGAGGGGCTGTCGAGCGGATACCGGCCGGCCACTACGCGACCAACGTCAACGGCGGGTGCAGCGCCCCGATGGCGGTCTTCAGATGTTCGGCGAATGCGGCCGCGGCCGGCGGCAACGCGCGGCCCTTGCGCGTGGCCAGCACCAGCCGGCCCAGCGCCAGTTCCGGATCGCTCAGCGGCACCGCGGTCAGCGTGCCCTGCCGCGTTTCGCGCAGCGTGCCGGCATGGAACTGGAAGCAGATCGCATCGGTCTGCCGGACGAAACCCTTCAGCGTCTCGACCGTGGTCGCCTCGAGCATCACCGACAGATGCAGCCGATTGCGCGCGGCAATGGCCTCGATCAGCCGGCGGCTGGCAAAGTTGGCCGGACCGAGGGCGACCGGAAACGCCGCGCAGTCGGCCAGCCGCAGCGTGCGCCGGGCCGCGAGCGGATGGTCCGGCCGCATCATCGCGCAGAACGGCTGCGGCGCGGCCGCCAGCTCCTGTAGCAGCGGACTGGCAGGCGGATCGTGCGCGAGCAGCAGGTCGGCGTCGTCCTGCTTCAGCGCATCCATCAGGGCATCGGTGCCGCCGATCGCCACATGGAATTGCACGCCGCGATGGCGCGCCTGATAGCGGCCGATCGCATCGGGCAGGAAATCGGTTGCCACCGACTCCGCCGACGCGATCCGCACCGAGCCGCGCACCAGCCCGCGCAGTTGCGCCATCTGCGCCGCGGCCGCGTCCAGGTCGGCCAGGCTGCGCCGGATCGTGGCCACCAGGACCTCGCCGGCCGACGTCAGGCGCACGCCGCGCGGCAGCCGCTCGAACAGCGGCGTGCCGATCTGCTGTTCCACCTCGAGAATCTTGCGGTTCAGCGCGGTGGATGCGACATGCAGCTGTTCGGCCGCCTTGCGGATCGAGCCGCAGCGGGCCACGGTGTCGAGGTACAGATAGACGCGGGGAGGGTGAAGCATCGGCTCGGGGCAGCAGGAAACGGAACGATCACTGCTTAGCAAGGATCGTGCGCACCCTGTGCGTCCGACGGACAACACGGCGAATGCGGCCATGCGCTGGCCGATCGTCCGTTCGCGTCCTATTGTGGGACGTGGTTGGGTCGGTCCGGACGGTGCGCGGCCGGCCCTTGATCTGTAACAACTTCGACGGAGCGCATGGCTATGCAGAAGACTGGATCGGCAAGATGGCAAGGCGGCATCAAGGACGGCGGCGGCACGATCTCGACCCAGAGCGGCGTGCTCAAGGATGCGCCATACGGCTTCAAGGCGCGCTTCGAGGGCGGCCCCGGCACCAACCCCGAGGAACTGATCGGCGCCGCGCATGCCGGCTGCTTTTCGATGGCCCTGTCGCTGATCCTCGGCGAGGCGGGCATGGTGCCGGACAGCATCGACACCAAGGCCACCGTGACGCTGGAAAAGGAAGGCGGCGGCTTCAGTATCACGGCCATCCATCTCGACGTGGCGGTGCGCATCCCCGGCGCGGACCAGGCCGCCTTCGACAAGTGCGCGCAGACCGCCAAGGAGAACTGCCCGGTGTCCAAGCTGATGAAGGCGCCGATCACGATGAATGCCACCCTGAATGCCTGAGGCCGGGTCCGCCGCCGTGCCGCGCCAACATGGCCCGGCGGCGAGATTCGCGGGAACCGGGCGCGAAACGCGCTTTCTATAATGGACAGGGCGCAGCGCCCCGCCATCCGGCGCTGCTGCCCGCCACCTCAGGAGGCAACATCATGCAGAGCAGCGAAGCGGTGCTCACGCAGGCCCGCGCGGCGCTGGCCAATCTGCCGTTCCACGGCCAGCATCTCCATCCCACCATCAATCTGCGCCTGTCCGACGGCGCTCTGATCCTCGAGGGCGACGTGCCGGATATCGTCGCCAAGACGCGGGCCGCGGCCCGGATGCGCAAGATCGACGGCGTATCGTGCGTGATCGACCATCTACGCGTGGCCAACGGCGCCGCGCCCGCAGGCGATGGCGAGCTGCGCAATGCCGTCTGCCAGCGACTGCTGCAGGCGGTGGATTTCCGCAGTTGCAAGATTTGCGTGCATGCCAAGGGCCGGCTGGAAACGCTGCGCGAGGCGGTCGGCGAGCGCAGCGGCTGGATCGAGGTCAATACCGTCGATGGCATCGTGACCCTGCGCGGACAGGTGATCAGCCTTTCCCATATGCGCCTGGCCGGCGTGCTGGCCTGGTGGTCGCCCGGCTGCCAGTGCGTGGTCAATGAGCTGGAGATCGCGCCGGCCGAGCGCGACAACGACGAGGAGATCACCGAGGCGCTGCGCCTGGTGCTCGAGTCGGACCCGCTGGTCAATGCGGACCAGATCGTCATCCGCACCGAAAACCGCGTGGTCACGCTGGAGGGCTATGCGGGCGAGGGCGCGCGCCGCCAGGCCGAACGCGATGCCTGGTATCTGCAGGGCGTCGAGGACGTGGTCAACCGGATCGAGCGCCGGCCCGACGCCGTCTGACGTCCGAACGCGCGAGAAGCGCTGCCGAAGGGTTTGTGCTGTTTCTCGCCCCGGGCCCTGGCCCCCGCCCCCGGGCCCCGGGGCCCCGGTCCTTCAGGCCGCGGCGCCTTCGCGCAGCGCGTCCTCCACGCGCCAATAGCGGCGCCGCGCCCGCAGCGCGTAGCGGGCGCGATAGTGCGACATCGACATTCCCGTCGCGCGCTGGAACAGCCGCCGGAAGGTCGCCGCATCGCTGTAGCCGCACGCTTCGGCGATCGCCTGCGTGCCGTGCAGCGATACCTCCAGCAGCGTCTTCGCGCGTTCGATCCGCAGCGCATGCAGATAGGCCAGCGGCGTCGCGCCGGTGACCTGGCGGAAATGCCGCAGCAAGGTCCGCTCGCTGACCGCGGCGGCGCGGGCCACTTCGGCCAGCCGGTATGGCGCGCCGATATGGTCCTGCAGCCAGCGCTTGGCGCGGAACACCGGGCTGTCCGCCGTGGGCGTGAGCCAGCGCTGCGCCGTCAGCGCCGGTGTCAGCTGCTGGCGTTCGGCCTGCAACAGCAGCACGCGCGCGCTGGCCTGGGCCAGGTCGGGATCGTGCAGATGGCCCAGCACGCGCAGCATGAATTCGGTCTGCAGAGCCGGCGCCACGCTGTGGAAGACGCGCCCGTGCACGCCCATCGGCTCGTCGTGCGCGAAGTCGCACAGCGGATAGCGGCGCGCCATCCAGCTTTGGTACAGCCACGGCGCGCTCACGCGGGCGCCGTCGAGCAGGCCGAGTTCCGCGGCATAGGCGATGCCGTTGAAGGACGCGGCGATCCAGCCGCCCGCCTGCGCATGCCGCTCCACCAGCCTGAGCACCGCGCGCTGCTGTTCGAACAGCTCGCCCAGATGCGGGGCGTTGCGGGCCATCACCCCGGGGATCACCAGCAGTGAATGCGCTTCGGCAGGCTGGGGAGGGGGTTCGACAGCGCGTTCGACGGCGCGCTTGTCCGCGCCCTTGTCCCCGCGCTTGTCCCCGCGCTTGTCCCCGCGCTTGTCCCCGCGCTCCGCCGGGCGCGAGCGCCGGCGCGCCCGGGCCAGCCCCGGTACCGGCATCGGCAGCGCGCGTCCCGTTTCCCCGATCACCTGCCAGCTGAGGCCGCAATCGCGGCCGGGGCGCTGCAATTGCGCGATGCCGCTGGCCGTGCGCAGCACGTCGAGCGCGGCAAACAGCGAGCCCGGCATGGCGTGGGGCAGCCACAGCAGCCGCACATGCAGCTCGGGCGCGGGGCGATCCGTCGCCGGCAGCAGGCCGAGTTCGGGGAAATCGTGTGCGGCAGCATCTTCGTCTTGGCAGGGCGGGCGGGACACGGACTTGGCGGGATCGGCATCAGAAATGGCGATATTGGTCCTCCCCTGTGCGACGGACAAGCCCTAGCATCCCGGATTGACTCCCGGCACAAGGCGGCCCTTGCCGCCACGACATTCCTACCCCGGGCCCTCACCAGGAGACTTCATGCAGCCACGTCTGCCCCCCGCCGTACGCCGCCTCGCCGCGGCCGCGCTGTTCGTCTGCACCGCCGCCGCCACCAGTGCGGTGCAGGCCGCGCCCGACGCGACGCTGTTCGAGGCAGCGCGCGCCGCGCAGCCGAAACTGATCGAATCGCTGAAGGAAATGGTGTCGATCGAATCGGGCAGCCGCAACGCGGCGGGACTGGCGCAGATGGCGGCGTATGCCGAGAAGCGGCTCGCGGCGCTGGGTGCGACCGTCGAGCGCGTCAAGCCGAAGAGCGGGGACAGTCCGATCGTCAAGGCGACGCTGACGGGCAACGGCAAGGCCCGCATCATGCTGATCGCGCATATGGACACCATCTATCCTCCCAACACGCTGGCCACGCAGCCGATCCGGCAGGATGGCAACAAGCTGTACGGGCCGGGCATCGCCGACGACAAGGGCGGCATTGCGGTGATCCTGCACGCGCTGGAGATCCTGCAGGCGAGCGGCTGGCGCGACTATGCGCGCATCACGGTGCTGCTGAACGCCGATGAGGAAATCGGCTCGGAGGGCTCGGGCGAGCTGATTGCCGCGCTCGGCGAGCAGCACGACGTGGTGCTGTCGTGCGAGCCGACCGCGGCCAAGGCGGTGGTCAAGGCCGAGGCGCTGCTGCTCGGCGCCAGCGGCACCGCCAGTGCGACGATGGAGGTCAAGGGACGCGCCGCGCATGCGGGCGCGGCGCCCGAGCATGGCCGCAACGCGCTGCTCGAACTCGCCCATCAGCTGCAGCAGACGCGCGATATCGCCAAGTCGGTGCCCGGCACGCAGCTGAACTGGACCGGCGCGCAGGCGGGCGTCGTGCGCAACCAGATTCCCGAAGTCGCGGTGGCGACCGCCGATGTGCGCACCACGGTCAAGGACGGTCCGCAGAAGCTGAAGGCCGCGCTGGAGCGCAAGGTCGCCGAGAGCAGGCTGATTCCGGATACGCATACCACGGTGTCGATGGAGGAGGGCCGTCCGCCCTTTGTCGTCAACGAAAAGGGCCGCGCGCTCGCGAAGCGGGCCCAGCAGATCTACGCCGAACTGGACGGGCGCCCGCTCGCGCTGGCGGAGGGGACCGGCGGCGGCACCGACGCCGGCTATGCCGCGCTGTCGGGCAAGCCGGCCGTGGTGGAGAGTTTTGGCCTCGCCGGGTTCGGCTATCACGCACGCGACGAGTACATCGAAATCGACTCGATCGTGCCGCGGCTGTATCTGATGACGCGCATGCTGCAGGAAATCGGCAAGCAATAGCGGGGTAGTCCACTGCGCGGGAGTCGCATTCCGCGGCAGTCGTATTTCACGGCAACCCCATTCCGCGGCAACCCCATTCCGCGGCAATTCCATTCCGCGGCAATTCCGTTTCGCAGTCGTTCCGCTTGAAAACCGCGCCATACCGCTTGTCCAATGCGCCCGCCGGCAAGAAACCGGCGGGCGCATTTTTTTGCGCAACGCTGCGCGAGCCGCCAGCGCAAGTTTTGCAAGGCGTGCAGGGATTGTCTTCCGGATTCACAACGTGGGGCCTGCGCTGGCGCGCAGCGGGATCGGCACGCCCGTTGCTAGAGCAAGAAACGCGTCGCCGGCGGCATGCCGCACGGCGTCTTTCGCTCACCCCACAATGGAGTTTCCATGGACACCTTGACCGATCTGCTGGATGCCAAGGGCTGCCCGCTGGGCCAGCAACATTTCACTTGGAAGGACCTGGTCCAGGCGCCGATCAGCAAGCTGGACGACGACGCATTCACTCGCGTCCGGATCATTCTGATGAATGGCATCGAATCCGATGCGCTGCGGCTCAAGCACATCATGTCCCGCTGCAATCGGGAATTGCGCATTCCGCTCGCGCAGATCCGCCGCGTCGAGCATCACCAGGCGACGATGATCAACTGGCTGATCGGCGCCGACCATTCCCCGCTGGAGACCACGATCGCCTACGAGCAGGTAGCCATCGAGGTCACCGCGGCCGTCGCGCAGACCGAGCCCGATCCCTACCAGGCGCAGGCCTATCGCTTCGGCCTGCTGGAGGACTTCGATCACCTGTACCGCTATAGCGCGCTGCTCGACCGGCTCGAAGGCAAGGACGCGAACGCGATCACGCAGGGCCATACCGACATCGTGCCGGGGCGCTCGACCTGGGTCGAACACCGCGCGCCGCAGGACGACGTGCGCGAGAGCTACGACCGCGCCAACGCCGCGCTGATCACCAAGATTCACGCCGCGATGATCACCGCGGCCGAGTACCAGACCCACGACTACTACATGAACATCGGGCCGCTGTTCACCGATCCGCTGGCGCGCCAGCTGTACGCCGAGATCGCCTCGATCGAGGAGCAGCACGTGACCCAGTACGGCTCGCTGATGGACCCCGACGAAAGCATGATCGAGAAGTGGGTGATTCACGAAGCGATGGAGGCCTACAACTACTACAGCTGCGTGCAGCAGGAGAGCAACCCGCGCATCAAGGCGATCTGGGAACGCTTCCTCGATTACGAGCTGGGGCATCTGCATGTCGCCTGCGAAATGCTCAAGCGCCACGAGAATCGCGATCCGGCCGAGATCTTGTCCGGGCCGCTGCCCAAGCCGATCGACTTCGCCAGCCAGCGCGATTTCGTGCGCAAGGTGCTCGCGGACGAGGTGGACCTGCGCGCCAACGGCATGGAGTTCGTACCGCTCGACAAGGACAGCCCCGCCTCGATCGAATACCGCCGCGTGATGAATGCCGAAGGCTCGCCGTCGCAGCTGGTGTCCGCCGGCTATGTGTGGACGCCCGGCACGGAACTGGCGCGGATGCACACGAGCGCCTGAGGCGTTTGTTGCCGAGGCGGCTGCCGAGGCCCGCACGCTGAACTACCGAGCCGAACGATCGCTTGAACTATCGAGCCTGACTATCGAGCCTGACTATCGAGCAGGACAACCGAAACTGGAGAGAACGCATGCAACAGACCACCCAGATGGGCGTCAACCGCACCGGCGCGCAGATGTCGCCGATCGACACCGAGACCATGGAGCGTTATGCCGAAAACATGGGGCCGGACAGCGGTATCGACGATATGAACGTGCCAGCCGAATCGCAGCCCGCCGCCGACATGCGTGCCCAATATATTGATGCGGCCGATCCGGTCGGTTCGGTGCCGCTGCCCGGTACGCTCAAGGGCGCGATGAGCACGACCGTGGACAAGCTGACCGGCAATCGTCCCGAGGTGCTGATCGACAAGCTCGGCGAGCGCCTGGCTTTCGAACGTACCGGTACGCGCCTCTACGAACTGATGATCGCCAAGTGCAAGGAGATGGATACCAGCGCGGTCGATCCGGACGTGCTCGGCACGCTGATGCATTTCCACGATGAAGAGGCCGAGCACTTCGCGATGGTCGACGAGACCATGCGCGCGATCGGCGCGGACCCGACCGCGGTCACGCCCTGCGCCGACGTGGCGGGTGTCACCGCGATGGGCGTGCTGCAGACCATCGCCGATCCCCGCACGAACTTCGCGCAATGCCTCAATGCGCTGCTGACCGCGGAGATGACCGACAACGCCGGCTGGGAGCTGCTGATCAAGCTCGCGACCGAGACCGGTCATACCGAGATGGCGCAGAAGTTCCAGCAGGCGCTGACGGAGGAAGAGCAGCACATGGCCACGATCCGGCAGTGGCTGGAGCGCGCGGTCATCACCGAAGCGACGTAAGACGAGGCGCACCGGCACCAACACCAACACCAACACCAACACCAGCACCAGCACCAGCACCAGCACCAGCACCAGCACCAGCACCAGCGCCGGTTGCCGCGCCAGCGCCGCGGCATCCCCCCGCCTGAAGGAGAGCGCATGAAGGAAATGTTCTATCGCGACCATCTGATCGCCGCCCACGCGGTGCCGGTCGGCGCCAGCGCGGGCGTGCGCTACGGCTACCAGGGCGAGATCCTGCCGGCCGGGGCGCGTGCGGCCACGACGCAGGACCTGCCGACGTCCTTCGCCTCCGATGTCGACACGGCGTTCGACAACGCGGCCACGGCGATCGAGGCCTGCCTGCTCGAGGGCCGGCGGCTGATCGATACCCGGCTCGACGGCGCCGACACGCCGGCGGCGTCTTCCGACCCGGCCCGGGCGCCGGGCTCGGGCAACAGCAATCACAGGAGCATGCAATGACCCAGAAGCAGACCGACCAGGGCAAGAGCGGATCGAGCGGCAAGGGCGCCGCGCAGGGTGGCAAGGATGGCGGAGGCGGACGCGAGGAGCCGAGCCCGATCGATGTGCAGAAGTCCCTGAAGGGCATCGACTTTCCCGCCACCAAGGACGACATCCTCTCGCGCGCCCGCGACGGCGGCGCCAGCGAGGAAGTGATGGCCGAACTGGAACAACTGCCCGAGCGCGACTACGATTCGCCGGCAGAGATTTCGCGGGAGTTGGGCAAGCTGCATTGAGCGAATTGACTGTGCGCCGCCTTTCGCGGGGTATTCAGCTGCCGCAGGCGTAATGCGATTCGGGGCAGGCGGTGCGCAGCTTTTGATTTCTGCGTGCTACGACACCGCCTCCAACACCGGCGCCACGACCGGGCGCGGGCCTGGGAACGAATCGCCATAGCCCATTTCCGGATCGCGCGCGAATATCTCGGCGGCCCAGTCGACGAAGACCCGCACCTTGGCCGACAGATTCCGGTTTTGCGGATACATGGCCGAGATCGGCATGACCTCTTCCTGCCAGTCGCCCATGATTTCGACCAGCCGGCCGCTTTCCAGATACGGTTGCGCCATCACGCGCGAAATGACGGCGATGCCGTGTCCTTCCAGCGCACAGCCGATATAGACCTCCGGATCGTTGGTCGAGATCGCCGACGGCAGCAGCAATTCATGGCGTTCGTCGCCGCGCGTCAGAATCCATGGCATTTCCCGGCCGGTGCGCGTCGACAGGTAATTGATCGCGCGATGCTGCATCAATTCTTCGGGCGTGGTCGGCGTGCCGTGCTGCTTTAAATAAATCGGCGACGCGTAGAACGCCAGACGCAATTGGCCGATGCGGCGCGCCACCATCGTATCGTCGACGGTATCGCCGACGCGGATCACCACGTCGACGCCTTCCTTCAGCAGATCGATCGGCTTGCCATTGATGGTCAGTTCGACCTTCAGGTCCGGATAGCGCGCGAAGAACTCATGTAGATTGGGCACGAGCGCCAGGCGCGCCAGCCCGCCCACGGTATCGACGCGCAGCGTGCCGCGCGGGGCCTGGTTCTGATGGGTCAGCGACTGCTCGGCTTCGTCGACATCGGCCAGAATGCGCACGCATCGCTCGTAATAGGCGGCGCCTTCGGAAGTCACGCTGATCCGGCGCGTGGTACGGTGCAGCAGCTTGACGCCCAGATGCGTTTCCAGATTCTGGATCAGCCGCGTCAGCGTGGCCTTGGGCAAATCGAGCGATTCGGCCGCGCGGGCGAAACTGCCGACGTCCACGACGCGGGTAAAGGCTTGCATTGAGACGAAGCGGTCCATGGCGGCTGTCCAATTAGAAGCCATAGCGAGCGGACGGCGCCGCGCGGCTGGCGAGGGCGAATCTTACTCACTCTGTCGGTCGTATGCACGGTAGGGTCTTTCATTGGCATAACCGCAACAGTGGAGCGGTTATTCGCCGAATGGGGACGATCTATCGGAACAGACCACGGGCCGGCGCGATTATTCCATCCGCAGAATAGTGCGTTGGCAAACTGCGCCTTTATCCCGTCTACGTTAATCACCATAATTCGATGCAACGCAACATGCAAACCATGCGTCGAGCCGTGTTCCCGGCCGGCGCAACGGGACCGACACCATGACCAAACCGACGCAAGCCACCGCATCCCAGCCCGCCAAGGCCGGCGCCGCGGCGCGCGTGGTGCGGCATGAGATCGCCAGCGGCGAGCGCACCATCGCTGTGCACGTGTGCTATCCGGCCGGGTATCCGACCGCCTGGGCGCCGGCGCCGCTGCCGTGGCTGCTGTATCTGCACGCCGGCAGCTTCGTCGACGGCGGCATCGAGAAGGCGGCCCATCTGACCCGCCAGCTGGCCGGCGCAGTGCCGGCCGTGGTGGTGGCGCCCGAATACTCGCTGGCCCCGGACCATCCGTTCCCGGCCGCGCCGGAGGACGCCTTCAATACCGCCGAATGGGTATTGCGCCAGGCGCGCCGGCTCAAGGTCGACAAGATGCGTTTCTCGCTGGTCGGCGAGGAAGCCGGCGGCAATCTGGCGATTGCGGTGGCGCAGATGCTGCGCGATCGCGGCCTGCCCGCGCCGCGCGCGCAATGGCTGATCCGCCCGGTTACCGACCCCTGCCTGCAGCACGCCTCCTGCGCCGGCCAGGCGCACGTGCCGCTGGAAACGCTGCAGCGCATGGCCGTCTGCTATCGCGATTACCTGCCGACGCCCGCCGCGTCGGTCCACCCCTACGCCGCGCCGGCGCATGCGATGCGCCTGGCCGGCCTGCCGCCGACGCTGATCCAGGTGGCCGAGCTCGATGCCCTGCGGCCCGAAGGCGAGGCCTTCGGACGCAAGCTGCTCGACCGCGGCGTGGCGGCGGAAACCCGAATCATGCCCGGCGCCTGTGGCGCCGGTGTCGAAGCATCCCACGACCGATGTCAGGTATGGGTCGATGAAGGCGCGCGCTTTCTGCGAGAACGATTCGCGGACAGCGACGATGCCTCGCCACAGGCCGAACGCCGGCCGGCAGCCAAGCCTTCCGGTTGGGCGCCGTGACGTGCCTGCGGCCGCGCCAGCGTTCATCGCGCTAGCGCCGGCCGCCATTCGAGAAGTCAGCCGCGTGTGAATGTCTCCGGACCCCGCGTCGGCGCCCCAGGGTGTGCTCACCCGCAAGGCGCCGAACGGGCCCGGCGGGCGGCGTTCGTCCTTTTGCTTTTCCGGTTGAAGAAAACCCGAAACGGAGTGAAGAAATGAAGCTGCAATCCCGACGTAGCCTGATCGCCGTCGCCATCGTGGTCGTGCTGGGCACCGGCCTGGCGACCTCGATCCTGCGCCCCTGGCATGCCGGCGAGGCGCAAGCCGTGCCGAGCCCCGCCGCCAGCGCGGCGGCGGTCGATGTCGCCGCCGCCATCGGCAAGACCATCACCGAGTGGGACGAATTCTCGGGCCGCCTGGAGGCGATCGACCGCGTCGAGGTGCGTCCGCGCGTCGGCGGCACCATCGACGCGGTGCACTTCCGCGAAGGCGCGATGGTCAAGAAGGGCGATCTGCTGTTCACCATCGACCCGCGGCCGTACGCGGCCGAGGTGGCCCGCGCCGAAGCCGCGCTGGCCGCGGCGCAGGTGCGCGCCAGCCACGCGCAGAGCGAGCAGGTGCGGGCGCAGCGGCTGCTGGACGACAACGCGATCTCGCGTCGCGAATTCGACGAACGCATCCATGCGGCGCGCGAGGCCAACGCCAACGTGCGCGCCGCGCAGGCCGCGCTCGACTCCGCCAAGCTGAACCTGGCCTACACCCGCATCACCTCGCCGGTGACCGGCCGCGTCTCGCGCGCCGAGATCACGGTGGGCAATCTGGTCGCCCCGGGCGCCAATGCCCCGGCGCTGACCACGGTGGTGTCGGTGTCGCCGGTGTACGCCAGCTTCGAGATCGATGAGCAGAGCTATCTGCGCTACACGGCGCCGGGCGCCGCGGGCGGGTCCAACGGCAAGGGCATGGCGGTGTATCTGGGCCTGGCCAACGAGGAAGGCCATCCGCACGAGGGCCGCATCCAGTCGGTCGACAACCGGCTTGACCCGCGCAGCGGCACGATCCGCGTGCGGGCGGTGTTCGACAACCCGGACGGACGCCTGCTGCCGGGGCTGTACGCCAAGGTCAAGCTCGGCGGCAACGCGCCGCATGACGCGGTGCTGATCAACGACCGTGCGATCGGCACCGACCAGGGCAAGAAGTTCGTGCTGGTGGTCGACAAGGACAACAAGCTGAACTATCGCGAAGTCCAGATGGGGCCCAACTACGACGGCCTGCGCGTGATCCGCTCCGGCCTGAAGGCGGGCGAGGTGATCGTGGTCAACGGCCTGCAGCGCGTACGGCCGGGCGATACGGTCGCGCCGACGCCGGTGCGCATGGCGCTCAAGCGCGAGCTCGAACGCGGCAATGCGACCGAAAAGAGCGCGGACAACCAGCCGGAGCCGGCCAAGAAGGAGTCGGTCGGATGACGTTTGCCAGCCTGATTTTCTCGCCTCGCCCGCGGGCTGGCGAGGGAGAACCAGCCCCGCCAGCCACGGCATCCTGAGCTGACCCAGTCAGCCAGCTGCATCGCCCAAATGCGTTTCCATGGCGTCCAGAAAACGGACCGCCAGGGGGCTCCCTTTTTTATCGAGACCCGTCATGAACCTCTCGAAATTCTTTATCGACCGGCCGATCTTCGCCGGCGTGCTATCGGTGCTGATCTTCCTGATCGGCGCGATCGCCATGTTCAAGCTGCCGATTTCCGAGTATCCGGAAGTCGTGCCGCCGTCGGTCGTGGTGCGTGCCCAGTATCCGGGCGCCAACCCGAAGGTGATCGCCGAAACCGTCGCCTCGCCGCTGGAAGAGCAGATCAACGGCGTCGAGGACATGCTGTACATGTCCTCGCAGTCGAACAGCGACGGCCTGCTGACGCTGACCGTGACCTTCAAGCTGGGTACCGACCCGGACAAGGCCCAGCAGCTGGTGCAGAACCGCGTCTCGCAGGCCGAGCCGCGCCTGCCCGAGGACGTGCGCCGGCTCGGCATCACGACCGTCAAGAGCTCGCCCGACCTGACCATGGTGGTCCACCTGGTCTCGCCGAACGATCGCTATGACATGACCTACCTGCGCAACTACGCGGTGATCAACGTCAAGGATCGCCTGGCGCGTATCCAGGGCGTGGGCCAGGTGCAGCTGTTCGGCTCGGGCGACTATGCGATGCGCGTGTGGCTCGATCCCGAGAAGATGGCCGAGCGCCAGCTCGCCGCCAGCGACGTGGTGCGCGCGATCCGCGAGCAGAACGTGCAGGTGGCCGCCGGCGTGATCGGCGCCTCGCCGTCGCTGCCGGGCACCGACCTGCAGCTGTCCGTCAACGCGCAGGGGCGCCTGAACACCGAGGAAGAGTTCGGCGGCATCATCGTCCGCACCTCGCCGGACGGCGGCGTGACCTATCTGCGCGATGTCGCGCGCATCGAGCTGGGCGCGTCCGAATACGCGCTGCGCTCGCTGCTCGACAACAAGCCGGCGGTGGCGATTCCGATCTTCCAGGCGCCGGGATCGAACGCGATCCAGATCTCCGACGATGTGCGCAAGACCATGGAAGAGCTCAAGGAGAACTTCCCGGACGGCGTCGACTACAGCATCGTCTACGACCCGACGCAGTTCGTGCGGCACAGCATCGAGGCGGTCACGCACACGCTGTTCGAGGCGATCGCACTGGTGGTGCTGGTCGTGATCCTGTTCCTGCAGACCTGGCGCGCGTCGATCATTCCGCTGCTGGCGGTGCCGGTGTCGATCGTCGGTACGTTCGGCCTGATGTACGCGTTCGGCTTCTCGATCAACGCGCTGTCGCTGTTTGGCCTGGTGCTGGCGATCGGTATCGTGGTCGACGACGCGATCGTGGTGGTCGAGAACGTCGAGCGCAACATCGAGGAAGGACTGTCGCCGAAGGAGGCCACCTACAAGGCCATGCGCGAAGTCAGCGGGCCGATCATCGCGATCGCGCTGGTGCTGTGCGCCGTGTTCGTGCCGCTGGCCTTCATGACGGGCCTGACCGGCCAGTTCTACAAGCAGTTCGCGCTGACCATCTCGATCTCGACGATCATCTCGGCGTTCAACTCGCTGACGCTGTCGCCGGCGCTGTCCGCGCTGCTGCTGCGCAGCCATGACGCACCGAAGGACTGGCTGGCGCGCGCGATGGATCGCGTGCTGGGCGGCTTCTTCAAGCGCTTCAACCGCTTCTTCGGCGCGAGCTCCGAACGGTACGGGCAGGGTGTCAAGGGCGTGGTGCGCCGCAAGGGCGCGGTGTTCGGCGTCTACGCCGTGATGCTGGCGCTGACCTGGGGCATCTTCCAGATGGTGCCGAAGGGCTTCGTGCCGGCGCAGGACAAGCAGTACCTGGTCAGCTTCGCCAAGCTGCCCGATGGCGCGACGCTCGACCGGACCGAGGACGTGATCCGCCGCATGTCGGAGATCGCGCTGAAGCATCCGGGCGTGGAATCGGCGGTGGCCTTCCCGGGCCTGTCGATCAATGGCTTTACCAACAGCCCGAGCGCCGGCATCGTGTTCGCCACGCTCAAGCCGTTCGAGGAGCGCAAGTCGGAAGACCTCAGCGGCAATGCGATCGCGGCGCAGCTGAACCAGCAGTACGGGGCGATCCAGGACGCGTTCATCGCGGTGTTCCCGCCGCCCCCGGTGCAGGGCCTGGGCACCATCGGCGGCTTCAAGCTGATGATCGAGGACCGCGCCGCGCTCGGCTATGACGCGCTGTTTGCCGCGACCAATGCGTTCGCCACCAAGGCGCGCGCGACGCCGGAACTGGCGGGCATCTTCAGCAACTACCAGGTCAACGTGCCGCAGCTCGACGTGCAGCTCGACCGCGTCAAGGCCAAGCAGCTCGGCGTGCCGGTGACCGACGTGTTCGACACGCTGCAGACCTATCTCGGTTCGGCGTACGTCAACGACTTCAACAAGTTCGGCCGTACCTACCAGGTCAAGGTGCAGGCGGATGCCAGCTACCGCCAGCATGCCGAGGACATCCTGCAGCTGAAGACGCGCAACGCCGCCGGCGAGATGGTGCCGCTGTCGTCGATGGTGCAGGTCAAGCAGGGCTTCGGTCCGGACAGCGTGGTGCGCTACAACGGCTTTACCGCCGCGGACATGAACGGCGGACCGGCGCCCGGCTTCTCCTCGGGCCAGGCGCAGGCCGCGGCCGAGCGCATCGCCGCGGAGACGCTGCCGAAGGGCATCAAGTTCGAATGGACCGAGCTGACCTATCAGGACATCCTGGCCGGCAATGCGGGCGTGTGGATTTTCCCGCTGTGCGTGCTGCTGGTATTCCTGGTGCTGGCCGCGCAGTACGAGAGCCTGACGCTGCCGCTGGCGGTGATCCTGATCGTGCCGCTGTCGCTGCTGGCCGCGCTGACCGGGGTGTGGCTGTCGGGTGGGGATAACAACATCTTCACGCAGATCGGCTTCATCGTGCTGGTGGGCTTGTCGGCGAAGAACGCGATCCTGATCGTGGAGTTCGCCCGCGAGCTGGAGCATCAGGGCCGCACCATCGTGCAGGCCGCGATCGAGGCGAGCCGCCTGCGTCTGCGCCCGATCCTGATGACCTCGTTCGCTTTCATCATGGGCGTGGTGCCGCTGGTGGTGTCGACCGGCGCGGGCGCGGAGATGCGCCAGGCGATGGGCGTGGCGGTGTTCGCCGGCATGCTGGGCGTGACGTTCTTCGGCCTGTTCCTGACGCCGGTGTTCTACGTGGCGCTGCGCAAGCTGGCCACGCGCGGCAAGGCGCAGCCCGAGCCGGCGCCGGAGCCGAAGCCCGACAACAGCGTGGCACTGGCTGAACCGCAACATTGAGTCGCAGTGAAGGTGTGCTCGCTCCCCCGGGGAGGGAGCACACCGAACGAGCCAAAGAACGAGAATCAAGGAACAACGACATGACAGCAAACCTGCAATCGTGGATGCCGCGGCTGGCCACGCTGGCCGCCGCGCTGGTGCTGGCAGGCTGCTCGCTGGCGCCGACCTACAAGGTGCCGGAAACCGCGACCGCCCCGGCCTTCAAGGAGGCCGAGGCCGCGCAGGCCGAAGGCGCCCAGTGGAAGGTGGCGACGCCGGCCGAGGGCGTCGAACGCGGCCAATGGTGGAAGGTATTCGGCGACGCCGAACTCGATCGGCTGATCGACGCGGCCAACAGCAATAACCAGGACCTCGCGGCGGCGGCCGCGCGCGTCAAGCAGGCGCGCGCCTTCACCGGCGTGGCCGAAGCCGACCTGTATCCGCAACTGAGCGTCGGCCTCGATCCGACGCGCAGCCAGCCGTCCGCGGCCTCGCTCGGTTTGCCCGACGGCACGCCGGTGTCGCCGCGCACCGTGCTGCGGGCCCGTGCGATCGCCAGCTACGAGGTGGACCTGTTCGGCCGCGTGGCCGACAGCGTCCGTGCCGCGCGCGCCGAGGGCGAAGCGGCCGAGGACCTGTTCCGCTCGGTGCAGTTGACCTTGCAGGCCGACGTTGCGCAGGCCTATTTCGTGCTGCGTACGCTCGACGCCGAGCGCCAACTGCTGCGCGCGACGATCGCGCTGCGCGAGGACGCGGTGCGCCTGCTCAAGCGCCGTTTCGATGCCGGCGAGACCACCGACCTCGACCCCGCACGCGCCGAGGCCGAGCTTGGCACCGCCCGCGCGGATCTGGCCGATATCGAGCGCCGTCGCGCGAACCAGGAGCATGCGCTCGCCGTGCTGACCGGCGTGCCGCCGTCGCAATTCGCGCTGGCCGAACGTCCCTTCGACGCCGCGCCGGTGGCGATTCCGGCCGGCTTGCCGTCAGACCTGCTCGAGCGCCGGCCCGACATCGCGCAGGCCGAGCGCCTGATGGCGGCGGCCAACGCGCGCATCGGCGTGGCCAAGTCGGCGTTCTTCCCGCGCATTTCGTTGACCGGCGTGTTCGGCTTCGAGTCCAGCGAGCTGTCGAATCTGTTCCGCTGGTCCTCGCGCGCCTGGCTGCTCGGCCCGCTGATCGGCTCGACCATCGCGGCGCCGATCATCGACGGTGGCCGCAACCGCGCCAACCTGGCCGCGGCGCGCGCCCAGCATGAAGAAGCGGTCGCTGCCTACCGGCAGACCGTGCTGGTGGCGTTCCGCGAGGTCGAGGATGGGCTGGCCGATGTCCGCTGGCTGTCGCAGCAGGCCAGCGCGCTCGACAGCGCGCTCGCCGGGGCTCGCCGCGCGCAACGCATCTCGCGCAGCCGCTACGATGCCGGCGCGGTCGACTATCTGACCGTGATCGATGCGGACCGCACCGTGCTGCAATCGCAGCGCGCGGCCAATCAGGTGGCGGGCCTGCGCGCCGCCGCCACCGTGGCGCTGGTGCGCAGCCTCGGCGGCGGTTGGGGGCCGGTGCAGGCGTCGAGCGACGCGGCGGCACGGTGATCGCGGTCAGGGTGATCGCGGCCAGCGTGATCGTGGCGAGGCAATAAAGCAACACGCCCGCTGTCTGCTGTGCGCAGGCAGCGGGCGTGCCGCAACAAGGGGAGAGGCCGGCGTGACCGGCCTCTTTTTGCATCCAGGATCAGAGCAACATGCCGCCCGAGGCCTCGACCCGTTGCGCGTTGATCCAGCCGGTGCCCGGGGCAAACAACGCCGCCACCACGGCGCCGATATCGTCCGGCTTGCCGGGGCGGCCCAATGCGGTCACCGAAGAAACGAAGGCGTTGACTTCCTCGTTGTCGCGCACGACGCCGCCGCTGAAGTCGGTCTCGATGGCCCCGGGCGCCAGCGTGTTGACGCTGATGCCGCGCGGGCCCAGCTCCTTTGCCAGATAGCGCGTCAGCACTTCGACGCCGCCCTTCATCGTCGCGTAGGCCGAGTAGCCCGGCAGCGCGAAGCGGGCAAGGCCGGTCGACACATTGAGGATGCGCCCGCCGTCGGCGATCAGCCCGAGCAGGGCCTGCGTCAGGAAGAACGGCGCCTTCAGATGGACGCGCATCAGTTCGTCGAACTGTTCTTCGGTGGTATCGGCAAAGGCGGCATGCACGCCGATGCCGGCGTTGTTCAGCAGGAAATCGAAACGGCTGCGGCCCCAGCCGGCCAGCACCGACTCGACCTGTGCCGCGAAGCCGGGGAAAGCGCGGCTGTCGGCCACGTCCAGCTGCAGCGCGGCGGCGCGCCGCCCCAGCCGCTCGATCTCCGCGACCGCGCTGTCGGCCTCGGCGCGCTGGCCCCGGTAGGTCAGGATCACGTCGGTGCCCTGGCGGGCCAGGTGGATCGCGGCATTGCGGCCCAGGCCGCGGCTGCCGCCGGTGATGACGGCGATGGTGGAAGTTGTGGTCATGAAGTGGACTCCGGATAAGGGGGTTGGGGGTTTCGCGTTGCGGATCGGGGTCGAGCCGCGTGAATCCACTTTATTGATTCGTCCGTGACGCATAAACTGGCGTGGCGCGATAGCTCTGTTTTCCATCGCTAAACAATTGCTCGGACAACCCACCCCATGGACTCCCTCGACACGCTGCGCATCGTTCTGCGCGTCGCCGAACTCGGCGGCTTCGCCCGGGCCGCGGACAGCCTCGAGCTGTCGAAGGCCGCGGTATCGATCGCGGTGCAACGGCTGGAGGCCAGCCTCGGCACCCAGCTGTTCCATCGGACCACGCGCCGGGTCCAGCTGACCGCCGACGGGCAGGCGTTCTACGAGCGTGCCCGCGATCTGCTCGATGACATGGACGAGCTGCACGGGATGTTCCAGCGCGACGGCGGGGCGCTGAAGGGCCGGCTGCGCGTCGACATGCCGGCCGGCATGGCCTCGATGTTCGTGATTCCGCGGCTTCCGGAATTCCTCGACAGGCATCCCGAGCTTTCCATCGAAATCAGCGGGACCGACCGTCGTGTCGATGTGGTGCGCGAAGGCTTCGACTGCGTGGTGCGTGTCGGCACGCTGGAGGACAGCAGCCTGGTGGCGCGGCCGTTGGGGGCGATGCGGCTGATCAACTGCGCCAGTCCCGGCTATCTGCGTCGCCATGGCGTGCCTCGCACCATCGACGATCTTCGCGATCATCGGCTGGTGCACTACGCCAGCACACTGGGGCAGCGCCCGCTCGGCTTCGAATACCCCGATGGCGCCGGCCATGCGGCGATGCCGATGGCGGGCGCCGTCACCGTCAACAACGGCGCCGCGTACGAAGCCGCGGCGGTCGCCGGACTGGGCATCATCCAGGCGCCAGCCACGGCGATGCAGGCCAGGCTGGCCGCAGGCGAGCTGGTCGAAGTCCTGCCGGATTTCCGGCCGCCGGCGATGCCTGTCACGCTGCTCTATGCGCAGCGACGCAATCTGCCGCGGCGCGTGCGCGTCTTCATGGACTGGATCGCGCAGGTCCTGGCACCCCACCTCGAACCGGTGTCCTGACGCGCGCGCCGTGCTTGCAGATCGCCGAGGCATGGGCGCGTACGGACGGCCGCCCCGTGAAGTGCCCACGTTGCTGCGGTACAGTCGAGGCCATGAGCAAGCCCCGTCCCATCGAGCCCGCCCACGACCATGACGATGCCGCGCTGCGGCAGCGCGCCGCGCGCCGCAGCACGCTGGTCAGCGTGGCGGCCAATCTGGTGCTGACCGTCGCGCAGGCCGTCACAGGCATCGTCGCCGGCTCGCAGGCGCTGCTGGCCGATGCCGTCCATTCGCTGTCGGACATGCTGTCCGATTTCATCGTGCTGTTCGCGGGCATGCACAGCGGCAAGGGGCCCGACGAAGATCACCAGTACGGCCACCAACGCTTCGAGAACGCGGCTTCGCTGGCGCTCGGCGTGCTGCTGCTTGCCGTCGGCGTGGGCATGCTGTGGTCGGCGGCCGGCAAGGTCGATCCCGCGGGCGACACGCCGCCGGTCGGCATGGCCGCGTTGTGGGTCGCGCTCGGCACGCTGGTGCTGAAGGAATCGCTGTTCCGCTATCTGCTGTCGGTCGCGCACCGCGTGCGCTCGAGCATGCTGGCGGCCAACGCCTGGCATTCGCGCTCGGATGCCGCGTCGTCGCTGGTGGTCGCGCTCGGTATCGGCGGCAGCCTGCTCGGCTATCGCTGGCTCGATCCCGTCGCCGCCATGGTGGTCGGCCTGATGATCATCCGCATGGGCTGGCGCTTTGGCTGGAATGCGATGCAGGACCTGATGGACCGCGGCGCGGACGCGCACACCGTCGAGGCAATCCGGCACAGCCTGTTGTCCACGCCGGGCGTGCTTGGCGTACACGACCTGCGTACGCGCAAGATGGGCGACCTGATCCTGGTCGACGTGCATCTGGAGATGGAGGCGATGCTGACCGTCGAGCAGGGCCACGCGATCGCGATGGAGGCCCGCCGGCGCGCGATGGAAAACCGCGACGTGCTGGACGTGATGACCCACATGGACCCGGTGCGCCGTGGCGGCGCCACCGTCGACCGCGCAGCCGGCTAGCGCTTGCGCAGCGGCGCGAGCAGATGCGACAGGCCGTTGTGGTCGAGCTCCTGCATCAACGCCAGCAACCGCCCGATCTCACCCGGCGGAAACCCTTCGCGCGCAAACCAGTTCAGGTAATTGCCCGGCAGATCGGCGATCAGCCGGCCCTTGTACTTGCCGAACGGCATGGTGCGGGTGACGAGGAGTTGCAGGTCTTCGGGGTGCATGGAGATAAGGGGGCCGCAACTGCGCTTGCCGGCGGCTCGTCGCCTTGTCGCGGTTGCCCCATATCGTAGCGGATCCATGGCGGCGTCCTCACGTGTCGGTCCCCGGGAGCAACTGTGCCCCATCAACCGGCCTCGGCCCCCGCCGCACACGCAGGCAACGACGGCCGTGCCCGTTCCAGCCGCACGCTCCAGGCCGCGACCGCCAGTGCCGACAGCGGAGCCAGCGCGGCAACCCAGGGCAGGGCGGTCAGGCCTGGACCGTGGTCGATCACCATGCCACCGAGCCAGGCGCCCAGCGCATTGCCGAGGTTGAAGGCGGCGATATTGAAGCTCGACGCCAGGTTCTGGCCCGGTCCGCGCGCGTGCCGCAGCACGCGCAGTTGGAGCGGCGACACCGTGGCGAAGGCCGCGATGCCGAGGATGCCGACGAAGGCCACCACCGCGACCTGGTGGTGGATGGCGAAGGTCATCAGCGCCAGCACAGAGGCGAGCGAGAGCAGCGTGGCGAGCACCGCGGCGACCGGACGGCGGTCCGCCAGCCTGCCACCGAGCAGATTGCCGACGATCATGCCGGCGCCGAACAGCAGCAGGATCGGCGACACCGCCGCCTCGCCATAGCCGGCCACCTTGGTCAGCAGCGGCTGCACGTAGGTGATCACCGCGAAGATGCCGATGGCCTGCAGGATCGTCATGGCCAGGCCCAGCATCACCTGCGGCCGCACCATGGTCGCCAGCTCGTCCTTCAACGAGGCCGGCGCGCTGTGGTCGCGGCTGGCCTTGACCAGCATGCCGATCACGACGAGCGATACCAGCCCGATCAGCGTCATCGCCCAGAACGTCGAACGCCAGCCCAAATGCAGGCCCAGCCAGGCGCCGGCGGGCATGCCGAGCAGCGTGGCCAGCGTCAGGCCGGAGAACATCACCGAGATCGCCGAGGCGCGGCGGTCTTCCGGCACCAGGCCGGTCGCCACCACGGCGCCGACGCCGAAGAAGGTGCCATGCGTCAGCGAGGTGATCACGCGGGCGATCATCAGCGTGGTGTAGTCGGGTGCCAGCGCGCAGGCCGCGTTGCCGACGGTGTAGATCACCATCAGCGCCAGCAGCACGGCCTTGCGCGGCATGCGGCGGGTCAGCAGCGTCAGGATCGGCGCGCCGGCGGCGACACCGAACGCATAGCCGGACACCAGCATACCGGCCGAGGCGATCGACACGTGCAGGTCGGCGCTGACCTGCAGCAGCAGGCCCATGATCACGAATTCGGCGCAGCCGATGCCGAACGAGCCGGCGGTCAGCGCGTAGAGCGCCAGCGGCATGCCTGCGCGCGCGGGCTTGGCAGGAGGCTTGGCAGTGGGTGGGGTGGTGGACGGGGTGGTGGACGGGGTAGTGGCGGTAGGCGGGGCGGCCATGACAACTCTCCTATTGGAAGGCCCGCAGTTTGCTCGCCTGCATCTTTTTGAAAAACCGGCGGTATCATGAATCAGTTTCAATATCCGATTGATAGTCATGGACCGAATCGGCGATATCGCGCTGTTCCTGCGCGTACTGGACCTCGGCTCGATCAGCGCTGCCGCGCGCAGTCTCGACCTGTCGGTGGCCGTGGCCAGCCAGCGCCTGAAGCGGCTGGAGCAGGACCTGAGCGTACGCCTGCTGCACCGGACGACGCGCCGGCTGCACCCGACGCCCGAAGGCGCGGCGCTGGCCGAGCAGGGCCGGGGGCTGGTCGAGGAACTGGAGGCCCTCGGCAGCTCGTTGCGCCGGGCCGGTGGCGAGGTCACCGGTACGCTGCGCGTGACCACGGCATCGTCGTTCGGCCGCCAGTACCTGTCGCCGCTGCTGCCCGAATTCATGGCGCGGCATCCGCAACTTCGGCTGAACATTCATCTGGACGACCGCGTGGTGGATCTGGTCAGTGCGGGCTTCGACTTGGCGGTTCGCATCGGCGCGCTCGACGATTCGACGCTTGTCGCGCGCAAGCTCGCCAACAATCGGCGGCTGCTGTGCGCGTCGCCGGACTATCTGCGCCGGCATGGCACCCCGCGCACGCCGGAAGAGCTGGCCCAACACGAATGCCTGGTGCTGGTGGGCAGCCAGGGCAGGCAGGACCTGTGGCGGCTCGAAGACCGTGACGGCCGAGAGATTGCTGTGCGGGTGCGGGGCCGGATCGAGGCCAATACCGGCGAATTGCTGTCGGACGCGGCGCTGGGCGGTCTCGGCATCGCGCTGCATTCGTACTGGCATGTCTGCCCGATGCTGCGTGCCGGCCGTCTGGTGCAGGTGCTGCCGGACTACCAGATCCCGGACACGGGCATCTATGCGGTGATGCCGCAGCGACGACTGGTGCCGCCGCGCGTGCGAGCGCTGGTCGATTTCCTGGCCGAGCGCTTCGGCGATATCCCGCCGTGGGAGCGCGACAGCGGACTCAAATGACCGCGCGCGCGGTGCCGATCCGCTCGAGCACGAAACGCACGCGCGCCGCCACGTCGACGCGCGGCAGCTCGATCAGCGTATAGCCGCAATCGCGATAGGCCTGTGCGACCGCGTGGCAGGTCCGTTCGGCCTCGTCCAGGCTCTGCTTCCGCTCGGCGTCCTGCCGGTAGATTTCCGGCCAGGGCGGTGCGATGAAGACCTGCTGGCGATAGCGGAAGGCGGCGGCGGCGCGCAGCAGATGGTCGGGCACCGGCAGCTCGCACAGCCGCAGGTAGCCGATCACGTCCGGCACGCCGCGGTCGAACAGCACGGGGCCGGGATGCCGCTGCGCCAGACGATAGGAGCGCAGTTCCCAGGCCAGCATCGCTTCGGCGAAGGCCTGCCGGTCGCGCCATGGCAGCGCGGGTCCGTCGATCGCGATTTGGTCCTGGATGATGCCGCGACCGGCTTCTTCCGAGCGGGCATAGCCTTGCCGCTCCAGCGCATCGATCAGCGTGCTCTTGCCCGAGCCTGGGCCGCCGGTGAAGACGATCAGGCGGTCGATATGGCCGGCGACGCCGGCTGCGGCATGGTCTTCGGTCTGGTTGAAGCTTGGTGCCGACATTGGCTTCTTCCTGGATGATTGGAATTTCGGGGCGCTGCGAATGGTGAAGCATGGACGGCCGGGCGCGTGCCGGCTTACTTCGACGTCGCGATGCGCGCCGTCAACAACGGATAGGGATTGATCGCACCGGTCGGCGTATAGATGCCGTAGTGCAGATGCGGCGGCGTGCCGCGCGCGTTGCCGGTATTGCCGACATACCCGAGCACGGTGCCGGGCGTGACGCGATCGCCGGGCGCGATCTCGCCATAGCGGTCGAGGTGGGCGTAGTAGTGCATCTGCCGGCCCGGTCCCATGACCCAGACCACCTGGCCACCGAGATTGTTGGTGCCGACGCGGGACACGATGCCTTCGGTGGCCGACACGACCTCGCGACCGCGCGGCGCGAAGATGTCGATGCCCTGATGCTGCCGGCCGCCGGAGCGCGGGGCGTTCCAGGTATCGCGCAAGGCGTTGGCCGGTACGCCTGCGACGGGCACCGGCAGCGCTTTGGGCGCCGGCATCGCCGCGAGGCGCATGCCGTAGAACACGCGGTCCAGCACCGGCTGGACGCGTGGCCAGGCCCACCATGCCGCCGCCGCGAAGGCCGCGACCCATAACCACCCCGAACGCCTGCGCAGGATCGACACGGGGTCAGGCTGCCGCGGTGTTCGCCGATCGGCGCGGACTCAGGCGGTTGCCCTGGCGGTCGCAATCGGCACGCCGGCCTGCAGCGTCAGCGTGACCGGCGTCTTGCCGGCGATCTCCAGCAGGCGTTCCCATTGCTCGTCGCTCAGCGCCGCCGACGCATGCAGCGTGCGTTCGATGCGCGTATCGCCGTCGCGGTTTTTCAGCAAGGTCAGCTCGACGCGCAGATCGCCGAGGTCCCAGCCCTTGCGGTCCGCATACATGCGCAGCGTGATCGCCGTGCAGGCACCGAGCCCGGTCAGCACATAGTCGTACGGAGCCGGCCCGGCATCCTGCCCGCCCGCCTTGGCGGGCTCGTCGGCCACCAGCTGATGCTTGCCGGTGGTGATTTCGTGCCGGTAGTTCGGTCCGGCGGCGCGGACACTGGCGTGGGAAACCGGGGTCATGACGGGCGGCTCCTTGCAGGGGAGGGAAAGAGGGGAAAGATGGGACGGTACCGAAAATGCTGACTGCCGAGGCCGGTGCCGGAGCGGTTCACACTATCACTTAAGCGCTCTCGCGTACAGCCAGCCTCGGTGCCAGGGCTCCCGGAATCCCGGTCGATCCCTCGTCAGTTCCTCGTCAGTCCCTCGTCAATTCGTCGTCAGCACCCGCACCGGTCCGCGCCGTTCCAGCATGTCGACGACGACATGCCGGCCCGAGCGCCGCAGCGCGACGTCGGCCGAGCCGCCCCCGACCGCCAGATTGCGGAAGACCACCTCGTCGAGGAAGGCCGGCAGCGCCGGCTCGTCGAAGGTGATATGCACGCGCTCGGTGTCGAAGCCGAGCCCGAGGCTGGCCTGCAGCATGTATAGCGGTGCGGCCGCGGCCCAGGCCTGCGGGGTGCAGGCGACCGGATAGAAGGTCGGGCCCTGCGTGCCCTGGCGCGGGAAGCCGCAGAACAGCTCGGGCAACCGGCGCAGGTCGATATAGGTGGAGGCCGCGAACAGGCCCTCGAAAATCCGCGCGGCTTCGCGATGGAAGCCGTAGCGCGCCATGCCGCCCGCGATCAGCGCATTGTCGTGCGGCCAGACCGAGCCGTTGTGATAGCTCATCGGGTTGTAGCGCGCCTCGGTCGACGCCACGGTGCGCACGCCCCAGCCGCAGAACGACGTTCCCGACATCAGCGTACGTACCACCGCGGGGGCGCGCTCGGGCAGCGCGATGCCGGTCAGCAGCGCATGGCCGGCGTTCGACGTGCGCACCCGGCATGGGCGCTTGTCGCCATCGAGCGCGAGCACGTAGGTGCCGAGCGCCTCGTCGAAGAACTCCGCATCGAAGGCCGCGCGCAGGGCCTCGGCGCGCGCCGCGCATTGGGTCGCACGCTCGGTCATGCCCAGTTGCGCGGCGATATCGGCGCCGGCCTGCCAGGCGCCGTAGACGTAGGCCTGCACCTCCGCCAGCGCGATCGGGCCCCTGGCCAGCGTGCCGTCCGCATGGAAGACCGAGTCCTGGCTGTCCTTCCAGCCCTGATTGACCAGCCCTTCGGTGGTGCGCCTGCCGTACTCGACGAAGCCGTCGCCATCGCGGTCGCCATAGCGCTCGATCCATTGCAGCGCGGCCTCGAGGCTCGGCCACAGCCGCTGCAGCGTGCCGAGATCTCCGGTGCGATGCAGATAGGCGCCGGCCAGCATCACGAACAGCGGCGTCGAGTCGATGCTGCCGTAGTAGCGGCGAAACGGCACCTCGCCGAGCTCCGCCATCTCGCCGTGCCGGACCTCGTGCAGGATCTTGCCCGGCTCGGCGTCGGCGGCCGCATCGTTCTCGGTGGCCTGGTTGGCCGCCAGATAGCCGAGCACGCCGCGCGCGATATTCGGGTCCAGCCACAGCGTCTCCAGCGCGGTGATCAGCGCATCGCGGCCGAAGACGGTGCTGAACCACGGAATGCCGGCATAAGGGTAGGGACCCTCCGGCGTATCGGTGATCAGCATGTACAGGTCCGACACGCTGCGCCGGACCGCCTCGTTGAAGATCTCGTTCGAGGTCACGATCGAGGCCGCGCGCGAGGCCGAGTTGCGCAGCGCCCGCCGGGCGTCGCGCAGCGCGCTGAAGAAGGCGCAGCGGGTCTGCTGCGGAATCTCGCCGATACCGCAGCGGATCTCGACGAACAGCAGGCGCGCCTCCTTCGGCTGGATATCGAGCGTGAAGCGCGCGCAGTTGCCGGTCAGCCGGGTCGGCGCCGGATCGAACAGCAGCGCCGTGTGCCGGCTCTGCTGATCGAGCCCGGTATAGCCGAGGATGACCCGATTGTTGCTGATGCGGGGCGGATGATGTTCGCCGCGGCGCTCGCGTTTCGAGCCGCGGACCTCGAACAGGTCGGCGAAGTCCGCCGCGAACGCGAGTTCGAGCTGGATGCGGCGCGGCTTCTCGTCGAAGTTGCGGATGATCAGCCGTTCGTAGCAGGTCGCGTTCCACAGGAAGCGCGAGCGGCGCAGATGCAGCAGATCGTGTTCGATCATCAATTTGCCATCGCCGTCGAACAGATCGGGATTGGTCAGGTCGCAGGTCAGCGTCGCGTTGTCGTCGCGCAGCGTCGACGACAGCAGCATCGGCCGCGCGCCGTCGATCGACAGGAACAGGTGCGACAGGTGGCGGGTGTCCCGATGGAATATGCCCTCGGGACTGCCGGGGCCGGACAGCGCATCGCCGTTGTGGTCGAACACCGCGAAGGTGTCGCCATGCTTGAGCGTGCGCGGCCTGCGCTCCTGCAGCGACGCGGCGGCCGGGATGAAGAACTGGGCGAGCTGGGTACCGCCGGGCCCGGTGGGCGCCGGCGCGTGGGAGGCAGCAACAGTGCTGGCGGTTGGCATCGTCGCGATCCTTTGCGGTTCAGGCGAGGGCGGGCAGGCCGACACGGTCGCTGCCGGCCACGCCGCCCACCGTTGCACCCATGGCTCGGCGCAGCAGCGCACCGGCGCTGACATCGGCCAGGCTGCGATAGATCTCGACATACTGCTGCGCCATTCGTTCCACGGTGAAGCGCTGCTCGAAGGTCGCGCGGATCCTGCCGCGGTCCAGTTCGTCGATGCGTCCGACCGCCTGCGCGGCCTGCTCGATGTCCTCGACGATAAAGCCGGTCACCCCCTCGTCGATGACTTCGGGCACCGAGCCGCAGCGATAGGCGATCACCGGCGTGCCGCAGGCCATCGCCTCGATCATCACCAGGCCGAAGGGCTCCGGCCAGTCGATCGGGAACAGCAGCGCGCGCGCGTTGCCGAGGAATTCGGCTTTCTGATGCTCGTTGATTTCGCCGATGAACTTGACCTTCGGATGCGCGGCGATCATCGGCGCGATGACTTCGTCCCAATAGGCCTGGTCGGCCTTGTCGATCTTGGCGGCGATCTTCAGCGGCATGCCGGTGCGCGCGGCGATTTCGATGGCGCGATCGGGCCGCTTTTCGGGCGAGATGCGGCCGAGGAAGGCCAGATAGCCGCCCTTCGCCTCGGCGGTGAAAGGCAGCAGGTCGCGCGGCAGGCCATGGTGCACCGTGCCGACCCAGTTGACGGGCGGCATCGGGCGGCGCTGGTCGTCGGAGATCGACACCAGCGGAAATTCGGGGAAGGCGCGATAGAAGGGCACCAGGTCGGGCAGATCGAGCCGGCCATGCAGCGTGGTGACGGTGCGCTCGGCGATGTCGCGGATCAGCGGGAAATGCAGCAGGTCGATGTGGAAGTGCAGCACGTCGAAGTCGTCGGCACGCCGGCGGACCTCGTCCAGCATCATGATGTGATAGGGGATCGGGTCTTTCACCCTGGGATCGAGCCGTAGCGCGATGTCGGAGCCGCGTACCAGCCGGGCGGCGGTCCTGGAGTCGCCGCTGGCGAACAGGGTCACGTCATGACCCTGGCGGACAAGCTCTTCGGTCAGATAGGACACGATGCGCTCGGTGCCCCCGTAGAGCTTGGGCGGGCAACGCTCGGCAAGCGGGGCGATCTGGGCAATCTTCATCAGCAAACCTCCTCTTCAAGCGAAGTTGACTGTCCGGAAGCCGCACGGCCGCGATGGCCGATGCGGCGTGGGTGCCGTTCCAGAGAAGACGGGCCGACGCCAAATTAAGGGCTGCTGTGTGACCTTCAAGAGCCGCCCGGCAAAAATTTTTTTGGGCGGCGCGTAGCGGCGCCGCCCTCTTCAGCTAGTTATATGCGATGCGGAAGCGGTGTGAAGGACGGGCCGCATGCGGCCCTTGCCGGCCGGTGGTCCGACGGCGTCAGCGCTCGCCATTGCCGTCGCCGAGGCCATGCCGGGCATGCCATTGCGCCAGCGATTCGTCGGGCCACTGGCGGCAATGGACATGCCCCTTGCCGCGCGGCACGTCGACCCAGGGCGCGGCATAGTCCAGCGCCGCCTCGACGACCTCCGGCGGGCGCGGCAGCGGGGTGTCGATCGCCGACGCATGGGGATGGACCAGTTCCGGCCAGCGCGGGTCCCACAGCCACAGCGGGCTGCCGCATTGCAGGCAGAAATGCCGCGACGCCGGCGAGCGGGTCGCGCGCTTGCCGGGCTCGCGCATCACGGCGTGATAGATGCCCAGATGCTTGCTGCCGCGTACGCGCAGCGTGTTGGCGTCCGCGCCGAGATTGATCGCATAGCCGCCGGAGCCCGCGGTCTTGCGGCAGATCGAGCAATGGCAATGCATGAAGGGGTAATACGAAGACGACTCGACGCTGAAACGCACCGCGCCGCAATGACAGGAGCCTTCCAGATGCATGGCGACCTCATATCCAGGAGTGGTGGATCGAGGTTCCTATTGTGGAAGCTGGCCGGCGGAATACCAATCCAATACCAGGCCTGTACCAGACCAATACCAGACCAATACCAGACCAATACCAGGCCGATACGAGGCCGATACCAATGCAATGCGCCTATCGGTCAGCAGCGAAGACGCCGCGCCAAAACAAAAAACCCGCCGATCTTGCGATTGGCGGGTTTTCTGCTTTTGCTGGCGGAGTGGACGGGACTCGAACCCGCGACCCCCGGCGTGACAGGCCGGTATTCTAACCGACTGAACTACCACTCCTTGTCGGCTTGCCTGCTGGTGCCGCTGCAATGGCTGGCATGGTTGCCGGCATTGCAGCGATCGGTCCAGTCGGCGTCCGGATGCATGGCATCCGGTCAAGCTGGCGTCCCCTAGGGGATTCGAACCCCTGTACTCACCGTGAAAGGGTGATGTCCTAGGCCTCTAGACGAAGGGGACTGGAACCGTTTCGCATTGACGCTGTGTTTTGCGTCGCGAGGGGCGCAAGTATAACGCCGATTTTTTTGCATGTGAAGCCTCTTCGATGCGATTGGCGAATCGGCGGGTCCGACAGATGCCTATGGCATCATTCCGGCACGACAACATGAGGATGGACATGCTTCAGGACACGCACAGCAAGCTGATCGGTTATTTGCTCTGGATCTTCGGTTTTACCGGCTCGCATCGCTTCTACTATGGCAAACCGGTGACCGGCACGATCTGGTTCCTGACGCTCGGCCTGCTGGGCATCGGCTGGCTGATCGACCTGTTCCTGATTCCGGGCATGGACCGGGATGCCGACCGCCGCTTTACCTCGGGCCGCGTCGATTTCAATATCGCCTGGATTCTGCTGACCTTCCTCGGCATCTTCGGCGTGCATCGGATGTATATGGGCAAATGGCTGACCGGCCTGCTGTATCTGGTGACCGGCGGCTTCTTCCTGATCGGCGTGCTGTACGACTTCTGGACGCTCAATGACCAGGTGTCCGACAAGAACCGCGTGTTCTCCTGAGCTTCTCCTGAGCGGCGGACCGCGTCCCATGCGCACGGAGCGCTGAACCATGGCAGGCAGGCAAGGCACCCTCGGGCTGAAAGGCATCGCGCTGCTGGAGGCGACCAAGGGCGCGCTGGTGGTGCTGGCCGGCATCGGCCTGGCGGCGCTGCTGCATCGCGACGCGCAGGCGCTGGCCGAGGCCATCGTCGCGCGCCTGCACCTGAATCCCGGCAGCCGCTATCCGACGATCTTCCTGTCGCTGGCCGCGCATCCCGACGATCCGCGCCTGTGGGCCATCGGCGCGTCGGCCGCGATCTATGCCGCGATGCGATTCGCCGAGGCCTATGGCCTGTGGCACGAACGCGCCTGGGCCCAGTGGCTGGGCGTCTGGTCCGGTGCGATCTATATTCCGGTGGAACTTTACGAAGCGGCGCGGCATCCGACCTGGATACACATCGGCGTGGCCGTCGCCAACGTGGCGATCGTCGCCTATCTGGCCGCGAGCCTGGCCCGCCGGCGCGGCACGCCGCGATGACGGGCGCCTGATGCCGGCACGGCCCGGGCATCGGGGCGGACAGGGGGATCGCCAGGGGAACAAGCGGAACGAGGGGACGAGAGGGCCCAGGGGGACTCTCGAAGACCGACCACGCGAGGAGCCAGACATGCCTGAATCGAACGATCCGACCCGATCATCGGCCGATCCATCCGCACGGCCGCGGCATTTCTCGATGATCCGCGAACTGGCGCTGGCCGACGTCTTTACGCTGGCCAATGCGGCCTGCGGCATGGCATCGGTGTTCTTCGCGATGTTCTACATCGACAGCCAGTCGCTGCGGCACTTCCTGATCGCGGCGGCCTTCGCGCCCGCCGCCTTCTTCTTCGACGTGATCGACGGCCGCGTCGCGCGCTGGCGCCACGCGCATTCGGCGCTGGGCCGCGAGCTCGATTCGCTGGCCGACATCATCTCGTTCGGCGTCGGTCCCGCGACGCTGGCCTTTGCCGCCGGCATGCGCGGCGGCTGGGATCTGCTCGCGCTGATCTATTTCGTTTGCTGCGGCGTCAGCCGGCTCGCGCGCTTCAACGTCACGGCCGAATCGCTGTCCGGCGCCAGCGGCAAGGTGTCCTATTTCGAGGGCACGCCGATCCCGACCAGCGTGGTGCTGACCGGCGTGCTGGCGCTGTGCGCCTGGCAGGGCCGCATCGGCGATGCGCTGTTCGGCGGCGCCTGGACGCTCGGCCCGGCGGTACTGCATCCGCTCGTGCTGCTGTTCGTGCTGTCGGGCTCGCTGATGATCAGCAAGACGCTGCGGATTCCGAAGTTCTGACGGGGTGATCGTCCGCGGCGATCGTCTGCGGCGACCGGATGCGGCCCGCGAATGCGGCCACCGAATGCGGCCACCGAATGCGACGACCGGATTCGGCGATCGGCTATCGCAGCGACAGCCACACCGTCTTCGGTTCGGTGAAGTTCTGCAGCGCCGCGTCGCCATGTTCGCGGCCCAGCCCCGAATCGCCGGCACCGCCCCAGGGCAGCCGGACATCGGTATAGCCGTAGGTATTGATCCATACCGTGCCCGCCTTCAATTCGCCGGCGACGCGATGCACGCGCCCCATGTCCGCGCTCCAGACCCCGGCCGCCAGGCTGAACGCGGTGCCGTTGGCGATGCGGATCGCATCGGCCTCGTCGTCGAAGGGAATCACTGCGGCCACCGGGCCGAAGATCTCCTCCTGCGAGATGCGCATCGCGTGCGCGACGTTGGCGAATACCGTGGGTGCAACGAAGTAGCCGCGCTCGCCAACCCGCATGCCGCCGGCCACCACTGATGCCCCTTCCTGCTTGCCGATCTCGATATAGTCGAGCACCGTCTTCAGCTGCGCGTTGGATACCAGCGGCCCCATCGTCGTCTCGGGCAACGCCGGATCGCCGACGCGGATCGCGTTGGCCCGTGCCGCGAGCCGCTCGACCACCTCGTCGTAGATGGCGCGTTGCGCGAGGATGCGCGATCCCGCGGAGCAGACCTGGCCGGCATTGAAGAAGATGCCCGATGCCGCGGCCCGTACCGCCGCGTCGAGATCCGCGTCGGCAAAGATCAGGTTGGCCGATTTGCCGCCGAGCTCGAGCGTGACGCGCTTGAAGTTGCCGGCCGCGCCCTGCATGATGCCGCGGCCCACGCCCGGCGAGCCGGTGAAGGTCACCTTGTCGACGCCGGGATGGCCGACCAGCGCATCGCCGACCACGCTGCCCTTGCCGGTGACGATATTGAGCACGCCCGGCGGCAGGCCGGCTTCGAGCGCGAGTTCGCCGACGCGCAGCGCCGACAGTGGCGTGATTTCCGCGGGTTTGACGATCACGGTGCAGCCGCATGCCAGCGCCGGCGCGATCTTCCACATGCCGATCATCAGCGGGAAATTCCACGGCACGATCGCGGCCACCACGCCGACCGGCTCGCGCACGGTATAGGTCAGCGCGTCGGGGCGGGCCGGTATCACGTCGCCGTGGATCTTGTCGGCCCAGCCCGCGTAGTAGCGCACGGTGTCGATCACCGCCGGCAGGTCCTGCCGGCGTACCGCGGCCAGCGGCTTGCCGGCGTCGAGGCTCTCCAGCGCGACCAGCTCGTCCCGATGCGCCTCGAGCAGGTCGGCAAAGCGCTGCAGGATGCGGCCGCGTTCCGCGGCGCGCATGCGGCTCCAGCCCTTCAGCGCGCGGCGCGCGGTCTGCACCGCGAGGTCGACCTCGGCCGGGCCGCCCTGCGCGACCAGCGCGATCGGTCCCTCGGTGGCGGGATTGATATCGGTCGAATAGGCGCCCGAGATCGGCGCGACACGCTCGGCGCCGATCAGCAGGTCATGCTGCGGCAGCGAGGACGAATTGGGCCAGATCGGCGAATTCGGCGAGGGCAGCGAACTCGTTGGCGGCAAAGGCGACGGCATGATGGCTCCTCACGGGATCGACCCGGTGCAGTGTCGATTCAGTGTTGGCAAGCCGCGGACCAAAGTCCAATTAATAGATCGGATTGATTTATCCGAAAAAGTTATGGCGCCGGCGCGTCCGGTTTACCGGGTCGATCCGGCTGCTTGGTCTCGCCCGGTTCGTCAGGTCCGTCCGTTCCCTCGCCGGGGCGCACCGTGCGTGCTTGGGCCGCGAGCGGCGGGACCAGCCCCACGATCGCCGCATGCAGTTCCGCGGCGACCACGGGCTTGTGCAGCAGCACGGTGCCGCTCGCATGCACGCTGCGCAGCCGGTCCGCCGCGGTATCGCCGGTGATGACGATCGCCGGTACCGCCTCTCCCAGCTGCTTGCGCAGTGCCGCCATCGCCTGCAGGCCGTCCCGGTTTCCGCGCAGCCGATAATCCGCCACGATCAGGTTGGGCCGGAACGCCGGCAGGCAGGCCAGCGCGTCGCGCTCGGACTCCGCCGCCCGGCAGTTGCATTGCCAGCCCGACAGCAGCTCGGTCATCGCCAGCCGGATATGCGGATCGTCGTCGATGACCAGCGCCCGCACGCCCGGCAGCGGTTCCAGCTGCATCGGCGCATCGCTCGGCAGCCGATGTACCAGCGCCTCCATGCCGGCCGGCGGCAGCCAGACCCAGGGCAGCGCCATGCGGAACACCGAGCCGCGCTGTGGCGTCGAGGCGAGCGTGACATCGGTGGACATCGTTCGCGCGAGGCCGCTGGCGATCGACAACCCGAGTCCCAGGCCCTTGCGCTGATCGCGCTCGGGATTGCCGAGCTGATGGAACTCCTGGAAGATCGCCGCGTGCTGCGACGCCGGGATGCCGATCCCCGTGTCCCATACCTCGAGCACCGCATGCTCGCCGCGCCGGCGGCAGCCCACCAGCACGCCGCCGCGCTCGGTATAGCGGATTGCATTGGCGATCAGATTGCGCAGCACCAGCTCGACCAGCGCCGGATCGGCGAACACCGCGCAGGTCGTCTCGCGCGTCCGGTAGACCAGCCCGCGTGCTTCCGCCAGCGGCGCGAACTCGTTCTCGAGCCGGTAGAGCAGCGGCTGCAGGCGAAACGCCATCGGCCGTGCCTGCACCACGCCGGCTTCGAGCTTGGAGAAGTCCAGCAAGGTGTTCAGCATTTCCCGCGCGGCGTCCGAGGCCGCCTCGATATGCGTCAGCAGCTGGCGCTGCTTGTCATCCATCGAGGTGCGGCTCAGCGAGACCAGAAACAGGCCGAGCGCATGCAGCGGCTGGCGCAGGTCGTGGCTGGCCGATGCCAGGAACACCGATTTCGCGCGGCTCGCCTGCTCGGCCGCGCGCTGGGCGGACTCCGCGCGCGCCGTCTGCTCGCGCAGCTGCCCGATCAGTTCGATATTCTCGAAGCGCAGCGCGATCGAATGCCGCGCCACGCGGGCGTAGTTGCGCGCGAACACGATCAGCACGATCAGATAGAGCGGCGTCGCCAGGAACATCGGCAGATAGTCGGGGTCGCCGGTGGCCAGGAAGCTGATCCATACCGGCAGGATCGCCGGCACGAAAAAGCCGACGGCGACCGGCAGGCAGGCCGAGAACACGGCCAGCGCCGCGGCGCTCATGCCCGCGATCAGCGACAGCACCGAAATGACGATCGGCGGCTCGCGGACATCGAGATAGAGCAGCGCGATCACTCCCCACAGCGAGCCGATGCAGGTCAGCAGCATCGTCATCCAGCGCGCGTAGCAAGGCGCTGCGGCCTCGGTGGTGCGTTCCGGCATCCGCTGCCGGCCGACCAGGCCGTAGGCGCAGGCCAGCGTCATCGCGATGGCCCACGGCAACGCCAGCGGGCGATCGCCGGACAGCACCAGCCCGGCCGTCAGGAACCAGGATGCCAGCGCGCAGCCGATCATCGCGACGCTGAAGCTCTGGTCCAGCAGATCCATCTGGGCGGCCAGCAGCCGTCCCTCGTCGAAGCGCGGCAGCAAGGGCAGCCGCCAGCGGCCGCTGGCGCGCTTCACCGCGCGGCCTGGATCAGGCCACGCCGCTGCGCCTCGATGATGGCCTCGACGCGGCTGACCACGCCAAGGTGATCGAGGATGGCGGCGACATGCACCCGCACCGTGTTCTCCGACAGGCCGAGATGGTGCGCGATGATCTTGTTGGAACGGCCCAGCGCCAGTTGGCTCAGCACCTCGAGCTGGCGCGGTGTCAGCTGGCTGGGACGGTAGCGGGCCGCATCCGTGGCGGACGGGTCCGGCGCGATGGCGTCATCCGCATGGCAGAAGTAGCTGCCGCCCTGCAGGCAGCGCGCGATCGCCTTCTCGATGCGCGTGGCGTCCGCCGATTTGGGCAGGAAGCCGGCCACGTCCTTCCGCACGTCGGGGGGAATCGCGTCCGGGCCCGAGGTACCCGAGACGATCAGGATGCGCGCCGCGGGAAAATGCCGGCGCAGCACGCGCACGCCCTCGATGCCGTTCAGGCCCGGCAACTGGATATCGAGCAGGATGATATCGACCGCGGCTCCGGCATGGTCCTGCACCGCCTCCATCACCGTGCCGGCCTCGACGATCGCGGACACGCTGGCGCTGTCGGCCAGCAGCAGCCGCAGGCCGGTGCGGAACAGCGTATGGTCGTCGATCAGCAGCAGGCAGGCATCGGGCATGGCGGTCGATAAGGGCCGGTCATCGGCGTGGCGGGCCGCTAGAACCTTGCGGTCGGGGTATCGCATGGCAGGGTGAAGGCGCGCGGATGGCGGCCGGCGGCCCTTGCCAGTGGTGGATTGGAATCGATTCCCGACCGCTTGTCCATGCCTGCCGATCCGGGTTGCCTAGTCCGGATGGATTATTGGCGTGGCTGGCGCGTGATGCGAGGATGCGTCCTGAGCGGAACCGCGACTCGCTCATACCACTTTGAAGTACCCGCACCTCCCGGCTGCGGGTATTTTTTTGCCCGATCGCTGCTCGGCGACATGGCCGCCATGCAGCGCATGCATTCACGATCGCGATTGCGCCGGCCATGCCTCGCCATGTCCTTCGGTGTCGGTGCGATGTCGGTGCGATGTCGGTGCGATGTTGGTGCGATGTTGGTGCGATTCCCGCGGCCATCATGCCGCCCGATCCAGCGGCCAGACCCGCGTATCGCGCGGCGTATCGAAACGATAGTCGCTGTAGGTCCGCGCAAACAGCTCGGCGCCGAGTCGCTCGGCCTGCGCGATCGCATCGGTCGGATCGCGTACCACCTCGCCGCGGCGATTGCCGGTACCCCGCACCACGCCTGCCAATTGCGAATCGGTATAGCGGGCATACTCCTGCAATTGATGAACGATGCCGAGCGCCGCGCCGGCATAGCTTTCCTCGGACGCCAGTACCAGGCCGAGGCGCTTGCGGGCCAGCTTCGGCACCACGGTGGCCGAATCCGGATGCGAGGCGGCGTAATAGCAGAACATCCGGTCGAAGAAGGCCTTGGTCTGCGCCGACAGGCCATACCAATAGATCGGCGAGCAGAACACCACGCCGGCCGCGGGCAGAAAGTCCTGCAGCAATAGGTCGCGATAGCCGTCGTCGATGCCGCAGCTGCCGTCGGCGCGCCGGCATTGGCGGCAGTCGCGCAGCAGCCCGCCGATATGGTCGTCGAGAAAGCGCAATTTGACCGGGTGGCCCGCTCGCTCGACGCCGCGCTGCACCGCGTGCGCCATCGCCGCCGAATTGCCGTCGCGCCGAGGGCTGCCCACCAGGATCAATACCGGCCCGGAAGGAAGAGTTTGGTAGAAAGTCGTATCCGTCATCATGTTCCTTGCATTGCGTGGTAGGGACACGGCGACTGTAGGATGGCGGCTGCGGCGCGACAAACGAGCAATTCTTGCGTCGAACAAATTCGGTTCATCTCTGGGTTTCCTGCGCATTTTTTTGGAGCGCAATGCATGTTCGCTTCCTTGCCGATCGCCGCCCTGCGGGTATTCGAATCCGCCGCGCGGCATCTGAGCTTCAAGGCCGCGGCGGCCGAGCTGTCGGTGACGCCGGCCGCCGTCTCGCATCAGGTGCGCGGGCTCGAGTCCTGCCTTGGCGTGGCACTGTTCACGCGCCTGCCGCGCGGCGTGGCGCTGACGGTCGAAGGCGAGCGGCTGTTCCTTCGGATGCATGGCGCGCTGCTCGATGTGGCCCAAGCCATCGACGAGCTGCTTCCGCAGCCGGCGGCGGGGTCGCTGACGGTGACCACCACCATGTCGTTCGCCGCGCTGTGGCTGGTGCCGCGGCTGGGGCGCTTCTATCAGGCGCATCCCGATGTGCACGTGCGGATCGACAGCGATGGCGCGCCGGTCGACCTGCACCAGGACGCGCGCATCGATGTGGCGATCCGCTATGGCACCAGCGCCTGGCCCTCGCTGCTGAACGCATGCCGCCTCGGCGAAACGTTCGGCGTTTACGGATCGCCGGCGCGGATCGCAACTGCCGGCCAGGAGACGCCCGAACTGATCACGGTGCGATGGACCGATTCGACGCTGTACGACGATGGCTGGCAGGCGTGGTGCGATGCGGCCGGCGTGCGTTGGCTGCAGGAAGGCGCCACGATGCGCGCCTACGACGAGGAGAGCTATGCGCTGCAGGCCGCCGTCGCGGGACAGGGGCTGGTGCTCGCCAGCTCCATCATGGTGTCCGACAGCGTGCGCAATGGGCTGCTGCTGCCGTATCGGCCCGATATCACGGTAGCCGGCGCCGCCTATACCGCGCTGTGCGTGCCGGGGCGCGAGCGGCATCCGCCGGTGCGGGCGTTTCTGGCCTGGCTGGCGCGGGAATGGGCCTGAAGGCGTCGCCTTTCGCCCATGCGGCTCAATGCCACGTCAATGACGTGTTACACCGTGTAGGGCACCCGTTGCCGCGGCCCGCGCATGGTCTCCCCCATGGCGCGACGCAACATGGCGATTCCTGCCGCCGCCCGGCAATTCGCGTTGCCTAATATTCAGATCGTGGCGGTTCCGCCAGCGGCCATCGGGAGGAAAGCATGCCGACCGCAGTCCGACACCGTTTTCCCCTTGCTGCCCGCATCGCCAGCATCGCGCTCGGCATGGTTTGTTTCGCCGGCATGGCGCCGACGGCAACGTTGGCGGCATTGCAGGACCACTTCCTGTACTTCCCGAGCAAGGCACCGCTGGCCGCGCTGATTTCCGACGAATTGCGCCCCTGGCCCGGTGAAGACGACTTCATGGGCCTGCTCGCCGAGCCCAGCGGGCCGGCGCGTGCCACCGCGATCGTGTTCCATGGCAACGCGGGCCATGCCGGCCACCGCAAGGTCTATGCGGACGCGCTGGTGCAGCACGGCGTGCGGGTCATCCTGGCCGAATATCCGGGCTATGGGCCGCGCGATGGCGAGGTAGGCGAGGCCAGCTTCGTCGCCGATGCGCAGCGCACCATCGAACTGGCCCATGCGCGCTTCGGCGCGCCGCTGCTGCTGATCGGCGAATCGCTCGGCGCCGGCGTGGTGGCCGCAGCCGCCGCGCGGCAACGCGACCGGATCGCCGGCCTGATGCTGATCACCCCGTGGGATCGGCTGGCCCATATCGCCGCCCATCACTACGCATGGCTGCCGACCTCCTGGCTGTTGCGCGACCGCTATGACAGCGTCGCCAATCTGGTCGCATTCGATCGCCCGGTATTGGTAGTGGTGGCCGAACGCGATCGCATCGTGCCGGCACGCTTCGGCCGCGCACTGCACGACGCGCTCGGCATGCGGCGGCAATTGCGCGTGGTGCCGGGTGCCGACCACAACGACTGGTTCGACCGCGTCGATGCACAGTGGTGGGGGCAGGCGCTCGCCTTCCTGCTCGAATCAGGGCCCAACGCCGCCGCTCCGTGAGCCGGTTTACCAGCGATTCGCCAGCGATTCACCAACGGTCCGAGGGTAATTGCATTAATGTTGGAACTTACGGATTTGGACGCGCATTGGTTATCCTTGTGTCATTGCATTGAATGAACCAATCCGATGAAGCTCTCTCCCGCCATTCCAATTCTGCGTATCTTCTCGGTGGACAAGGCCAGGGAGTTCTATCTCGATTTCCTTGGATTTTCCGTCGACTGGGAGCATCGCTTCGAGGAAAGCCTGCCGCTGTACATGCAGATATCGCGCTCTGAATTGCTGCTGCATCTGAGCGAGCATCACGGCGATGGCACGCCCGGAACGGCAATATTCCTGCGGGTCGATGACATCGAAGCGCTGCATCGGGAATTGGCGGCGAAGCCGTACCGATATGCGCGCCCCGGCGTCGAAACGATGGACTGGGGCAAGGAAATGCAGGTGGCCGACCCGTTCGGTAATTCCCTGCGTTTCTGTCAGCTCATTGACGATTAATTATATTTCGAACACCTACCGTAGTAGGGGTAACGCGGCGCCACGCGAATTCCGTTGTGCGAAATCAATTACACTGGCGCAAAAAATAAGCTTTATTTCGGCAGGGGTCAGGAGCCAAAGCTTGGTGAAGAGTCGAATTGCGTCGGGCATGGCCCCGGCGCGCCAGTCGTATGCCATCGTCGTCGACGACCATCCGCTGGTGGCGCGCGGTATTGCGGGATATCTGACAACGCATTGCGACTACGCGGTGGCGCACTATGCCGCGAATGCGCAGGAGTGCTTTCAACGGATCGATAGCGACGGTCCGCCCAGCCTGCTGGTGGTCGATTTCTGGCTGCCCGGCGGCACCGCCCTGGCGCTGCTGCGCGAGGCTGCGGCAAAGCTGCCATCGTGCCGCCTGCTCGTGATGAGCGGCGATGAAGACGCGCGCGTACAGATCAAGGCCATGGAGGCGGGCGCGCACGGCTTTCTGCGCAAGAGCGAGCCGCCGGAGACGTTCGCCCAGGCGGTGGCCACGCTGCGCCAGGGCGGCACCTGGTTCCCGGCCGTGCCCGCGGCGGAACTGACACCGGCCCTGCGCCGCGAGCTGCCGCTGAGCCCGCGCGATCTCGGCCTGACCGATCGGCAGGGTCAGGTGCTTGCATTGATGCTGCGCGGCCTGCCCAACAAGCAGATTGCCAAGGAACTGGCGATTTCCGAGCAGACCACCAAGGAACACGTGACGGCCATTCTCGGCAAGCTGGGCGTCAGCAATCGCGTCGAGGCCATCACGCTGCTGCACGGACGCCGGCTCGAACCGTGAGCGGGTCGATCTCGCAACGGCTGGGCCTGCGTGCCGCCGCCGCCGAATCGAGCGTCAGCCCGCGTGCCCGCGCGCGCCTGGTCGACATGACGTTCGAGCGCCTCGTCTTCAGCGTCAACGCGATTCCCTTCGTCGGCCTGCCGTTCGTCGTCTGGCTTCATGTCACGGGCAGGGATGCCCGTTCGCTGCTGGTGTGGACGCTCGCCTACTGCCTCGCCGCCGGCTGGATGCGGCTGGAGCGCCGCCACTATCGGCGCGAGCGCGCGCAGTCCGACGACGCGGCGATGGCCGAGCGCTGGCTGCCGGTGGTTCGGCGCATCGCGCTGGTCCACGGCCTGTGCCTGTCGATGGCAACGGTCTTGACCGCGGGCCAGGTGACGTTCGACTTTGCGCTGCTGCTGCATATCAGCCTCGCGGCCATTCTTGCGGCCAACGCCACGCACCAGACGCCGATACTGGGCGCCTTCCAGCGGTTCTTCTTTGCGTGCTGGGGTGTGGTGACGGTCAACGTGCCATGGAGTTTCCCCCATCACTGGCAGGTGGTGCTGCCGTTGACGCTGCTGTACGCGGTGGCGATCTATCGGCACGCGTTGATCGCCAATCAATTCTTCCGCCAGCAGGTGCAGCTCGAGGACGACGGCATCCGGCTTGCGGAGAGCTATCGGCTCGCCAAGGAGGCGGCCGAGGATGCGCTGCGCGCCAAGAACCTGTTCCTGACCACCGCCAGCCACGACCTGCGCCAGCCCGTTCATGCGATGGGGTTCCTGATCGAAGCGATCGCACAGCGCAATCGCGATCCGGCGCTGAATCCGCCGCTGGAGGACCTGCGGCGCAGCGTCCGATCCGTTCATCTGATGTTCAACTCGCTGCTTGACCTGTCGAAGATCGAGCAGGGCATGGCGATGCCGCGCAGCGCACCGGTGGCGCTCGCACCCATCATGGAGGAAGTCGCCGCGCTGTTCCGCGAGGAAGCGCATAGCCGCCATCTCGATCTGCGCGTGCGGGTGCCGAAGCAGGCCGCCGCGGTGCTGGCGGATGCTTCGCTGCTGCGCCAGTCGCTGGTCAACCTGGTCCACAACGCGCTGCGGTACACGCAGCGTGGCGGCGTGCTGCTGTCGGCGCGGCGCCGCGAAGCGGACTGGCTGCTGGAAGTCTGGGATACCGGCATCGGCGTGGCCAACGAGGACAAGAGCCGGATCTATTCACCGTACTATCGCAACGAATACGCCTGGCGCATCGATAGCGCCGGTCATGGCCTCGGTCTCGCCGTGGTTGCCCGCTGCGCGACCATGATGGGTGCCGCCTACGGGCTGGACTCCGTCGAACGTCGCGGCTCGCGATTCTGGCTGCGCTTTCCGGCCGCTGACCCCGGGCAGGCCCATGTGCACGCGATGGCGGCCGAGTCCCAGGCCCGCCCGACGAGCGCGCTGCCGCCGCTGAGCGGTTGCTGTCTGATCGTCGAGGACGATCCGGTCGTCGTCAGGGCGTGGGGGAGCCTGATGCAGGCATGGCATGTCGATGCACACTGCGCGGCCTCGGCGACGGAAGCGATCGCGCTGCTCCATGCCGGCCTGCGTCCGCAGGTGATCCTATGCGACCAGCGCCTGCGATCCGGCGAGAGCGGCTTCGAGGTGCTGAAGGAGCTGCTGGAGCGCTGTCCCGGCGCCAGCGGCGCGATGGTCAGCGGCGAATTCGATTCGCCCGCCCTGCTGCAGGCCGAACGCGAGGGCTATGTGGTGCTGCGCAAGCCGGTGGAGCCTGCGCAGTTGCATGCATTGCTGTACCAGTGGCTTCGGCCGGAAGAGACGCTGCACCGCGCGTCGTGATCCGTGGGCGATGATCCGGTGCCAGCATCGCCATCCCACCTCCTTGTAGAGGACCGACTATGCCAATCCAGATCCGTGACGAAGTCCCCGCCGATATTCCGGTGATCGAGTCGGTCGTCGCCGAAGCCTTCCGCAGCGCGACGCATGCCAGCGGTACCGAACCGCTGATCGTCAATGCATTGCGCGCGCGAGGGCAGCTGTCGATTTCACTGGTGGCCACGGACGCCGACCAGCTCGGCGGCCGCATCGTCGGTCATGTGGCGGTGTCCCCGGTCGCGATTTCCGATGGCAGCGAAGGCTGGTATGGCCTTGGTCCGATCGCTGTACTGCCCGCCTGGCAGTCGAAAGGTGCTGGTACGCTGCTGATGAACGCAGCACTGGACGCGCTGCGCCGGCGCGGCGCGCGAGGCTGCGTGGTGCTTGGAGAGCCCGCCTATTACAGCCGCTTCGGCTTCGTTTGCCGTGCGGACCTCGTATTGCCCGATGTCCCGCCGGAATATTTCCAGGCGGTGCGCTTCGAAGGCGAGTGGCCGGCGGGGACGGTGGAGTATGACGAGGCGTTCTGGGTGACGGGGTAGAGTGTGGGCGCGCCGGCGACGACACGAGCGAGACATGAAAGGAGGTTGCCTCTGCGGCGAGACCGCGAGGACCGGCCGCCTGCCAAGGTGCCGGCTCGGACATCGTCCGTTCACCTGCGTACAATGCCGGCCTCGACTACCGAGATGATCCCGTGAAGAAAACCGACCTCGAAAAGAACAAAGGCCTGAAGATCGCCAACAGCATGAAACAGGCCGGCGCCAAGCGCGGCGGCCCGGCTCCGAAGACCGAGCGCCGCGGCGCGGCAGCGGCCAAGACGGGCCTGCTTGGCAAATTGCTGGGGAAGGCGGTGCCGCCGGAGAAGTCCGGCGATTGATCGTGCTTGCTCGGCTTCGAAAGCGACCGTAGCGTTCTGGCTCGCGGCCTGTCGCTGCCCTGAGGTGTTTCCCCCTTCGGCGGTATGGCGAGATTCGAGCCCGCCTCCGACAATCGTACGTCTTCGTGTTGGCATCGCGCCACGTCAGGACGATAACGATTAGAACGGGAGGGTCGCATGCGTGTATTCAGCGCTGTTTCGGAGCTTCACATCGGTGGACGCGATGTTGGGGCGACGATCCTGCAGTGGGGGGCAGGAGCCATTTTCTTTTTGTTCACGGGGGCGGCGAGTGCCCATGGGGGCGGACTGAACGCCGAGGGTTGTCACACGAACCGGAAAACTGGCGAGTACCACTGCCACAGAGGAAGCGGACATACCGGCGTCCGCGCGGTGCCGGCACCTGGCGCCAGGACCCACCCATCGGCCAATGCCTTCATGGCCCGCCAAGGTTCGTCCACCGGCCCTACCTGCTATCGCGGGCCGCGCGGCGGCACCTATACGATTACCGCTAGCGGTCGCAAGAACTACGGCGGGTGCTAGCGCGCCTCGCGGCCCCGAAGTTCGCCAATCGCCTTATCGCGCCCCAAACACCAGCGACTGATGCGCGGCCACGCCCGCCATCACGCCATCGGCACTGGCGAACGTCGCGCTCTGCATGCCGCGGGCGATATCGCCCGCGGCGTAGACGCCCGGTACCGTGGTGTTCTTCTGCGCATCGGTACGGATGATCGAACCGAACGGCATGTCTTCCATTTCGCAGCCCAGCTGCTGTGCCATGTCGCTGTTCTGGCGGCTGCGAACGGCGAGATAGAGCGCGTCGACCGCGGTGGTTCGGCCATCGGCAAACTCGATTGCCGATAGCGCCGTGCCCTCGCCGTGCAGCGCCTTGATCGGCGCCGCTTCGATCGCGACACCACGCTTTTCCAGCTCCGCGAGTGCGGTTTCGTCGGCGGCCGGCTCCCCATTCAAATAGAGCGTGGTCGGTCCCCATTCGGCGATCAGCATGGCCTGATGGACCGACATCGGCGACATGCTTAGCACGCCCAGGCGTTGGTCGCTGAATTCGAAGCCATGGCAGTACGGGCAATGAATCACCGACTTGCCCCAGCGTTCCTTCAGTCCCGGCAGGTCGGGCAGTTCGTCGGAGATGCCGTACGCGAGCACCAGCCTGGCGCCTTCCACCGCCTCGCCGTTCTCGAGGCGCACCGAGAAGGCCCCCAGTTCTCCTGACGCGCGGATGGCTCGACCTTCGATAAACGTGGTCGTGGGATACGCCGCCACCTGCTGTCGCGCGGTCGCGAGCATGGCGGCGGGATTGCTGCCGTCCTGGGCCAGGAAGCCGTGCGAATGCGTGGCAAAGCGATTGCGCGGGGCGCCCGCATCGATGATGCAGACCGAGCGCCTTGCCCGCGCGATATAGGTGGCTGCCGACAGGCCGGCGAAACTGCCGCCGATGACGATGGCGTCATACCGCATGGACGTGCTCCAGATCGTGGCGGCCGCCGCGGGCGACCATCCGTTTGTGGAAATCGGCGCTCAGCATCGCCAGCGTGACCTCGCCCAGCCGCGCCAGCAACAGCGCTTCCGCGTCGTTGAAGGCCTGGTCGAGCGCGGCATTGACGGCTTGCTCGACCAGGCAACCGGGTGATTCGGTCCGGTTGCCGATCGCCAGAAGCGACGGACAGCCAAGCGCGGTATAGACGTCGCGCAGCGTGACCCTGGACAGGTCGCAGGCGAGCGTCCAGCCGCCGCCATGGCCCTTTTCCGAGCGCACATAGCCCTGCTCGCGCAGGCCGGCCATCACGCGGCGGATGACCACGGGATTGGTTTCCATCGCCTTGGCGAGAACCTCGGAAGTGACCGGGCCATCGTGCTCGGCCATGTGCAACAGGACGTGGAGCACGCCTGACAGTCTGCTATCGCGTTTCATGGAACTTATGGTGTTACATGAAACGCCGAATGTCAAGATAAAGGAGAGCAGGTCGATTGCGACGCCCTGACCGCGGGAAGCCGGGGCCGATGATTGGGTGGCTTGCATGGGTTCTCTCCGTGAATGCGGGAGAGCGCAGCGTAATGCGGACGCGGCTGCGGCGTCTTGAACGATTGTGCGAGCCGAATCAGCGGCCGTTGGCCGACTGGACCATGCGCAGCCATCTGGCCGGCGGAATGCCGTAAGCCTTGGTGAAGTGCCGCGTCATGTGGCTCTGGTCCGCAAAGCCGGCTGCCACGGCGCTGCGCCGATACTGGAAGCACTGCACGCCGGCCGGCGTACGGCCGATGGCATAGGTATCGTGCCGGTGCATTGCATAGGCGTTGCCGATGAAGAAGGCCTCGATGCGCTCGATGCCCTGCGCCGGTTCGGCGCGATGCACCCAATCGGGGCTCTTGGCACGACGTTTCGTCATGGCCGGCAGGGGCCGGCATGGGGCCCTCTTGTGGGAAGGGACGCTGTCATTGTCTGCTGAATGTATAGCCTTGCGCCTGCGTCCGCAATCGGCTGTAATCCCGTGGCGCCTTTTTTGCACCGGCGTCGCCCGACAATGACCGAATAACGAGACAAGCGAACCAGCCGTGTTGAAAACCCGAATTGGCATTCTTGCCCTGGCGATTTCCGCCCACGCCATTCCCGCCTTTTCCCAATCCGCAGTCAATCGCGACGAGTTCTATTGGCTCGGCGAAATCAACAAGGCCACCACCGTGATCAATACGGATGAAGGGCTATTGGACAAGCAACTCGCTCCGCGTATCGCGTCGGGCCTCGTCAAGGTGCTGGAAGACGGCAATCGGCCGGGCGGCAAGCGTCCCTCCACGGTGATCACGTTCGAGCCGCTGTTGATCCAGGCGGCCGGCGTCGAGGTGACCCTGCTGCATGCGGGGCGGTCCAGCCAGGACATGCACGCGACCTACCGCGCCGCGATCCTGCGGGACAATCTGCTGAGCCTGGCCGACCAGCTGAACAAGACCAGCCGATCGCTGGTAGCGCTGGCCGAGAAGCACGCCAATACCATCGTGCCCAATTACACCAACGGCGTGGCGGCGCAGCCGAACAGCCTGGGCCATTATCTGCTCGGCCATGCGGCGGGACTGGAGCGCGACGCACAGCGGATTCGCGAGGCCTATGCGCGCATCGATCGTTCGCCGATGGGAACGACCGTATTGAACGGCACCAGCTGGCCGCTCAATCGCGCGCGCATGGCCGACTATCTGGGCTTCTCGGCGATCGTCGACAACGCCTACGATGCCGCGCAGATTTCCTCGACCGAACAGCCGGTCGAGGTCGGCGCCATCGTCACCAGCATTGCGCTGCATGCGGGCAACTTCATCGAAGACGTGATGACGCAGTATGCGCAATCGCGTCCGTGGATGCTGTTGCAGGAGGGCGGCAGCAATACCTATGTCTCCAGCGCGATGCCGCAGAAGCGCAATCCCGGCCTGCTGAACACGACGCGCCGGCACGCCTCGACCGCGGTCACGCTGGCGATGGGGCCGGTGATTCAGGCGCACAACATCACGCCGGGAATGGGTGACGCCAAGGAGGTCAAGCCCAACAGCGAAATGGTGCAGAGCGCAATCCGCGTGCTGCAGGGCTGGGACAAGATCCTGAACGCGCTGGTGATCAGCCCCGAGCGTGCGCTGGAGGAGCTGAACAGCGACTGGACTGCCTCGCAGGAACTGGCCGATGTGCTGATGCGCAAATACAAGCTGCCATTCCGCGTGGGCCATCACTTCGCATCGGAGATCGTCGACTATGCGAAGGCCAACAATATCCGGCCCAGCGAATTCCCGTATGCGCAGGCGCAGCGCATCTATGCGGAAGCGGTCAAGGGCCAGGGGCCGGCGCAATTGCCGATGAGCGAAGCGGAATTCCGCGCCACGCTCGATCCCGTGGCGATCGTTCGCCATCGTGCCACCGTAGGTGGTCCGCAGCCTGCGGAGATGGAGCGGATGCTGAAGGCGGCAAAACAGACGCTGGCGCAGCAGGATGCCTGGATCAAGGAAAAGCGCGGCCGGATCGATGCATCGCTGGCCCGGCTGGATCGGGATTTCAGCAAGCTGGCCAAGTCGGCGAATTAGGAAGACAACCAGGCCAATAACAAGGCCACCAACGAGGGCCACCAACGCGGGCTACCACCGTGGGCTACCAACGAGGCGACCAACTAGCTTTCTGCGCGATGCCGATCGGGTGAGATCCGTTCCATCAGCCGTTGCGCATCGAATGGCGCCTTGACCTTCTGATCGTTATCGAAATAGCAGTAGCCACCGGCTGGAAACCCGCATGGTGGCGGGGGGTGTTCAAAACCTGTTCAAAATCCATTCAAAATCGACTACGCCGAAATGCGGACTCGGATGGGCTCAAGTCCGCGCGTATTGGCGTAGATCGCGGCAGTTGCATCGCTCATGTGCCCGAGCAACGCCTTCGTGTCCACGCCGCCCTGTTCCATGTAGACGCGCTTGCAGAGACTGCGGATCTCGTGAAAGGTCGGGGCGTTGTCGCCGCGAATGCCGGCAAGTTCTCGCGCTTCGTTGAAGGCCGATGTAATGCTCGACAGACGCACCGACCCACCACGTCTAGCCGGCCCCCAGCTTTTGACGTGATGCACCAAGTAGCGGCTGATGACGCCCGTCGCCTTGCATCGCGCAATGACATCCCCAACGCTCATGCCAATGGCGTCCATTCGCAGCGCGAGGGGGATTGCAATGCGAGCGTCCGTCTTAGGCCGGTGCGCGATGATGACATCGCCTTGAATCGTGGAACGCTGCCAATTCGCGATAGTTGATCGATCCTGGCCCGTCACGAGCGCTAGCAGCATGGCGTTCTCCAGCCAAGGCGAGACCGCTGGCGCCTTCTCCAGTATCGCTTTGAAGTCGGGCAGCGTCAGGCGACGGCGCTGGACCTTCACCCGTACCTTCTCGGTGATTTCAGCGGGATTGGTTGGCATCCATCCCAGCGACACGCCCTTGCGGCAAGCGACCGTGATTCGCGAACGAACCGACTGGGACATGCGCACCGCGCCGCGTTCCTTGATCGCCTCGAGCATGTCGGCGACATGCTTTGTGGTGAGCGCCGAGCATTCGATATGGCCGATTGCATCCTTGATCGCACGATCCAACGAGCGGATGTTCGCGAGGCTTGTCTTTTTGTAGTGGTCGAGCGGCAACCGGTCGAGCAACTCGGCGACGGTGTGGCTACCGCCCGCGACGCGTTCTGACAGCGAGCGCTGCAGTTGTCCGGAGGTGGCAATGACATTCGCCTCATTTGCCTCGTGGATAGCCTGCGCCAAGGGAACCCGGCCGATGATGTGCGTCTTTCCATCACGCGGATCGCGCCAGGTGAAGTAGCCCGGGCGCGGCTCGTGGAGGTTCGGCGGGAAGTGGGCGCGCTTGCGAATTCGGGGGCGGGCTGCCATGGCTCAATGGGGAATGCGTTGTGCGAGGGAGGGCCGGGCGATGCCGTCCTGAAAGACGGCATTCTGCTCGACATAATAGGCGCGGCCGACCTTCACCGGCGGTGGGTAGATCTTGCCTTCCTTAATCCAGAGCCGCGCGGTGCGGATGGCGGGCGGCGGATCAAATTGGCTCTTGAGCCATTCATCGAGGCGCTTCTTCATGTGCCTTCTCCAGATTCCAATGCTTGCGGGTCAATTCGATGATGCGTGCTGCCGCTTCGGTCATTCTTCTTGGTCTTCCGCGCACCAATCGCAGTCCCATGCGGGCGATACCCCATGCCGGCACGGCTTGCTTTCGTCGTGATACTCGGCCTCCGGCTCTTCAAATTCGTCAGGGTCCGTGTCTCGGATTCGGTTTTTGGTAGTCATCTGTCGACCTCCATCACGCATTGCACCCAGGCAATCATGCGCCCGCCAGCTCGTCGTCATGATCCAGCAGCCGATGCCGGAACCGCGGCAGCTTGATGCGAACCGGTCGCGTCGCGATTCCCCAGGCCTCCAGCAGCTCGTCGAAGCGCAGGCGCGGCCGGCTGCATCCCTCGCGTGCATAGACGTCGCGCTCGAGTTCGGCGCGCAGGGCCTCGACGTTGGCTGCCGAGTACTCGCAGCAGTGTTTTCCGCGTCCCTCGAATCGCTCGACCCGGCGCACCATGTTGCCGAGTAGTCGCAGGTTTCGCGTGACCCTGTTGGCGCTGCTGCCGATCTCGCGGGCGAATTGCGCCGCGACGATGTGCTGGCCATCGAGCAGTGCGGTGATGACGCGCTCACGAATGGTCGGTTCACTCATGCCGCCTCCCTCTCATCCATCTCAATCCGAATCTGCGTCGTCCGGATCAGGTCGTTCGCGTACTGCAGCGTCATTTCCATCGACTCGGCCCGGAGAACTCTCACCGCGGCCCGAGCGGCCTTGATATCCGACATCTCCAGCGGCATCGCATAGCGCAGCTTGCGTGCGAGCACTCGCAGCGGCTCCAGCGGCATCGGCCGGTTCTGACGCAGCGCGTGGGTATGGAATGCGTCGATGATTCCTTCCAGCGCCGGAGCAGTCTCGTAGTAGTGGCCGTCGTTCATGTCGCGGAAGATCGGCGTACCGTCGCGGGTCGTCGTCACCTCGCCGTCGCGTTCCAGGCCGTCGAGGATCGCCTCCAGCGGGTCGAACACAGCGGCTACCCTCCACGGCTCCGATCGGATCTTGACGCCGCCAAGGTTCCATCTCGGGCGGTACGGCTTGCGTGGCTTCTGGCTTCGGCTCACAGCAACACTCCATCTTGCTCAACGACCACGTTGGCCAGAGCGCTCTCCAGCAGGTAGCCATATGCCTTCAACTGCCGCGCAAGCTCCCATCGCTCAGCAGGGCTGTGGGTCAGCCACATGCAGCAGTCCACGGCGCTTTCGTATGTCTCGTATTGCGTGCTGCAAGACGGGCAACGGGCGCGCGCGATGCTTGCCAAGTCATCATTTCCTTCGTCCTCGGCGCAGCAGTCCGCCGCATCATCTTCACAGTCGTGCATCTCCTGGCATACCGGGCATCGCCACATGACGACTTCTTCAGGCGCCGGCTTACGCTCGTCCTTCAGCTCCTCGACTGGAGCCGCGTTCATTGGGCGGGGAAGGCGAATGGCTAGCATCTCACTCTCCAACGGAAGAAAAGACGGCGCGCCCGCAGGGGACGAAGCGCGCCGCGAATCGGTCAGGCGCCCGTGATCTCGTCGCGGCGCGCGTGGTAGATGTCGAGCAGCGGCGCGGCCACGTCTTGCGGCAGGTCGCGCAGCTCGTCGGCCATCAGGCCCAGCGTCTCGACGTCCTTGCAGGCGCGCAGCTTCTCTGCGAAGCCGTTGGCGTCGAAGTCGATCGGCACGCCGCCAGGCTGGTTGTCGATCTGGGCAGGGGGCTCATCGTCGCCCTCGGCATAGTCGGAGGCCGGCGTGATGTAGTCCCCTTCGAGCACGTTGTCCAGCGCCTGGCTTTCGCCACGCGCATGCAGGCCGTCGAGCGCCGACGCGTTGGCGAGCTCGATGCTGACAGGCAGGTACTTGAACAGCCGGCGCAGGACCGTCTTTCGCCCCATTTCCTCGTAGTGCTGGCCCCACACCGTCTTTTCCTTGTCGCGCGCGAACTTGTAGTTCTGGCTGGCGTCACGGATCTCGTTCACCTGCTCGGCACTCATGACCTCGAACGCGTGGCCGCCGCCGACCAGCTTTGCCACCGCATAGAACGCGACTACCCGGCCGCGGCCCGACATGGCCGGCTTGTGCTCGAGCTTCTCGTCCAGGCCGTAGGCGTACTCGAAGTGGTCGCCTTCGCGCACCGCGTGTGCCGCGATGCTGACGACTTGGCCAGAGCGCCGCGCGAGGTCGATCAGGCCCTTGTAGCCGATCACGATCTGCGTCTCGACCTTGTCGGTCACCCACCTGCCGTTCTGTTGCTTCTTCTTCTCGAACGGAATCAGATACGCGTGGCCCAGCGGTGTGTTCGGCTCCAGGCCCAACTGCGAACATTGCACGACGGCGCCCATCAGGGACTCGACAGTGCATTCCATCAGCTTCGGGGTGGTGCGCAGGGCGCCGAGCGCGATCTTGAGCATGCGGTCAGGGCTGACGTGCTTGGGTAGCACCGCTGCGAGCGTCGATTTCTGCGACTCGAAGAAGGCCTTCACGCTGCCGATGCCGGCCTGCGCGGCCACCATCTTGGAGGTCTTCTTCAGTTCTGCGAGGTTGGTTTGTGCCACGGTCATTCCTCGTTGCGGTTGGTGGTTGCCCAGGCGGGCAGGCTGATGATTTCGATCTGGTCGCTGTAGCCGGGCCACTGGTTGATGCGCAGGCAGTCGGCGTAGCAGGCGAGGTCCAGGCGGTAAGCGTTGCGGCCAGCTTCTTTGGCGGGGTCGTCAAGCATCAGCGCGCAGGCTGCGAACGGGTATTCCGTCTCGACCGCCACGAAGATGAACCCCAGCACCGGGCGGCCGCTCGCCGCGGCAAAGCCGTCGGTGTAGAAGGCGTCCTGGACGTGGTACCGCTTGCGCGCGATCTGGCGCCGGAATTCGGCCGGGCTCGCGTCGGAGTAGGTCTTGAGGTCCAGCAGGATCACGCCGGCGTCGCCGCAGTCGTGCACCCAGTCAGGCCGGCAGCGGCACTGCACGCCGGTGTCCGGGTCCACCCACAGGGCGGTGACCTCGGCCGCGCCGACGGCCAGCGCGTCGCAGACCTCCGGCAGCCGGCGCACCGACTCAGCCTGCCGCAGCGCCGTTTCGTACTGCTCTTCCTTGATGATCACGGCGCCCGGCCGGAGCGCGGCCATCTCGGCCACGTAGTCCTTCCACTTGTTCGTGTTCCGGTTCCAGTCCGGGCCCACGATGTAGCGTTCGGCGAAGCTCTCCGGCTCGAGCACCATGCAGTGCGCGAGCTGGCCCTCGAGCTGGCCGGCCTTCTCGCGTGGCGCCGGCCGCGCCGGGTCGATGTGCCGCGCGTAGGCGATCGCCGGCGACTGCGCCACGCTGTCGAGCACCGACTTCGACGCGCCGGGCAGCCGGTGGTATTCGTCGATCGGCACGCCGTGATGCACGCCGGTCCAGGCCGCAAACGTTGGCAGCGGGGCGTTCATTGCAGTCGAGCTCCGGTCAGGGGGTGATACGTGCCGCGGCGCGGCGCATGCTGCAACGACAGCACCCAGCGGTCGCCCAGCGCAGCCTTTGCCTTCTCGCGCAGCCCATCGACGCGCGCCTGGCGCTTTTCTTCCTCGGTCAGCGGCGACACGTAATGCCGCAGGTCGAATCCTTTGGTCGGGGTCATCTCACACTCCCATTGCTTGTCTGATCGTCGCGGCCAGCACTGCCACGAGGAATGCCCACACGCAGTACTTGAGCCGCTTACAGTTGCGCGCGATGCGCTCGTCCCGCATGCGCTCGTTGAATTCCTTGATGTCGATCACGACTTGCCCTCCCTGGCGGCGAGCATGGCGTCTGCCAACCCATAAGCGGCCGAAGCAATGCGATCAGCGTCAGCATCGGAATAGCTGTTGATGTTTCCAGCCATCGCCTGCATCGCCTTCGCGGCGAAGTAGTCGCGCAGGGTCATGCCTTGGAAATCGACTGTGCTGCCCGGGGGAAGCAAGACACCCAGGGCCACCATGTTTCCATTGGTGCAGTTCTCGATATGGACCGGGAACGCCGGTCCGCCATCGTTGATCTTTGCCATCCTTATCTCCTCAGTGCCCGCAGGGCAGATTTCCGTTCTCGTCCGGCTCCGCGCCGCAGCTGATGCAAACGCGCTTGAGCAGCGCTGCCAGCAGCCGCGCTAGGCCGGCTTCGGTCCATTGGTGCGTCATTGCACTGCCTCCAGCCGCCGCTCTTCGCGCATACGCTCGGCGTGCTCTTCCATCTGGTACTCGTCCTCGGCGCGCTTCTCGCGGGCCTGCTGCGCCAGGTATTCCCAGCACAGTTCCTCGATGGCGTCCTTGTCGTAGCTGCCGACGGGCAGCTTCGCGGTGCGGTCGTTGCAGTGCTGCATGCCGACGAAGGTCACGTAGACGTCGACGATGTCGATGCTCACGTCGTCGTTGCCGATGACGCCGTAGGTATCGAAGTGCACGGTCAGCTCGTAGTTGGAGCGGATCACCGCGCCGTCCTCGATTTCTCGCTCGACGGTGAAGGTGTATTCGGCGCTCATGCCAGCACCACCCACAGCAGCACGGCGAGCGCCGCGACCAGCGTCGGCACCACGTACACCAGCAGGGCCATGCAAAGGGCGTAGCGGCTCATTGCTGCTGCTCCTTGGCGCGGGCCAGCGCATTCAACGCAGTTTGGAACTGGCTGAGATGCTGGACATCCCAGCCGTAGATCGAGCACGTCGAGCGCCAGATGTCACACATGCCCTCCAACGCCTCCACCAGCTCGCGCATCAGGCACTCGTGCGCTGCCTGCCTCGCCGCTGCCTGTTCGTTCGTCATTGCTGGCTCCCGGTCAATGCAGCGATTGCGCGATCGCCGTCTACATAGAAGTCGTCGGCTTCATGCTCGACGCCGTTGTCATCACGGAAAGCAGTGAAGTCGGCGATATGCATGACCTGGAGCAGACCGCATGCATCGATGCGCAATAGCCCGGTCTGCACGTCGAAGTCGTAGATTGGCCACCAAGAGCTGTCCAGTGTGCGGCCCACGAAAGGCTGCGGAAGGCTATTGATGTAGGCCATGTCGAGCATGTCGTTCGTCACGGCTGCTCTCCGACGGCTTTCGCGAGGGCGGCGCGCGCCTTTTTGAAAGCGGACGAGCACAGCTCAATACGCTCGCGCCATGCCTTCCCACCGTCATCGTCGTAAGGATTCGCGTTCTTCTCGGCGTCATCCCACGCGATCATGGTTAAGCATGCCTCGTACAGCTCCGGCGCGGCGGCGATCAGCTTGGCGTTGGCTTCCACGGGGTAGCCAACTTCGCTCCCGCCGTGCCATCCCTTGTTCGCCGTTGCAATGGGCTTATCGCCTGCAACGCCGCCACCGTTCTGATAGAGGTCCGATGGCGGCCGACGCCATACATTCCCATCGCTGTCGGCGAACCACGGCCCCGGCGTATGCGCGCTCTTGTCCTGTTGATCCATGTCTGTCTCCAAGCCCGCTTGGCGGGGGGTTGGGTTAGTCGTCTTGTCGATCGATTTCCCGGTCCCAATGCACCGGGTGGAATTGCTCGCGCAACGCCCTCATGTGGGTGCCGATAGAGGATGCAAGCGAGGTGTCGCCATCCTCGACTGCGCTGATTTGCTCGTCGCGCAAATCGAGGTACGTCGCCACGGCGTTCTGCAAGTGCTCGCGGGCAGCCACAGCGGCACAGGCGCGCCCCAGGTCTTGCACGCGGTGTAGAGCCACGGTCGTTTTCATCCTCATCCCCTCGGTTCGTTGTGGGATCAGGCGGTGACCCGCTCGGCCGTCAGCTGCGCGTAATCCGAGCGCGCATGGCGCCGCTGTTCGGCCGCTTCCTCCATCACCGCCTCTACGTTGTCCGCGACGATCTTTTCGAACTTGGAGGCGATGTAGGTGCCGACAGCGGTGTCAACGCGGCGCAGATGCTCGGCCAGACCCTCGCCGGGCTCGGCGCGCATGCCGTGCAGGCGGAAGATTTCGCCGAGGACCTCCAGGGCGTCGTCGCCTCCCAGGTACTCGCCGACTGCGCCGGCGCGCAGGTTCGCTTCGATTTCTTCAGCGGCTTGGTAGCGGTCCATCGCCTCACTCCCCCACGACGAACGACAGGAACTCGTCGTCGTCCATGTCCGTGCAGTCGATCCAGTCCGCGAAGAACGCAACGCGCTCCGCAGGATGAATCCAGCGGAAGTGCGTCCGGTCCGGGCTCGCGCAGTAGAGAAAGCCCTCGCTACGCAGCGAGTACGACTCGACGTGCGCAACCAGGCCATGCGGCGCGGTTGGCTTAGCGGCTTGGTGGGTGGTCTGCATCTGCGGCTCCATCGGTGTGTGCGTCGATGGATGCAGTATAGAAAAGCTGTACCCAGCAGTCAAGAAAAAATGTACTGTGGTGTTGCTTCTCTATCCTTGGGGATCTTTACGGCGAGGATTCGGCCCGGACGACCTCCGTGGCGACCCGTGAGGCGACCTGGTTAAGCGCCTGCATGGTCAGGGCGAAGGATTGGGCGTATCGACCGCTGATGGAATAGCTATGTGTGCCGTCAGGCTGCCACTGGATAAGAATCGTCCCGTCCGGCGGCTTCGGCTGGTGCTGGCCGCGCTCAACCGATCCCCGATAGCGCGCCAGCTCAATAACATTTGACATGAACCCCTCTCATGCTGCCGGTGCTTGTGCCGGCTCTTTGAGGGATCAAAGTAAGGGATTTGTGCACTTAAGCACATACAAAAGGCCCTGCCGATGTGCATGCGCGACAGGGTAGGGCGAGGTCCGGAAGAACCGATGGGGAGGTCTAGGCGCACGGAACGCGCGAGGCGTATCCGGCGCGTCTGGTAGGCAGAGAGACTTGCCGGGGTAGGGCAAGCGATAGGCGTAAAAAAGCCCGCCGGAGGGCGGGCTTCAAATTTTGAGGTTAGTTCCTGGCGAAGCTGAGAACGGCATCGTCGTCTTCAATCGAAACGACCCTGGTATGCGGCGCCGTGCTCAGCTCCTTCATTACCTCATCGTGCGCCCTCGCTAGTGTCGGGTCCATACCGGTTGGGGCGTTGACGGCCAACAGCACGCCGCTCGGGAGCCCGCCGACCATACCGAGCCGTTTCAGTTTGCCCAGCCACTCCCATCCGTGATCATAGATTGCGGCAGGATCGTCGTGCGCTAAGTGGAGCGGCTTGATGGCCTTTAGCGGCTTACCGTCCCACGACAGAGCCACGAAGGGGAACGTCGCGTGATAGGTCTCGTTGCCAACCTTTCGCGGTTTGAATCTGCTTACCAGATCAGCCGATTTGAGAGTGTTTCGGACGTGTTTTTCCAGCAGCTTCTCTTGGTAGGCCTTGGTCGCGAAATTTCGCCCCACGACTTCATCAAACACTCGCGAAAGTTCGGCAAGGGGATCCTCGGCCAGAACCGCTCTTACCTCGCTGAACCTGACCATCGATTCCCGCGGACGAACGAGCTCGCTGAATATCTGCTTTGTTACAGAAGGCGTGCTCCATCCGCGAGCAGAAACTTTCTCGAAGGCCGCTTTAATCCGATCGAGCTCCTCCTTCAGTAGGTCACGGGTAGAACGGTACACGTGAGAATCCAACTCTTCGAAGAACGCGGTGATCCGCCGGAAAGTGCGAAGCAGCTTGTAGTCGAAGAACCCAGTCTTCGGACACGCCATGACAACGCCGATGTTGGCGAACTCGCCCGTTTCTGCAAACGGGAGGAAGCGCACGATCGCGTACTGACATGCGTACTTCACTTTGCCTTCTCCCAGAAACCGTCAGATGCTTTGCAGGCGCGCAGAAGCTCCTCGATGCGCGCTTTGTCAAATGGGGTTGCTACCCCTTCGTCGACCCACCACCACTCTTCAGGGCAGCTGTCGCACAAGGAAGGGAACGCGTTTAAGGCCGACTCTAGGCGCTCCTCATACGAGGCGCGCTTCACTAGGTCATCGACAACATCATTCCAGCAATGAGCAAAAATGTGCGTTCTTAAGAACTGTGTGAGATCAAACGCTTCATCGAAGGCTTGATTGTGATCGATGATGACCATCTCAGACTTAGGGGTCCAAAGAACGTTCGGATTCCCACCAATCTGGGTCAGGTTACGGTCCGCATTGCGTACCCATCTGTCAAATACGAGTATATCCGATCGCACATCGCGAGGTATGGAGTCGATGTTTGTCCACGCTATCTCAAGCGCGTGCGGCAGGGCTTCGGATGCGAATACAAGGCCGGACCCTAGTTCCTGCCACGCCGGGGGGAGGCATTCAACGAGCCCATCGGAAACGTAAGCCGGTCGGAATGGGGCAATGGGAAGGCCAAGCTCCTTAGCCAACCCCCCGGCGATCCATTCGCAAACCTGGCTACGCCTCCCAGCATGCTTGCCCTTCACGTAGTAGAACTTCCCGTCATCGCCGCGGCAATAGAAGGGGCACGTGATGCCCTGTGCTGCCCTATGCAGCACCTCAACAATTTCAACGTCCATTCCAAGATCTTCGTGCGGAGCTTACGGCCGCTTACATGCCACCAGCATCGACCGGCTGATGGTCGAGCCGCCGCTGAAGCTGGCGAAGGTCTGGCTCGCAGACCCAGAGGCGAAGGTTCCTCGGTCGCTATTCCCGGAGAGGATGTCGTAGCCTTTGTCGCCGCACAGGTCGCCGGCCTTCTCCAGGCAATGGCCCCAAGTGCGAGCCAGGCCTGAGCAGTTCAGTGAATAGGCCTTGCGCCCATCGGGTGCATAGGTTTCCGAGGCGGTAGCGCAGCCGCCGAGGAGGGCGGCTATCCCGAGCGCTGCGATGGTGCGCATAACTTCTCCCGTTCGTTGTTCTTCGTTCTTCCCGGCTTGGGTCAGCCGGTCTCTTCCTGTTCGCACCCTACAGTGCGCCTTTCAGTATAAATTCAAGGTGTTGCTCAATATCCTGGAAGACTTCAGATGACTCGTCCATCAGCATCGCCCTTTCCGCAGGATGATGTCCTTCGCCTAGCGGAAGATCTCTTAGGTTGCGGATCCCCCTCCGAAGAAGGGCGCGAGCAAGCGATTGAATGGCTTCTGGCTCATCGTCGACGCCTTTCTCAACGCATTTCTGTTTGGCAAGGGCAGTTATCAGAACAAGCACGAGATGCTCGAGGACAAACACCTGCTGCTTGAGCCTTTGGTGCTCAAGGTCGTGCTCTGTGAAGGTCGGCATTCCGATCTCGTTCCCTGATTCTTCTTTCGTGGCTCAGCCGGTTTTTTTGACTTCCTTTGCCGTACTCTCGGGCTCGCCTGCGGTCCCGCTTGTCGAAAACGGAGATGCAGTCACCGGCTTGCCTTCTGAAGCCAGGTCGATGGCCGCGGCAAGGATTTTGTCCAGCTGAGCAATTTGCTTCTGCGAAAGCTGATCAAGCTTCGCCCGAGGAAAGCTGAAGGGCCATGACTGCTCGGCCGCGGCTGGCCCAGCATCCTCGATAGGAAGCGCGGCACCCGTAACCGCTCGAATCTTCAGCATCTGCGACCAGCTCGGATCGTGCCTGCTGTTCTCCCAGGCCGAGACGTTCGACTTTGTCACCCCGAGCGCGTCCGCGAGCTGCTGTTGCGTTAGCTGAGCTCGGGCGCGGGCCTCGATGATCCACCGGTTAAGTTCCATCGGCGAATCGTAAAGAAAACCTGTACCGAAGAGGTCGATATTATCTTGACTAGAAGGTACAGCTTTTCTATACTTCGTCGTACGTAGAGAACGAGTGGATTCCATGAACGAGCATCCGATTGACATGGCGGCGCGCATCGTCGGCTCACAGGTCGCCCTGGCTGGGCACCTGTCCGTCACGAAAGCAGCCGTGAATCAGTGGAAGCAGCCTGGCCGCAAGGTCCCGGCCGAGCACTGTCCAGCGATCGAACGCCTTACCGGCGGCCTCGTTCGCTGTGAGGCTTTGCGCCCTGATGTTGACTGGGCCTACCTACGCGATAGGGCGCCAGCAGAAGCCGAGCAGCCTGCTGCTGCTTGAGGGGCGTCTATGTCTTCTTCCCCGGCTTCGCGTGCTTCGCGCTCGTCCCGTTCTCTTCCATTTCCTCGGCAATGCGCTGCAGCTGATCCAGAAGGACGCCAACCGTCTCCAGCGCGTCAAGGATGGCTCCGCGGTGATCGTGACGGAAGGGATTGCCTTTGCCGCTCGCGAGCCATCGCGGCGATACGCCAAGGGCTCGAGCCAGCTCGAACGTATGCCGGCTGCCTTTCGCATTGCGATCCGGTGCGCAGAGGTACTGGATCGACTGGTAGTGGACCCCAATGCGCCGCGCAAGCCCGCGCATTGACGTTGGCGGATCAGTCTGTTGCATCGCCCAGCGAAGGCGGTCCCCGTATGTACGCATGGCAAAAATTTTGTCATGGCCTCTATGCAGAAGTGTTTGCCGGTTTGCGGCAGAAGGCTCTGCCGCCCCTGAGGTTTGAGTTTTGAACAGGAGTACCTAATGTCCCGTCGCGCCGAATTCCGGAACGAAGTCAAAACTCGTCTGAATGACGAGGACTACGAGGCTTTGCAGGCTTTCAAACTGATGCAGGGCTTCGAGTCCGATTCCGCTGCGCTCCAGCGCGCCGTCAGGCTCGCGTTGCGTGGCGTTGTTGGAACTTTGCCCGTACGCATCTCGGGCGTCAGTGCCGAAGTGTCCCAGGCTGGGACGAGAGAGGCCGCATGACGATCGAGAAAACCGAGGTCACAGCGCTGATTCCGACCGATGACGCGCGGGATCTGGTGCTCCGCGCCGCAAAAATGGGTGTCTCGTCGCCGGAATACCTCGGATACCTGATCCTGTTTGCCGCTTATGGCATCGAACACACCGAAGCTGCCGAGTTTTTGGCTCGGGCCGGTTCGGGACAAGTTGGGACGCAGGGGTAAGGCGATGAAGCCGAACGAGCCGATCCACTTCGATGCAGCGCAGAAGAGCTTTGCCGATGCCCATCGCTTCGCAAGGAAGATGGCTGCTGCTGGCACCACCAAGCGCCGCGTCCATTCCTGGGCCGAGGCAATGAAGGCCGCATTGAAGGCGCCACGGGGGCAGTAATGGCTCGAATCCGAACCATCAAGCCGGAGTTTCCGCAGTCGGAGAGCATGGGCAACGTGTCTCGTGACGCGCGGCTCTGCTTCGTCCAGATGTGGACTCTCGCGGACGATGAAGGGAGGCTTCGCGGAAATTCGCGAATGCTCGCGAGCCTTCTTTTCCCCTATGACGACGACGCGAAAGACCTGATCGACGACTGGCTCAGTGAGTTGGAAGGCGAAGGCTGCATTGTCCGTTATGTCGTCGACGGAGCCAGCTACATCGAAATCCGTAACTGGTTGATTCATCAGAAGATTGACAGGCCGAGCAAGTCGAAATTGCCGGCTTTCGACGGTTCCTCGCGAATCCTCGCGAATCCTCGCGAACGTTCGTCGGAGGATCAAGGATCAAAGGACCAAGGAAAGGAAGAACTACCCCCCAACCCCCCATCGCCTGACGGCGACGAGGGGGCTGAGCTCGATCTGCAAGCAAAACCCAAGCGGGAACGTAAGCCGCGTGTCGCACTGAAGACCTTCCTCGAAGCCTGCAAGGCAAACGGGGTCAAGCCAGTGACGAGCTACACGCCGCTCATGGAGTACGTGGAAGGAATCAAGCTGCCGCACGAGTTTCTGGAGTTGGCGTGGGACGTCTTCTGCCGCGAACACCTGCCCGGTGGTGCGAACGCACACCGCCTGCAAGCGGACTGGCAGCGGCATTTCTGCAACTACGTGACCAAGGGCTACTACCGCCTGTGGGTCTGCAAGGCAGACGGCTCGTTCGAGCTGACGACGCTTGGCCAGCAGTCCCGAAAGTTCCTGGAGGCAGCATGAGCGCCCGCGACGAATTCGCTGTGCCGCACAGCATCGAGTCGGAGCAGGCTGTCCTCGGTGGGCTGATGCTCGACAACGACGCGATCGACCGCGTTGGTGACCTGCAGGTGGAGCACTTCTACCGCGGCGACCATCGGGCGATCTACGCGCAAATCCGCGAGATCCTGTCCACGGGCACGGGGGCCGACACACTGACGGTCTACGAGCGTCTGGCAGCGAAGGGCCAAGCCGAGGAATGCGGTGGTCTGGCGTACCTCAACGAGTTGACGCTGGCCACGCCGAGCGCCGCGAATATCGGCCGCTACGCAGCCGTGGTGCGTGACCGCGCCGTCAAGCGTGCTCTGCTGGCGCTGGCCAACGAGGTGCCCGCGATGGTCATCGGTGACGCCGAAGCCCGCATCGTGGTCGATCGCGTGCAGGCCAAGCTCGAGCAACTGTCCCGCGAGCGCGTCAAGACCGAGCCCATCCGGGCGTCCGAGGGCATGGCGGACTTTTGCGACCTGCTGACGGCGCAACTGGAGGGCAAGGTTCAGCCGCTGTCGACCGGGTTCCGCGATCTGGACGAGAAGCTCGGCGGGGGATTCCGAGCCGGCGAGCTGGTCATCGTCGCTGGTCGTCCGGCCATGGGCAAGACGGCCTTTGCGCTGAACATCGCCGCGAACGTCGCGCGCAATGACGGCGCCCTCGTGCTGTCGATGGAAATGCCGCTGGCCCAACTGCACCAGCGCAATACGTCGATGCTCGGTCGTATCCCGATGGCTCGCCTGCGTCAGCCGGACCTCATGACAAACGAGGACTGGAACAACGTCACGGCTGCTGCCGCGCGGATTGCTGACCTGAGCCTGTTTCTCGACGAGCAGCCAGCTCTCACGCTGCTTGAAGTCCGGGCCAAGGCTCGCGCGGTCAAGCGCAAGCACGGCTTGGCGCTGCTGGTGGTCGATTACCTCGGCCTGATGACTGGCGGTCCCAGCGAGAACCGGAACCAGGAGGTCGGCAGCTATTCCCGCGGCCTCAAGGCGCTGGCCAAGGAGTTGGACATCACGGTCTTGGCGCTAGCCCAACTGAACCGCGACCTGGAGCGCCGTGCCGACAAGCGTCCGACGATGGCCGACCTGCGCGACTCGGGCGAGATCGAACAGGACGCCGACATCATCTGCTTCCTGTATCGGGATGAGGTGTACGACCCGGACTCGATGGCGAAGGGCATCTGCGAAGTGCTGGTGGAGAAGCAGCGCCAGGGCGAGAAGGGAATGGTGCCGCTGGCCTACCGCGGCGAGTTTGTGCTGTTCAGCGATCTGGCGCACGGCTTTCGCATGCCCGAGCCCAAGCGGCAGGGACGCAAGTTCAGGGACGACATGTGATGACCATGGACGAAATGCTGGAAATCGCTTGCTGCTGCGACCCGAAGCCCGCAGAAGTGGGTGCGGATGCCGCCACGACGCGCGTGCGCGCGCGCGTTTGCACCTTCACGGTCCCCGGCGCACCGGTGGCAAAGGGCAGGGCGCGGTTCGCGAAGCAGGGCGGTTTCGTGCGCGCCTACACCCCGGCCAAGACCGCGGCGTACGAGGGACTTGTCGCTCTGGCCGCGGCTGAAGCCATGGCCGGTGCTGACCCGATGCAAGGGCCGATGCGCCTGGGCGTGACGATCCTGCTGCCGATCCCGGCGAGCTGGTCCAAGCGCAAGCAGGCGCTGGCCGTGGAAGGGCTCGTGGCCGCGACGAAGAAGCCGGACGCAGACAACGTGCTCAAGGCGATCAAGGACGGCATGAACGGCGTGGTGTACGTCGACGACTCGCAGGCAGTGGAAATCAACGTGGTGAAGCGGTACGCGGCGACGCCGAAGGTGGTGGTCGTAGCGCAAGAACTCGAACTCGAAAAGGCGTAAGGAGAACTGACATGGACAAGGAAGCGGTGGGGATGGAGCGGCAGGCCATCACGGTGTGGAAGGACGGCCGGTACAAGTTCTGGAGCGCGGCCGATGCGGCATATGCGCAGAACGATCCGGACTGGCTGGCGACGATCCCGCTCGCGCAGCAGCCGGCAGCGCAGGCGGTGGTTCCCGATGGTCACGTGCTCGTTGGTCCGGGCGCAGTCATCATGGGGCGCGGCGTGTTCGATCCCCGGCACACGAAAGCGGCCGCAAAGCTGTCGTACCTTCTGGGCGCCCCGCAGCCGAGCCCGCAGCAGACCGAGCAGCCCGCCGAGGAAGCGCGGGGCGTGGATGCGGTCGGCCTCGACGGCCTGCTGTGCGAACACTGCGGCGAAGGCCATACCGTGCTGACCTTCGAGAGCGGCCAGTTCGCGTGCAACTGCGATACGTGCAGCGCCGATTGCCAGGACTTCGCGGTAGAGCGCCTGAACGCCCTACTCGCCGCGCCCGCCGCAGCAGAGGCGCAGCCAGATCGCGTCAAGTGGGACAAGTTTCCCGCCTGGCTGATCGACCACCACGAGGGCGACACGATCACGGAAGAACTGTTGCAGCGCGCGCTGGCCGACATGCTCAAGGCCCATCCGCCTGTCGCCCATTCCCGGCAAGAGCAAAGCCGGCCGGTACCGGATGAGGGGCGCGATGCGCTGCCTCCTCTGCCGTATCCCGACCTATGGCGTCACGGCGCTGGATTCCACGGCTACACGGCGAAGCCCGGTGAAGGACCGTGGTTCACGGCGGCGCAGATGCGCCAATATTCCCAAGCCGCCCATTCCCGGCAGGCGCAAGGCGGGGCGCTGTCGGATGCGCGGCGGAAGCGAGCATTCGATGTGTGGCTTGAAATGGAGCGCAAGCGTCGCCCGTTTGGCGTGAGCATCGAGGAGCAGCGCGGATTCTGCTCAGGGTTCGCTGCCGCATGCGCCATCCTCGCCCGCGCCGCAGCGGAGCCGCGCGCGGAGGGGCAGCGGGAACTGTCCGATGCCGCTATCGAGCAGGGATGGCACCAGACGTTCAGCACGAACAACCCGTATTGCCCGTGCAATCTGAAATCGTTCACGAAGGCGGTACGTTGGGCCGAGCGCGCCCTCGCCGCGCAGAAGAAGGGGGCTGACCGAGATGCCTAAGAGCATTGCCGTAGGTAGCGGCGCGGAAGTCATCGTGAGCGATGAGGACTATGCCGCCCTGTCGCGCCACAAGTGGCATCTCGATATAGACGGATATGCAAGAAGCAACGTCCCCTCGGATGTCCGCAGGCAGACACAAATTCACATGCATCGCGTAATTGCCGGGCTCGCTCGCGGGGATAGGCGATATGTCGACCATATCAACGGTAACAAGCTCGACAACAGACGAGAGAACCTGCGCATTTGCAGCGGAGCGGAGAACGGCTGGAACGTGCGGCTCTCGAAAAGAAACAGCAGCGGATACAAGGGCGTCTCCTTCGAGAAGCGCTCCGGAAAGTGGCAGGTCCGAATTAGGCAGAAGGGGAAACAGATTTTTCTCGGCTATTACGAATTCCCAGAAGAAGCTGCCCACGCCTACAACAAAGCCGCCGTCCGTCTACACGGCGAATTCGCAGTGTTGAACCCAGTCGGTGGCGCATTCTATGCAAGCGACCGCGCCGCCCACCACACGACCGGAGGCGGCAATGCAGATTGATCTGATGGAAGCGAAAGTGAGCCAAATGCGCACAGGCGAAGCGCGTGCAGCGGTGCGCGATTTGATCGCCAAGGTCCGCGAGCTGGAGCAGGAGAACGCCCTGCTGCGCGAGGTTGTAGCTGAGTACAACGACTGTATCCGGTATATGGACGCCGGCGGGGATTTCCACGAGTTCCAGCGCATCACCATCGACGCGGCTCGCGGAGGGAAGGAACATGGCTGACATCGCGCAGAGGCTCGAAGAATGGGTGGCGTCGCCAATCACGACGAAGGCTGACATTCGTGGCGTGAAGTCGGCGATGCAGTCTGCCGCGAGGCACATCCGCGAGCTAGAGCGCCGCGCCACGGACGGGCAGCGCGATACGGCGCGAGGCGTGCCGCGAGAGCTTGCAAAGGGCGACCCGCTGAACCCTTATCGGACGCCAGCCCAAGAATCTGCTTACCGGTGGGGTTGGAATGGCTGCCGCGCCCTCATGCTCGCCGCCGCGCCCACGCCGCCAGCAGGGGATGCGGGGCGCATAGAAGGCGTCAACAAGGTTGAGCGAGACGGCGATTTTTCGGTGCGCCTGACGTTCGACTCCTGCCGGCAGGCCAGTGCATTCGACCGTGCGGCGATGGCCGCCATGGCCGCCAGCAAGGGGGAGAAGGGATGAGCGAAAACGAGAAGTTCTATGACGACGAAATCGCCCCTGCGCTGAGGGAAATCATGACCAAGTGCCAAGAGCGCGGGATGTCGTTCCTTGGTCTTGTCGAATACGCGCACGGCGAGCGGGGCCGCACGACTGTGCTTCAGCCCGAGGCAGGACTTGAGATGGTCATGGCTACGCTGTGCGCGAAGGCTGGCGCAAACATCGACTCGTTCATGATCGGCCTTGCGCGCTACTGCCATGACAAGGGGATCGACACCAGTCAGAGCATCGTCATGCGCCAATGGTTCGGCATTGGCCTCGCCGAGAGCGCACGCAATCCCAGCAAGGGGAGCGACGATGGACGATAAGCAGATGAGGGAGGCGTTCGAGGCGAAATGGCCAATGCCGCGCTATTGCGTCTGGACGGGGAGAGGGTATGCCGCGACGCATCACACTGCATGGGACGCGCACGCTTACCGCCGGAAGTGGGAGGGATGGCGCGAAGGCTACGCCGCTGGCATGGAGCGCGGTCGCAAGGAGGGGCTGGACGAAGCCGCGACGCTCATGCAGATGCATGCCAAGGCAGTGTGTGCTCAGTTCCCCGACGCCATCCGCGCGGAGATACCAGGAGACCGAAATGGCTGACCACCTGCATTGTCCCTTCTGCGGCGACGGCGGCGAGAAGGGCGAAGTCGAGATGACCGAGTTCCCGTCGCGCAACCAGTACAAGGTGGTCAAGTGCTACACCTGCGGCGCGAGCTGCCCGGAGGCGAACTGGAATATGCGGGTGGGTATGGAACCCGTGGCGAAGGCTGAGCCCGTGCCCACCTTCGCCGACTGGCAGGCGTTCCACGACTCGCTGCGCCAGGCTGAGGCGACGGAGCAGGAGATTGCCGAGGCGGTGGCATGTCGGGACGAGGCGGGGCTCGGGATGCTCGTCGGGGCGATTGGCGGGAAGAGATAGGAATCAGGATTTCATGCGTACGGGGACCGGAATGGATCTGGAAAAGCGGTTGGAGAATTGGGCAAAGGCCAACAGAGTAGGCGGGCCTCGGCCGGGCTACTGCGCGCCATGGGCGAAGCTGGCCGACATCTTGGCGAACGGGCCCCACGTCCCCGAGATCGTCGAGATCGACCACAAGGACGCCGATCGCGTCACGAAGGCATGGCGCCGGCTGGTGCCGTACCAGCAGCAGTTGCTCAAGCTGTCGTACATCACCAATCTGCCGCCGTGGCTGGTCTGCCGCAAGCTCGGCATCCGGCAGCGGCCGCACAGCGTCTTCGACCTGGAGATGGCGAGGGCCAAGCACCTTCTGAAACAGCATCTGGCGCGGATCGACGACGAAGGTGTTGTAAACCGAAAAAAGATGCCCTATACTGCGCCGGACAACTTGATTCCGGCCATTGCCGAGACCGCCGCCTAAGGGGCGGCGCTCGCCCAGGAGAAAGAGAAGCCCGCCAGTGAGCGGGCTTTTTTGCGTTCACTCACGCATGGCGGCTTGCCGTTTGAGCAAGCCCGGTATCCGGTACGAAAGGCAAACGCGCCGGGGACTGCGAGGAAAGCCGCCAACCGTGAGAGGATGCGTTGCTTCAGAGCTTGTGCTGGTGTGCCGAACCATGGCGGCAGGGTTAGCTCCCAGCCGGCTCAAGCACTGAGGGAATGCCCCTCAACTCGTCTCCTCTCGCGCCCACCGCGAGTTCGCCCCGTCCGGTCTCGGCGGGGCTTTTCTTATTCTGATCTGACCCATGTCGAACGAAGCACCCAACCTCCGCTCCGAAGACGGATCGTGGGATAGGGCTGCTGTCATGGAGGTCGTCTGCGAACGGATCGCTGGCGGCGAGAGCGTGAGGCAGATTTGCGAAGGCTCGGACCTGCCCGACAGGAAGCAGATCAATCGTTGGATTGCGTCCGACGAGGGACTGCGCAAGCTGTATCTGGAGGCGTGCCGGGCGAGAACGTACTTCCACGCCGAGGAAGTTATTGAGATCGCCGATACCGAGCCTGACCCAGCCGTTGCCCGGGTCCGAATGGACGCCCGACGCTGGCACTGCGCGAAGTTCAACCGCGTCGACTTCGGCGAGAAGGTGACGCAGGAGCACGTCGGCAAGGACGGCGGCCCGATCGAACAGAAGACGACGGTGGTCGATGAACGCGAAGTCAAAGCTATCGTCGACCGAGTCGAGGCCGAATTCTGATCTCGAACGGGCGGTCATCAAGGCGAAGTGCGAGCGGGACCATCTGTTCTTCAGCCGCTACTTCTTCAAGCACCGCCAGGGCATCAAGTTTCGAGTCAACTGGCACCACGTGCTGATCGCCGATACGGTGCAACGGGTGATCGACGGCGAGCTCAAGAACGTCGTCATCAACGTGCCGCCTGGCTCGTCGAAAACCGAGCTCGTGGCGATCAACCTGATTGCCCGCGGCCTGGCGCTGAATCCGCGTGCCCGATTCCTGCACATCTCGTATTCGGACGACCTCGCGCTGCTCAACAGCGAGACCGCCCGGGAAATCGTCGGATCGGACGAATACCAGGCGCTGTGGCCGCTGGCCATCGCTGACGACGCCAAGTCGAAGAAGCGCTGGAACGTGGTCGTCGACGGCAAGAAGGCCGGCGGCGTCTACGCGGTGTCGCTTGGTGGCCAGATCACCGGCTTCCGGGCCGGCCACATGGCCGAAGGGTGGCAGGGCGCGATCATCATCGACGATCCGCTCAAGGTTGAGGACGCCTACAGCAAGACGAACCGCGACAAGGCGAACCGCAAGCTGCTGTCGACGGTCAAGAGCCGGAAGGCCAACCCGGACACGCCGATCATCGTGATCATGCAGCGGCTGGCCGAGGAAGACCCGACGGGCTTCATTAAGGCCGGCAAGGTGCCGGGGAACTGGGAGTTCATCGAGGTCCCGGCCCTGATCACCGATAGCTACGTCGCCAATCTGCCTGAGCGCGTCCGCGCCATGGTGGAGCGTGTCGATACCGACGCGGACGGCCGGTTCAGCTACTGGCCGTACAAGGAGCCGCTGGCCGACATGCTGGAGATGGAGCGGGCAGACCGCTACGTCTTTAGCGGCCAGTACATGCAGCGGCCGAGCCCGCTGGGCGGCGGGATCATCAAGAGCGCCAACTTTGGCCGCTACTCGGTGGTGCCGGAGCTAGTCAAGCGCGTCATCTACGCCGACACGGCGCAGAAGACCGCAGAGCGGAACGACTACAGCGTCTTCCAGTGCTGGGGGCTGGGCAAGAACGGGCGGATTTACCTGCTCGACCAGATCCGCGGCAAGTGGGAGGCGCCTCAGCTGCGCCGTCAGGCGATCGACTTCTGGAACAAGCATCTGCCGCTCGGCATGCCACATGGCGCCGCGCTGGTGAAGATGCGAGTCGAGGACAAGGCCAGCGGCACGGGGCTGATCCAGGACATCCGGGAAAGCGGCGGCATCCCCATCGAGGGAATCGAGCGGGATAAGGACAAGCTGACGCGCGTGATGGACGTGGTTAGCTACATCGACTCGGGGTACGTCAACATCCCCGAGTCGGCGCCGTGGGTGAGCGATTTCACGCAGGAGTGCGACGCGTTCACCCCTGACGATACGCACGCGCACGACGACCAGATCGACCCGCTCGTCGATGCGATTAACGACCTGCTGGCCTCTGGCCGGGTCATCGATACCTGGGCAAGGCTTGCACAATGAATCGCAAACAACGAAAAGACGCGGCGATGGCGCACAAGGCCAATGTCGCGGCTTCCGCCAATGCGAAGCGCTGGGCCAGCGGCGACAGCTTCCAGAACTTCGAGGCGCGCGTCGGCCTGGGCACCGCCAATCAGGCATCGCAGTACACCTACGGGTTCGACTTCATCAGCCGCAATCGCGTGCAGATGGAGGCGATGTACCGGTCGTCGTGGGTGGTCGGCCAGGCAGTCGACGTGGTCGCGGACGATATGACCCGCGCTGGCGTCGATCTGGATGCCGATCTGGACCCGGGCGACCGGAACAAGCTAACGGCCGGTTTCGAGCGCCTGGCGCTCTGGGATCGGATCAACGACACGATCAAGTGGGCGCGCCTCTACGGCGGTGCGCTTGCGGTGATGCTGATCGACGGTCAGAACCCGTCCACGCCGCTCAATCCTGACAGCGTTGGGCCCGGCCAGTTCAAGGGCCTATTCGTGCTCGACCGATGGCTGGTGCAGCCGTCGCTGTCCGATCTGGTCAAGGAAATGGGCCCGGACATGGGCATGCCGCGCTATTACGACGTGGTGGCCGACAGCATGGCGCTGTCGCGGCAGCGCATCCACTACAGCCGGGTACTGCGGATTGACGGCGTCGAGCTGCCGTACTGGCAGAAGATCGCCGAAAACCTGTGGGGGCAGTCGGTCATCGAGCGGCTGATTGACCGCCTGGTGGCGTTCGACAGCACGACGATCGGCGCGGCGCAGTTGGTCTACAAGGCCCACCTTCGCACGCTGAGCGTCGACAAGCTGCGCGAGATCATCGCGGCCGGTGGCCCGGCCATGGAAGGGCTGCTCAAGAACGTCGACATGATCCGCCGGTTCCAGTCGAACGAGGGCATGACCCTGATCGACGCGGCGGACAAGTTCGAGACTCACCAATACCAGTTCTCCGGGCTGGACAACGTGCTGATGCAGTTCGGGCAGCAATTGTCCGGCGCGCTACAGATCCCGCTGGTGCGCCTGTTCGGCCAATCGCCGGCTGGCCTGAACTCCAGCGGGGAGTCGGACCTGCGGACCTACTACGACAACATCAAGCAGCAGCAGGAGCGGCGCCTACGCGCACCGTTGACGCGGCTGTTTGACGTGCTCGTGCGCTCGGAGCTTGGGCACAAGCCGCCGGAAGGCTTCGCCTATAGCTTCACGTCGCTATGGCAACTCTCGGACACCGAGAAGGCGACCAACGCCAAGACGACGACCGAGGCCATCGTGACGGCCTACGACGCCGACCTGATCGACCGACCGACGGCGATGAAGGAGCTGCGCCAGGCCAGCCATAGCCACGGCGTCTTCACCAGCATCTCGGACGAGGCGATCGAGGAAGCGGAGAACGAGCCGCCGCCAGCACCTGAACTGGAACTGCCCAATGCTGATGACCAGAACGACCGATCGGAAACGACGGAAGAACCCGGTCAGGCTGAGCGGGCCGGAAAGGCTGTACAGGACGCAGCTACGGCAGGTCGCGCAGCGGGTGGGCGCGCTCGTCAATGGCTTTCCGCCTGGCGATCCAAGCGCAGCGCCGACGATTGAGCAGCTTCTGAGGCGGTACGCCGAGGCCCTGACACCTTGGGCCCAGGCGACCGCCGCCCAGATGCTGGCCGAGGTCAACCGCCGAGATGAGCAGGCGTGGATGGCCCAGGCACGCGAGATGTCGCGCGAACTGGCGCTGGAGATTCGGAACGCTCCGACGGGGGCGACCATGCGCGCACTGATGGCCGAGCAGGTTGGGCTGATCAAGTCCATCCCGATCGAGGCTGCAGAGCGCGTTCACAAGCTGACGATCGAGGGGCTGGAGAACAGCTCCCGGGCGTCGGAGATATCCAAGGCCATTCAGGCATCGGGTGAGGTGGCAAAGAGCCGCGCTGACCTGATTGCCCGCACTGAGGTCGCCAGGACCGCTTCGACGCTGACCGAGGCGAGAGCCCTGCACGTTGGCTCGCCGGGCTATTTCTGGCGGACCTCTGGCGACTCGGACGTCCGCGACTCGCATCGAAAGATGAATGGCCAGTTCGTGCGCTGGGACGACCCTCCCACGCTGGACGGCATGACGGGGCACGCCGGGCAGTTTCCGAACTGCCGGTGCTACCCGGAACCTGTGATTCCCGAGGACTGAAATGGAAAAGATCGAGATTACCTGCGAAGAACTGGCCGCGGCTTTCACGGAGTGGGACCGTCGATACCGGGAGGAGCCCGATCGCTTCTGGAGCGAGGCCGAGATGGCCGCCGCAAGTCCCGAGACGTATGGGGACGCTGCAGCTCCGTATCTCATCGAAATCATCCAAGAGCAGCGCGCGACCCGCGCCTGAGGGCTATGCGATTTTTCACACCCGAAATCCTTGGGCCAAAGCAATCGTTGACGCCGTCCGGATTCCTCGTTTGCCACGACGTGCCGATTGCCAGAACCGGGGAAATGCTCTATGGCGCCGGCGAAGTTCCGGTGGAGCCTGGGCCCGACGGGATCGTGCGCATCAGCCGAACGCCCGACGAAGTATTCCGGCCGGAAACGATTGCCAGCTTTGAAGGTGCGGCCGTCACGATGGACCACCCGGACGACTTTGTTGGGCCATCAAACTGGAACGACCTCGCCGTCGGAACTGTGATGAACGTCCGGCGAGGAACCGGCATTGAAGACGACCTTCTTCTTGCCGATCTGATGATCACCAATCAAGGGGCCATCGACGAGGTGCGAGCTGGGCTTCGAGAGGTGTCCTGCGGATACGACGCAGGGTATGAGCAGGTAGGACCTGGGCGCGGGGTGCAGCGCGAAATCATTGGAAACCACGTAGCCCTCGTCGAGCGCGGCCGGTGCGGTCCGCGCTGCGCGATCGGCGATAAGGAACCCGAAGACATGAAGACCAAAGACAGCAAGCCGAAGGGCAAGCGAACCTGGCTGGATCGCCTCATGACGGCGATGAAGGCCAAGGACGAGGCGGCCGTGCAGGAAGCCATCGAAGAAGGCCAGACGGCCCTCGACGAGGAATCCGAGGAAGAGCGCGAGGCCCGCGAAGCCCAGGAGCGCGAAGCCAAGACCGGCGACACCCTGAGCCAGATCCTGAAGACGGTGAAGGCGCTGGACTCGCGCATGTCCAAGCTCGAATCCCGGGACTCGGAGCGCGAAGAAACCGACGACGAGGACGAGGACGACGACGAGAAGGCCAAGACCGGCGACGAAGGCGACCTGACGGAAGCCGAGACGGCCGCCAAGCTGGACGAATCCGACGTCGACCTGTACACCGGCGACGCCGCGGCCAGCATCCCGTCGCGCGCCGAGATTCTGGCGCCCGGCATCAAGCTGCCGACCCTCGACGCCAAGATGAACACCAAGGACCGCGCCGCGGCCCTGTGCAAGTGCCAGCGCAAGGCGCTCGACCTGGCGTACCAGACCGAGGCCGGCAAGAAGGCCATCGCCCCGTTCCTGGGCGGCAAGACGGTGGACTTCGAGAAGCTGCCGGCCGCGCTGGTGCACGCCGCCTTCATGGGCGCGAGCGAGCTGGTGAAGGCGCACAACAACGCCGGCACGACCCGCAGTGCAGCGCCGACGCGCGACTTCGGCAAGGCCAAGACCGTGGCAGACATCAACGCCGCCAACCGCAAATTCTGGGCCGATCGGTCCGCACACTAAGGGAGTGCCCCACATGAGCAACGCAATCCTGTATCGCATGGCCTCGGGCATTCCCGGGGACATCTCGCGCCAGTCGCAAGCCACCGTCGAACCGCAGATTTTCGACCCGGCGCTGCCGTTCCCCGGCTACGGCCTGTTCGGCAAGCTGGCTGCGGGCAAGTTCGTGCCCGTCGCCAGCGGTGACACCGCTGCCGTCATCTATGGCCTGCTGGTCCGTCCGTACCCGACCACGGGTGGCGCTGGCTCGGAGCCGCTGGGCACCGCAACGCCGCCGACCAAGGGCGTGTGCGACGTGCTGCGCCGCGGCTACATGACCGTCAAGAACAACGCCGGCACCCCGGCGCTGGGCGGCACCGTGTACGTGCGCGTCGCTGCCGCTGCAGCTGGCAAGCCCATCGGTGGGATCGAGGCTGCTGCCGACGGCACCAACACTGTTGCGGTGGCCGGCGCCATCTTCATGAACGGCGGCGATGCCAACGGCAACGTCGAAATCGCCTTCAACATCTAAGGGGCTACCCAGAATGAGCAAAATCATCGTTCCGCGCATGGCCGCGGCCGCCGCGATCGCCATGGTCAATGCCCCGGCGATCATCCGCGCACGTACCCGCGACAGCATGCTGACGTTCGACAGCCGTACCATCGACAGCACCGGCGCGTTCCTGATCGGCGAACTGGAGCGCCTGGACCAGACGCTGCACATGCCGCTGGCGTCGGTCACCTGGTCGCGTGACATCGACCTGCGCGAAGACGTCTCGATCGCTGACGAAACCTCGTCGTTCACCAATTCGAGCTTCGCCGCCGCCGGTGGCGCGTCGCCCAACGGCAAGTCGTGGATCGGCAAGGACGCTTCGGCCATCGCCGGTATCGCGCTGGACATCGGCAAGACCGCCAGCCCGCTGACCCTCTGGGGCATGCAGATCGGCTGGACCATCCCCGAGCTGGAATCGGCCCAGAAGCTCGGCCGCCCGGTCGACCAGCAGAAGTACCAGGGCATGGTGCTCAAGCACAACATGGACGTCGACGAGCAGGTCTACATCGGCGACCCGGTTCTCGGCGTGACCGGCCTGGTCAACAATGCCGCCGTCACTAACGTGGCGAATGCCGTCACCGGCAACTGGGCGACCGCGACACCGGACCAGATGCTCGACGACGTCAACGAGCTGCTGGCCAGCGTCTGGCAGGAGTCGGCGTATGCTGTGTGCCCGGAACGACTGCTGGTCGATCCCGTGAGTTACAGCCGCCTGGTCCAACGGAAGGTCAGCGAAGCGGGCAACATCAGCGTGCTGAACTACCTGCGCGAGAACAGCATCGCCAACGCGAACAACGGCCGCCCGCTGGACATCTTCCCGTCGAAGTGGCTGACTGGCCGCGGCGCGGCTGGCGCGAACCGCATGGTCGCCTACACCAAAGACCAGCAGCGGGTCCGATTCCCGCTGGTGCCGCTGCAGCGCACGCCGCTGGAGTATCGCGACATCCGCCAGCTGACCACGTACTTCGGTCGCCTGGGCGTCGTCGAGGTGGTCTACCCCGAGACGATCGGCTATCGTGACGGCATCTAAGGGGAACGCCATGGCGAAGGTTAAAATCCACGTGGCCAAGGCGTTCAAGCTCCTGGGCAAGGACGGTAAGCAGCACGATTTCCCGGTCGGCAACCACACCGTCGACCAGGACGTCGCCGATCACTGGTTCGTGAAGGCGCATCTTGGCGGCGAGGCCGCTCAGAACGCCGACACCGAAGCGGCGGCCGACGAGCTGCCGGCCGAACTCGAGGCGAAAGCCAAGGCTCTGCAGGCAACCGAGGCGGACTTGGCCGCGCGCGAGAAGTATGCGGCTGGAATGGTCGAGGCGATGACCAAGCACGCCGCTGACCTGGACCAGCGCGAAGCCAAGGTGGCAGAGCGCGAGAAGGCCGTCGCCGAGCGCGAGCAGGCTATCGAGGCGAAAGCCAAGGAAGATGCGGAAGCGAAAGCCAAGGCGGAAGCCGAGGCCAAGCCGGCCGCGAAGACCTCCAAGTAAGGTGAGCCGTGGTTGACGTTGCCCAGTTCAGACAGGACTTTCCCGAGTTCTCGGATACGACCAAGTACCCCGATTCCGCCGTCCAATTCTGGCTGACGGTCTCGGTGTCGCTCGTCAATCCGTGCCGCTGGGGCGTCCTGACCGATCAGGGCATCGAGCTCTGCACGGCTCACCACCTCGTCTTGGCTGCTCGGGATGAGCAGGCCGCCGCGGTAGGCGCGCCAGTTACGACACAGGCGCAGCAACGATCGACGACGGCGGATTCTGGAACTTGACCACCTACGGCGTGCGGTATCTCACCCTCGCCAGGATGATGGGCGCCGGCGGCTTCCAGCTATAGGCGCGCGCCCATCGGGAGCTTCCCATGGGCATTATCAAGGTGGATCGGCTGAAGGATGTGCTGCAGTCGATCAACGGACTCGTCCAAAAGCAGGTGCTGGTCGGCATCCCCGACAGTGCGCCAGAGCGAAAGGACGACGCGCCGATCGGCAACGCTGCCATCGGCTACATCCAAGAGACAGGCTCTCCGGCAAACAACCTGCCGGCGCGGCCGTTTCTGGTACCCGGTGTATCTGATTCCCTTCCAAAGGCCACCGCTCAACTCGAGAAGGCGGCCACCGCGGCGCTGGAAGGCGACCCGGCAGCGGTTGAGCGGCGCTTGTCGTCCGCTGGCCTGGAGGCACAGAACAGCGTTCGGGCAAAGATCAACAGCGGCATCAAGCCCGACCTGAAGCCGAGCACGATCGCAGATCGGCTCCGACGCGGCAGGACGGGCACAGTGCCGCTGATCGACACAGGCCAATTGAGAAATTCCGTGGTGTATGTAATTAGAAAAAAGTAGCATTACATACGACATCGATTTCGAGATGAGGTATGCCAAGGAAACCCGCAGAGGAAACGCCTGAACAGAGGGAAAAGCGCTTGGCGCGGCAGCGAGCATATGAAGCCAGGCGCAGAGAGCGCGACCCGGAAGGGTTCAAGGCTGCTCAGCTTGCCGCGGCCAAGAAATGGCGAGAGAACAATCCAGAGAAGCGGAAGGAAGCGACCAAGAAATGGCGCGAAGCAAACCGCGATCGGTTCAATGAAGCGCGTCGTCAATGGCGATCTCGGAATGTCGTGCGCGCGCTGTTTCTGGAAGCAAGATCCAGGGCGAAGGCGCGCGGCGTGGAGTTCTCGATTTCGATCGACGACATCCCGCCGATGGGCGACGCATGCCCATTGCTGGGCCATCCCTTCCCGGCACCAGAAGAACGGAGAACGCCGTACTCACCGTCGCTGGACCGGATTGACGCTTCCAAGGGATATGTAAAGGGGAATGTCTGGATCGTTGGCTATCGCGCGAACCTCATAAAAAATGACGGCACCGCGGAAGAGCACGAGATGATTGCCAAGGCTATGCGACAGCGACTGAGCGTTGCGTGACGCACCGCCGCTAAAAAATTTCCAGCCCCGCCTAGTGCGGGGCTTTTGTTTTGGAGTCGCGAATGGCGCTACTAGACGTCATCGACGTGCTGCTCGACCCGGATTTCATGGACACCGGCCTGGTGTGCAACCGGATGACGCAGACGGTGGACAGCCATGGGCGCGCCGTCAACACCGTCACGGCCACGCCGTTCGCAGCCGTGGTGACCAGCGACCAGGGCGACATCCTCGAGAGGATCGCCGAGGGAAGTCGCATCGTCGGCTCAATCCTCGTCCATACGCCGTTCCGTCTGCGCGATGGCGGCGATGGCGCTGACGCCGACGAGATCGTCTGGCGCGGCCGGACGTACACGGTGGCGAAGGTCAACGACTACAGCCACTTCGGGCGCGGCTTTGTCTGCGCCACCTGTGACATCAAGCCTCTCTCGGGGTAAGCCATGAACGACAGCTCGACCGGTGGCTACCTGGCGCCAGTCGCCGCATCGCCGCCGCTCGAGGACGATGCACTCGACGACCTGCTGCAGGAAATGGTGGCCGGCATCACCGGTTTGCCGCCCACGATGGTGCGGCCGCGGTGGCAGCCAACTGTGCCGAAGCAGCCCGAGCCGTCAGTGAACTGGTGCGCGCTAGGCATCACGACGCAGGAAAACGACGCGAGCCCCGCGATCCAGCATGACCCGACGGGCGACGGTAGCGACGTCTACCAGCGTCACCAGGACATCGAATTGCTCTGCACGTTCTACGGGCCCGCCGCGAAGGGATATGCCCAACGCTTGTTGGATGGTCTCGCCATCCCACAGAACAGCGAACAGCTTGGCCTGAACGACATGAAGTTTGTGTCGGTCGGGACGATTCGCGCGGCGCCGGACCTCGTGAATCAGCAGCGGATCCGCCGCTACGACGTCACCGTCGCTCTGCGCCGCAAGATCACCCGGACCTATCCGGTCCTCAACCTCCTGTCCGCCCAGGTGAAGACCGAGACAGACTCGGTGCCGCCGATGAGCGGCACCACCAATATCGACCAGTAGAGGATGACCATGCCCAACGGATTGCCGGTGTCGCGGCTGATCGACGTCACCATCAACATGTCGCCGCTGGCGGCGCAGGGTGCGAACCTGAACACGGCGCTGTTCCTGGGCGCCTCGGCCGTGATCGACACCAACGAGCGCATGCGCTCCTACGGCACGATCGACGCGGTTGCCTCGGATTTCGGCACGTCGGCGCCTGAGTACAAGGCGGCCGTGCTCTACTTCCAGCAGACGCCGCAGCCTTCGCAGCTGTATCTCGGCCGCTGGGCCAAGAGCGCAACCTCGGGCTCGATCCGTGGTGGCGTTCTGTCCGCCGCGCAACAGGACATGGCGGCCTGGAATGCCGTGACCAATGGCGGCTTCAAGATCAGTGTGGATGGCGTCGAGAAGTCGCTCACCGCGCTGGACTTCTCCGCCGAAACCAACCTGAACGGCGTCGCAAGCGCCATCCAAGCCGATCTGACCGGCGCCACGATCGTGTGGACCGGCCAGCAGTTCGTGGTCACCTCGGACACTACCGGCACCACCTCGACGCTGAGCTACGCGACGGCGCCCAGCACCGGTACGGACATCTCGGCCATGCTGGGCCTGACGAGCGGCGTGGCTTCGGTCCCGGTCGCTGGCATCGGCCCGGAGACGCCGGATGCTGCTGTGGCGCTGTTCCTGAACCGCTTCTCCAACAAGTTCCTTGGCCTGATGTTCGCGGATACGGGTCTGACGAACGACCAGCACGAGTCGGTGGCGGACCTCGTCGAGGCCGATCAGCGCCATCTGTACGGTGCGACGAGCCAGGAGCCGCTGGCGCTCGATCCGACCAGCACCACGGACCTCCTCTCGCGCTTCAGGGCCAAGGGCTACAAGTACTCGTTCTCGCAGTACTCGAGCAGCAATCCGTATGCCGCGGCATCGATGCTCGGCCGGCTGCTGACCACCGACTTCAACGCGAACAACTCGACGATCACGCTGATGTACAAGCAGGAACCCGGCATCGTGCCGGAGACCCTGACCAGCAGCCAAGCCGACGCCATCCAGGCGAAGAACGGCAACGTATTCGTCGAGTACAGCAACGACACCGCGATCATCCAGTACGGCGTCACGCCGAGCGGCATCTTCATCGACTCGGTCTACAACTCGATCTGGTTCCAGAACCGCATCCAGACCGATGTGTACAACCTGCTGTACCAGTCGCCGACCAAGATCCCGCAGACGGATGCAGGGAATGCCCTGATCGCGGCAACGATCGAGGCGGCCTGCGATGCGGCGGTGAACAACGGCTATTTGGCTCCGGGCGTCTGGAACTCCGGCGGCTTCGGTGCACTCCGGCAGGGCGACACGCTGGCCAAGGGCTACTACGTCTATGCGCCGCCGATCGCGCTGCAGTCACAGGCTGACCGGGAAGCGCGCAAGTCGGTGCCGTTCCAAGTCGCGGCCAAGGAGGCCGGCGCCATTCACACCGTTGACATCCTGGTCAACGTGAACCGCTGATAGGGGAAATCATGTCCGGAACGTATTCGTTCATCGACGTACAGGCGTCGCTCGTGGGCCCGGGCGGGGCCTTCCAGCTCGGCTATGGCGAGGCCACCGCCGAGGAAGGCATCACCATCGCTACCGCGAACGACAAGAACACCATGACGGTGGGGTCGGACGGCAGCGTCATGCACAGCCTGCGCGCTGACAACTCGGGCCAGATCACGCTTCGGTATCTGAAGACCTCCCCGGTCAACCGGACGCTGATGGCGCTGTACAACGCCCAGAAGATCGAAAGCCGACTGTGGGGCAAGAACGTCATCACGGTCACGCAGTCGGTCGCAGGCGACATCGCCACCGGCATCCAATGCGCCTTTAAGAAGGTGCCGGACCTGAACTACGCCACCGAAGGCGGCATCGTCGAATGGGTGTTTGACGCCGGCCGTATCGAAGAGATGCTCGGGACGTACTGACGATGACGACCAAGATCGAACTCTCCGGTCACGAGTACTCCATCGGCCGGCTCAGCGCGATGCAGCAGTTCCATGTATCGCGCCGCATCGCGCCGATCTTGCCGGCGCTGATCCCGGTGTTCCTGCGCTTCCGCGAAAGCGGGAGGGCGCTGACCGAGGATCTGGAAGGCATGGCGCAGGCGCTGCAGCCGCTTGCCGATGGCCTGGCAGCCCTGAAGGACGAGGACGCCGAATACGTCTTCGGCGCCTGCCTGTCGGTCGTGCAGCGCAAGCAGCCGACCGGCTGGGCAAACGTCTGGTCGGCGGCCGGCAAGGTAGCCATGTTCGACGACATGGACCTGTCTGTGACGCTCCCTCTCGTTGTTCAGGTCATCAGGGCCAACCTCGGGTCTTTTACACAAGGCCTGCTTACCAGCCAGCAGAGCGGGCCGGAGGCGACACAAGCTGGCTGAGGACTCTCCCGGGCGGCGAGGATTGGCTTCTGGCGCCGGTTGCCGAGGGCTGGTGCAAGTACGAATCGCTGATCGACGGCACGCTGGGCCTGGAAGACGTCGCTCTGATGAACGACGCCATCGCGGTTCGGGGCGACAACCTCGCGGCTGCGCGCCGCATGCTGGAACAGAACAATGGCCGATAGCGCTGTCATCCGCGAGTTTCTCGTCGCGCTCGGGTTCAAGGTCGACGAGAAGGGCCTGAAGAACTTCAATACCGGCGTCGAGCAGGCCACGAAGGGCGTCGTCCGCTTGGTTAGCACCATCCAGGGCGCTGCTCTGTCGATCGGCGCAGGCGTCTCGGCCTTCGCGTCGAAGCTGGAGGGCCTGTACTTCGTCTCCAAGCGGACCGGCGCTGCGGCGACGAGCCTCAAGGCGTTCGAGTACGCCGCTCGAAATCTCGGTGTCTCGTCCGAGGCCGCCTTTGGCACGGTCGAAAACCTGGCGAAGTTCCTGCGCAACAACCCCGCAGGAGAGGGGTATCTGGGCACGATCGGCGTCCAGACGCGCAACGCCAACGGCGAGCTGCGCGATACCGTCGACATCCTGGCCGACCTTGGCAAGGAGTTGGGGAAGAAGGACTTCTGGCTCGCCAACCAGTACGGCAGCATCCTGGGCATCGACGAGAACCTGCTGTTGGCGATGCGCGATGGCGAGTTCGCCAAGTTCATGCAGCAGTACCGGGACATGTCCCGGAACAACGGCCTTGACAAGGCAACGAAGGACGCGCATGCCTTCATGATCGCTCTGCGCGATCTCGGCACGACGTTCGAGAACTTCGCCATCAAGGTCCAGGCGTCGCTGCTGGGCAAGGTCGGGCCACAACTGGAGCGGTTCAAGCGGTGGTTCGAAGAGAACTCGCCGATGATTGCCGATCGCGTGGCCACCATTGCAAGCGCCGTGCTGCGCGCGGCCGAGGCCATGGGGCCGCCGCTGGCTTGGGTGATCGACAAGTTTATCGAGCTCGACAAGGCAACCAACGGCTGGTCAACGCAGATCCTGCTGCTGATCGGTGCGTTCAAGGTGCTGGGCGGCTTCCAGATCATCTCCGGCATCTGGAAGATGGTCACGGCCGTGCGAGCGCTCGGGGCAGCAAATGCCGCCGCTGCGGCCGCTGGTGGAGCTGCCGCTGGAGCGGGAGGCGCGGCTGGTGCTGGCGCGACGGCCGGCATTCTGTCGCGGTTCCTGCCGTGGCTGGCCAAGGCCGGCGGCGCTGCAGCGCTGCTGTTCCACTACGGCGGCCTGAACAAGGGCGAGGAAGAAGAACTTGCCCGGCGACGAGCATCGGCCGGTGGCAAGACGAGTCTCGCTGACACGCCATTCGGCAAGCTGATTGCGAGGGGCGAGGGCGATTACAACAGCGTCAATCGCGGCGCGAAGGGCGGCTACAAGGCTGGCACCGAGAATCTGGAGGGCATGACCGTTGCTGAGGTCATGCGCGCCCAGCAGGAAGGGCAGTTCAACGCCGCCGGTCGGTACCAGATCATCAAGACCACCCTGGCGGATGCGGTCAAGAAGCTGGGTCTCACGGGGTCGGAGAAGTTCGATCGCGGGCTGCAGGACCGGATTTTCAGCGAGTACCTGGTTGGCTCCAAGCGGTCGGCCATCAAGGACTACCTGACCGGCGCCAGCGACAACATCGTCGCCGCCATGCAAGCCGCTGCCCGGGAATGGGCGAGCGTCGCGGACCCGGCGACCGGCAAGAGCTTCTACGACGGTGTCGGCAACAACCGCGCGTCCATCTCGGTCGAGCAACTGGAGCAGGCGCTGCGCAACACCCGGGCAGCCATGACGGCGTCGCCGCCGGTGTACGCGCAGCGAGCGCCAGGCGGCAACAGCGTGCAGCTCGAGCAGCGAACCGAGATCAACGTGTACGGCGTCAACGATGCTGCTGCGGCCGGTCGGGAAGTCTCGCGCGAGCAAGGACGCCTGAATGGCGACCTCGTGCGCAACCTTCAAGGAGCGGTGTCGTGATCCTCGACATGATCACCTTCGTGCCGAAGAGCATCGGCGGGATCACGATACCCGTTACCTTCGAGGAGGCGTATCAGGACGAGCTGCAGATCACCGAGCACCCGGTAGAGCAGGGGGCGGAGATCAATGACCACGCCTTCAAACGGCAACCAGAGGTGGTCATCAAATGCGGCTGGAGCAATTCGGACCTGATGGCGCTGGCTGGCACGCTGGAGGCGATATTCCTCGGTGGCAGCCTGCCGACTGCTGACTACATCAGCACGGTCTACTCCCAGCTTCTGGCCCTGCAAGAGCTTCGGGAGCCGTTCGACGTCGTGACGTCGCTGCGCAAGTACGACAGCATGCTGTTCAAGTCGCTGTCCGTGCTGAAGGACCAGAAGACCGGGGCGGCGCTATCGGTCACGGCAACCCTGAAGCAGCTACGCATCGTCAATACGCAGGCGACCACGCTGCCGCCACGGGCCAATCAGGCAGACCCGGCTGCCACCGCTGAGACGCAGAACACTGGCGTCAAGGCAGCGGCGCCGGCAACGCCTGCGCCGGGCGGGTCTGTACCACCAACGAGCATGTGATGCCGAACTTCTTTGAGATCCCGCTATCGCCGGAGCCGCAGCGGTTCACGATCACGCTCAGTGGCGTGGATTACCGGCTGACGGTTCAGTATCGCAAGGCCGGGGACGCGGGGTGGATTCTCGACATCGCGGACGCGAACAACGCGCCGCTGGCGACCGGCATCCCTCTGGTAACCGGTATCGACCTGCTTGGTCAGTACCGGCACCTCGGGTTCGCCGGCCGACTATGGGTTCAAGGTGCAGACGACCCGGATAACGTGCCGACGTATGAGGATCTTGGGATCGGGTCGCATCTCTTCTGGGTGACGGACGAATGAGCACGCCGCAATTCGGCCGCAAGGTCTCGCTGATCATCGGACAGGATAGCGGCGCCGCGCTGGACTTGTCGGAGCTGCGCTTCCGCTTCGACGTGCGCCGCGGCGACTTGCAGACGCCGAACTCGGCTCGCATCCGCGTCTACAACGTATCGGAGAACACGGCCCAAAGGATCGAGCGCGAGTTCAGCCGCGTGGTGCTGCAGGCAGGCTACCAGGGCAACTACGGGATCATCTTCGACGGGACGCTAGTGCAAGTCCGACGCGGCCGCGAGAGCCAGACGGACACGTATCTGGACATTACTGCGGCGGATGGCGATCGCGCGTACAACTTCGCCGTGGTGAACCAGACGCTGGCCGCAGGATCGACGCTCAGTGACCATGTTGGTGTCTGCACCAAGGAGATGGAGCACTTCGGGGTTGGTAGCGGCTACGTTGCTCCCGTTCCCGGGAAGCCCCTGCCGCGCGGCAAGGTGATGTTCGGGATGGCGCGCGATTTTCTTCGGATCGCAGCAAAGACGCATGCGATGGTCTGGAGCATCCAGGATGGAAAGCTCCAGATGGTGCCTGAGACGTCGTACGCGCCGGGCGAGATCCCGAAGATCACAGCCGAAACCGGAATGGTGGGTCTGCCTGAGCAGACCCAGAACGGAATCACGGTCAAGATGCTGCTCAATCCGAGCATCAAGATCAGCCGCCTGATCCAGCTCGACAACGCCAGCATTCAGCGCTACGAGTACGGGCTGTCGATCAGCCAGCAAGAACAGAATGAACGGGTGTCCCAACAGAACACCCTCCAGAATGACGGCTTCTATTACGTCATGGTCGTCGAACACTACGGCGATACGCGCGGGAACGATTACTACACTGAAGTCATTTGCTTAGCGGCGGATGGAACTGGCCTGGCAAACGTTGATTTGGAGAATAGGGCGACGCTTGGGGTGCCGCAGTTGCCCCCGAACGTCATCAAGCGATATGGCTAGTCTCGGGATATAGACGTACGAATCTGCTCTAGTGTCATAAGCCGATCCACGACCATGACATGCGTACCGTTCTTGCCGAGCTTCGTTACGACAACAGAGGAATCATGGAACGTGTCGTAATTGGGCGTGCCGCCAACCAGTATGACTGTCCCGATCTTATTTCCAAGGATGCGCCAATAGCAGCCCTGGTAGGTCGACGACCCAACGGCTTGCTCCACATGCCGCATGTTCGTGGCGTTAGCCAATGGAAGGCGGCAAGGTCTCTCTGGGTAAAAGCGAACGGGGAAGCTGCTTAATGGAAGAAGCTCGCTTATGGCTACCGGGGACAGTGGATATGCCCAAATCACCTCTCGGTGTGCGGTCTTTCGTCTGGCGAACACATCGTCGAGGAAATCCTTGTAGCCTGGGTCGCACGTTGCATAACGCCTAGTCTCCGGCGAGTAGCACCAGCCGCCCGCGAAGAGTTGTTTTTCGAGGTTCTGCGCTTGCTCACAAGCCAACCTTCCCTGCCTGTCGTCAATCTTCGCTTTGCTGCATGTTCTTGAGCTGGAGATTAGCTGCTCCATGAGGGCCTGACCTTGCTCGTCAGTCAGGGCGGCTTGAGACGCCAAGGGCGAAAGCAGAGAGACAAGCAATACCAGCTTCTTCATAGCGAACACCATGGATAGACGAGAGCGGGTTGACGATCCCGAGGTAGCGCTTCGGGAGGCGTTCGACGGACTGCGCGCGGGCATCTGGACGGCGCTGCCAGGGGTTATCCAGTCGTTCGATGCCAAAGCGCAGACGTCCGAGGTTCAGCCGACGATCAAGATTCCGGTGCGCAAGCTCGACGGCACGATCGAGAGTGTGGCACTCCCGATGCTGGTCGACTGCCCGGTGCAGTTTCCGTCTGGCGGGAATTGTACGTTGACTTTTCCTGTCAAGCCGGGCGACGAATGCCTGGTTGTGTTCGCCAGCCGTTGTATCGACGCATGGTGGCAATCGGGCGGCGTCCAGGAGCAGGCCGAGATCCGGATGCATGACCTGTCCGACGGCTTCGTGTTCCTGGGCTTTCGATCGAAGCCACGGGCGCTGCAAGGCGTGAGCACTACAGCAGCTCAACTGCGAACCGACGATGGCAGTGCTTTTGTCGAAGTGAATGGCGCCACCCATGCGATCAACATCCAGACGACGGCGCCGGTGAACGTCACCTCCAGCGCTTCGGCGCGCGTGACTGCTCCGAGCATCAGTCTCGGCGCGTCGGGGCAGTCTCTGTTGTCCTTCGTGACTTCTGCATTTCAATCCCTGTTCAACCAGCACACGCACAACGAAACCGGCAGCGTGACCGGAGTCCCGAATCAGCAGATGGGGAACACTCACCTGACGAGCACGGTAAAGGGCGGATGACATGCGGTATCGCAAATTGGACGCCGACGGCGATTACGTTTTCGGTGGGGGACAGGCCGACTTCTACAAAGACAGCCCGGACGCCGTAGGCCAAGCGGTGATGACGCGACTGCGGCTGCTGCGCGGTGAGTGGTTCCTCGATACGACCGAGGGCACGCCGTGGGCAACTGAGGTGCTCGGCAAATACACCGCCGCTTCCTATGACGCCGCGATCCGGCAACGCATACTAGGGACGCAGGGCGTGACCGAGTTGGCCAGCTACTCCAGCAACCTCGATACCGAGCGCCGGCACCTTAGCGTGACGGCGACTATCAACACGATCTACGGCACCACCACAGTGCAGGCGACGCTCTAATGGCCATCACCACGACCGCACCGACGATCGACGCCAGCGGCATCACGGCACCGACCTACGCCGAAGTGCTGGAATACCTCAAGGACCAGTACCGCGCTATCTACGGGCCGGACGTATATCTGGAGGCGGATAGCCAGGACGGCCAGTTGCTGGGAGTGTTCGCCAAGGCGATCAGCGACGCCAACTCGGTGGCCATCGCCATCTACCGGTCTTTCAGCCCGGCTACCGCTCAGCAGGACGCGCTGTCCAGCAACGTCAAGATCAACGGGATCGCCCGCAAGGTCGCGTCGTTCTCGACGGCCGATCTGGTCATCGTGGGTCAGGCTGGGACGACTATCACCAACGGCATCGCGAAGGACGCGAACGGCATCCAGTGGGCGCTTCCGGCGTCGGTTGTCATCCCGCCGGAAGGTCAGATCACCGTTACCGCGACCTGCCTGACCATCGGTGCTGTGTCCGCTGCTGCGGGCACGATCAACCAGATCGGAACGCCAACGCGCGGCTGGCAGACAGTCACGAACCCGGCTGCGGCGGCAGAAGGCGCGCCGGTCGAGAGCGATGCGGCCCTGCGCCAGCGTCAGACTGTATCGACTGCGCTGCCGTCGCGCACCGTGCTGGACGGAATCATCGGCGCCGTGTCGAACATCACCGGTGTGGCGCGCCTCGTGGCCTACGAGAACGACACGAGTGTGACAGACGCCAACGGCATCCCGTCGCACTCGATCTCGCTGGTGGTCGACGGCGGCGATGCAGACGCGATCGCCAACGCCATTGCCGTGAAGAAGACGCCAGGCTCGGGTACCTACGGGACGACCGCGGTTGTCACGACGGACGTCTACGGACGACCGATCACGATCCGATTCTTCCGGCCGACCGACGCGCCGATCACTGTCACGGTCAACGTGAAAGCGCTGGCCGGCTACACGAGCCAGACAGGCGACGGGATCAAGCAAGCGATCGCCGACTACATCAATGGCGTGGCCATCGGCGGCGGATTGTCGGGCAGCGTGGAATGGGCGGATGCCATCACCGCGGCGAACAGCGTCGGCGGAGGGGTGACGTTCAAGCTGACCGGCCTCTCGATGACAGGGCCGCGCGGTGCAGGCAACCCGGATGTCGCACTGCTGTTTAACGAGGCGGCGTCTTGCACGCCGGCAAGCGTGACCCTCAATGTGAGCTGACGCAATGGCAGAGCTGACGGATTACACCGGCCTTATCACGTCGGAGCACAATCAGCGGCCAAAGTTCATGGCGGTAGTCGCGGCGCTGGCGCAGCCGATGGTCGACCTGATGAACGTGCTTGGCAGCATGCCGGGCAAATTCGACCTGGACAAAGCAGTCGGAGTGCAACTGGATGACGTCGGCCGCTGGGTCGGCATTTCGCGGATCATCCGCACGCCGCTGACCGATGTCTACTTCTCACTGGACATAGACGGGCTCGGCTTCGATCAGGGCATCTGGAAAGGGCCGTTTGACCCGGACACGGGCCTCACGACGCTGGACGACGACACCTACCGCCTCGTGATCCGGGCCAAGATCGGCGCGAACCATTGGGACGGAACGATGGAGGGGTCCGTCGCCATCCTGAACAGCATATTCGGGGACGACACGCACGTCTTTATCCAGGACAACCAGGACATGACGATGACGATCGGCATTGCCGGTCAGCAGCCGTCGGCAGTGTTTCTGGCACTGGTGGCTGAGGGATACATCCCTCTCAAGCCGGAAGGCGTCCGGGTCAACCTGATCATCGTTAGCACCGACAACGCGCCGATCTTCGGATTCGACGTGCAGAACAACTTCATATCCGGCTTCGATTCAGGGGCCTGGGGCAAACCACTGTAAGGACAATCGATGGCAACGAGTGACTTTCTTCCCTTCGCCACGGGCGCCGGCGCCAATGTCATGTCCCAGGCCGACTGGGAAGCCCTGGCGCAGCGTCTGTCCGGCTTCCAGTCCGGCGTTGCGCAGTCGGCGCAGCTTAATAAGGCCTGGCGTCAGGCCAGCATCATGGCGGCCGTGCTGGCCCAGTTTATTGCCGACCAGTCCGGTGAAGATGCGGTCGACGACGGCACTACGGCAACGTTGCTCGCCAACCTGAAGGCTGCCGCCGGCGCATCCTCAGTCGGCGTCGTTGGCTCGATGCGCAACGGTCGAATGTCCGTGGCGGCGGCCAGTTCGACTGCCACGTTCACGGCGGACGAGATCATCGTCGAGACCGCGCTGGGCGGCCTGACCTATCGCCTTCCGAGCTTCAGTAAGACGATCAACCTGGCCACCACGGGCGCCGGCGGCATGGATACGGGCACAGCGCCGGCCAATGGGTACGTCGCGCTGTACGCGATCTACAACCCAACGACCGGCGCAAGCGCATTGCTGGCACGCAATGCCACTAGCTCTGCTCAGCCGGAGGTGTATGGGGGCGCCAACATGCCGGCTGGTTACACGGCGTCGGCGCTAGTGTCTGTATGGCCGACGAATGCCAGCGGACAGTTAGTCATCGGTATTCAAGACGGTCGTGAAATTGCACTTGCGCCGGTGACAGTAATCGCCTCCGACACCACGGCCTCCAGCATGACGCCGACCAATATATCGGTTGCATCGGTCGTACCGCGCAATGCGAAACATGTTTCTGGCAGCATCTCGATCACGGGTAGCGCTATTGGCGATTACCATTTGGATCTGTACTCCACCACCTATGGGGCTGGCCAGCGTCGCTTTTCTTGGAATAGCGGCGCAGCGGGTGGTCAGTTGCAGAACTTCTATGGACTGCTCATGGGTTCCGCCCAGAATATCGTCTACGCCGCTTTCGTTACATCTGGATCGACACTTTCGTATCAAATCATCATCTCCTCCTATGGGTTCTGATATGACGCTGTTGCACGTGCAATTCATAAACGAGAACCAGACTGAAATTCTGTCTTATCTGGCCTGCATCCAAGATGCTGCGACGTTCCCCAACCAAGGCGACCTCGAAGCGTCCGATCCCCGCTGGGCGGAGTATTTCAATGCTCGATCTCCATCCGATCGGATGAATCTACCGGCGCCAGAGCGTGAGCATGAGTAGGGCATTCGCTGTGCTAGAGTCTGCACTAGCGGCCACTCTATCAAGCAAGACATGGACCTGTTCAAACGTTTTCCCGAGGATCAACTCTTCGCAAATCTGTCTCTGTACGAGCCGTACACGCAGAACACGAAGGATCTAAGTCCGCGAGCTTTCCCTGGGCGAGCTGTCTATATCGTGACGGATCAGCACATCCCGCACGAGACGATCTCGTCCATGGGCGCGACAGTGGTATCGTCCCTCGATGGGCTTTCGTATGAAGAGGTTCGAGCTGGGGTCTTCTACCTGTACTTCGGGTGCGATTCAGACTCGTTGCCGACCCTTCGCAGAATAAAGGAGTGCGGTGGAGCATATGTTCCGCACCCCAATTTCGACAAGACGTCGTACCGATTCGTTAATCGGAAGGCCAATGATGCGCTGAAGGCAACATGGGCCCTTGAGGAACGCGTATCGCATCTCAATACATCCATTCACGAGAATATCTGCGAGGCACTAGAAATCACTTCGCATCTCGAAGGCGACTATGTAGAGATCGGTGTATTTCGTGGCGGGTCTGCCCTGACGGCCCTAAACTACCTCGAGCAGTTGAAGAAGGGAGGCGGTGCGCCAGCGCGAAGGGCATGGCTGCTCGACACTTTCGAAGGCTTTAACTACGAGCAGGCCAGGAAGAGCTCGGATGCTCTTTGGTCGGACACTCACAAGCTCTATGGTCGCAACGAGACCATGGCGCATTTGCGAGAGACGTTTGCTCACCTGTCGGTGCAAAACGAACTTGTCGTGAACAATATTTGCCAGGACGACCTTCCTGAAGCGATCAAATGCATCTCGGTGGCCAACATCGATGTCGATATGTACGAGCCTACGCTCGCTGCATACACAAAGGTGTCTCCTCTTGTCCAGGTTGGCGGGATCATCATCGCAGAAGACCCGACGTCGACGCCTGGCTTATATGGGGCTTTCATGACCATGGAAGAGTTCCTTGGAACCGAGGAGGGGAGGCGTTATTACAAGCTTTTCAAAAGCGGCCAATACTTCCTGATCAAAATGCGGTAAGCATATCTACTGCTGTTGGCAGCCGGCGGATATCTCAATGCCGGCGCCTTCTCCTAGAACCGATACCCCAGCGTCACCATGTGCGCGCCCTAGTGGCCGATCGCGATGTTCTTTGATGTTTGGATAGGTGATAGACGCGCCAGTCACGCGCGTCTGTTCCCCATTGGTTCAACGCCCGCCGCAGAGCGGGCTTTTTCTTTTCCGGGGTCTACATGCGACAACTCCATCCCGTCGAAGCCACGAGCTACGCCGGCGCGATCACCTCGATCGGCGCTTCCCTGACGCTGGCCGACATCGGCGTCATCGTCGGTATCGTGACGGCGCTCCTGACGTTCGGGCTCAATGCCTGGTACACGCGCCTGAAATACAAGCTTGAGGCGCAAGAGCGTGCGGCGCGCGACGAGCGCGAGCGGGAAGAACATGCCGCGCGCATGCGGGTCCTGGAGGCGCGCGATGAGCCCTGATCTCCGCCGCCGCGTCATCGCCGTTGGCATTGCAGCAGCGGTCCCGCTCGTGGCCGCATTCGAGGGTCTGCGCCAGACGGCATACCTTGATCCTGTCGGCATCCCGACGGCTTGCTTCGGCGCCACCAAGGGCGTTCGACTCGGCCAGGTCTACACCCGCGAGCAGTGCGACACCCTGCTGGCGCGAGATCTGTTGGCGGCCAATGCTGACGTCGATGCCTGCGTTCGTGTGCCGCTGACGGAAGGCCAGCGCACCGCGCTGGTGTCGTTCACCTACAACGTCGGTCGCGGCAATTTCTGCGGCTCGACGCTTGTGCGCAAGCTCAATGCCGGCGACTACGTGGGCGCGTGCAATGAGCTGCCGCGTTGGGTTTATGCAAAGGGCGTGAAGCTGCCGGGGCTGGTGAACCGTCGGGAGCAGGAGAGGGCGCTATGCCTGGGATGAGGATCGGAGCGGCCGATGTGCCGTGGCGCGCGGTCGCTGCAGTGGTGCTGGCCGGCGCGGCGTTCGGTGCCGGCTGGACGGCCAATGGCTGGCGCAAGGACGCCGAGATCGCGGAGCTGACCGCGGCTCGCGCGCGGGCGGACTTGACAACGGCGAATCAGGCGATCGGCGAGCTGCGGGCAGCTAGCGCCGACATCCGAGCCCGGGCCGACGAATACCGGGGGATCTCGACCCAGCTGGACGCCGCTGCCAGCGCCATCAGGAAGGAACTGAAGAATGCGAAGCCTCTGCCTGCTGATTGTCGCCCTGACGATTTCCGGGTGCGCAAGCTGTCCGACGCCGTCGACGCCGCCAAGCAAGCCGCCGCCGCTCGATAGCGCGCTGGCCGCGCCGTGCGTGGTGCCGGACGCGCCGGCGGTGGCCGACTATGACGTTTGGCAGGACTGGGCGGTGACAGTGCTGACTTCGCTAGGGGACTGTGCGTCCCGCCATCGGAAAACGGTGGAGGCGTGGCCTAAAGATTCTCAATAATTTCGCGCGTCACGCGTATCAGTTCGCCAACGTCCCGGATGTCAATATCAGCCCATTGGGCATGCATTGCCTTGTTTCTGATGCTAGCACCGGCCTTCCATCGCTTTGCTTTAATCTGGGTGATAGCAGTAACCTTCACTAGGCCGTCAATAATAGCTTCCAGGCTGACTCCGGCTTGTGCAACCTCATGCTTGTCGGCAGTGCGACGGACGGCGTCCTCGAACACGGCACTCACCAGAACGGATGATTCGGTTACCTTGCCGCTCCCGTGGTATACCTCAGCATGGTCGAGGAACTCGTCAAATGTCGTCGCGGTATAGTAGTACTCGGCTCGGCGCAAGAAACCACGTTGCAATTCATCCATAAGGGACTTGAGCAAGCCTGTTGCTGCGTCAATCGAGTGTACCGGAACCCCGTCCCCCCTAAGGTTCTCGTGCGCCATAATCGCGTCCATCTGACTCGAAAAATGTGAGTCCAAGGGCGCAGCAATGCGGACCAGGTTCTGGACAGATGAGAGGAATGCCCTGCCGTCCACGATGTCTCTTGTGTCGATCCAGTGCTTTCGGCGCCCCTGGGACCATCCAACGGAAGAAGCAAGCGCTTCACCTCGCCGCACGAGTTCTTGACAGCGCTCCTGTATTTCTTCAGCCTTCATTGTTCTCCTCGATCAGTTGCGGCGCCGTGTTGGTCTTTCTATCGATGGGCGCCGGCTCTGCTTCCATTCCATCCGCCGGACAACCCCAAGAAGCTCCTCGCCATCTCGGTGTCTCGGCACCGGGTTCGAGGTTCCCACACATGCCGCGGCCGCACAAAAACGCTAACCGCCGAGCGGGAGTCCTGGTTCCATATACTGACCGCGCGGATCGCCGGGAAAGCCTGTGAGCGGGCATACGGTGCGTTGACGATTGGCAGTCCAATCAACGAACAATGAAATCGCCTTGGTCAGTCGTGCAGCCGGAGATTGCAAGCGGCATGTTTGTCAGCGCCATAAGGTTCCGTTCCGATTTTTTGTCGAGGACCGTCGCAGAGGCCGGTTCTTGCCGCCCTGGGCCGGGGTCGTCCGCCGGCGCCGGAATTAGGCGAGGTTCACGATATAGGAAGGGGGTGAACCCGGCGTAGCCTCCGAAGCCGTTTTTTCCATTGACCTCACCACAGTACGCCCCTGGAACCTTTGATCGGCGAATATTCCGGAACTGCGCGGACGTTGGATCACGGAGTTCATATGAAACGGTGGCTACCATTCGGCCAAGTATGGCTCTGTCGATCCCTGCCCCGGACCCGTCAAGGACCGTCTGGCCGATCGCCAAACCGGCACTCATCAAAACTAATGCACAAAGCGCACGTTTTACGGCCATACGATCCTTCCTTGGCTCGCTTATTGGAACAACGTCAGTTCGACGTTGTCGGGCTTGAGCCTCAAAATCAGCATGTCGTAGTACCAGGCCAGCGCCCCGAACCCAACCGAAAATGCGAGGATCGTGAGCTTCTGACCAAGGCCGATGCGGTCCCCTGCGAAAAGGGTAACGATGAACCCCAGCAGGAATAGGCCAGACAGAAGCTTGCAGCCAAAGAGAAAGAGCCCGCGGAAGGTGCGCAGAAGGTGAAAGAGGACAGTCTTAATTGCTCTCATACGGATGTCGATAGTGTTGTGCGCCGAGAGTGGCGCTCATCTTTATCGGTCTGCCGTCATGAGGTCTCAACCCTCCCAAAGTGGGGCTTCCGACCCTCGTTTTGCCGCGGCTCGCCAAATCCAAAAAAAGTGCGCCTGCTGGGGGCAGACGCACAATGAGCCTGTTGGGGCAGGCCCAGCGCCATCGGTTGGGACCTTAGGCCACGTAATCGTAACCCGGTCGGGCCATGGCCCTCAACGGCGCCGCCGGCGCTTCCGTTCATTGATCCGCTCGCGCGCCTCCCGGTGCATCGCCTCGAACAGCTGGAGCTCTTCATCGGTCGGAATTTCCCCGCGCCACTTGCGCGAGCCGGGCGTGCCGCTGCTGTAGTCCGCCTCGATCTCCTCGAGCACGCATGGCTCCGCGGCAAAGTTGGCCAGGTAGGTGTGCGCCATCAACTGCGCGCCCGGCTGGCCGACCTCAACGAGCGCGATGAAGTAGTGCGCCGAGCTAACGCGCTGACGCAGGCGGGCGATTTCCCATAGCAGGTCGCGGACATCCGGCACGCGATTTCGCTCCCAGATGTCTCGCAGCTCTTCGGCCGTGAGCGCGGGCAGATCGGCCGGGCAATACCGATTGGTCATTGATCATGTCGCCGCGGCGCCTCACAGGAGAGGAAAGCGGGCGGACTCCTGGTCGAGCACTACTGGCCGGCCGACCGGAAAGCGGTGATGGCGTTCGTAGGCCTGGAAGGACAGGGCGTCCGGGATCCACCGGATGGCGTGCAGGTGGCGGGTCTCGACGCCGCGCACGAGGATGGCGCCGCGATCGACCGTCACGGCTTGGCAGGGCAGCAGCAGTTCGTCGCGGTCGTCACCGAAGAACTCGACTTCCAGGAAGATGGACTTGGCGGGGTAGGTGGCTGGCATCGTTGGGCTGGCTGACTACTGTATGGATGTACAGTATAGCGACCTTCTAACTAAGAACGCCAGTCCGGCCGGAAACCCGCATGCTGCCGTGCCTAAGATTTGAGCATGAAGTTAGAAGCAATCGCCGCGAAGCCTTGTACCATAACGGTTTGCGGGTGATTTAATAGCTGCATGGGGTGCAGGTGGTCGGAGGTTCAAATCCTCTCGCCCCGACCAAATTGAAGCCCGCGTAATCGGAAGATTACGCGGGCTTTTGCCTTTTGGCGGGGTAGCCCCTTCAAGCCGGCCGCGTCCCGACCCTGTCTACCCCTTGATGTCGCGCGGATGGTTGCCGAAGCTGTTTCGCTCGCGGATCTGGCCGTCGCGGCCGTGGATGATCAGCTCGACCTTTGCCTGCTGTGCTGCTTCGGTGCCGGATGCAATGGCATCCTGTTGGGTTTCGTAAGTCGGGCCGGTGCCGTCAGTGCCTTCAATCCGGACCGCCCATTTGCCGTCGGCTTCCGGCACGACGTGGACATTTCCTGCCATGGTTGCCTCCTTTGGGATGTTGTTCGAGTTGTACGCGAGGGCATCGGGGACCGGTATCGGGCCACGTCCGACACGGGGAAGCGAGCGGGCGAATGGCAAGGTGGCCATCGACTGTTGGCTTATTGATCGCCGCTCGTCATCGTCCATGGCCGTCGGAGGGTTGCAGCTCGTCCTCCGCCGAGGTCGTTGCGCACCGCTTCGGAGGCGTCGGCGTGCCACTGCCACGCCTCATGGATGGAGCAGACCCGAAGACGTGCACTGCAAACCTTCGATTTCCGCCCCAGTATCGACGATTCCCGTCACCGCCCGCTTCTTTGTTCGCGATCGGCTTGGCACCATGACAGCTCCCCAACCCCTGAAGGGAGGAACGTATGGACGAAAGCCATTCGCAAGAGCTGGTCAAGCATCTGAGAGAGATCGTCGAACGTCTCGACGACATGTCGTACTACGCTGCCTCGTCGACAAGTCAGCGCGTGCATTTCGCCGCGATGGCGATGCAGGGACTGGTCACCAGCATGTCGGGAGAAATGGAAGTGGAGGCTGCCGCGAAGCGGGCCGTTCAGTACGCGGACGCCTTGATTGCGGCATTGGAAGACGAGTAGAAGCGCGGCGAGGCAGTGCAAGAAAGCCCGCGTGGTCGCAGCCACGCGGGCTTTTTGTTGTGTAGGCGCGGGAGGCTTTCGCGAGGATCGGACGATCATGGCTTCGCGCTTGCGATGCGCTCGTCGGTTGTCTACAGAACCGCGCCCGTTTTCAGTATGAGAGGTGCCCGCCTCGAACTAATGTATCGGCAGGCAAGGGCGGGATGTGTAGGCCGGCAACAATGCCGCTGCCCCCATCAGCGGCAATGCGCCGGTCGCCGCGTCCCGCCCGAGCCTATTTCCTAGTCGGTTGCATTTGCCCGATACCTTCATTGGTATCGGGCTTTTTTCATTGGGCGTGCGCCATCCGAGGAAGGCGGTGCCTGGTGCCCGCCATCCCCCAGCGCCGCCCTGGCGTGGCGCCAAGACAAAACGCCCGATGAAATTCATCGGGCGTTCTCGGTACCGGCCTGACGGTCAACCCAAAGCGGGCATCGGGGTTACGGGTGCGTCGTTCTCGCGATCAGCCGCCAGCGAATGTGTCCCTGCAGTGCCCCATGAACATGGTGGTTCTGCGGCGGCAAGGGATGTTCGCGGGTTGAGATGGCGCTGGAACCGCAGCCCTCACATCGGTAGATGCCCGAGTACGGGGCTTGCGCGCCGGGCGCGAGGACGAGCTCGTAGGCGGGGTCTTCCTCTTGCGTGAAATAGCGTGTGTCGTTGCAGAACGGCATATCTCCTCCTTGGAAAGGGCCGGGCAGCCATTACGCCATCAGTCGGAGGAGCTTCTGTCGGATTCGAGTTTCCTTCTTTCACATTCGAATGCTGAGCCCTCGGCTTCGGAGAGCGGGCGCGCTCGCCGGGCTCACCGATACGCGTTCGGGCTCTCTGAGCGAATTCGGACGGCGGCCAAGGATGACGAATGGCAGCACAACAGGGCAACAAGGACGAGCCGCGTTGCGCGGCCTGGACACGTCCTTTTCGCGATGATCGGGTCTTCATCGCTTTCCGCTTCTGCCAGTGCCGACGCTTGTCTACAGAACCGAGCCCGTTTTCAGTGTGAGGTGTGACGCGCCGCTACTAAGGTATCGCGAGGCGAGGACGAGGTGCGTAGGCCGGCAACAGCGCCGCTGCCCCCAATCAGCGGCAATGCGCCGGTCGCCGTGTCCCGTCCGAGCCTATTTCCTGGTCGGTTGCATTTGCCCGATGCCTTCATGGCGTCGGGCTTTTTTATTGTTCGCTTCCACAGGCCGCGTTGCGAACACGGCGGCGCCGGACCCGCAGCATTATTTCCGCCCCTCGAACGTCGCCTCGAACGTCGTGGCCCGCGCCGTTTGCGGATCGAGCCGGCAGGTGAAGGTGAAATTGCGCCAACCGCTGCGGCCGCGTGCCTGGCCGTTTCCTTCGAGTACGGTATTGCCTTTCAAGCTCAGGCTTTGCGGCGTGTCGTCGCCGAGGAATACGCGATCGACCTTGGCATCGGTGCGCTTCAGTTCCTGCAGGGCCAGCGGGCGGCACATGACTTCGGCGACTTTCCTGGCGTCGCTCCATTGACTGGCGACATTGCGGTCCGCGGGCGTGCGCAAGGTGCCGATGGCGCGGTCGAGCGCCTGTCGTTGCGAGTCCGTCAATGGGCTGCTGTCCTGGGCGGCGGTGGGGTAAGCGGCCGTCGCGACGAGGGCGGCCAGCAGGGCGCGATGCAGTCGGTTCGAGCGTGCCATACGAAGTCCCATCGGTTTCGAATATCGGCGATTCTACGGCGATGCCGGCGGGGCGGCATCATTGCCGGTGTGGCACGCATCCAGCGTCAGTCGCATCCAGCGTGAGCCGCATCGCGCAGCGCAGATGCACCGGCAAGCCAAGTTCGCGTTCTTGCTCGAGCACGGCGGTGAGCCGTTCATCGAGGGCATCGCCTTCGATCGCGTCGAATCCCAGCCGGCCGTAGAACGGCCCGTTCCACGGGAGGTCGCGAAATGTGGTCAGCGTGACGGCCGCCAGTCGTTGCCGACGTGCATGCGCAATGGCCTGCGAGACCAGGGCGCGGCCGTAGCCCTGGCCCTGGCAATCGCGATGAACGGCGAGTTCCCAGATATGCAGCGCTTGCCCGAATCGCTCGGCGCTGATAAAGCCGCGCACTTTGCCGTTCTCGTCCTCCGCGACCCATTCAGTGCCCGCCGCAATGAAGCGAAGGTGGACTTCCGGGGACAGGACGTCGTCGTCCGCGATCCATGCCAATGCCGGGACGGTCCTGAACAGCTCGGCGGCGGAGCGTTCGATGTCCGGCAGCGATGACGCGTCGCCGCCGGTCGCAGCCCGGATCAGCGGCGTCATTGCTGGCGCATGCTGTTAGTAGTGTTCGACGGCATCATGCCTCGGCGCCGTCGTTCGGCGGCTGCGCGATCTCGCGGATCACGCGCGCCGGATTGCCTGCCGCGACCACATTCGGCGGAATATCGCGCGTGACCACCGCGCCTGCGCCGATCACGCTGTTCTCGCCGATCGTGACGCCCGCCAGCACGATGGCGCCGCCGCCGAGCCAGACGTTGTTGCCGATCACGATGGGTTTGGCGGCTTCGTATTTCTGCCGGCGCAATTCCGGATCCACCGGGTGTGTCGGCGTCAGCAATTGCACATTGGGCCCGATCTGCACGTCTTCACCGATCGTGATCGGCGCGACGTCCAGTGCCATCAATCCGTAATTGGCGAAGGTACGCGCGCCGACCGTAATGTACTTGCCGTAGTCGACGTAAAGCGGTGGCTTGATATTGACGTCCGGACCGACGGCGCCGAGCATTTCATGCAGGACCTGTTGGGCGCTGTCGAGGTCGACGGCATAGCGCGTCTCGTATTCGCGCGACAGGCGATACGCGCGGCGCGATGCGGCCTGCAATTCCGGGTCTTCGGCGATATAGAGATCGCCGGCAAGCATTCTTTCCTTCTGGCTGCGATGGTCGATGTGCTCGGTGTGCTCGGTGTTATCGGTGTCGGTACTCGACATGGGTAGGCTGAGGGTTCGTTGTCGCGCGGCCGATCATAGCAGGACGTTGTTGCGGACTTGGCCGAGAGGCATTCGATCAGGCAGGTTCGCCTGCGGCCTGCACGCCCGCCCGTCAATCGCCGCCATCGCCACCGCCGTCGGCACCACCGTCGCCCGCATCGTCCGCATCGCCCTCATGGCCACGGCCATCGCCGCCGTCATAGCGCGTGCGCTGCTGGACCTGTCCATCCGGCCCGTGAATGACCAGTTCGACCTGGTCCTTGCTGGCCTTTTCGCGTCCGGCCGCGATGGCTTCTTCCTGCGAAGGGTAGTGCGAGGTGGCGCCGTCGGTGTCTTCGACGGTCACCGCCCAGCCGCGGTCGGCGGGCAGCACGTGGACGGTACGGTTCATGGTCGTGTTCCATTGCCGGCAGCGGGCGGGGGCATGGCGGCCCTGGCCACCGCGCTGCCGGGGGTCAAGCCGCCAGGCTTTCCTGTTCGGTCAGGCGGCGGATTTCGCCGTCGGCCTCCTGGACCAGCAGGCCCACGCCGCGCCGCCGGGCGGCGGCCATGGCGAGCTGCAGGGCGTCATCGCGGCCGTCGTAGCGCAGGATCGATTGCGCCTGGCCTTCGACGGTCAATTCCCATCCGGTATGGGTGGCTTTCAATACGAAGTTGCGAGGCATGGTCTTCGGTCGAGAGCGGAGGGAACTTGCATCGTAGTGCATCGGGATGCCGCTCAGTATGCGAGTTCGTCCTACGTCATCCCTTGGACGCCGCCGGATCGTGGCCGAAGCTGTTGCGCATGCGGATCTGCCCGTCGCGCCCATGCACCAGCAATTCGACACGGTCGCGCCGCGCGGCGTCGGTGGCGACCTCGATGGCTTCTTCCTGGGTCTCGTGATGCGAGCTGGCGACGGGTTCGCCTTCGCGGCTGACATTCCAGCCGCTGCCATGCGGCGTCACATGGATATTGCGTCCTGCCATGGTGGCACCTCTTGATCGGAACTTTCTTCCTTTCTAGAGCGGGGGCGGGGCGCCTGGTATCGGTGGCTGTCCGACAGTAAGCGGACGCGGGATGGCGCGCGCGCCAAAGGCCGCGGAGGCGGCGCGTGGCGCAGCGGGGCTTCAGCCGTGCCACCACCGCCATGCAAGCAGCGCCGCCCCCAGCCACAGGGCCACCACCATCGCGGCGCCCCAGTAGCTGCGGGGCTTGCCACGCCGCTCGTCGAGCCACCGGCGGGCCTGCTCGCGGCAGGAGTCGGCCAGGGGCGCAGGCAGCGTGCGCAGCGCGCACCAGATCAGCGCGGGCAGCAGGACGATCTCGTCGAGGTAGCCGAGCACCGGCACGAAGTCGGGAATCAGATCGATGGGGCTGAACGCATAGGCGACGATCAACGCGCACAGGCCGCGGGTCAGCCAGGGCGTCGCGGGATGGCGGCAGGCGAACCACAGCGTCAGCACGTCGCGCCGCAGTCGTCCGGCCCACGCGCGCAAGGTCTCGAGCATGACGGGGATGGCACGGATGGCGGGAGAAAGAAGGGGCTGGAGCGGATAGCGCACGTTGGCGCGGCAGCGCGCATGCTAGCATGGCCCGATCGAGGTCACGGGAGAGAACATCATGGCCAAGCGCGAACGGCCCGCACGTGCGCTGCAGGACGAAGTAAGCCGGCGTATCCAGCGACTGGACGAGATCGTCGACGAGGGATTGAAGGTGCGGGTGCCCGTGCCGCAGCCGCATCCGCGCGATGCGCGCGGGCGCAATTGGGATATGCAGGGCTTCGGCCATGTGCGCGGCCATGAGCGCGCGATTCGCGCCGTGGTCGACAAGGTGCGCGACGAGTTCGATCTGTCCGACAACCCCGCCGCGCCAACGGATCCATTCGCGCCGGCATCGTGACAGGCGTCACGATCTGCGGACCCTGAGCGCAACCCGGGCGCAACTTCAGCGCAACCTCGGCGCAACCTCGGCGCACTTCCAAGCGCCGCCGCTCAAGCGCCCCCAAAGCGACCCCAAGCGCAGCCGAAGCGCAAATTCACCCTCTCATGCCGGCTCGTGTTCCGGCATATCGGTGCAGGGCCCGTTGCGGCAAGGGCGGGGCGAACCGCCGCCCAGAATGGTGGGCGCCAGCGCGGGCCCGCGCTCGCCCAGCGCGCGATACCGGTCCAGCAGCGACAGGTTCTCGCGGATATGCTGCTCGGAAAACATCGAGGTGATGACGATGCCGTGCTCGCCGGCGAGGCTCAGCGCGAAGTGCATCGCCAGCTCCTGTTCGGTCAGTTCCTCCAGCCCGAGCTTGCTGACGGCGTCCCGCACCGGCCGGCTGGCGGCGCTGGCCGCCAGGCTGTCGGGCCCGCCGCCATAGGGCCGCGACAGGAAACGCTGTCGCCCTGCGCCCATGCCGGCATGCAGCCGGTCGAGCACGTTCAGATTGGCCTCGAACAGCCACGCCGGCGCCTGCTGCGCCATCGGTGTGGCACTGATCTCCGGCGAATCGATGGTCACGCCCCACTGGCCGATCTTGCCGTCGCGCTGGGCCTCGTCGAGGAAGCGCTGCAGCTCGTCGGTCAGCACCTCCGGCGAAAGCGGTTCGTGAACCAGGTAGTAATCGATGCGCTCGCTGCGCAACTGGCGCAGCGATTGCTCCAGGCACGCGCGCGCATAGCCGACCTCATAGTTGCGCTGCGACAGCGCGGCACGCGAGGCGGCATGGACCATGCGGCGGCCCCCGGGCATGCGCTTGATCCAGCCGCGCGCCAGGCTCTTGGCCAGGCTCAGCGCGCGCGTATTGCGCGGGGGCACCACGCCGAACTTGCTGGTGACGGTGACGTGCTGGCGCTTGCCGGCGAGGAACTCGCCGAGCAGCGCCTCGGCTTCCCCAAAACCGTAGGACCGCGCGACGTCGAAATGACGGATGCCGTTGTCATACGCGACCGCCAGCGCCCGCAGCGATTCCTTCCTGCCCACCCGGCCCAGCATGGGAGCACAACCGAAACCCAATCGGCCCGACAATTCCTGGGAATGCTCACTCACCTTGGCGCTCCTGCGGTCGCTACGGCAACGGGCTCGTCGATCGGTTCGACGGACGGGGGATTCCGATCCGCCACGGGCGTCGCGTCGGTCGGCATGTCGTTAGGCATGCGGGCGTCGTTTCGGTTCTCGGTATCGTTTGCGGTATCGCTTGCCGCATCGCTCGCGTTCGGTCTGGCGAGCTGTGCCGCGATGTCGTCGGCGATACGCGCCGACAGCGCGACGATGGTCAGCGTCGGATTGGCCTGTCCGGACGACGGAAATACCGCGCTGCTGGCGACGTACAGATTGTCGGTGCCGAACACGCGGCAACGCGGGTCCACCACGCCGTCGCGCCAGTGCGCCGCCATGCGCGCGGTGCCGATCTGGTGGAAGCCGTCGGCGGCCTGCGCCAGCACCGCGTCGACGCGCTCGGCCTCCGGCATCCAGTATTCGAGCCGGCCGGCACCGGTCTTGCGCAGATGCCGGTCCAGCAACGCATGGCAGCGCACCACCGAATCGGCGTCCGCGTGCTGATAGCGCAGATCGATCCGCAGCCGCCGCATGCCGTGGCAGTCGGCGGTGTCGGCCAGCGTCACGCGGCTCTCGCGCGAGGGCAACTGCTCGGCATGGTAGTGCAGCGCATAGACATTGTTCGGGCTCGGCAGGAAGAAGCCGGGCAGCCGCGGCCGCGCGAAGTAGCGCCGATAGACGAAGGGCGGCACGAAGGTCGCGATCTTGGCGAGGTCCTTGCAGACGTTGCGGACATGGGCGCCGCGGTCCTTGCGCGCGCTGGCGTTGGCGACCAGCTTGGCGATCGCCGGCGGCGCCAGATAGCGGCTGATCACCGGCGTGCACAGCGCCAGGTAAGCGAACGACAGGATGCCGTTGCCGTGCGCGGGGTCCGCAGGAGGATGGTTGTCCAGCCACATCGCGGTATTCAGCAACTGCTGCTCGCGCTGCACGCGGGCCGGCACGGTGAAGCGCCGCCGCGCATAGAAGCCCTGCGCATCGCGCTCGAAATGGTAGATGGTGCGCGCCGCCTCCGAATCGAACCGCACGCTGGCGATCTTGCCGGAGATGTGGCCCATGTAGTGCCGGCCCAGCAGGCCGCTGCGATTGCCGAGGCGATCGCCGTGCCGCGCATTGACGTTCAGCAGCAGGCGCGTCGCTTCCAGCCCGCCGCAGGCCAGCACGAAATGGTCGGCGACGATGCGCGTGCGCGCGGCGCCGCGGGCCACCACGATGCTCGCGATATGCTCGCGGTCCGCGCTGGGTTCGATATCGACACAGGTGGCGCCGAGCAGCAGCTGCACGGTGGGCTCGCGCTCGAACCAGTCGCGATAGCGGCGCGCGAAGTTGGGTTCGCCGCTCCAGCGCTCCAGATCGGAGGCGATCACGTCGCCAGGCTGGAAGCGCGCGGTGATGGGCCGGCTCGCCGATTCGGCGGCGAGGCGAGCGAGCGTGAAGGCGGGCTGGCCGCAGTTGGTGTACTCGCAGGCGCGCGCATAGTACGGCGACAGTTCTTCGTAGCGGATCGGCCAGGCGGTGCCGGGCGCGTAGTCGCGCGGCTCGAAGTCGATCGGATCGAAGGGGATGCAGCGCCCGCCCCAGAGCCACGACGTACCGCCGAACGCGCGCCGCACGGCATCCTGCATCGTCGCATGGCGGCGCGCATCGGCGAGCTCGGCGTCGCACATCGCCTGCGCTTCGTCCTGGAAGGTTTCGCCGCCGCTTTCGACCAGCATCACGGCGATGCCGCGGCGGGCGAGCTCCATCGCGCAGGTGATGCCGGCAGGCCCTGAGCCGACCACGCAGACGGTCGTACGCAAGCTCGCTTGGTGCGAGGGGGGACGCAGTACCATGGGAGGTTCTCCGGCAGCCTGGCGATCGCGGGATGACGCGGCACGGCCTGCCGCGCGCCCGGGTGGGGCGCGAGAGGCATGGGCCGGTTCGACACGCACAATCTATGGGCCAGGGTGGCCAGCGTCCGTACGTTGCCACACGCAGTGTTGCGCTGCGCAAGAGCGCGTGCCAGCGTAGTGCGTGCGCGAGGGCCTGTGCGAAGGGGCATGCGATGGCCTTCGCGATTGTCTTGGCGATTGTCTTGGCGACTTTCTGCGCAAATGTTTTGGCGATTGTCTTCGCGATAGCCTGCGCAAAAGCCCGCGTAATTGTCTTTGCGATCTTATTCGCGATGGCCTGCGCGACGCCGCGCGCGATTCCCTCGTTGCAGGCGCTGCCGCTGCCCGACGCCTCAGGCCGCGTGCTCGAGCATGCCGATCTCGCGCGTGGCCACCGACAGCATCGACAGCCCGGTGGCACCGGCGGCGCGTTGGTCCGCCAGCATGCGGCCGAAGCGTTCCAGCGGTGCATGACGGGCCTGGCGCCAGCGCTCGATCAGGCCGTCGGCGCCTTCCTCGCGCGCGCTGGGGCCGGCCTGCTGCAGCACGCTGACGGTCAGCGCGCGCTTGAGGCGGTCCAGATCGTCGAGCGTGGTGGTGCGGGCCAGCAGATCCCAGTGCGTATCCGCGGGCAGCGCCTGTGCGCGTTCGCGCAGCCAGCCGAAGCTCAGATGCCGGTCCAGCGCGAAATACACGTCGGCGACCTGCGCCAGGCTGCGCTCGCAGCCCGAGGCCACCTCGGCGATATCGAGCGCGGCGACCGCGATATCGCCGGCGGCGACCTGCAGGGCCAGCGCGTCGTCGATGCCGAGCGCGGTCAGCGCCTCGCGCCGCTGGGTCAGCGCGGCGGCCTCGTGCTCGGCCAGCAGCGTCGGCAGCCGCGGCGTCAGCCAGACCGCGGCGGCGGCGTAGTCGGGACGCGTGCCCGCCGCCGCACCGTTGGTCGGGCGGCGCCGCAGCAGCCATAGCGTCGCGCCTTCGAGCAAGCGCGCGAGGCCGGCGAACATGCCGGCCTGCACCTCGTCGGCGACGCGGTTGTCGAGCGCATCGATGGCCTGCCACAGCCCCGTCAGCCCGAACACATCGCGGGCGGTCAGGCAGGCGCGCACGATATCGGCAGGCCGCGCGTCGGTCTCCTCCATCATCCGATGCACGAAGGTCGGGCCGACGCGGTTGACCAGCGTGTTGGTCAGATAGGTGGCAAGGATCTCGCGCCGCAGCGGGTGCCGCTGCATCGTGTCGGCGTAGCGCACGCGCAGCGGCTGCGGGAAGTAGTCGGACAGCAGGCCGGCCACCGTCGGGTCTTCCGGCACGTCGGAGGCGAGCAGCGCGTCGTACAGCCACATCTTGCTGTACGCAAGCAGCACCGCGCGCTCGGGCGAGGTCAGCCCGAGCCCGGCGGCCTTGCGCTCGACGATCTCCTCGTCGGGCGGCAGGAATTCGAGCGCGCGATTGAGCCGGCCCGCGCGCTCGAGCGCGCGCATCAGCCGGGCCTCGATATCGAGCAGTTCGGCGGCGCGGCGGTTGGCGATCGACAGCGCCTGGGTCTGGTAGTAGTTGTCGTGCAGCACCAGCGCCGCGACTTCGTCGGTCATCTCGGCCAGCAGCTTGTTGCGCTGCTTGTCGGTCATCTCGCCGTCGGCGACCACCAGCCCGAGCAGGATCTTGATGTTGACCTCGTGATCCGAGCAGTCGACGCCGGCCGAATTGTCGATCGCATCGGTATGGATGCGGCCGCCGGCGCGCGCGTATTCGATGCGGCCGAGCTGCGTGAAGCCCAGGTTGCCGCCTTCGCCGACGACCTTGCAGCGCAGGGCCGCGCCATTGACGCGCACGGCGTCGTTGGCGCGGTCGCCGACCTGCTGGTGGGTCTCGTCGGTGGCCTTGACGTAGGTGCCGATGCCGCCGTTGTACAGCAGGTCGACCGGCGCGGTCAGGATTGCCTGGATCAGCTCGGCCGGCGTCAGCGCGGTGGCGTCGATGCCGAGCGCGGCGCGCACCTGCGGCGTCAGCGCGATGGTCTTGGCGCTGCGCGGATGCACGCCGCCGCCGGCCGAGATCTTGCCCGCATCGTAGTCGGCCCAGCTCGAGCGCGGCAGCGCAAACAGCCGGCGCCGCTCTTCCAGGCTGACGGCCGGGTTCGGGTCCGGGTCCAGGAAGATATGGCGGTGGTCGAACGCGGCCATCAGCCGGATATGCGGCGACAGCAGCATGCCGTTGCCGAACACGTCGCCCGACATGTCGCCGATGCCGACGACGGTGAAGTCGGTCGTCTGGATGTCGGTGCCGAGCTCGCGGAAATGCCGCTTGACCGATTCCCAGGCGCCGCGCGCGGTGATCGCCATCTTCTTGTGGTCGTAGCCGACCGAGCCGCCCGAGGCGAAGGCATCGCCGAGCCAGAAGCCGTATTCCCCGGAGATCGCATTGGCATAGTCGGAGAAGCTGGCGGTGCCCTTGTCGGCCGCGACCACGAGATAGGGGTCGTCGTCATCGTGGCGCACCACCTGCGGTGGCGGCACCACCGCGCCGCCGGCGAGGTTGTCGGTGACATCGAGCAGGCCGCGCAGGAAGGTCTGATAGCAGGCCACCCCTTCGGCCATCCACGCATCGCGATCGGTGGGCGAGGGCGGGCGCTTGACGACGAAGCCGCCCTTGGAGCCGACCGGCACGATCACCGTGTTCTTGACCATCTGCGCCTTCATCAGCCCCAGCACCTCGGTGCGGAAGTCCTCGCGCCGATCGGACCAGCGCAGTCCGCCGCGCGCGACGCGGCCGCCGCGCAGATGCACGCCCTCGACGCGCGGCGAGTAGACCCAGATCTCGAACATCGGCCGCGGTTCGGGCAGGCCGGCGATGCGGGCCGGATCGAGCTTGAACGACAGGCACGGGCGGGGCGTGCCGTCGGCGCTCTGGCGGAAGCAATTGGTGCGCGTGGTGGCCTGGATCACGCCGAGGAACTGCCGCAGGATGCGGTCCTCGTCGAGATTGGGCACCTGGTCGAGCGCGGCGCCGATCGCCTCCAGCAACTGCGCGCAGCGCGCCTCACGCGCCGGCTCGGAACCTGGGTCGATGGCCGGATCGAAACGGGCGGCGAACAGCGCCACCAGCAGCGCCGCGATGCGCGGATTGCCGGTCAGCGCGCGCTCGATATAGGCGTCGCTGAAGGTCGAACCGACCTGCCGCAGATACTTGGCGTAGGCGCGCAGGATCGTGACTTCGCGTGCCGGCATCTCGGCCAGCAGCACCAGCCGGTTCAGGTCGTCGTTCTCGATCGCGCCATCCCAGGCGCGCGCGAAGGCGTCCTCGAACAGGTCCTTGGCGCGCGCCATGTCCAGTTCGGCGCCGCCGACCAGTTCGAGGCCGAAGTCATGGATCCACAGCGGCGCGCCCTCGTCGGGCTCGATCCGGTAGGGGCGCTCCTCATGCACGCGCACGCCCAGATGCTCGAGCATCGGCAGGCTGTGCGACAGCGCGATCGGCTCGCCGGCGCGATAGACCTTGAAGCGGAACGCGCGCGGCGGTGCCTCGATCGGCCGGTACAGGTTCATCGACAGGCCGCCGCGCCGGCGCGCCTGTTCCATCAGCTCGATATCGCGCACCGCGGTGCGCGCGGGGTAGTCCTCGCGATAGCCGGCCGGAAAGGAGTCGCCATAGCGGCGCAGCAGCCGATTGCCCTGTTCCTCGCCGGCCTTGTCGAGCAGCGCCACCGCGAGGTCGTCCTGCCAGCGGCGCGTCGCCGCGACGATGCGTTCCTCCAGCGCGCGCGTATCGACCTCCGGCATCGTGCCCGGCTCGCCGCGCACGGTCAGATGAATGCGCGCCAGCGGGGACTCGGACAGCTGCGGCGTGAACTCGCAGCTGGTGCCGCCGAACGCCTGCATCAGCAGCTTCTGGATGCGCTGGCGCAGGTCGGTGTTGTACTTGTCGCGCGGCACGAACACCAGGCAGGAGACGAAGCGGTCGAAGCGGTCGCGCCGCACGAACAGCCGGATGCGTTGATGCTCCTGCAGCCGCAGGATGCCCAGCGCGATCTCGAACAGCTCATCCTCGCTGGCCTGGAACAGTTCGTCGCGAGGATATTGCTCGAGGATCGTGACCAGCGACTTGTACAGATGGCCGCGCTGCAGGAAGCCTGCGCGCGCCAGGATATGGGCGCACTTGCGGCGCACCAGCGGGATCTCGCTGGTCGACACCATGTAGGTCGTCGAGGTGTAGAGCCCGAGAAAGCGCCGTTCGCCGAACAGCTTGCCTTCGGCGTCGAGCAGCTTGATGCCGATGTAGTCCAGATAGCCCGGCCGATGCACGGTCGAGCGCGAGTTGGCCTTGGTCAGGAAGATCGGCGCCTCGCCCTGGATGATGCTGGTGGCGGCGGGCGGCAGCGGCGTCAGCTCTTCGGCCGTGGGCGCACGGCGGCTCTCGCGCAGGATGCCCGCGCCCGAGCCCGCCACGCCGCGCAGCCAGAAGCGGCCATCCTGTTCGACCAGCTGGTAGTCGCGATGGCCCAGGAAGCAGAAGTGGTCGTCGACCATCCATTGCAGCAGCGCGCAGGCTTCGGCCGTATCGCCCTCGTTGCCGCCGGGCAGCCGCTGCAGGTCGGCGATGCTGGCGCGCGCGATGTCCAGCATCTTGGGCCAGTCCTCGACCGCCGCGCGCACATCGCCGAGGATGCGCGTGATGCCGGCTCGCAGCGCTTCCAGCTGGGCCGGTTCGCTGCAGCGATCGACCTCGAAGTGGATGAACGATTCGAGCCGCGATTCGGGGTCGGGCGCCTTGTCGCCGCCGAGCGCGATGCGCGCGATGCCGCCGTCCTGCCCGCGCCAGACGCGGAACACCGGATGGAAGGCCGAATGCAGCGTCAAGCCATGCCGGTTGATCTCCATCGTCACCGAGTCGACCAGGAAGGGCATGTCGTCGTTGACCATCTCGATCACGGTGTGGTCGGAATGCCAGCCGTGCTGCTCGAGATTGGGGTTGTAGACGCGGACCTGCGCGCGGCCCGGCACAAAGCGCTGGGCGGTCTGCCAGTGGGCCATCGCGGCGCCGTAGAGGTCGGCGATATCGCGTTCGGCCAGGTCCTCGGCGTCGGACACGTCGTAGTAGTGCCGCAGCAGCGGTTCGGCGATGGCGAAGGTGGCCTCGGGCAGCCGGGCCCGCGCGAACTCCACCAGGTCGGCCAGTCGTTGTTCGACGCGTTCTTCGCTGTCCGCTTGCATGATCTCTCCTTGGGGAAAGCCGCCGCCGGTCGCATCGGCGCGATGCGCTGCACCGCGTCCGGGCAGGCGAGTGCCGGTGCCTGCTCTTAATGTAGAGCAAAAACACAGAGGTGGCGGGAAAGGGGGGAGCGGAGGGAGGGCGTCAGGCCGGCGCTGCGAGCGGGCTGCGGAGAAGATGGGGGGAAGCCGGCCGGGGACGTCACGTCAGTCGGGGGAGGCCAGCGGAGGAGGTCATCCGGGAGAAGCCAGCGAGGGAGGCCAGCGTGATGCGACGGCGGGAAGACCAACCGTGGGCGGACCGCCGCCGACTGGGGCGGTCCGCCGATCCGTACAGGTACGGAAATTACTCGAGCGTGATCTTCTGCTCCTGCGCGATCTTCTTGCGCAGTTCCAGTTCGCGCTTGATCTGCGCGGCGAACTGCTGCGGCGTGTTGCCGTCCGGATAGGCGCCGCTCTCGGTCAGGCGGCGCTTGGCGGCCGGGTCCTGCAGGGCCTTGACCGCGGCGTCGTGCAGGCGCGCGACGATCGCGGGCGGCGTGCCGGCCGGCGCGACCAGCCCGTACCAGGCCATATTGTTGTTGTCCTTCATGCCTTCCTCGGCGAAGGTCGGCACATCGGGCAGGCCCTCGACGCGCTTGGGCGCCGCCACCGCCAGCGCGCGCAGCTTGCCGGCCTGGATATGCGGCATCGACGACGGCAGGTTGTCGAACTGACCGCTGACCTGGCCGGCCAGCGTGTCGTTCAGCGCCGGACCCGAGCCGCGGTACGGCACGTGGACCATGTCGGTCTTGGTGGTCAGCTTGAACAGCTCGCCGTCCAGATGCGAGATGCTGCCCTTGCCGGCCGACGCGTAGCTGTACTTGCCGGGCTCGGCGCGCAGCAGCGCGATGAATTCCTTCAGGTTCTTGGCCGGCACCTTCGGGTTGACCGTCAGCACGTTCGGCACGTTGACGAGGTTGGTGATCGGCGCGAAGTCCTTCAGCGGGTCGTACGGGTTCTTCGGATTGGTGGCCGGGTTGGTCGCCATCGTGCTGACCGTGGCGATGCCGATCGTGTAGCCGTCGGGGGCCGACTTGGCCAGCGCGTCGGCGCCGATCGCGCCGCCGCCGCCGCCACGGTTCTCCACCACCACGGGCTGGCCCAGCGCGCGGCCCAGCGCATCGGAAACCGCGCGGGCGACGATATCGGTGGTGCCGCCGGCGGCGAACGGAACGATCAGCCGCACCGGCTTGTTGGGATAGGCCTGGGCGTGCGCAACGCCGTGGGTCAGGCCGAATGCGGCCAGGCAGGCTGCCACGCTGGCGGTCAATGCGGATTTCAAGAATGCCTCCATCTGTTGCGTTGGCCGGCGCGTCGCGAAGGGCCAGGGCGCCGGTCGGGGTCGGGCGCGGTTCCGTAGTGCGGAACTTGGTTTCGTAATATGCCCGGACCGGCATTCAACCCGGAAAGGCGCGGCGGGGATATCCGTAACAACCCGTAACAGACGTCGGGTCACAGCCGCACGGAAAGAGGCAAACAGCAGGCAAACAAAAAGGCCGGGCTGCGATGCAGTCCGGCCTTTCGGGAATTCGCTGGTGGGGCGTGAGTGACTCGAACACTCGACCTACGGATTAAGAGTCCGCTGCTCTACCAACTGAGCTAACGCCCCAACGAAGTCCGCTATTCTAGCGTGGACTTTTTGGGTTTGCAAGTACCGAAGCGATCTCGGGGACGCTCGGCTGGGTCGCCGGGACGGCGGTCAACGTCCGCGCGGCTACAATGCCCCGCTGTCCGCGCGGCCCGCCGCCGCGCCGCCGTTCTCCGGAGACCTGGTCCGATGCATGCCCGCGTGTTGCGCTATCTGGATGAAGTGGTCCGCCGCGGTTCGATCCGCAAGGCGGCCGAAGCGCTGCACGTCGCGCCGACCGCCATCAACCGGCAGATCCTCGATCTGGAAGCCGAACTGGGCGCGCCGCTGTTCGAGCGCATCCAGCGCCGGTTGCGGCTGACGCCGCTGGGCGAGATGGTGCTGGCCCACGTGCGGCAGACGCTGCGCGAGCACGACGCGCTGCGCGAGCGCATCGCCGCCTACAACGCGGGGCAGCAGGGCATCGTCACGGTGGCCACCACCGCCGGGTTGGCGGGTTCCCTGTTGCCCGCGCTGGTTCACGACTTTCGCCGCCGCCACCCCGGCATCGCGGTGCGCGTGCTGGATCTCCCGGTGGCCGAGATCGTCGCCGCGCTGGCCGAGGGCGACGCAGAGCTCGGGCTCGGCTACGACCTGGCGCCGACGCCGGCCTTCGTCACGCTGGCGGCCGGCGAATGGCCGATTGGCGCGGTGGTCGCGCCCGGCCATCCGCTGGCCGAGCAATCGCCGGCGCTGCTGGCCGAATGCGTCGGCTATCCGCTGATCCTGCCCGTGGCGACGATGTCGATCCGCGGCCTGCTCGACGATGCCTTCGTCCGCGCGGCGATTCCGGTGCCCGCGGCGGTCGAGGCCGGCTCCACCGTGCTGATGCGCCGGCTCGTGATGCTGGGCGCCGGCATCGCGCTGCTCAATCCGCTCGATGCCATCGAGGAACTGGAGGCGGGCACGCTGGTGTTCGTGCCGTTGCGCGATCCGGCCTTGCCGCTGCAGCGGCTGACGCTGTTCGCGCGGGCGCGCGGCCCGCTGGATTCGGCGGCCTCGCTGATGGCCGAGCGGATCGGGGCCGCGCTGAAGGCGCTGTCCGGCGGCGGCGCGGGACATTAGCGTCGGCGTGGTCGTCAGGTGTGCGCGCGATGTGCACACCGTGGGCGCAAATCGGCGCTATCGCGCGTCCGGCCCCGCGCCGTAGACTGGCGCCCGCTATCTGACCCACCACGGAGACCGGAGACCACAAGATGACGCTGATCCTGACCCACGCCGACGTCCTGGTGACGATGGACGCGAACCGCCGCGAGATCGCCGACGGCGCGCTGGTCGCCGAAGGGCCGGCGATCCAGTGGGTCGGTGCGACCGCCGACCTGCCGGCCGCCTGGCGCGCGCGCATCGACGACGGCAGCGCGCAGGCGCTGGACATGCGCGGCCATGTGGTGCTGCCGGGCCTCGTCAACACGCACCATCACATGTACCAGAGCCTGACGCGCGCGGTGCCGGCCGCGCAGGACGCCGAACTGTTCGGCTGGCTCGGCGAGCTGTACATGCTGTGGGCCAACCTGACGCCGCGCATGATCGCCGCCTCGACCCGCACCGCGATGGCCGAGCTGATGCTGTCGGGCTGCACCACCACCAGCGACCATCTCTATCTGTATCCCAACGGCTCGCGGCTGGACGACGCGATCGAGGCCGCCGCGCAGATGGGCATGCGCTTTCATGCGGCGCGCGGCTCGATGAGCGTGGGACGCAGCAAGGGCGGGCTGCCTCCCGACGCGGTGGTCGAGCAGGAGGAGGCGATCCTGCGCGACAGCCAGCGGCTGATCGAGCAGTACCACGATGCCTCGCGCCACGCGATGCTGCGCGTGGTGCTGGCGCCATGCTCGCCGTTCTCGGTGTCGCGCGAGCTGATGCGGGAGTCGGCGGCGATGGCGCGCCACTATGGCGTCTCGCTGCATACCCATCTGGCCGAGAACGACAACGATGTCGCCTATTCGCTGGAGCGCTTCGGCATGACGCCGGCGCAGTATGCCGAGAACCTGGGCTGGGTCGGCCACGATGTCTGGCACGCGCACTGCGTCAAGCTGGACGCAGACGGCATCGCGCTGTTCGCGCGCACCGGCACCGGCATCGCCCACTGTCCCTGCTCGAACATGCGGCTGGCTTCGGGCATTGCGCCGGTGCGCGCGATGCGCGATGCCGGCGTGCCGGTCGGCCTCGGCGTCGATGGCAGCGCCTCCAACGATGGCGCGCACATGCTGGGCGAGGCGCGTCAGGCCATGCTGCTGCAACGGGTGGGCTATGGACCGGCGGCGATGGGCGCGCGCGAGGCGCTGGAGATCGCCACGCTGGGCGGGGCGCGGGTGCTGAACCGCGACGACATCGGCGCGCTGGCGCCGGGCATGTCGGCGGACTTCGTCGCGTTCGACATGTCGGCGGTCGGCTATGCCGGCGCCGGTCACGATCCGGTCGCCGCGCTGGTGTTCTGCACGCCGGGCACGGTGTCGACCAGCGTGATCAACGGCAGGGTGGTGGTGCGCGACGGCGTGCTGCTGAGCGCGGATCTGCCGGCGGTACTGGCGGAGCATCGCCGCCTGGCGCGGGAGCTGGCCGCGGCGCGGCGTTGAATCGGGTTGAATGTCCCACGCTGCCGTCCGGGATTGCGGTGTGGTTCACCGTCCGGCGGTACCGCCGGACGGTGGCGTCCGGAGCCATCGTCCAGGGCTGCCAATCGCTGCCCGAGGCGGGCCCAAACGGGGCCAAACGATTCGGGCCCAAACAAAAAGGCCGGCGCTGCGAAGCAGCCCGGCCTTTTCTACAATATTCGCTGGTGGGGCGTGAGTGACTCGAACACTCGACCTACGGATTAAGAGTCCGCTGCTCTACCAACTGAGCTAACGCCCCAACGAAGTCCGAGATTCTAGCATTATTTGCAAAGTTGTCAAATCCCGGCACGCTGAAACGCATCGGCGGCCGTGACAAAATTTGCGCTCGCCGATGGAACTCGGAATGGCCGCGGCAGTCTCGGCAGATGACCGATCTTCGCAAAGGACTTTTGTGCGACGTCGGCGGGACCCATGTTAGGATGCCCACTCACTTGCAATGGAGGGCTGTACCGATGGAGATCAAATTCCAGGAGCAAGATCGTTATGACATCAATAACGAGGGCTTGCTGTTTCACGCCATTGTCGACGGCCAGAAGGTGACCTGCGTGGTCACGCGCGAGGCATTGTGGGAAGGGTTCAGCGCCGACCAGGTGCTGTCGCTCGAAGAAGCATTCCGCGCCGGCCGCGATACCATCGAACGCGCCGCTGTCGTGTTGATCGAACAGGGCGTGCCGCAGCCCATCGTGGTCAAGCGCGCGCACGTGGCGCCCGTCTGAGCAGGGGCGCCCGCACCGGGCCGCTACGGTCCGGGCAACAGGGCGCGCTGCGGCTGGACCCAGTCTGGCGCCGGTTTCATACCGGCGTTTTTCATTTCCGCTTCGCGCATTCACGCCGCGCTTGTTTCCGCCGCGTTCATTCCCCCCGCGCTTGTTTCCGCTTCACGGCTTCGATCTCACCAGCCGCCGCTTCCGGCCCGGCCACGCCGTCCGCTGCGTCCGCTGCGTCCGCCTTCGTCACCTGTGCGGCCCGCACCGGTTGACCCGGAATTCCCGGGGCCGCCGCCTCATGCGGACACTCCTCGAACACCCGCACGGTACACGTGGCGCAGATCTTCGGATCCAGCGTGGGCACGATGCTGTGCAGGGCGTGCCGCTTGGTGGCGAAGATATGGTCGTCGCCCAGCTTGGTGATGAAGCCCGTCTGCGCCCAGGTCTGCAGCACCTGCGTGCGCGGGCGGTGGAAATAGAGATCGCCGCCCAGCGCGCGGCGCTCGGCCAGCTCCGCCTCCCACATTTCCGCGCCGGCCAGGTCGATGAAGTTCATGCTCTTGGTCATCGCCAGCAGCCGCGTCTGCGTCGGCATCTGCGCGCGCGCCTCGTGCAGCCTGTCGGTGACGTACTGCACGGCGCCGAAGAAGATCGCGCCCTCCATCCGGATCAGCTTCAGCTGCGGACATTCGGGCTGCGGGCGGCGTAGTTCGTCCAGCGGCGTGAAGCGGCGGTCGGGATCGTCGGCGTCGGGCACCAGCGTCCGCACCGCCGGGCGCGAGGTGCGATATAGATAAGCGACCAGCGACAGCACCGTACCCAGCAGCACCGCCATTTCGAGCCGGATCACCAGCGTGGCGGCGAAGGTGCCGAGCGCGATCGCGAACTCGGTGCGCGAGAGCCGCGCGATGCGGCGCAGGCGCGCGAAATCGAACAGGCCCCAGGCCACCAGCAGCAGCATCGCGGCGATCGCCGCCAGCGGAATCTGCGCCAGCAGCGGCGCGCTGACCGCGACCAGCGCTACCAGCAGCAGGGCGGAGAACACGCTGGCCAGCGGCGTCTGCGCGCCGGCCTCGAAATTCGGCATCGAGCGGTTCAGCGAGCCGCAGGAGATATAGGCCGAGAAGAAGCCGCCGGCGATGTTCGACAGCCCCTGTCCGATGAACTCCCGATTGGCGTCGATGTGCTGGCCCGACCGCAGCGCGACCGCCTTGGCGATCGAGATCGATTGCCCGAGCGCGACGATGGTCAGCGCCGACGCGATGCCCAGCAGATCGGACAGCCGGTCCCAAGGGATATCGGGAATGCGGAAGGGCGGCACCGCGGCCGGGATCGGACCGACCACGTCGACATGATGCGCGCCGCTCCAGCCGCTGCGGTTCAGCAGCCAGGCGCACAGGAAACCGGCCAGCAGCCCGAGCAGCATGAACGGCAGCCGGCGCGCGACCCGCTTGACCGCCAGCGTGACGGCCAGCGTCACCGCGCCCACCGCCGCCGCGCTCCAGTTGATGGTGGCGGCATGCTCGAACAGGTGGCGCACGACCCCGAAGGCGCTGGTGCCGGTCGGCACCTGCAGCCCGAACAGGTCCTTCAGCGCATACAGCGCGATCAGCGAGGCCGCGCCGCAGGTAAATCCGAGCAGCACCGACGGCGAGATGAAATTGGCCAGCGAGCCGAGCCGCAGCGTACCGACCGCAAGCTGCAGCACGCCGACCAGGATCGTGACGACCAGCGCCAGGTTGATGTACTCGGGGCTGCCGGCGAAGGCGATCGGGCTGAGCATCGCGAACAGCGCCAGCGAATTCGCATTGGTGGGGCCGGACATCACGTGCCAGCTGGAACCGAACAGCGCGGCCACGATGCAGGGCACCACCGCCGCGTAGATGCCGTATTGCGGCGGCAGCCCGGCCAGCGTGGCGAACGCCACGCCCTGCGGCAGCACCAGCACCGCGCCGAGCAGGCCGGCCAGCAGATCGGCGCGCAGCGTCGTCGCGCTGACGCGATGGCGCCAGGCCGGCAGCAGCCGTTGCCAGCCGCGGGCGGAGCGGCTCACCGCCGGCGCGGTCACCGGGCGGTCGCGGGAACGGCGTCCCGCGGCAGGTCGGTGGCGCCGGCGAGGGTCGTCAGGCGGGCGGGGAGAAAGACGAAGGAAGGGAACGGTTGCACGGCTTGCATGGCGGGCCCGAGGGGCTGCGCGCCGGCTCGTGGTCCGGCGCGTCGATGGTGTCTCTGCCCCGCATGATAAGCGATGCCACCGTCATTCGAAAAACATCGCCCCGGGGTGCGAGGTGTCCGGGGCGATGTCTGCGGGGCGTTGTCCCCAGGCCGATGGCGGCCCGATGAAGGGGGATGAAGGCGCATGAAACGGCCGCTGCAGCCATCGCCGCAACGGCCTTCGCGTTCACCCCAGCCGCATCGTGGCGACGACCGGCGTATGGTCCGACGGCTGTTCCCAGGTGCGCGGCGTACGGTCGATCGTGCAGTCGGTGCAGCGCTCGCGCAGCGCCGGCGACAGCAGGATATGGTCGATCCGCAGGCCGGCATTGCGGCGGAAGGCCAGCATGCGGTAGTCCCACCACGAGAAGCTCTTCTCCGGCTGCTCGAACAGCCGGAAGGCGTCGGCAAAGCCCAGTTCCAGCAGCGTCTGGAAGGCGGCGCGCTCCGGCGGCGAGACCAGGTTCTGGCCTTCCCACTTCTTCGGGTCGTGCACGTCGCGATCCTCGGGCGCGATATTGAAGTCGCCCAGCAGCGCGAGCTTCGGATAGCGCTGCAGTTCGTCGCGCAGCCACGCGGTCAGCGCCTCGAGCCAGCGCAGCTTGTAGGCGAACTTGTCGCTGTCGGGCGCCTGGCCGTTGGGGAAATACGCGCAGACCAGGCGCACGTCGCCATAGGTGCCGGCGACCACGCGCTGCTGCGCGTCCTCGAACCCCGGGATATTGCGCACCACGTCGGTGGCGGCCGGCATGGTGGTGTTGCGCGCCAGGATCGCCACGCCGTTATAGGTCTTCTGGCCGACGAAGATGCTGTGGAATCCGGCGCTCTCCAGTTCCGCCAGCGGGTACTTGTCCTCGGGCAGCTTCAGTTCCTGCAGGCACAGCGCGTCGATCGGCGTATCGGCGTTCTCCTGCGCGATCAGCCAGTCGAGCACCTGCGGCAGCCGGATCTTCAGCGAGTTGACGTTCCACGAGGCGATCCGCAGCGTGGCCGGCGCGGTGGCGGGCACCGGCGGCGGCAGCGTGCTGCCCGGGGCAGGCACCGCCGCGGCGCCGTCGATGCCGGCCAGCAGGTCGTCGGGCGCGCCGCTCATGCCGCCATCCCGCCGTGGCGCAGCAGCGCATCGATCTGCGGCGGCCGGCCGCGGAACGCCGTGAACGACTCCATCGCCGGACGGCTGCCGCCGACCGACAGGATCTCGCGGTGATAGCGCGCGCCGGTCTCGCTGTCGAGCACGCTGCCGGTCAGCTGCGCCGCTTCCTCGAAGGCGGCGTAGACATCGGCCGACAGCACCTCGGCCCACTTGTAGCTGTAGTAGCCCGCCGCATAGCCGCCGGCGAAGATATGGCTGAAGGTATTGGGCCAGCGCGACAACGGGTACTGCGGCACCACGTGGATGCGGTCGTTGATCTCGCGCGACAGCTCTAGCACCGACTTGTCGCCGTCCGGATCGAAGTCCGTGTGCAGGTGCATGTCGAACGCCGAGAACACGATCTGGCGCAGCGTCATCATGCCGTTCTGGAAATTCTTCGCGGCCAGCATGCGCTCGAACAGCGCGCGCGGCAGCGGCTCGCCTGTGTCGACGTGCCGCGTCATGTCGGCCAGCACCTCGTATTCCCAGCAGAAGTTCTCCATGAACTGCGAGGGCAGCTCGACCGCATCCCATTCGACGCCGTTGATGCCCGACACGCCCAGCTCGCCGACCTGGGTCAGCATATGGTGCAGGCCGTGGCCGAACTCATGGAACAGCGTGATGACCTCGTCGTGCGTAAACAGCGCCGGCTTGTCGCCGACCGGTGCGGAGAAGTTGCAGGTCAGGTAGGCGACCGGCGTCTGCACGCTGCCGTCGCCGCGCTCGCGGCGGCCGCGCGCGTCGTCCATCCACGCGCCGCCGCGCTTGCCTTCGCGCGCGTACAGGTCCAGATAGAACTGCGCGAGCAGCGTGCCGTCCGGGCTGGTGACGCGGTAGAAGCGCACGTCCTTGTGCCAGGTCTGCGCCTCGTCCGGCGCGATGCGCACCGAGAACAGCTTCTGCACGACGCCGAACAGGCCTTCGAGCACCTTGGGCTCGGGGAAGTATTGCTTGACCTCGTGTTCCGAGAAGGCATAGCGCTGCTGGCGCAGTTTCTCGGACGCATAGGCGACGTCCCACGGCGCCAGCTCGGCCAGGCCCAGTTCCTTGCCGGCGAATTCGCGCAGCTCGGCCCAGTCGCGCTCGGCATAGGGGCGGGCCTTGGCGGCGAGTTCGTCGAGGAAGCGCAGCACTTCCGCCGGCGAATCGGCCATCTTGGGCACCAGCGACACCTCGCCGTACGAGCCGTAGCCCAGCATGCGGGCTTCTTCGCGGCGCAGCGCCAGCTGCTCGCGCATATTCGCGGTGTTGTCCCAGTCGGCCTGGCCGGTGCCGTACTGCGGGCTCAGCTCGGAGGCGCGCGTGACGTTGGCCTCGTACAGCGTCTGGCGCAGCGCGCGGTCGTCCGCGTACTGCAGCACCGGGAAATACGAGGGGAAATGCAGCGTGAACTTCCAGCCTTCCTTGCCGTCCTTGGCCGCGGCCTCGCGCGCCGCTTCCAGCGTGTCGGGCGGCAGGCCGGCCAGGCGCGCCGGGTCCTCGATCACCAGCGAGTAGGCGTTGGTCGCGTCCAGCACGTGGTCGGAGAAGGCCTTGCCCAGCTGTGCCTGCTGTTCCTGGATCTCGGCAAAGCGCGGCTTCTGGTCCTCCGGCAGCTCGGCGCCGCCGAGGCGGAAGCCGCGCAGCTCGTTGTCGAGCAGCTGCTTGCGGGCCGGGCTCAGCGCCGCGTATTCGGGGCTGGCGGCCAGCGCCTTGTACTTTTCGTAGAGCGCCAGGTTCTGGCCCAGCGAGGACCAGAACTCGGTCATGCGCGGCAGGTTTTCGGCGTGGGCCTGGCGCAGCGCCGGCGTGTCGGCGACCGAGCTCAGGTGGCCGACCACGCCCCAGGCGCGGCCCAGCGGCTCGGTGGCCTGCTCGAGCGTGTCGACGGTATCGGCCCACGTGGCGGGCCGGGCCGGATCCTCGACCAGCGCGACGGCGCGTTGCGCCGCTTCAAGCAGCACGTCCAGCGCCGGGCCGATATGCTCGGGGCGGATCTCGGCGAAGCGGGGCAGGTCGCTGAAGTCCAGCAGCGGGTTGGCGTTCTTGTCGGCTTGGTCCATGGCTTGTTCGTTCGCGTTGGCGTTGGGGTTGACGGTCGGATATTCCGCAGCTGGGGGCATCTGCGCGGTTTTCCAGCGTGGCTTCGCAGCGAGGGAGGGCGGCGCGTTGTCCGGCGGGTCGTCCAGCGGATCGGCCAGGGGCTTGCCCAGGGGTTTTGCCCAGCCGTTTTGCCCAGTGTACCGGCGCTCGCCTCAGCCTGCCGCGCGCTCGGCCGCCTCCAGCGTATTGACCAGCAGCATGGTGATCGTCATCGGACCGACGCCGCCCGGGACCGGCGTGATATAGCCGGCCACTTCGCGTACCCCGGCGAAGTCCACGTCGCCGCACAGCTTGCCGGCGTCGTCGCGGTTCATGCCGACATCGATCACCACCGCGCCGGGTTTGACCATGTCCGCCGTGATCAGGTTGCGGCGGCCGACCGCGGCGACGATCACGTCCGCCTGGCGGGTATGGGCGCCGAGGTCGCGCGTCTTGCTGTTGCAGATCGTCACGGTGGCGCCGGCTTGCAGCAGCAGCATCGCCATCGGCTTGCCGACGATGTTGGAGGCGCCGACCACCACCGCCTGCGCGCCGCGCAGCGGATACTGGATCGACTCGAGCATCTTCATGCAACCATAGGGGGTGCAGGGGCGGAACAGCGGCGCGCCGGTCATCAGCGCGCCGGCGTTGGCGACGTGGAAGCCGTCGACATCCTTCTCCGGGGCGATCGCCTCCAGCACCTTGTGGCTGTCGATGTGCCTGGGCAGCGGCAACTGCACCAGGATGCCGTGGATCTTCGGATCGCGATTCAGTTCGTCGATGCGGGCCAGCAGGTCGGCCTCGGACAGGTCCGCGGGATAGCGGTCCAGCGACGAGTAGAAACCGTTGTCCTCGCACGCCTTGACCTTGTTGCGGACATAGACCTGGCTGGCCGGGTCCTCGCCGACCAGGACCACGGCGAGCCCGGGCTGGTGACCGCGCTCGGTCAGGCGGGCGGCGCGCAGGGCGGCTTCGGAACGGATTTGCTTGGCAAGGGCGTTGCCGTCGATCAATTGGGCGGGCATGGGCTTGAGGCGCAGGAGCGGCAGAGGTGAAAGACGCGGGTGGAGATGCGACCGGCGTGGTTGCCTGCAGGGCAGGGCGGGAAGGGACGGTGCGCAAAACAGCGATTATAAAGCGTCGGCACCGGTGGCCGGGGGGCGTGCCCGCCGGCGCGCCCCGGCCGTCCCGTCCGGCCAAAGGGCACCGTCAGAGGGCGCCGCAAGAGGGAGCCGTCAGCGGGCGCCGTCAGAGGGCGCCGTCATTGGGATGACGGACGGGACGGCGGAGGAACCGCCGGCATGCACCCCGCCCGTTCAGGCGCCGAACCATGCATCGAAGCTTGCCCTGGCCTGCTCCCATGGCGCGCGCTCATGCGGCGCGTCCGGCGGGGCGGCAAACCACTGCGCGAGATAGCCCACGGCATAGGACCATTGCGCCCGCGGCAAGCTGATGGCGAGGTCCCATGCCGCCTGCCTTGCGCGGTCGAAGCGTGGCTGGCGTCCGCCCTGCCCGGCAGCCTCCCGCTCGCTCTCCAGGGCCAACAGCCTGCCGAGCAAATGCGCCAGCCATTCGCGCCGTTCCGGTCCGGACAATCGGGTGCGCACGATCGCGGCAGCGAGCGGGACCGCGGACCTTGGCCAGCGGTCCTGCAATCCCTGTCCCGGCGCATTCCACTTCTCCAGCCGGCGGAACGGGCGCAGGTCCGCCAGACAGAGGCGCAGATCGTCCGCATCGAGGGGCTCGATCAGCTTCCATGCCCGCTGGACCCGTTCGGCGTCGTGATCCGTCACCGCGTCGAGCTGGTGGGCAAACAGGGCCGCCGCGGCAAGCGTTGCGGGCCTCCGGCACTGCGGAATCGCTTCGAGCTGCCCGATCCAATAGTCGGCGAGTATCCGCCCAGCAGCTTCGACCCGTCCTCGAAGCGCGGGCCTGCAGCCCCACTGGCCGGTCCATTTCGCGCCCCGTTCGCAGACGGTACGGACGAGGTCGGCAAGCTCGCCGAAGTGACCCGTCTGCGCAAGCGGATCCGCCAGTGCCGACAGGTCGACGAGATCCTCCAGACCCGACCACCTCCCGTCGTCCAGCCATTGCCGCACGGCGCTCACCTGCTGCGCCGGCGCAAGGCCTCGGATGACCTTGACGACGCGACGCCTCGCGGCTGGCCGGCCGGCCTGCGCCCAGCGCGCGAGTGCGCCATATTCGCCGTGGTCGCGCGCCAAGGCTGCGGCGCCGGCAAGCGTCGATTCGGTCAGGCCCGATGCGTTGATCGCGTCCCGGCCGTAGTACAGCGCCTCCTTCAGCAGTGCGGAACGGGTCGAAGGCGGCAACGCCGTTGCGTCCAGCGCGACGGATTGCAAGCGCAGCAGCCGGGTGGGATCGGGCGCGGGCGACTGGCAAATCGGCAGGACCGAGCCCAGCAATCGCAGCGTTTCTGCGTGCTCGCCCCGCAGCGCCGCGTCCCACAAGGTGTCCCATGTCGCCAGATCCGGCACGAAGCGCAACAGCGCGGCACGGAGATGGAGCCGCTGCGGCTCGGTCAAGGCCGCAGCCTGCATCCGCTGCGCGATGTCGCCGAGCAATTCGGTTCGTTGCGTGCGGCTGACATGCTGGAACGGACCTGGGGAAGCCTCGGTGCCCAGCAGACAGGCGATGGCGTGAAACGGTCCATCGCCCGGCAGGGAAAAGACCGTATCCAGCAGCAGCGTCGAATGTCGCGACGCCGTTGCGGCGTCGATGCCGAAGAATGCGTGCTGTCCGTCGATGCCGGGAAGGCAGCCGGCAAGCGCGGCGATCAAGCGACCGCGTTGCGCGGGATCGGCCTCGTCCCGCGCCACGCACTGGAGCAGGGCGCGCCACGGGGCCGCAGCGTCCTGGTCGTTGGCGCAGGCGCGTGCGAAAGCCGCCGTGCCGACCGACAGCGCTTCGGCCTGCTCGGCAGCGGGGAACGCCCGAGCCAGCGCCAGCGCCGCGGAAGCGTCCGGCAGCAACTGGCTGGCGATGCCGCACGGCTTCGCGCGGTTCTCCAGCGCGAGGGCTGTGCGCCTGAGCCTTGCCGATAGCGCAAGCGGTTCGGCCGCGATCATGGCGACGCAGTCGAGCAAGGTGTCGAGGCTCACCACGGCCGCACGTTCGTCGATGCAACTCTCCAGTGTGTTCAGCGGCACCGTCCGAAGCGGCGCGGGCAGCCGCAGGGTCTGTTCCAGCAGCAGCCGGAAACCGGCGTCGTGTCCGGATCGCGGCAGGCCGCGAAGCCGGCCGACCAGCGTGCCCAGAACCGCCGCGCGCGAGGCGGGTGGCAGGCCGCCGAATGGCTGGGCCGATCCATCGGACAGGACTGCCGCCAGCTCGCCAACGGTCCATACGCTGGCGGCGCGCCGAAGCGCCAGATCGTGGCGTGCATGTCGCTCGAGCCGGGTTTGCAGACCCTTCGAAACCTGCCGTTCCAGGCAGAGCCTGGATTGCGGCGGCAGCAGCGCGAGGATGAAGTCGTGCACCGGTGCGGGCAGCAACTCCAGGCCGGACATGGTGGCCGGCTGCGGAACCGGCTCGGATGGCGGGGTGCCGTCGGCGAGGCAAGGGGCAACGGTCTGGCGGGCGGGGCTGGCTTGCATGACGGGTCTCTTCGGCGAACCGGCGGTGGACGGCCGGAATGGCGCCCGACTGCCGCGGTTCGCGGGCCCGGCATTCTGTCGGCGGATGTGGAGGGCCGCGATCCGGAAGCGGCCGCGCCTTTCGGTTCTCGGTCCCGCCGCATGCCGTGCGCGGAATGTCCATTGGGGGAGAAAGAAGGCCTACCCTACTCGACAGCGACAGCGACAGCGACAGCGACAGCGACAGCGACAGCGACAGCGACAGCGACCGCCGCGCCGCCCTAGCGCCGATATGCGTCGAACTGGGCCACGGCCTGCTGCCAGGCCCTGAGCGCCGACGGATCGCGCGAGGCGGGGGCAAACCAGGCCGCGATCGTGCCGTGCACAGCGTCGATGGCCTCCCTCGGCAGGGCGCTCGCGATACGCCACAGCGCCTGCCGGACCGTATCGAAGCGGTTGCGCTCCAAGTCCGGACGGAAATCACCCATCCGGCCTTCGGCCTCGACCAGCCGCGCCAGCCAGCGGCGGCGCTCGGGCGCGGTGAAGCGCGTGCGAACCAGCTCGGCGGCGCGCAGCAGCGTCGGCCTGGCCCAGCACTCGCCCAACAGCAGGTCGCCGTCGCCGGGCAGCTTGCGGGATGCCTGCTTGAGCCGGTACAGGATCTCCATCGCGGTACGCACCGCCGGCGCATCGAGCCGGTCGATCAGGTCCCAGGTGCGATCGATCAGCGGCGATGCAGCGGCCTGCAGCCACAGGCCGCTGGTCAGTTGGGCGACCTCCGCCAGCAGCTCCGGCGGGCGAGCGGCGGGGGCGGACGCCTCCAGCACGCCGAGCATGTCCGCGGCCAGTTCCGGCAAGGCGTCGTGCGCCGCCGAGGGCAGCAGCGTCGGCCCGGTTTCCAGCAGGCGGCTGCAGCGCCGGGTCCAGGCAGTGGACATCTCGCCCAGTTCCTCCCAGCAGCCCATCGCTTGCAGTTGCCGTGCCAGCGGCAGCGGCACGGGCAGCAGTTCGTCGACCCAACCGCGCAGCGCCAGCCATTGCGAGAAGGCACGCGCCTGCACCGGCGGCGGCAATTTCCAGATGACGGACAGGATACGGTCGGCCGGCTGGTCGTCATCGGTGGCCACCCATTGCACGAGCGGCAGCAACTGGTGGTGGCGCAGGGCCAGTTCGCCGATCGCATCGAACATGGCTTCGGCGTCGGCCGTGCCGGGCGCGCAGAAGAGCCCGGCCTGGCACATCAGCGCGGCGCGCTGCTCGGGCGTCGGCGCGGTGGCCGTCAGGCAGTAGTCTTGCGCGCGCCGCCACGCATGGACCGGATCGCAAGGGTGCCAGCGCTGGACATGGACCAGCAGCATCGCCAGCGACGGCAGCGACCGCCGTTCGACCTCGTCCCATAGCGCGTGCCATGCCGGAACCTGCTGCGCGGGCGGCAGATAGGGAATCAGTTCGGCGCGTACGTGCAGCTGCTGCGCCGTCTGCATGCGCGATGCCTTCAGATGGGCGAGCAGCGACGCGATCGCCGGCTCGGCGCGCTCGGGGTCGCTGAGCAGCGTGGCCGTGGCGGTGCGGATGGCCGCGCGGGCGGCCGCGAAGCCGGCGTCGCCGGGCAGCGCCGCCGCGCCATGGAGCACCACGCTCCAGCGCTGCAACGCCTCGTCCGGTGAAGGCGCCCGGCCGTGGTACTCGCTCGCGGTGCGGCCGCCGGGCAGCAGCGTCAGCAGGGCGCAGAACAGGCGCGCGGCAAAGGCGGCATCGCGGCCGATCTCGCCGGCGGCGGCCGCCAGCAGTGCCGACCAGTCCGCCGCGTAGGCGGCGTGATCGCGCGAACCGGCCATCAGCGCGCACAGCAGCTGCTCGAATCCCTGGCGCTGCTCGCAGGCGGGCAAGGCGCGCGCCACGGCCAGTGCGCGGGTGGCGTCGGGCAACAGCGTCGTCGCCAGCCGCCGGACCGATGGCGTGGGCCGGGGTCCGACGGCGCGGCGCAGGGCCGCGACGCGCGCCCGTGCGCCGACCGCCAGCGGCACCATCGCAACCGCCTGCGCCAGGCGCATCCACTGCGCTTCGTCGAGCTCGCCGCTGGTGAGCGGGTCCGCGATGCAGGCGGCCAGCGCGTCCAGCACCGGCCCGGCCGCGCCGGACACCGTATCGAGTCGGTCGAGTACCGCTTCGATGGCGCTCCAGCGTTCGCCACGCGGCAATTCGGGCAGGCGCGCCAGCATGCCGGCCATTACCTGGGCGCGTCCGAACACAGGCAGGCTGGACTGCGGCAGGACGCCCAGCTGCGCCCGCAGCGATGCCGCGGACCAGATGTCGGTCACCTGCATCAGCGCGCCGTCGATGGCGGCGCGAGCCCGCAGGCTCCGGCTCAGCGCATGGCAGGTCTTGCGCTCCAGCGTGACGCGGTCATGCAGGGACAGGAAGTCGAGCACGTGCTCGAGGATCGATTGCGGCAGCAGCGTCAGCCATGGGCGCGCGGTTTCGGCTGCTACCGCGTGGCCGGCAGGTGCGCTGAAGGCGTTCGACGAGGACGGTGAGGACGGTGAGGACGGTGAGGACGGTGAGGACGGTGAGGACGGTGCGAGTGGCGAAGGGTTCAGCATCGGTCGGCTCCGGCAGGGGAAGAGCGGGAGCGGCCAAGCCGGAACGGCAACGGCGGACCGCGCCCGGGGAACCGAACGATGCTCGGCGGCCGTCGCGCACGCTGTCGCGGAACCGCCGGAACGCTAGCTTTTTCGAGGACCGGCCAGCGTCCGGCGTGGTGCCGGGCGCTGGCCTGAAGGGATGGGGAGGAACGAGGTGAGGGAGGACGGCAGCCTGGGAAGAGCGAGCGGATCTGACGTAAAGGATCCGCCGGCGCCGATCAGCTGTTGCGCGACAGCGCGAGCCGCAGCAGGTCGGCCACGGTGTTGACGTTGAGCTTTTCCATGATGTTGGCGCGATGCGCTTCCACCGTCTTGATCGAGATGCCCAGATCGTCGGCGATCTGCTTGTTCAGGCGTCCGGCGACGATGCGCTCGAGCACCTGCTGTTCGCGCGTGGTCAGCTTGCCCAGCAGGTCCTGCGCGGCGCGCTGCTCGCGTGCGGCCGAATGGTCCGCCCTGGCCTTCTGCAGCATGCGCTCGACCAGCGCGCGCAGCTCGGATTCGTCGAACGGCTTCTCGATGAAGTCGATCGCGCCCTTCTTCATCGTCGATACCGCCATCGGCACGTCGCCGTGGCCGGTGATGAAGACGATCGGCAGATGGATGTTCTCCGCGATCATGCGCTCCTGCAGTTCGGGGCCGCTCATGCCGGGCATCCGCACGTCCAGGATCAGGCAGGAGACCTGGTTGGCATCGTAGGCGGCCAGGAATTGCTCGGCGCTGGCGAAACTGCGAACCTGGTAGCCATTGCCCTCCAGCAGCCAGGTCAGCGAGTCGCGCATCGCTTCATCGTCGTCGACGATGAAGACGGTCTCGCCGCGGTGGGGAGTGGGGTTTGGCGCTACGGTCATGAAGTCTCCTGATGCTGCGTCTGTGCGATTCGGCTAGTGTAACTCCGGCCGCCTGCGCCGCACACCCGCCACGGCGGGGGCAGCGGGGCGGCCGGTTCTCCGATGGTCTTGCCGATCCGGCCCTGCCGATCTGCCCTCATCGAGGGCGCTCACTGATCGGCAACCTCCGGCTCCAGCGGCAGCATGATTTTAAACGTACAGCCGATGCCGTCCGCATTGTTTTCGACCCACAGCCGGCCCTGGTGCGACTCGATGATCGAGCGGCAGATATTCAGGCCCATGCCCATGCCGTCAGACTTGGTGCTGAAGAAGGGCTCGAACAGCCGTTCCTTGGTGGCCTCGTCCACGCCCGGACCCTGGTCGATCACGTCGATGCAGACGGTCTGGCCGAGCTCGCCCTGGTCGATGCGGGCGTGCAGCCGCACCACGCCCGCGGCGCGCATCGCCGGCAGGCCCGACATCGCCTCGACCGCGTTCTTCAGCAGATTGACGAGGACCTGCTCGATCAGCACCGGGTCGACATAGAGCGTGACCGGCGGAGGCGGCAGCCGGGTCAGGATCGTCACGCGGCGGCGCGTGGCTTCGATATCGGCCAGCCCCACCGCGTCGGCGACGATATCGTGCAGCGCGGTCTCGCGCCGCTGCGGCTGGCTGCGTTTGACGAAGCCCCGGATGCGGCTGATGATCGTGCCGGCGCGCACCGCCTGGGCCGAGGTCTTTTCCAGGATCGGCATCAGGTCCTCTGGCGTGCTGCGCCCCGAGCGCAGCCGCGCCACCGCGCCCATGCAGTAGTTGTTGATGGCCGCCAGCGGCTGGTTCAGTTCGTGCGCCAGCGACGAGGCCATCTCGCCCATGGTGGTCAGGCGGCTGGTGAACTGCAGGCGTTCCTCGTGCTGGCGGGCCATTTCCTCGGCCGCCTTGCGCACCGTGATGTCGGTGGCGATCTGCATCTGCGCCAGATGGCCGTCGACCCACTGGATATAGCGGCGCCGCACCTCGAACCACTTCTGCATGTCCGGCACGAAGATCTCGCGCGCGTCGGACGCATACGGCATCAGCTCGGAGGCCGGCAGGCCGGCATAGGCGTCGACGAAATCGGTATGGTCGCTGGTGACCTGTTCCTGCTCGACCTCGCCACCGGCGAGCTTCAGATGGCCCTCGGGCTCCCAGCCGAACAGCTGCCGGTAATAGCGGTTGGCGAACAGCAGCTCCGGCTTGTCGGTGGCGAGCACCGACACCGCGGCATCCAGACTTTCCAGCACGGTGGTGAAGCGGTCGTGCGCGGCGGCCAGTTCCTCGCGCGCGCGCTTGGGCTCGGTGATATCCGTCATCGAGCTCATCCAGCCGGTATGGCGGCCGCGGCTGTCGATCAGCGGCGACACATACATGCGGGCGAAGAAGCTGGTGCCGTCGCGGCGCATCACGCGCATCTCGTAGCCGCCGGTGGGCGACTTGCCCTGCAGCGTCAGATCGATCTGTCGCTGCATCTCCTGCTGGTCGTTGGGCGGCCAGTAGGGGAAGGGCGGCACGCGCCCGACCAGCTCGTGCTCCTGCCAGCCGGTCATGCGGCAGAAGGCCGGGTTCACATAGGTGATGCGCCCGTTCAGGTCGAGCGCGCGCAGCCCGATCAGCATCGAGTTTTCCATCGCGCGGCGGAACGAGGTCTCGGCCAGCAGCGCGCGCTGCGCCTCGGAGCGGCGGCTGGTATGCCGCCACATGCTCCACAGGCTCCACAGCAGGAAGCACGACAGCCCGACCACCAGCCACAGCAGCATGTTGTTGGGCAGGTTCGACGCGGGCGGATAGGCATCGGCGCGCAGCGACAGGGAATGGCCCGGCGGGTCGAGCAGCACCTCGTAGGACAGCGCGGTGGCGGGCACCGGCCGCAGCGAGGTGCTGGCGCGCAGCTGGTTGTTCTTGTCGATCAGCGAGAAGCGGTAGCGCTCGGTCAGCTCGGGCGGCAGCAGATGGGTCAGGATGCCGTTGATCGAATAGAGCGCGCCCAGCGTGCCGAGGAACTCGTTGTCGCGCACGATCGGCACCTGCATCAGCATGAAGCTGTCGCCGCGTTCGTTGACGAGCGGGCGCGAATAGACCACGCGCTGGGTCTCGCGCGCGGTGTCGAAGGTGTCGAGCACATCGGGCTCGAGCGGCTGCTCCGGCGTCTCGCGCAGCCGCGCGGCGAATTCCGACGTGGAAGGCAGCGACCAGCGCGCGCGCCGCGTGGCGTCGAGCCAGTTGATGAAGACGATTTCCGGGTTCTCGCGCAGCACCTCCTGCGCGGCGGTGCGATAGGCGCGCTGGTCGAGCTGCGCGGCGGCGATGTCGCGCGCCAGCGAGGCGAGCTGATCCTGATTGCTCAGCAGCGACAGCCGCACGCGTTGCTGCGCCCAGGCGGCGTCGCGATACAGCGCGTCGCGTTGTTGCTGGCGCTCGGTCTCGTGCAGGGACCACAGGATCACGCCCATCGCGCCGGAGAACAGCACGATCGCCACCAGCGGGATGAACATGAACCAGCTGGTCGCGACCAGGTTGCGCCAGCGCAGCCACCACAGGCCGCGCGGCGGGCCCGTGAAGGAGCGGCCGTCGGCGGCCTCGTCGGCGGGGCCCAGCCCCTCGAGCGCGTCCAGCGGCGTCAGCGCGCTCAACTGGTCGATCGCGCCGGGGCCGCCGCCAGGGATCCCGGCGCCGCCGGCATCGCGGGAGGCATCGGCGGCGGGGGGAATCATCGGCAGGCGGAGGGCCGGCAGCAGCCGGCGGACGAGGCGGTGGATGGACAGCATGATGGGATTGACGACTGACCGGGCAGTGTAGCTCGATTGCTGCAGTGCGTCGCTTGGGGAAAGCGCCTATGCGGCACGCGCCGCGCTCCGTCTGCCCGCGGGCCGCGTGGGGGCGCGGCTGGCGGCCTCGTGGTGCGTTGCGGCAATATTTCGCATCATGAGAAACGATACCGTAATTTGAAAATTTCGCTTGTGCTGAGAAATCGCCTTCCATAGAATCGGTGCCGACCGAACGATGCGGGAGGAAGGCGGTCGGACCTTGTCCGGGTGTCAGCGACACGCCGGCGACAGGCCAGCCCATCCGCCCATCCACGCCTCGCTCCGCACCCCCGTCAGACAGCGCCAGGCCAGCCACCCACGAAAGCGGCCGTTGCTGGCGCACGCATTCCACAGGAGACGATCCATGTCAGCCGTACCAGAGCAGATCCTCGGCGCAGCCGGCGCCAACGACGCCGACCCGCAGGAAACCCAAGAATGGCTGGAGGCCCTGCAGGGCGTGATCGGCGCGGAAGGTAGCGAGCGCGCGGCCTTCCTGATCGACAAGCAGATCGAATATGCCCGCGTCAATGGCGTCACCCAGCCGTTCCACGCGGAAACCCCGTACATCAACACGATCCCGGTCGAGCAGCAGGCGCGCATCCCGGGCGACCAGGACATCGAGCACCGCATCCGTTCGTACTCGCGCTGGAACGCGATGGCGATGGTGCTGCGGGCCAACAAGCACACCAACGTCGGCGGCCACATCTCGTCGTACGCGTCGGCGGCCACGCTGTACGACGTCGGCTACAACCACTTCTGGCATGCGCCGTCGGACAAGCACGGCGGCGACCTGGTCTTCGTGCAGGGCCACTCGGCTCCGGGCGTCTATTCGCGCGCCTTCCTGCTGGGCCGGCTGACCGCCGAGCAGCTCGACAACTTCCGCCAGGAAGTCGACGGCAAGGGCATCTCGTCGTACCCGCACCCGTGGCTGATGCCGGACTTCTGGCAGTTCCCGACCGTGTCAATGGGCCTGGGCCCGATCATGGCGATCTACCAGGCCCGCTTCATGAAGTACCTGCAGAGCCGCGGCCTGGTCAACACCGAGGGCCGCAAGGTCTGGGCCTTCCTCGGCGACGGCGAGACCGACGAGCCGGAATCGCTGGGCGCGATCGGCATGGCCGGCCGCGAGCAGCTGGACAACCTGGTCTTCGTCATCAACTGCAACCTGCAGCGCCTGGATGGTCCGGTGCGCGGCAACGGCAAGATCATCCAGGAACTGGAGTCGGAATTCCGCGGCGCCGGCTGGAACGTGATCAAGGTCGTCTGGGGCAGCCGCTGGGATTCGCTGCTGGCGCGCGACACCAAGGGCCTGCTGATGAAGCGCATGATGGAGTGCGTCGACGGCGAGTACCAGACCTTCAAGGCCAAGGACGGCGCCTACGTGCGCGAGCACTTCTTCAACACGCCCGAGCTCAAGGCGATGGTGGCCGACTGGTCCGATGACGACATCTGGCGCCTGAACCGCGGCGGCCACGATCCGCACAAGATCTACGCCGCCTACAAGGCCGCCACCGAGCACAAGGGCCAGCCGACGCTGATCCTGGCCAAGACCATCAAGGGCTATGGCATGGGCGATGCCGGCCAGGCGATGAACATCACGCACCAGCAGAAGAAGATGCCGGTCGAGGCGATCCGCCGCTTCCGCGACCAGTTCAACCTGCCGGTGCCGGACGACAAGCTGGAAGAAGTCCCGTACCTGACCTTCGAGGAAGGCTCGAAGGAACTCGAATACATGCGCGCCCGCCGCATGGAGCTTGGCGGCTACCTGCCGACGCGCCGCCAGAAGGCCGATCCGCTGCCGGTGCCCGACCTGTCGGCCTTCTCGGCGCTGCTCAAGGCCACCGGCGAGGGCCGCGAGGTCTCGACCACGATGGCCTTCGTGCGGATCCTGAACACGCTGCTCAAGGACAAGCAGATCGGCAAGCATGTGGTGCCCATCGTCCCGGACGAGTCGCGCACCTTCGGCATGGAAGGCCTGTTCCGCCAGATCGGCATCTGGAACCAGCAGGGCCAGAAGTACGTGCCGGAAGACCATGACCAGCTGATGTTCTACAAGGAATCGCAGACTGGCCAGGTGCTGCAGGAAGGCATCAACGAAGCCGGCGCGATGTGCGACTGGATCGCGGCCGCCACGTCGTACTCGACGCACGGCGTGCAGATGATCCCGTTCTACATCTACTACTCGATGTTCGGCATCCAGCGGATCGGCGATCTGTGCTGGGCCGCCGCCGACATGCGTTCGCGCGGCTTCCTGCTGGGCGGCACCTCGGGCCGGACCACGCTGAACGGCGAAGGCCTGCAGCACGAGGACGGCCACTCGCACGTGTTCCACGCGGTGATCCCGAACTGCATCTCGTACGACCCGACCTTCCAGTACGAACTGGCGGTGATCATGCAGGACGGCCTGCGCCGCATGTACGCCGAGCAGGAGGACGTGTACTACTACCTGACGGTGATGAACGAGAACTACGAGCATCCGGAAATGCCGGCTGGCGTGGAAAAGGACATCGTCAAGGGCATGTACGCCTTCCGCAAGGGCGCCGAGAACAGCAACGCCCCGCGCGTGCAGCTGCTCGGCTCGGGCACGATCTTCCGCGAGGTGATCGCCGCCGCCGAACTGCTGAAGAAGGACTGGGGCGTCGAGTCGGACCTGTGGAGCTGCCCGAGCTTCACCGAGCTGGCCCGCGAAGGCCAGGCCGCCGAGCGCTGGAACCTGCTGCATCCGACCGAGACGCCGCGCGAATCGCACGTGACCCAGTGCCTGAAGTCGGTGCGCGGTCCGGTGATCGCGTCGACCGACTACGTGCGCGCCTTCGCCGAGCAGATCCGCCCGTTCGTGCCGCGCCGCTACGTGGTGCTGGGCACCGACGGCTTCGGCCGCTCGGATACCCGCGAGAAGCTGCGCCACTTCTTCGAGGTGGACCGCCACTGGGTCACGCTGGCCGCCCTGAAGGCGCTTGCGGACGAGGGCGCCATCCCGCGCGACAAGGTCGCCGAGGCCATCAAGAAGTACAACCTCGACCCGAACAAGCCGAACCCGATGACGGTCTGATCCGGCTGTCACTCCCGCGAACCCCCGGGCACGGCAACGCCGCGCCCGGGTCGCCCGGGCCTTGCCTGGGCGTTGTCCAGTAAATGGCCGGGGCGCCGCGGCGTGACAAGGCACGTGCGTCAAAGTAATCTCGACGCTCTTGTTGCTTGTTGTCACGCGCGCCGTCCTGTCCAGGAGACACTGAATGAGTCAAGCGATTGAAATCAAGGTGCCGGATATCGGCGACTACGACGCCGTTCCCGTCATCGAAGTCCACGTGAAGCCGGGCGATACGATCAACGCCGAGGATGCGCTGGTCACGCTGGAATCGGACAAGGCAACGATGGACGTGCCCTCGCCGCAGGGCGGCACGGTCAAGGAAGTCAAGGTCAAGGTCGGCGACAACGTGGCCGAGGGCTCGGTGCTGGTGATGCTTGAACCCGCGGGCGCCGCTGCTCCTGCGCCGGCTCCCGCTCCGGCCGCCGCGGCTCCGGCCCCGGCGCCTGCCGCTGCAGCGACCCCGGCACCGGCTCCCGCCGCTGCGCCGGCTTCCGCGCCGGCCGCTGCCGGTGGCGGCACCGTCGAGGTCAAGGTACCCGACATCGGCGACTACGACGGCGTGCCCGTCATCGAGGTCCACGTGAAGCCCGGCGACAGCGTCAATGCCGAGGATTCGCTGATCACGCTCGAATCGGACAAGGCGACCATGGACGTGCCGTCGCCGTCGGCCGGCGTGGTCAAGGAAGTCAAGGTCAAGGTCGGCGACAACGTGTCCGAAGGCACGCTGATCGTGATTCTGGAAGGCGCCGGTGGCGGCGCTGCTGCCGCGGCCTCGCCCGCTGCTGCCCCGGCGCCTGCCGCGGCGCCCGCTCCCGCTGCGGCCGCTGCCCCCGCACCGGCCGCTGCGCCGGCTCCTGCCGCCGCCGCTCAGGCCCCGGCCGCTGCGCAGGCCGCGCCGGCAGGCGTCAGCGGCAAGGCCGCGCACGCCAGCCCGTCGGTGCGCAAGTACGCGCGCGAGCTGGGCGTCGACGTGTCGCGCGTGCCCGGCTCCGGTCCCAAGGGCCGCATCACCCATGAGGACGTGCAGCGCTACGTCAAGGGCGTGATGACTGGCCAGGCCGCGGCCCCGGCGCAAGCGGCCGCCGCGGGCGCCGGTGGCGGCGAGCTCGGCCTGCTGCCGTGGCCGAAGGTCGATTTCACCCGCTACGGCGAGATCGAAAGCAAGCCGCTGTCGCGCATCAAGAAGATTTCCGGCGCGAACCTGCATCGCAACTGGGTGATGATCCCCCACGTCACGAATCACGACGAGGCCGACATCACCGAGCTCGAGGCCTTCCGCGTGCAGCTGAACAAGGAATACGAGAAGCAGGGCGTCAAGGTGACGATGCTGGCCTTCATGATCAAGGCCACGGTCGCCGCGCTGAAGAAGTTCCCGAACTTCAACGCCTCGCTCGACGGCGACAACCTCGTTCTCAAGAAGTACTTCAACATCGGCTTCGCCGCCGATACGCCGAACGGCCTGGTCGTGCCGGTGATCAAGGACGCCGACAAGAAGGGCGTGATCGAGATCGCGCAGGAAATGGCGGAACTGGCCAAGCTCGCGCGCGACGGCAAGCTCAAGCCCGACCAGATGCAGGGCGGCTGCTTCTCGATCTCGTCGCTCGGCGGCCTCGGCGGTACCTACTTCACGCCGATCATCAATGCGCCCGAAGTGGCCATCATGGGCGTCTGCAAGTCGTATCAGAAGCCGGTCTGGGACGGCAAGCAGTTCGTGCCGCGCCTGACGCTGCCGCTGTCGCTGTCGTGGGACCACCGCGTGATCGACGGCGCCGAGGCGGCCCGCTTCAATACCTACTTCGGTCAGCTGCTGGCCGATTTCCGCCGCATTCTGCTGTAAGCGGCCCGGCCACAGGAGCAAAGCATGAGTGTGATCGAAGTCAAGGTGCCGGACATCGGCGATTTCGACGCGGTAGAGGTGATCGAGGTCCTGGTCAAGCCGGGCGACACGATCGAGCAGGAGCAGTCGCTGATCGTGCTGGAGTCGGACAAGGCCAGCATGGACGTGCCGTCGTCGGCGGCCGGCAAGGTCGTCGAGGTCAAGGTCAAGGTCGGCGACAAGGTGGCCAAGGACACGGTGATCTGCACGGTCGAGGCGCAGGCCGCGGCGCCTGCACCGGCATCGGCATCGGCATCGGCTCCCGCGGCTGCCAGCCCGGCCCCCGCGCCGGCTCCGGCCGCATCGCCGGCTCCCGCACCCGCATCGGCACCGGCGCCGGCCGCGGCAACGCATGCCGGCGGCGCCGACATCCAGTGCGAGATGCTGGTGCTGGGCGCCGGCCCCGGCGGCTATTCGGCGGCGTTCCGCAGCGCCGACCTCGGCATGAATACCGTGCTGGTCGAGCGCTATGCCAGCCTCGGCGGGGTTTGCCTGAATGTCGGCTGCATCCCGTCGAAGGCGCTGCTGCATAACGCCGCGATCATCGACGAGGCCAAGGCGCTGGCCGCGCACGGCATCGTGTTCGGCGACGCGAAGATCGACCTGGACGGCCTGCGCAAGTACAAGGAATCGGTGGTCGGCAAGCTGACCGGCGGCCTGGCCGGCATGGCCAAGGCGCGCAAGGTGCAGGTCGTGCGCGGCGTCGGTACCTTCCTCGACCCGCATCATCTCGAGGTCGAGGAAACCAGCGGCGACGGCAAGGACACCACCGGCAAGAAGACGGTGATCCGCTTCGACAAGGCCATCATCGCGGCCGGCAGCCAGGCGGTGAAACTGCCGTTCATCCCGGAAGATCCGCGCATCGTCGACTCGACCGGCGCGCTGGAACTGCGCGAGATTCCCAAGCGCATGCTGGTGATCGGCGGCGGCATCATCGGGCTGGAAATGGCCACCGTCTACAGCACGCTGGGCGCCGGCATCGACGTCGTCGAAATGCTCGACGGCCTGATGCAGGGCGCGGACCGCGATCTGGTCAAGGTCTGGGAGAAGATGAACAAGCATCGCTTCGACAAGGTGATGCTCAAGACCAGGACCGTCGGCGTCGAAGCGAAGCCGGACGGCATCTACGTCAAGTTCGAGGGCGAGCAGGCCCCGGCGGAAGCGCAGCGCTACGACCTGGTGCTGGTGTCGGTGGGCCGCGCGCCCAACGGCAAGCGGATCGGCGCGGAGAAGGCCGGCGTCGCGGTGACCGACCGCGGCTTCATCGAGGTCGACAGCCAGATGCGCACCAACGTGCCGCACATCTTCGCGATCGGCGACATCGTCGGCCAACCGATGCTGGCCCACAAGGCCGTGCACGAGGCGCACGTTGCCGCGGAAGCCGCGCACGGCGAGAAGGCCTACTTCGATGCCAGGCAGATTCCGTCGGTGGCCTATACCGATCCGGAAGTGGCCTGGGCCGGCCTGACCGAGGAACAGTGCAAGGCGCAGGGCATCAAGTACGGCAAGGGCGTATTCCCGTGGGCCGCTTCGGGCCGCGCGATCGCCAACGGCCGCGACGAGGGCTTCACCAAGCTGCTGTTCGACGAGGAAACCCACCGCATCATCGGCGGCGGCATCGTTGGCACACACGCGGGCGACCTGATCGGCGAAGTGTGCCTGGCGATCGAAATGGGCGCCGACGCGGTGGATATCGGCAAGACCATCCACCCGCACCCGACGCTCGGTGAGTCGATCGGCATGGCGGCGGAGATCTACGAGGGCGTCTGCACGGACGTCCCGCCGCCGCGCAAGCGCTGAACGGCTGGTTGTAGCAGCACAGACAGGGCCCGCCGGGATGGCGGGCCTTGTTCTATTTGATAACGCAATTAACCGCCAGAATTAGCGAAAGGCCATCGATGGCTGCGCCCCGAGCTGGCAGGGAAGGGCGGTCGGCCACCAGGGCACCAGGGCACCAGGGCACCAGGGCACCAGGGCACCAGGGCACCAGGGCACCAGGGCACCAGGGCACCAGAGCACCAGAGCACCAGAGCACCAGAGCACCAGAGCACCAGAGCACCAGAGCACCAGAGCACCAGAGCACCAGAGCACCAGAGCACCAGAGCACCAGAGCACCACGCCACCACGAAAATTCCGGCCCCGTCAGACCGGCGAGCCGGCCATAGTGCCGAAGCCAATAAAAAAGCCCGGCACGAATGCCGGGCTTCGGAGGTCAGCGTGGACGCCCGGTGCCCCGCGAGGGGACACCAGCCAGCGCGATCAGGCTGCGGTGGTCTTCTTGCCAGCCGTGCGGGCGGTGGCGCTCGCTTGCTGGGCGGCCTTGGTGGCGGCGGTGGCGGCCGCCTGGAAATTGCTTTCGGCGATTTCCACGGCTTGCTTGGTGGCCTTCTGGACCGACTCGTAGGCGTTGTTGGCGGCCGAGATGGCCGACTTCACGATCGCCACGGTCGATTCCGAACCGGCGGGTGCGTTCTTGGCGAAGTTGTCGACCAGGCTCTGCACATTGCGCGAGCTTTCGGCCAGCTGGGCTTCGGCGACGCGGGTGAATTCCGACTGCGTATCGGCCGCGATTTCATACACGTGGCGGCTGTAGGCCACGGCCTTTTCGGCGACCGGCTGGATCAGCGAAACCTGCAGCGCGACCAGTTCCTGGGCATCGCGGGCGGTCAGCGTGCGCTTGGCGTGCTCGACGTTTTCGGCCAGGGTGGTCTTGACGACTTGCATGTTCAGTTCGACCAGCTTTTCCATGCCTTCGAAGGCCTTGGTGGTCAAACCGAACAGGGTTTCCAGATTGGCCTTGTGGGCGGCGGCAACTTGTTCGGGGGTAAAGGACATGCTGGTCTCCATCAGAATGAAGTCGAGTTCAAGCGAACTCAAAAATAGGTCGCCTAGATGTCAAGGCCGTGAAGTTGCGGTGGCCAGCCCAGGCGCGTGAATGGTTTTGTGCGTTCCGCTCCAGGGGCCGATCGGCCGGTCCGGAAACCGTCTGTCGGATAATGGTGCGTCGCAACAATTCCGTATTGTATGGACCATGTCTGGTGTGTCAAGCGGTTTTTGTGCATCGCACAACCAGCCTCGGGTAAACCCCCTGGCGACTTCGCCACATTGCCACCGTTGGGTCACTTGAGGGGCCGCCGGACACGTGACGAACAGGGCGGTGCTACCATCGCGCATTCCGTCATTGCGGGGCAGGGCAGTATCCGCGCGCCCACCCGCCGCGCGGGCCCGCCCGTCTCGACCCATCTTGCCGATGTCCCGCCCCGCCGCCCCCCGTCTCCGTCCGAGCATCGCGATTCCCGCTTTTGCCGATCCCTTCGTGGTTGCCATACGCATGCAGGGGCGCCCATGAGGCCGGCCGTGGAAACCACCCCGGGCCGCGCCGCATCCGCCGGCGCCAACGTGTGGCTGGTGTCGATGCCCTGGCTGTTCGTGCTGATCTGGAGCACGGGCTTTATCGTCGCCAAGTACGGCATGCCGCATGCCGAGCCGATGACCTTCCTGTTCCTGCGCTTTGCCGGCGTGGTGGTGCTGATGGTGCCGTTCGTCGCGCTGGCGCGCGTGCCGCTGCCGCGGCGCGACGGCCGTGTCGACTGGGCCATGATCGGCCGCATTGCGCTGGCGGGGCTGCTGCTGCAGACCGGTTACCTGGGCGGCGTCTGGGCCGCGGTCAAGCTCGGCATGCCGGCCGGCATGGCGGCGTTGATCGTCGGCATGCAGCCGCTGCTGACGGCGCTGATTTCGCTGCGCCTCGGCGAGCGTCTGCGCGGCTGGCAGTGGGCCGGCCTGCTGCTCGGCATCGTCGGCGTGGGGCTGGTGGTGGCCGGCAAGCTGTCGGTCGGCGCGGCGACCCCGTTCAGCGTGCTGCTCGCCGTCGGCGCCTTGCTGTCGATCACCGTCGGCACGCTGTATCAGAAGCATCGCTGCCCGGTGTTCGATCTGCGCATGGGGTCGCTGATCCAGTTCACCGCGGCGGCGCTGGCCTGCCTGCCGTGGATGTTCCTGTTCGAGACGCGCGAGGTCGACTGGAACGCCGAGATGATCGGCGCGCTGGCCTGGTCGATCGTGGCGCTGTCGATCGGCGCGATCTCGCTGCTGTTCGTGCTGATCCGGCGCGGCGCCGCGACCAGCGTATCGAGCCTGATGTACCTGACGCCGCCGACCACCGCCGTGATGGCCTGGCTGCTGTTCGACGAACGCTTTCCGCCGATGGCCGCCGCCGGCATGGCGCTCGCCGCGGCCGGCGTCGCGCTGGTGATGCGCGGCGCGGCGCCGCCGTCCCGCCGCGCTTGAACGGCCGGTCCGCAACCTTCCTTCCGCTTACCGTTACCGCCTGCCATGAAGCCGCAAGCCCAGACCCGCGACTGCTATCGCCACTTCCTGCCGATCACGACGCGCTGGATGGACAACGATGTTTATGGCCACGTCAACAACGTTGTCTACTACAGTTATTTCGACACCGTGGTGAATCGCTACCTGATCGAGCGCGGCGTGCTCGACATCGAGGCAGGGGACACCATCGGACTGGTGATCGAGACGCAGTGCAACTACTTCGCCTCGCTGAGCTTTCCCGAAACGGTGGTCGCGGGTCTGCGCGTCGCGCGGCTCGGCAACAGCAGCGTGCGCTACGAGGTGGGGCTGTTTCGCGAGGGCGATGACAGCGCCGCCGCGCAAGGGCACTTCGTGCATGTCTATGTCGATCGCCGGACGCGCCGCCCGGTGGCCTTGCCAGAGCCGCTGCGCAAGGCGCTGGAGCCGCTGCTGGTGGCGGCTGCGGATCGGTAGGAGCGTGAACGTGAACGCGCGCAGGTGCCGTGCCGGCCTGTCCCTCGCGCCCGGTATCGGGGGCGGGGCAGGGAGCGCGCCGCGCGGCGAATGTTGCGGTGCGGATGTGAACCGGAACCCGGTTTCGCGCGTTGCTGATCCAGATGACGCGGCCGCTCTCCCGCCGACCCCTCAATTTCTCGCCAGATCTGACGTTAGTGAGGCATGCGCGTGCGCAGGGCGGAAGATTGCCGGGCCGGGAGGCCGCGTCATGCAGATTTCCATGTGCTGCAAGCGTCTTATTTTTCGTATTACGGAAATGTCTGTAATGGAAACTTTAAGTCCGCTGTGTAAGTCATTAATCTTGCTAACAAATTCTTTTTTTTCTACACTGGCGCCATTCCCGATGCGCGCCCGAGAATCATGTCCCGGTTCGACCTCCCATTTCTGAGATTTCTCGGCACCCTGCCTCTGCCCACCGTGGCGGCGTCCATGCTGGTGTCGGCGGCGCTGATTGCCGCGCCCATGGCGGAGGCGGCGAGTCAATCGTCCAAATCCGCTAAAAAGACCGAAAAGGTCGTCAAAGTCCAAAAATCTTCGGCTAAATCGTCCGCCAAATCGTCGACCAAGTCGGCCAAGGCGAGCCGCTCGTCGAAGGGTTCGACAGTCGCCAAGACCAGCAGCCGCAAGGTCATCGTCTCCAAGAATGGCAAGCGCAAGGTCATTCTGGTCCAGCGTCAGGCCGCGCCCGTGCGCGCCGCCTACACGCCGCCGTCGCGTCCGTCGCTGGGCGAGGCGCTGGGACTGCGCGATACCGATGATGCGCTGTCGCTGCGCTCCAGCGTCGCGCTGGTGATGGACCAGAACACCAACGAAGTCCTGTTCCAGAAGAACGCGGCCGCGGTGCTGCCGATCGCTTCGATCACCAAGCTGATGACCGCGCTGGTGGTGATGGACGCGCGCCTGCCGATGGACGAGGTGCTGACCATCACCGAGGAAGATCGCGACACCGAGAAGCACAGCAGCTCGCGTCTGCGCTTCGGGACGCAGCTGACCCGGCAGGAGTTGCTGCTGCTGGCGCTGATGTCGTCCGAAAACCGTGCCGCCTCCGCCCTTGGCCGCCACTATCCGGGCGGCCTGCCGGCTTTCGTGCAGGCGATGAACCGCAAGGCGCGCGAGCTGGGCATGAACGACTCCCACTTCGTCGATTCGAGCGGCCTGTCGAGCAGCAATGTCTCGTCGGCGCTGGACCTGGCCCGGCTGGTCAAGGCGGCCTACCGCAATCCGACCATCCGCGCGTTCTCGACGCAGACCGAGCATGAGGTCAACGTGCTCGGCCGCACCCAGCATTACGTCAGCACCAATCGCCTGGTGCGCGGCGGCAACTGGGACATCGGCCTGCAGAAGACCGGCTTCATCTCCGAAGCCGGACGCTGCCTGGTGATGCAGGCGCGTGTCGGCGGCCGCGACGTGGTGATGGTGTTCCTGGATTCGTCCGGCAACCTGACCCGCTTCGCCGACGCCAACCGCGTGCGCGACTGGCTCGAGCATTCGCCGCCGTCGGCGCCGAACCGCTTCCCGAGCACGCCGAACCTGACGCAAGGCCCGGCCAATTCGCCGCACTATGTGCTGACGTCGCAGCAGGCCCGCGGCATCTGAACGGCAGCGCGGGCAAGCCCCTGCTGCAACGAAAGCCCGCAACGAAGCCCGCAACGAAAGACGCGCCCCTCGAGGGCGCGTCGTCGTTTCTGGAGCCCGCGGCCGCTTGGCCGGCTGCCTGGCCTGGCAGCAGTCAGCCGATCAGAGCAGCTTGCCCGGATTCATGATGCCCGCCGGATCGAGCAGCCGCTTGATGCCGACCATCAGCCGCAGTTCGAGCGGATCCTTGTAGCGGTGGAAATACTCGCGCTTGAGCTGGCCGATGCCATGCTCGGCGCTGATGCTGCCGCCATGGCGCATGACCTCGTCCAGTACCTCGGCCGTGACGGCCTCGCCGTGGGTCGTCGCCCAGTCCTGGGGCGCGCCGGCGGGACGCGACAGGTTGTAGTGCAGATTGCCGTCGCCGAAGTGGCCGAACACGAAGGGGCGGATCGCCGCGTCCAGCTGCTGCAGCCGCGCCGCCATCCGCTCCATGAATACCGGGATCGATTCGATCGGCAAGGAGATGTCGTGCTTCAGGTGCGGGCCGTCGGCGCGCTGCGCTTCGGAGATTTCCTCGCGCAGCTTCCACATCGCCTCGAGCTGGCTCAGCGAGGCCGACACCGCGGCGTCCAGGCACAGCCCTTGTTCCAGCGCGTCGCCGATCGTCGCTTCCAGCAACGAGTTGAGCCCCGCCTCGTCGGTGGTGTCGGCCAGTTCGACCAGCACATAGGCGGGATGGCGGTCGGCGAACGGTGCCTGCACGCCTTGGGCATGCGTCAGCACCAGATCCAGGCAGGGTCCGGTGAAGAATTCGAATGCCTGCAGCCGCGCGCCGCAGCGCGAATACAGCAGCGAGAACAGCTGCAGCGCCTGCTGCGGCGATTCCACCGCGGCCAGCACCACGGCGCGCTGATCGGTGCGCGGCAGCAGCCGCAGCGCCACGGCGGTGATCACGCCCAGCGTGCCTTCGGACCCGATCAGCAGCTGCTTCAGGTCGTAGCCGGTGTTGTCCTTGCGAAGCGTGCGCAGTCCGTGGAAGACCTCGCCGTCGGGCAACACCGCTTCCAGCCCCAGCACCAGCTCGCGCGCCATGCCGTAGCGCACCACGTTGACGCCGCCGGCATTGGTCGCGAGGTTGCCGCCGATCTGGCACGAGTCCTCGGCGGCCAGCGACAGCGGCAGCTGGCGGTCGGCGTCGTGGGCGGCGCGGCGCAGATTGCCGAGGATGCAGCCGGCCTCGGCCACCATCGTGTTGGCGATGGTATCGACCGAGCGGATCGCGTTCATCCGGTCCAGGCTCAGCACCACGTTGGCGGGGCGATCGTCGGGCGTGGCACCGCCACACAGGCCGGTATTGCCGCCGCGCGGCACCACCGGCACGCGCCACTGCTGGCACAGCGCCAGGCAGCGCGCGACTTCGTCGGTATTCCGGGGCCGCACCACGGCCTGGGCATCGCCCCGGTAGATCCCGCGCCAGTCGCTCAGCCAGGGCGCAATCGCCTGCGCATCGGTGGTCACCACAACGGGTCCCAGCGCCTCGAGCAGGCGCGGCAGAAAACCGGAGTCTTGCATCTCGTCGTGTGCTGTCTGTCGATATCGGGAAGGGGTGGAGCGCGCGGAACCGCGCTCCGGGGCGTGGCATGAGGGGCGGCGGCACGGGCCGCGGCACGGCCGGCGGCAGGGGCGGCGCGAGGCTGCGCGCCGCTGCATGTCGCTACCCGTCGCTATCCGTCGCTACACGTCACTATCGGCGGTATAGCCCATGCCGCGCGAAATCTGCAACGCCGTTTCCTTCAGGTTCTGCAGCCAGCTGTCCTGCAGCCGGTCCGCCGGCGCCGACAGCGACAGGCCCGCCACCAGCCGGCGGGAGTCGTCGTAGATGCCTGCCGCGATGCAGCGCACGCCGAGCTCCAGCTCCTCGTTGTCGCGCGCATAGCCGTTGGTGCGGACCCAGTTCAGTTCGCGCTCCAGCTTGGAAAGGTCGGTGATCGAGGTGCGGGTATGGCCGGCCAGGCCGGTGCGCGTGGCGTAGTTGCGCACCCGCGCGACCTCGTCCGCGGCGAGGAACAGCTTGCCGACCGAGGTCAGATGCAACGGGGCGCGGCCGCCGATCGCGCGCACCACCTGCATGCCGGAGCGCTCGCTGTAGGCGCGTTCGATATAGACGATCTCGTCGCCCTGGCGCACCGACAGGTTGACGGTCTGGCCGGTGACGCGGTGCAGCGCGCGCATCGGCGCCAGCGCCGCCTCGCGGACCGAGAGCCGGGCCTTGACCAGATTGCCGAGCTCCAGCAGGCGCATGCCGAGCCGGTAGCTGCCCGGATCGGAGCGGTCGACGAAGCGGCACGCGACCATGTCGTTGAGGATGCGGTGCGCCGTCGAGGGATGCAGCCCGGTAGCCTGGGAGAGTTCCTTCAGACTGACCGGATCGGCATGCCGCGCGAGCGCATCGAGCAGCGTCATCATGCGTTCGATCACCTGGATCGACGTCTTGCCGGGTTCCTTCTCTGCTTCAGCCATGGGGAAATTGTTGCCATGCGGCATATTAAGCGACTGCCTGATTCTATCTCGCATCGTGAAAATTTCAATACGTGAAATGTCATAGTCGGGCATTCCGCACATTGAAGGCCCTAAATTGGGGCGCCGACAGGTATCGGAAGGCGCCGGCGGGCGACAAAAACCGACCGTCGCGGCTCGCCGCAGTGGCGAACCCGCGGCGCAAAAGCGCATAATTGCGAGGTTTTGGGTCTGGAAAAAGGTAAGGAAACCATGCGAGTCGGTCTGTTCGTCACCTGTCTGGTGGACCTGATGCGGCCTGAGATCGGCTTTTCGGTGCTCAAGCTGCTCGAGAAGGCCGGCTACGAGGTCATGGTCCCCGAGGCCCAGACCTGCTGCGGCCAGCCGGCCTACAACTCCGGCGAGCGCGCCGCCTCGCGCGACCTGGCCGAGAAATTCCTGCGCGAGTTCGAGATGTTCGACTACGTGGTGGTGCCGTCGGGCTCCTGCGGCGGCATGATCCTGCATCACTACGGCGACCTGCTGCGCAACGATCCCGAACTGAACGGCCGCTACGAGCGCCTGCGCACGCGGGTCTACGAGCTGACCGATTTCCTGGTCAACGTGGCGCGCATCGACACGCTCGACAGCAGCTTTTCCGGCCACGTGACCTACCACGACTCCTGCTCCGGCCTGCGCGAGCTCGGCGTCAAGCAGCAGCCGCGCGCCTTGCTGGGCAAGCTGCCCGGCGTGCAGCTGACCGAGATGAAGGACTGCGAGGCCTGCTGCGGTTTCGGCGGTACCTTCTCGGTCAAGTACGGCGATATCTCGACCGCGATCGTCGACGAGAAGTGCGCCAATATCGCCGCCAGCGGCGCCGACGCGGTGGTGCTCGGCGACCTCGGCTGCATCCTCAATATCGAAGGCCGCCTGCGCCGGACCGGCGATACGCGCACCCGCGTGCTGCATATCGCCCAGGTCCTGGCCGGCGACGCCTGAACCCCGCATCGACCGCGGATCCACGCGCATCCCGCAAGAGGCCCCCACGCATGCAAGTCCACAGCATGGAATTCAAGGCGCGCGCCGGCCAGAAGCTGGCCGACCAGCGCCTGCAGCAGAACCTGAAGAAGCTGTCGACCAAGTTCGTCACCGCGCGCGCGGCGGCGATCGAGGACATCGACTTCGCCGCCACGCGCGAGGCGCTGAAGGAGCGCCGCGACCGTGCACTGGCCAACCTCGACGTCTGGCTGGCGACCTTCGAGGAGAACGCCACGCGCCGCGGCGCCACGGTACTGTTCGCCGAGACGACCGCCGACGCGGCACGGCTGGTTGGCGAGATCGCGCAGCGCCACGGCGTGCGCAAGGTCATCAAGAGCAAGTCGATGGTGACCGAGGAGATGCGGCTCAACGAGGTGCTCGGCGAGCTGGGCGTGCAGAGCATCGAGACCGATCTGGGCGAATACATCCTGCAGATCAACGACGCCGAGCCGCCGTCGCACATCATTGCGCCGGTGGTGCACAAGGACAAGGACGAGATCGCCGATCTGTTCGCCAGGGTCCACCAGAAGCCGCGGCTGACCGAGATCCCCGACATGACCCGCGAAGCCCGCGAGGTGCTGCGCCCGGAGTTCCTGTCGGCCGATATGGGCGTGACCGGCGGCAACTTCCTGATCGCGGAAACCGGCTCGGTGGCGGTGGTGACCAACGAGGGCAACGAGGGCATGTGTACCGTGATGCCGCGCGTCCACGTGGCCGTTACCGGCATCGAGAAGGTGCTGCCGACGCTGGAGGACCTGGCCACCGTGATGCGGCTGCTGCCGCGTTCCGCCACCGGGCAGGCGATCTCGAACTATTTCTCTCTGCTGACCGGCCCGCGCGCGCCCGGCGAGCAGGATGGCCCGGAGCATATGTACTTCGTGCTGGTCGATGGCGGCCGTACCGGCCTGATCGGCGGCGACTTCCAGGAGATGCTGCGCTGCATCCGCTGCGGCGCCTGCATGAACCACTGCCCGGTCTACCAGAAGATCGGCGGCCACGCCTATGGCTGGGTCTATCCGGGTCCGATGGGCAGCGTGCTGACGCCCAGCTATGTGGGCCTGGGCAATGCCATCGACCTGCCGCAGGCGGCCACGCTGTGCGGCGAGTGCAACCGCGTCTGCCCGGCGTCGATCCCGCTGTCTGACCTGCTGCGCAAGCTGCGCGAGAAGCAGATGGAGCGCGGCATGCGGCCCTGGCAGGAGCGCTGGGCGCTGCGCGCCTGGGGCTATGTCGCCAAGCGGCCGGGCCTGTACGCGCTGGCGACGCGGCTCGGGGCAGGCCTGCTGGCCCGCATGGGCCGCAACGACGGACGGATCGGCAAGCTGCCGCTCGGCGGCCGGGGCTGGACCGATACGCGGGACATGCCGGCACCGAGCGGCCGTACCTTCCGCGACCTCTACAAGGAAAGGAGGGCGAAGGCATGAGCGAACCGGCAAAACCATCCCATCGGGGCAATCAGGCCGATCCGAGCCATCACGTGGCGGATCACGCAAGCAATCACGCGAATCAGGCGCCGCTGCGCGCCATGCGCGAAGCTCTGGACCGCCATCGCGCCGGGGCGTTGCCCGCCGAGGCCCTGGTGCGCGCCTGGCGTGAACAGGCCCCGGCACTGACGCTGCCGCCGGTGTTCGGCCAGGCGATGGAGGAACTGCTGCGCCGGCTCGAGATGTCGGCGGTATTCGCGCAGGACAGCTGCTCGTTCTCCAGCACCGCGGTGACGGACCAGCTGGGGCGATGGCTGGCGAAGGCGGCGACCGCCTGAGCCACCCCACCCACATAGCCACGCAGCAGCTACGCAGAAACCCAGGCAGAAACTCAGGCAGAAACCCAAACAAGCAAAAAACCCCGGCCGAGGCCGGGGTTCTTGCATGGCGAAGCAGGCGACGAATCAGCTCAGCAGCAGCGCGTCGTCGTCCAGCTGCTCGTGCCGGCTGCGCTCGAACATGCGCAGCAGGTCCGGCACGTCGAGGCCCTTGCGTTCCTCGCCCGACACGTCGAGCACCACCTGGCCCTGGTGCAGCATCACGGTGCGCTGGCCGTAGTCCAGCGCCTGCCGCATGCTGTGGGTCACCATCATCGTGGTCAGCTTGTTTTCCTCGACGATGCGGGCCGTCAGCTCGAGCACGAAGGCCGCGGTCTTCGGGTCCAGCGCCGCGGTGTGCTCATCCAGCAGCAGGATGCGCGAGGGCTGCAGCGACGCCATCAGCAGGCTGACCGCCTGGCGCTGGCCGCCGGACAGCAGGCCGATGCGGTCGGTCAGCCGGTTTTCCAGCCCCAGGTTCAGCAGCCGCAGCTTCTCGCGGAACAGCTCGCGCGACGAACGGTTCAGCGCAGGGCGGAAGCCCCGGCGCGAACCGCGCGCCATCGCCAGCGCCATGTTTTCCTCGATCGTCAGCGCTTCGCAGGTGCCCGCCATCGGGTCCTGGAACACGCGGGCGACCAGCGGCGCGCGGTCCCAGGCGGGCTTGCGCGTGACGTCGTTGCCGTCGATCGTGATGGAGCCGGCGTCCACCATCTGGTCGCCGCTGATGGCGTTCAGGAAGGTCGACTTGCCGGCGCCGTTCGAGCCGATCACGGCGACGAACTGGCCCGACGGAATCTCCAGGCTCAGTCCGCGCAGCGCGCGCGTCTCGATCGGCGTGCCGGGGTTGAAGGTCAGCTTCAGGTCTTGTGCGCGCAGCATGTCAGCCTCCATTCGCCTTGCGGCCGAACAGCTTCTTGCGCGTGGCCGGCAGCACCAGCGCGACCGTCACCAGCAGCGCGGTGACCAGGTTCAGGTCCTGTGCCTTCAGGCCGATGAAATCGCTGTTCAGCGCCAGCGCGATGAAGAAGCGGTACAGGATCGCGCCAAGCACCACGGCCAGCGTCGTCAGCACCAGCCGGCGGGCCGGCAGGATGGTCTCGCCGATGATCACCGCGGCCAGGCCGATCACGATGGTGCCGATGCCCATCGAGATGTCGGAGCCGCCCTGGGTCTGCGCGAACAGCGCGCCGGCCAGCGCGACCAGCGCGTTCGACAGCGCCATGCCGGCCAGCGTGGCGCGGCCGGTGGCGATGCCCTGCGCGCGCGCCATGCGCGGATTGGCGCCGGTCGCCCGCATCGCCAGCCCGAGTTGCGACGAGAAGAACCAGTCCAGGCCGAGCTTGGCGACGATCACGATGACCACCAGCACCAGCGGGCGCAGCATGAAGTCGGGCAGCCATTCCGGCTGCAGCACCGTGAACATCGTCGGCTCGGTGATCAGCGGCACATTGGGCCTGCCCATGATGCGCAGGTTGATCGAGTACAGCGCGATCATCATCAGGATCGACGCCAACAGATCCATGATCTTGAGCCGGACATTGAGCCAGCCGGTGATCAGCCCGGCGATCGCGCCGGCGACGATGGCGAGCGCGGTGGCGAGGAACGGGTCCTGGCCCATGGCGATCAGCGTGGCCGCGACGGCGCCGCCCAGCGGAAAGCTGCCATCGACGGTCAGATCGGGGAAATTGAGGATGCGGAAGGAGATCAGCACCCCGAGGGCGACCAGGCTGAAGATCAGGCCGATCTCCAGCGCGCCCAGAAGGGAGAAGAGGGACATGGTGAATCCTGTTGCGGTATGCGCGCCCGCCGGTGGCCGGGCGTGCTGACTGGCGCGGACGCCGCCGGCGGATCATGCGCCTGGGCGGGCCGCAGGCTGCAACCAGCGGCGTCGGCGCGCGGCCCGGTAGGGCGTGGCGCCGGCCCGTCGCCCGCTGCACGGCATGCCGGCAGCCGGGCGGCGGGTCGTCACTGCGTCATTACTTGATGACCTGCTTGGCTTCCTTGATCAGGTCCTGCGACAGCGTCACGCCTTGCTTCTCGGCGGCCGTCGTGTTGACGAACAGCTCCAGCTTGTCGCTGGTCTCGGACGGGATCGCGCCCGGCTTCTCGCCCTTCAGGATGCGCACGACGATCTTGCCGGTCTGCACGCCCAGGTCGCCGTAGTTGATGCCCAGCGCCGCGATCGCGCCGCGCTTGACGCTGTCGGTATCGGCGGCCACCAGCGGCACCTTCGATTCATTGGCGACCTTGACCAGCGCCTCGTAGGCCGACACCACGTTGTTGTCGGTATTCGTGTAGATCACGTCGACCTTGCCGACCAGGCTCTTGGCGGCCGGACCGATGTCGACGGTACGCGGCGCGGCGGCTTCCTTCAGCGTCAGGCCTTCCTTGGCCAGCAGCGACTTCAGTTCCTTGACGACAACGACCGAGTTGGCCTCGCCCGGGTTGTAGACCATGCCGACCGTCTTGGCCTTGGGCACCACGCGCTTGATCAGCGCGACCTGCTTGTCCAGCGGCAGCTTGTCGGACACGCCGGTCACATTGGTGCCGCTGGCCTGCCAGCCCTTGACCAGTTGCGCCGCGACCGGGTCGGTGACGCCCGAGTAGACGACCGGCACGGTCTTGGTCGAGGCCACCACGGCCTGCGCGGCCGGCGTCGCGATGGCGACGATCGCGTTGGGCTGGTCGCCGACGAACTTGCGGGCGATCTGCGCGGCGGTGCCGGTATTGCCCTGGGCGCTCTGGTATTCCCACTTCAGGTTCTTGTCGGCGTCGTAGCCGGCCGACTTCAGTTCGGCGCGCACGCCGTCGCGGATCGCGTCCAGCGCGGGGTGATCGACGATCGAGAGCACCTTGACGGTCTGCGCGTTCACCGCGCCGCCGTGCAGCAGGGCCAGCGCGACGGCGCCGGCGAGCAAGGTCTTGGTCGAAGTTTTCAGCATGGTCATGGTCGAATCTCCCCTCGAATATTTGGTTGTGGGTTTCGGTTGGGTCGGCCGCCCCTCTGCCTCGGTGGTTCCAGTGGATCGCCGGCTGGCGCGCGTGGTTCGCGCACCGCCAACGGGGGCGGCGTCAAGCCCGCGAGGATACCATTTCCCCGGCCCGCGGTGCCCTGTTGCGGCGCGGTGCGGGACCCCCACCGAGGTCGGGTTTCGCTGCGGATTCATTGCCCTGTTGTTGCCCGTTATTGCGCCCTTGCCGCGCCCTTGCCGCGCCCTCGTTGCGTCCTTGCTGCGCCGTCAATGCGCCGTCAATGCGCCGTCAATGCGCCGTCAATGCGCCTTCAATGCGCGGTCATTGCGCGGTCATTGCGCCGGGTTGTGGATCTCGGCATGGATCCGCTCGATGCCGGCGAGCACCTCTTCCGGCAGCTGCACGCCCCAGGCGTCGATGTTCTCCTGCAGCTGCGCCAGCGTGGTCGCGCCGATGATGGTGCTGTGCGCGAACCAGCGCGAGTAGCACCAGGCCAGCGCCAGCGTGGCCGGCGACAGGCCGTGCGCGCGCGCCAGCTCGACGTAGCGGGCGCTGGCCGCCAGCGTTTCGGGCCGCATGTAGCGCGGGCTCCAGTCCGCGGGGAAGCGCGTCAGCCGGCCAGCCGCCGACGGATCGAAGGTCGGCTGGGAGGCGTTCGCGCGCAGATACTTGCCGGTCAGCTGGCCGAAGGCGAGCGGGCTGTAGATCAGCAGGCTGACGCCGGTGCGGTAGCAGGCCTCGTCCAGGCCCTGCTCGAAGCTGCGATTGACCAGGTTGTAGGGGTTCTGCACGGTGGCGATGCGCGGCAGCCCGTGCAATTCGGCCTGCTTGACGAATTCGGCGATGCCCCACGGCGTTTCGTTCGACACGCCGACATGGCGGATCTTGCCGGCGCGCACCAGCTGGGCCATTGCATCGAGCTGCGCGGCGATGCTGGTGCAGGCGCGCTCGCGCGACGGGTCGAACTGCTTCTGGCCGAAGATCGGCGCGTTGCGTGCCGGCCAGTGGATCTGGTACAGGTCGATGTAGTCGGTCTGCAGGCGCTTGAGCGATTCGTCGACCGCGGCGCGGATGCTCTGCGGCGTCAGGTCGCCGCCGTTGCGGATCCACGGCATGCGCGCCGGGCCGGCGACCTTGGTGGCCAGCACGATGCGGTCGCGCGGCTGGCGCTTGAGCCAGCTGCCGACGATCTGCTCGGTGCGGCCATAGGTCTCGGCGCGCGGCTTGACCGGGTACATCTCGGCGGTGTCGATGAAGTTGATGCCGCGCGACAGCGCATAGTCCAGCTGCTGGTGGCCTTCGGCCTCGGTGTTCTGTTCGCCGAAGGTCATCGTGCCGAGGCAGATGCGCGAGACCTGCAAATCGCTCTGGCCTAGTCGGATCGTTTCCATGCGTGTTCCTCTATATGGGGCGGGAGGAAAGGAAGCGGTGTATCCATCCGAGATCCATCCGACATCCATCCCGCATCAAGCGTTCATCATGTTGCGCGTCGATCCCGCATCAAGCGCGTATCGAGCGCCTATCGAGCCCGTATCAAGCGCGCAGCGCGGCCGCGCATTCCTTGACCAGCGCCGGGCCGCGGTAGATCAGCCCGGTGTAGAGCTGCACCAGCTGCGCGCCCGCGTCGATCTTGGCGCGCGCCTGCGCGCCGTCGAAGATGCCGCCGACGCCGATGATCGGCAGCGCGTCGCCGACCACCGCGCGCAGCGCGCGCACCACCGCGGTGGACGCATCGAACACCGGCCGGCCCGACAGGCCGCCGGCTTCCTCGGCATGCGGCAGGCCCTTGACCGCCTCGCGCGAGATCGTCGTGTTGGTGGCGATCACGCCGTCGATCCGGTGGCGCACCAGCGCGTCGCCGATATTGCCGATCTGGTCGGCGTCGAGGTCCGGCGCGATCTTCAGCGCCAGCGGCACGTAGCGGCGATGCTGGTCGGCCAGCCGCTGCTGCGCGGTCTTCAGCGCCGACAGCAGGCCGTCCAGCTCGCTGGCGCCCTGCAGTTGCCGCAGGTTCTTGGTGTTCGGCGACGAGATATTGACGGTGACGTAGCTCGCGTGCGGATAGACGCGTTCCAGGCAATACAGGTAGTCGTCGACCGCGCGCTCGATCGGCGTATCGGCGTTCTTGCCGATGTTCAGCCCGAGCACGCCGCCCTCGGCCTTCCAGCGCGACGCGTTGACGTTGGCGACGAAGGCGTCGACGCCGCCGTTGTTGAAGCCCATCCGGTTGATCAGCGCCTCGGCCTTCGGCAGCCGGAACATGCGCGGGCGCGGATTGCCGGGCTGCGGGCGCGGCGTCACCGTGCCGACCTCGATAAAGCCGAAGCCGAACGCGGCCAGGCCGTCGATATAGGCGCCGTCCTTGTCCAGGCCCGCCGCCAGTCCGACCGGATTCGGGAAGCGCACGCCCATCACGGTGCGCGGATCGTCTTCGATGCGGTTGCCGAGGCAGCCGGCCAGTCCAAGGCGTTGCGCGCGGCGCAGGTTGTCGAGGGTCAGATGGTGAGCGTCCTCGGCGTCCATCGAGAACAGGGCGGGACGAAACAGGGGATAGAGCGCGTTGAGCACGGCGGAAATCGGCAGGGAGTCGGGGCAGGGAATCGGAGACCGGGCGGCCACGGGCGACCAAGCGGAGAGCGGCGGGGCGGGTCCGGCGATGCACCGCGGGCGGGTGGCGGCGCGGTCAGGGCGATATTGTAACGGCAGCGGCGCTTGGGGCGCCGGGGAGGCCGGCGCGGGGGGAGATACCGTGGTGACGCCGTGAAGCGGTGAAGCGGTGATGCGCGGCCGTGGATCGCGCGGTAGAGCGTGAAGGCGTGATGCGCGTGCCGAGCCGCGCGCTCAGGCGCCCTCGGACTCGAACGGCCGCCACTGGTTGCCTACCAGCACCTGCAGCGGCTGGAAGCGCGCCTTGTAGGCCATCTTGCGGCTGTTGGCGATCCAGTAGCCGAGGTACAGATGCGGCAGGCCCAGTTCGCGGGTCTGCTCGATCTGCCACAGGATGTTGTAGGTGCCGTAGCTGGTCTTGGGCTGCAGCGGATCGTAGAAGGTGTAGACCGACGACAGGCCGTCGTCGAGCACGTCGATCATGCTGACCATGCGCAGCTTGCCGGGCTCGGCGGCGTCGGGCGGATCGCGGAATTCGACCAGCCGCGAATTGACGCGGCTCTGCAGCAGGAACTGCTCGTACTGGTCGCGGCTGTCCTGGTCCATGCCGCCGCCGGCGTGCCGCATCGACTGGTAGCGCAGATACAGCGCGTAGTGTTCCTCGACGTAGGTCAGCGGCGCGACCAGCGCCTGCAGATGGCGGTGGCGCTGCCAGGCGCGGCGCTGGCTGCGATCCGGCTCGAACTGGTCGACCGCGAGCCGGCACGGCGTGCAGGCATGGCAATCGTCGCAATAGGGGCGGTAGGTGAAGACGCCGCTGCGCCGGAAGCCGGCGCGCACCAGGCGGGAATAGACGTCGGCATTGATCAGGTGCGCGGGGGTGGCCACCTGCGAGCGGGCCATGCGGCCTTCGAGATAGCTGCAAGCGTAGGGCGCCGTTGCATAGAACTGCAGCGCGGAAAGGGGCAATTCCTTGAGCTTGCTCATGATCGGATGCTGCCGTCGGGTGCTGCCGCGGTCGGAGCGCGGGGCGCTAGCGCTCGGCCTGGCGCGCCCGTGTCCACCATTCGAGCACCGTCTTGTCGAACCGCCACGGCACGATCTGCGGCTGCGCGGTCGCCGTGCGCAGATGCGCGACGAACTCGCTGCGCGGAATCGGCCGCGCGCCCAGCGAGGCGAGGTGCTCGGTTTCCTGCTGGCAGTCTATCATCGTCACCCCGTGGCCGGCGAGGAAGCCGCACAGCGCCGCCAGCGCGATTTTCGAGGCGTCGGTGCGGCGCGCGAACATCGACTCGCCGTAGAACATGCGGCCCAGCGCGACGCCGTACAGCCCGCCGACGCGCTCGCCGCGATACCAGGTCTCGACCGAATGGGCCATGCCGCGCGCGTGCAGCGCGCCGTAGGCCTCGACGATCTCCGGCGTGATCCACGTGCCGTGCTGCCCCGCGCGCGGCGTCTCGGCGCAGGCGCGCATCACCGATTCGAAATCGTCGTCCACGCGGATCTGCCAGTCGTCCTCGCGCAGCACGCGCTTGAGCGTCTTGCGCAGGCTCAGCGAGACCCGCAGCGCGGTGGGATCGAGCACCATGCGCGGATCGGTGCTCCACCACAGCACCGGCTGGCCCTGCGCGTACCAGGGAAAGATGCCGTGGCGGTAGGCCAGCAGCAGGCGCTGCGGGGTCAGGTCGCGGCTCGCGGCCAGCAGGCCGGGGGCTTCGGAGTCGGGGCCCAGCGCGGCATCGACCGGGGGAAACGGATCGTGCGGGTCGAGCCAGGCGATCATGCGCGAGAGGAGGCGAGGGCGCGGGCGACGGCGCGGTGGAAGGCGCGGTTGAACGGGGCGGGGAGCGCGATCGTCACGGAGGTGGCGCGGTGGCAGCGTGGATGTTGGCTCTGCATGCGGCGCTGAGGGGGGCTCGGAAGGCGGCCCGGAAGGCGGCCCGGAAGGCGGCCCGCGCGTTCAGGGCTCCACCGTCGCGCGCGCCGCCAGCGGGCGCATCGGCTTGTCGATATCGAGCGTATGCAGCCGGAAGCTGCCATCCGCGATACGACCGGCCGCGCGGTCGGCGAAGAAGCAGTGCAGGGTGTGGATCACGGTGGGGAAGGCCAACTCGTCCCAGGGTACGTCCGCCTCGTCGACCAGCTTGACCTCGAGGCTTTCCTCGCCCGGCGCGATATCGAGGTCTTCCAGCCTGGCCAGATAGAACAGATGGACCTGATGCACGTGCGGCACGTTCAGCATCGAGAACAGCTCGCCGATCTGCACGCGCGCGCCGGCTTCCTCCAGCGTTTCGCGGGCGGCGGCCTGGGCGGTGGTCTCGCCGATCTCCATGAAGCCGGCCGGCAGCGTCCAGAAGCCGTAGCGCGGCTCGATCGCGCGCTTGCACAGCAGGATCTTGTCTTCCCAGACCGGAACCGTGCCGACCACATTGCGCGGATTGACGTAATGGATGGTGCCGCATTGATCGCAGAGATGGCGCGGCCGGTTGTCGCCATCGGGGATGCGCAGCACGACCGCATGGCCGCAGTTCGAGCAGAATTTCATGGATTCGGTCCGGGAGGAATGGGCGCAGTTTATCACCGGCCCTGAGGCGGCACGACCGTGGAGCCGTGACCCTGGCGCGCGCTCGAATGAGCGGCAGCGAACTGCGGAAAGCACGCAGAAACAAAAAAGCCGCCCGGTGAATCGGGGCGGCTGCTTTTTGCTGAGTTCTTTTTGCTGTTTCGATCGGTTGGTTGCGGGGGCAGGATTTGAACCTGCGACCTTCGGGTTATGAGCCCGACGAGCTGCCAGACTGCTCCACCCCGCGTCCGTCGAAGAAGTGATTATAGGGCAAGCGCTTTCGCAATGCAACAGGAGATATGAGCGAAAGTATCGTGGGCCGCATTTCAAGCGCTTGCAGGGGCCGCATTGCCGTTCGGGCGTTCCCACAGCACCGCCTCGAACTCGAAATTCTCGCGTTGCAGCAGATCGTCGCGTTGCCAGATCACGCGGTCGGGCCGCACCGTCAGCATCCACGTGGTGGTGACCAGCGGCGCGGGCGAGGAGAAGGCCAGCGGCGTCAGCACGGCGGCGCAATGGCCCTGGCCGGGATCGCGCACCGAGCGGTAGCGGATCAGCCCGAGCCCGGCCTCGCGGGCGACGCGGGCGAAGGCCTGGCAGCCCTCGTAGTGGACCGGGTCCTGCCATTGCGCGGCATCGCGCGCGAACGGCGCCTCGTCCAGCGCGACGCCGTCGGTGCGCACGCCGACCTGGAACAGCGTCTGCGCGCGCGCATCGATGCGCGGCAGGGCGGGACTGTCGCGCAGGAAGCGCCAGCGCCAGTAGCCCAGCTCCGCGCAGGCGGTGCGGATCTCGTCCGCGCCGTAGAACACACCCGGATCGTGCGCCGCGCGAAAGCGCGAGCCCCATGGCGACGGCGGATAGCGGAACGGCGTGAACAGCAGGTAGTGCAGATGGCGGGCGTAGGAGGGAACCGCCGGTTTGCCGGCATCGAGCACGGCCTCCAGCACAGCCTGCTCTTCGAGGCTGTCGACCAGCGGCATCGTGGAAACCACATGCTGGGCTTCCACCGCCCGCCACAACGTGAGCGCAAACGGCTTGCGCTCAGATGCGACCGCGGGTGGCGTCCAGATAGTGAACGACACGAACCAGGCCTTCGGTAGTACGGATCAGTTCGAGCGGCTTGCCGCCCAGCGCGAGATTGTCATTGGCCAGCCATAGCCGGGCCTGGTCGCCATGCCCGAGGATGGCATCGAGGGAGCGGAACAGGCGCACGAACAGCACGCCGAACTCCCATTCCTTGCGGTGGTTGTCCAGCACGTAGTGGCCCGAGGCCATGCGCGAGACGGAGGCCGTGCTGATGCCCAGCACGCTGGCGACCACGGCCTGGCTGATACCGAGGAAGCCGGCCGCGCGCATCACGGCCTTGGTCAGGGTTGCCCCGGCATCCGGGGCCCCGGCGGGAAGCTGCTGCCGAAGTTGCTTGGTCTGCATCGCCATGCTCCTGTTTCCTTGGAAACATTATAGGCCACTTGTTTCGCAAGGGAAGCAGGAAAACCACTTTTGCGGGGATTCCTTGCGTACGCCCGTTCGACCGCCGCCTTTCCGGCGCCGTTCCCGGGCCGCGCCGCGGCGGAGCAATCCGGCGGACACGCAGCCGGACGGGCAGCAGGGCGATGAAATATAGTGCGAGCCGGCCGCCCAGGCCGTCGCTCAGGTGCCGGGCGCAACGGCCGCCGAGGCCGGTAGCTCGGCGCCGGCGCCAGCCGCCATCGAGCCGTGGCTCAGGCGCCGGCGTCCTGCAGCACCGTCTGCAGCGCCTGCAGCGACGCGTCCAGACTCTGCCCGCTGGTGTCGATCACCGCGTCGGCGCGCGCGTAGAGCGGCGTGCGGGCCTGCAGGATGCGGCGCAGGTCGGCCATCGCCTCGCTGTTGCCCTGCATCGGCCGCATGTCGCCCTGGGCGACCACGCGCGCCATGTGTTCCTCGGGCGAGGTCTTGACCCAGACCGTGTAGCAGTTGGCGAGCAGCAGATTGAAGGTGGCCGGCTCGGACACCAGGCTGCCCGGCGTCGCCAGCACCAGCCGCTCGTGCTCGCGCAGCACGCGTTCCAGCGCGCGCAGTTCGTAGCGGCGGTAGGCGGCCTGGCCGTACAGCGAATGGATTTCCGACAGCGTGGCGCCGGCCTCCTGTTCGATCGCGCCGTTCAGCTCGACGAAGGGCAACTCGCGCGCCTCGGCCAGCGCCCGGCCCAGCGTCGATTTGCCGGCGCCGCGCAGGCCGATCAGCGCGATTCGCTGATGGCGCGCGTCGAAGGGGGCGGACGGTGCGAGGGCATTGCGGCAGGCCTCGCGCACGCGGGCCAGATCGGCGGGCGGCAGTTGCGCGAGCCATTGCAGAAGCTGGCCGAATTCGGCGGCGCGCGCGCCGTTGCCGCCGTCGGCCTCGGCCAGCACCACCGGCAGCGGCACGTTCAGCGCGGCCGCAACCTGCCGCAACAGCAGCACGGAGGCGTTGCCGGTACCGGTTTCGAGATTGGCCAGATAGCGCTCCGAGACCCCGGCCCCGCGCGCCAGATCCTTGCGCGACATGCCGCGGGCCGCGCGCAGCGAGCGGATGCGCTCGCCCAGCTGGGTCAGGTACGGATCGCGCTCGCCGGGCTGGCGGGGCTCGGCGTCGGACAAAGGCGCAGTGGCTTCGGTGGCGCGGCGCATGGCGGGCAAGGGTTGGGAAGGAGGGAAGCAGCGACAGGCGTTGGGTGCGGCATTATAGGGCACATGGACGGCATACCCCGGGTTCACCCCAAGCCTTTTTCGCTGCCATATAGTGCATTCCTGAGCTTGCATCTTAGTCGATGTGCAATAAAATGCATCAACAACGATAAGGTGCCGCCGCAAATTGCCGCCGGGGCGTGCACCAACGGCCGACAAGAGGCCGCCTTCGGGCCGCCCAAGGAGTGAGACATGACGTCCCCGACCGCTTTGCCGGCGCGCTACAACGCCGCCGCCGATCTGCTGTCGCGCAATCTGGATGCCGGCCGGGGCGACAAGCTGGCCTATCGCGACGACACCGCGACGCTGACCTACGCCGAGCTCGATGCGCGCAGCCGAGGCTTCGCCGGCGCGCTGCTGGCGGCCGGGCTGCGGCCCGAGGAGCGGCTGCTGCTGTGCGCGCTCGACACCATCGATTTCCCCGTGGCGTTTCTCGGCTGCCTGCTGGCCGGCGTGGTGCCGGTTGCCGTCAATACGCTGCTGACGGTGGACGATTACGCCTACATGCTCGAACACAGCGGCGCGCGTGCCGCCGTGGTGTCCGCGCCGCTGCTGCCGGCCCTGCGCGAAGCGGCGCAACGCGCCGGGGTCGAGCCGCTGTGGATCGTCGCGGCGCCGCTGCCCGACGATGGACACCTGCCGCAAGGCGAGGCGCCCGCGGCGGCGACCGTGGCGGGGCTGGCCGGCAGCGGTACGCCGCTGGCGCACCCTGCGGCCACCGGACCGGACCACATGGCGTTCTGGCTCTATTCGTCGGGCTCGACCGGCCGGCCCAAGGGCACCGTCCATACCCACGGCAACCTGTTCCATACCGCCGACCTCTATGCCCGCCAGGTGCTGGGCCTGCGCGAGGACGACGTGGTGTTCTCCGCAGCCAAGCTGTTCTTCGCCTACGGGCTCGGCAACGCCTTGACCTTTCCGCTGTCGGTCGGCGCCACCACGCTGCTGATGGCCGAGCGGCCGACGCCGCAGGCGGTGTTCCGCCGCCTGACCGGGCAGCGGCCGACGGTGTTCTGTGGCGTGCCGACGCTGTTTGCCGGCATGCTGGCCGCCCCCGACCTGCCGGCGCGCGAAGCGGTCGCGCTGCGCGTCTGTACCTCCGCCGGCGAGGCGCTGCCGCGCGATATCGGCGAGCGGTTCCGCGCCCATTTCGGCTGCGACATCCTCGACGGCATCGGCTCGACCGAGATGCTGCACATCTTCCTGTCGAATCGTCCCGGCGACGTCCGCTACGGCACTACCGGCAAGGCGGTGCCCGGCTACGAGCTGAAACTGCTGGACGACGCCGGCCAGCCCTGCGCGCCCGGCGAGATCGGCGACCTGTACATCAAGGGGCCGTCGGCCGCGCTGATGTACTGGGGCAATCGCGACAAGACCCGCGATACCTTCGTCGGCGAATGGACCCGCAGCGGCGACAAGTATCTGTGCGATGCGGACGGTTACTATGTCTATGCCGGGCGCAGCGACGACATGCTGAAGGTCGGCGGCATCTATGTCTCGCCATTCGAGGTCGAGGCGGCGCTGGCGCGCCATCCCGCGGTGCTGGAGGCGGCGGTGATCGGCGTCGAGGACGCCGACCGTCTGGTCAAGCCCAAGGCCTACGTGGTGCTGCGTCCCGGCCACGAATGGCACGACGGCATGGAGGCCGAGCTGCAGGCCTTCGTCAAGAGCAGCCTGGCGCCGTACAAGTATCCGCGCCGGATCGAATGCGTGGCCGAGCTGCCCAAGACCGCGACCGGCAAGATCCAGCGCTTCCGCCTGCGGCAGCGCGAGCGGCAGGCACGCGAGGGCGCGACCGACGCGGAGCAGGCGCGCACGTCCGCGACCGACGCGGCGGGCGCCGTTCCGTCGCCATCCGCGCCATGAGACAGGGTAAGCCGCGATATCCCCGCGGCCCGCGCGTCATTACACTCGGGCGCGAGCCGGTCGGCCCGGTCGCTTCGATAGCCCCGGAGGCACCGCCAGCCTCGGTGGCCGCGGCGCCGGGTTCCACTGCATTGACGCCATCCATGGCGGGGTTTATAACGGCGAAAACTTCAAACCTAAAATAATTGGCGCCGCACCGCCGCGATGCCACGCCCGACCGCAGGCCGCGCCGCATGCAACTTCGCAAGCAACCACGCGGTCTCGGCGGGCAGGCATGGCGCAATGGAACGGACGCCGTCGCACCGTCGCGCGAGCGACCCGCTGAACCACCAGGAGGAGACATCCATGCATCGCTTCATCTCGCGCCGCCTGGCGCCGGCCTGTGTTGCCGTCGCCGCGCTGACGCTGGCGGGCGCCGCCACGGGGCAGCCCGCGCCATCCGCGGCGGCCGGCAAGATCAAGGTCGGCTTCATGCTGCCCTACACCGGCACCTACGCGGCGCTCGGCACGGCGATCGAGAACGGCTTCCGCATGTACGTGCAGGAGCAGGGCGGCCGGCTGGGCGGGCGCGAGGTCGAGTACTTCAAGGTCGACGATGAATCGGATCCGGCCAAGGCGCCCGAGAACGCCAACAAGCTGGTCAAGCGCGACCAGGTCGACGTGGTGGTCGGCACCGTGCACTCGGGCGTGCAGATGGGCATCGTCAAGGTCGCCAAGGAAAGCAACACGCTGCTGATCATCCCGAACGCCGGGGCCGACGAGGCCACCGGTCCCCTGTGCGGGCCCAACATCTTCCGCTCCTCGTTCTCGAACTGGCAGCCCGGCTATGCGATGGGCCAGGTGGTGGCCGAACGCGGCATGAAGCGGGTCGTCACGCTGACGTGGAAGTACGCGGCCGGCGAGCAGTCGGTGCGCGGCTTCAAGGAGGCGTTCGAGGCCAAGGGCGGCAAGATCGTCAAGGAACTGAGCCTGCCGTTCCCCAACGTCGAATTCCAGGCGCAGATCACCGAGATCGCCTCGCTCAAGCCCGATGCCGTGTTCGTCTTCTTCGCCGGCGGCGGCGCGGTCAAGTTCGTCAAGGACTGGGCCGCGGCGGGCCTGAAGGACAAGATTCCGCTGTATGCATCGGGCTTCCTGACCGACGGCACGCTCGAGGCGCAGGGCGCCGCCGCGCAAGGCCTGGAGACCACGCTGCACTACGCCGACGGCCTGCAGAATCCGCGCGACAAGCAGTTCCGGCTCAATTATGCGAAGGCTTACAAGCTGCAGCCCGATGTCTATGCGGTACAGGGCTACGACGCCGCGCAGATGCTGGCCGCCGGCGCCAGCGCGGTCAAGGGCGACATGAGCCGCAAGGCGGACGTCTACAAGGCGATCGCCGCGGCGCGCATCGACAGCCCGCGCGGCACCTTCACGCTGTCGCGCGCCCACAACCCGGTGCAGGACTTCTATCTGCGCAAGGTCGAGGGGCGCGAGAACAAGGTCAGCGGCATCGCGGTGAAGGCGCTGGCCGATCCGGCGCGCGGCTGCCGCCTGTAATGTGGGGCTGACCGCGCCAGTCGGCCACTCGATCGCCTGCCTCCTGCATGCCTTAACGGCCGCGGCATACCGGCTCGCGCCGGCCGCGGCCCCGTCAACGACCGATCGCCTCGCATGGACCTCGTCTCCTTCCTGATCCAGTGCCTGAACAGCGTGCAGTACGGCCTGCTGCTGTTCCTGGTCGCCAGCGGCCTGACGCTGATCTTCGGCATCATGGGCGTGATCAATCTCGCCCACGGCAGCTTCTACATGCTGGGCGCCTATCTGGCCTTCACGCTGGCGAGCATGACCGGCAGCCTGTTCATCGCGCTGCCGCTTGGCATCGTGCTGGCGGTCGCGTTCGGCTATCTGCTCGAGTGGGTGTTCTTCAGCTATCTGTACGAACGCGACCACCTGCAGCAGGTGCTGATGACCTATGGACTGATCCTGGTGTTCGAGGAGATGCGCAGCATCCTGGTCGGCGACGACGTGCATGGCGTGCCGGTGCCTCCGCTGCTCGACGGCGCGCTGCCGATCGGCAACGAGATGACCTATCCGGTCTACCGGCTGTTCATCTCGGCGGTGTGCCTGCTGGTGGCCGCGGCGATGTACTACGTGATCCGCCGCACGCGGCTGGGCATGACGATCCGCGCGGGCGCCAGCAATCGCGAGATGGTGCAGTCGCTGGGCGTCAACATCGGCCGGCTGTACCGGCTGGTGTTCGCGCTCGGCGTCGCGCTGGCGGTGCTGGCCGGCATGATCGCCGCGCCGGTGTCGTCGGTCTATCCCGGCATGGGCAGCCAGGTGCTGATCGTCTGTTTCGTGGTGGTGGTGATCGGCGGCATCGGCTCGGTCAAGGGCGCGATGGTCGCCGCGCTGCTGCTCGGCTTCGTCGATACCTTCGGCAAGGTCTTCTGGCAGGAGGCGGCGGGCGTGCTGGTCTATCTGCTGATGGCGATCATTCTGCTCTGGAAACCCCAGGGCCTGTTCAAGGCGGGCTAGCGCGATGGCATCGACACCTCCGACCGATCTCGGCGCCGACATCGGCGCGGCCTTCGACCTGCAGCGGCGCGCCAACCTGCGCTGGACCACGCTGGCGTGGGCGATCGCCTTCGCGGTGCTGGCGGCGCTGCCGCTCGCGCTGGGCGGCGAGGGCAACAAGTTCTACATCGACCTGCTCAGCAAGGTCATGATCATGGCGATCTTCGCGCTGTCGCTGCAGCTGCTGATCGGCTATACGGGGCTGGTCAGCCTGGGCCACGCGGCGTACTTCGCCACCGCGGCCTATGCGACCGCGATGCTGGCGCCGCAGTCCGAGCCGGGCAATGGCTGGTGGCTGCTGGTGGCGGCGGTCGCGGCGGCGTCGGTACTGGCGCTGCTGGTCGGCATGCTGGTGCTGCGCACGCGCGGCATCTACTTCATCATGGTCACGCTGGCGTTCGCGCAGATGGTGTACTTCATCTTCCACGACACCAAGATCGCGGGCGGCAGCGATGGCACCTATATCTATTTCCGGCCCGAGTTCGGCGTGTTCGGCGCGCGTCCGCTCGGCATCGACGATCCCGTGCATTTCTACTGGCTGGTGCTGGGCGCGCTGATCTTCACCGTGGCGGCGCTGGCGATGGTGCTGCGCTCGCGCTTCGGCCACGCGCTGATCGGCATCCGCCACAACGAGCAGCGCATGCGCGCGGCCGGCTTCGCCACCTACCGCTACCAGCTTGGCGCCTTCGTCGCCGGCGGCGCGTTCGCCGGGCTGGCGGGCTATCTGTATGCGATCCAGTTCGGCTTCGTCAATCCGGAGATCGCGTCGTGGCACCAGTCGGGCAACGCGATGCTGATGGTGATCCTGGGCGGCGTCGGCAGCCTGGCGGGCGCGGTGATCGGCGCGTTTTCCTTCGTGCTGCTGGCCGAATGGTTCAGCACGCTGACCAAGCACTGGCAGCTGCTGATGGGCGGCTTCATCATCGCCGCGGTGGCGCTGCTGCCGGGCGGACTGGTCGGATTGGCCGCGCTGTTGCGGCGCCGGCTGGGTGGCGGCGTGGGCCGCGGAGCCGGAGGCAGGGCCGAAGGCAAGGCGGGCGGCAAAGTGAGCGACATGCGGGGAGAGCGGCGATGAACGCGCGCCATGGCAACGAACCGGTGCTGCGCGCGGCCGGACTGACGCGCCGCTTCGGCGGCCTGACCGCGGTGTCCGGCGTCGATCTGGCGTTGGACCTGCATCAGATCCACGCCGTGATCGGCACCAACGGCGCCGGCAAGTCGACGCTGATCAATCTGCTGTCGGGCGAGCTCGCGCCCAGCGCGGGCCAGCTGTTCCTGCACGGCAACGACGTCACCGGCTGGCCGCAGCCGCGGCTCGTCTGCGCCGGCGTGGGACGCAGCTATCAGCGCAACAACGTGTTCGCACCACTGAGCGTGCGCGAGAACTGCCGCCTCGCGGCGCAGTCGCGCGCGCAGCGTGCCTGGCGGCTGTGGGAAAGCGCGCAGTCCTGCCGCACCGCGCGCGCGCTCGGCGACGAGGCGATGGAACGAGCCGGTCTCGCGGATTGCGCGGCGCTGCCAGCCATGGCCCTGTCGCACGGCCAGAAGCGCCAGCTCGAGGTCGCGATGTGCCTCGCTACGCAGCCGGTGGCGCTGCTGCTCGACGAGCCGCTGGCCGGCATGGGCGCCGAGGAATCGGCGCGCATGCTGGCGCTGCTGCGCGACCTGCGCGAGGGTCACGCGATCCTGCTGGTCGAGCACGATATGGACGCGGTGTTCGCGGTCGCCGACCGCATCACCGTGATGGTCAACGGCGTGGTGATCGCCTCGGGCGAACCGGCCGCGATCCGGGCCAATCGCGAGGTCCAGCAGGCCTACCTGGGCGACGACGAGGGCGCCGGCGAGCTTGCCGATGTCGCGGACGACGCCAATCCCCATGGCGCAGGCGCCGGCGCGGCCGCCGGCACGCGCAAGGAGTGCGCAGCGTGAAGCCGATGATCGAAGCCACCGGCGTGCAGGCCTGGTATGGCACCAGCCATGTGCTGCGCGGTGTCGACTTTCGCGTCGACGCGGGGGAGACAGTCGGCCTGCTGGGGCGCAACGGCATGGGCAAGAGCACGCTGCTGCGGACGCTGCTCGGCCACGTGACGCAGCGCGCCGGCACCATCGTGGTCGCTGGCCGCGACGTGTCGCGCGCGCGGCCATACGATGTCGCGCGCCTGGGCGTGGCCTACGTGCCCGAAGGCCGCGGCATCTTCCCCAACCTGTCGGTGCGCGAAAACCTGCTGATGGCGGCGCGCAAGGGCTGCAACGGCCGCAATGACTGGGGCGAGACGAGGGTGCTCGACCTGTTCCCGCGGCTCAGGGAGCGGCTGGACCACGGCGGCCAGCAGCTGTCCGGGGGCGAGCAGCAGATGCTGTCGATCGGCCGCGCGCTGATGACCAACCCCGACTGCCTGATCCTGGACGAGGCGACCGAAGGGCTGGCCCCGAAGATCGTGCGCGAGATATGGGACGTGATCGCCGCCGTGCGCGGCACCGGCATCTCCACCGTGGTGGTCGACCGCAACTATCGCGCCGTGCTGGCACAGGCCGACCGCGTGGTGGTGCTGGAGAAGGGCCTGGTCGCGGCCAGCGGCCCCGCGGCCGAGCTGGCGGCCACGCCCGGCCTGCTCGAACGGTATCTCGGCGTCTGACCACCGCGATGGTCGTCTGCACCCGCGGCGGTATCTGGCGCGGCGAAGAAGGAATACATGGCAGACATGGGCAGGGCCGACAAGGCGGACAGTCAGGCATGGCGGAAACCGAACGGCGCGAATACCGCGGGTCGCGCCGTTTTTCTATGGCGGGCACGCCACACCTCGGGCTTGACCGAGCGCCGCTTCGCTCGCATCCTTGCGTTCCTGGGTAGGGCGAACGCCGGCCAGCCAACGTCTTCACGCGCCACCCGCGGCGCGCCCGACACGGTCTCAAAAAGATTCCTGATGACGCTGCCGGCCCGTTTCCACTAGAATGGCGCCCGATTGTGCATTGCAAAAAAATCCTCGAACGATGCGGCCGGCCGCGGCATAGTGGGCCTCCCGCTCCGAATCCATGACACAACCCACCACGAGCCATTATTTCGTCGAGACGCCCAGCATGCGCATGCTGGTACTCGCGGCGATCGGTGTCGTCTTCGGCGATATCGGCACCAGTCCCCTCTATGCATTGAAGGAGTGCTTCAGCGCCGAGCATGGCATTCCGTTCAGTCCCGAAGCGGTGATGGGCGTGATCTCGCTGCTGTTCTGGGCAATGATCCTGGTGGTGTCGATCAAATACGTGGTGTTCGTGATGCGCGCGGACAACGACGGCGAGGGCGGCGTGCTCGCGCTGATGGCGCTGGCGCTGCGCAGCGCCGCACCGCGCACGCGGCGGGCCAAGGTGCTGATGATGCTGGGCATCTTCGGCGCCTGCATGTTCTACGGCGATGCGGTGATCACGCCGGCCATCTCGGTGCTCTCCGCCGTGGAAGGCATCGAGATCGCGACGCCCGCGCTGTCGCACTACGTCATTCCGATCACCCTGGCGATCCTGCTGGTGCTTTTCCTGCTGCAGCGGCGCGGCACCTCGTCGGTGGGCAAGCTGTTCGGTCCGATCATGATGGTGTGGTTCCTGTCGCTCGGCGGGCTGGGCATCTACCACCTGATCGAGTCGCCCGCCATTCTGTCCGCGATCAATCCGCTGTACGGCGTGCGCTTCCTGATCGAACATTCGCTGCAGGCATTCATCGTGCTCGGCGCGGTGTTCCTGGTGCTGACCGGCGCCGAGGCGCTGTACATCGACATGGGCCATTTCGGTCCCGCGCCGATCCGCCGGGGCTGGTTCGCCATCGTGATGCCCTGCTTGATGCTGAACTACTTCGGCCAGGGCGCGATGCTGCTGGGCGACCCCAGCGCGGTGCGCAATCCGTTCTACCTGATGGTGCCCGACCTGCTGCTGATCCCGATGGTGCTGCTGGCCACCTGCGCCGCGGTGATCGCCTCGCAGGCGGTGATTTCGGGCGCGTTCTCGCTGACCAGCCAGGCGATCCAGCTCGGCTTCATTCCGCGCATGCGCATCCGCTACACCTCGGAAGCCGAGATCGGCCAGATCTACCTGCCGGTGATCAACTGGGTGCTGCTGGTGGCCGTCGTGCTGGTGGTGCTGGCCTTCAAGAAGTCGGAGAACCTGGCCGCCGCCTACGGCATCGCCGTGACCACGACGATGGTGATCACCACGCTGCTGTCGATCGTCGTGATGCGCCACGTGTGGAAATGGCCGCCGGCGGTGGTGGGAGCGGCGGGCGCCGCCTTCCTGGTGATCGACCTGTCGTTCCTGTCGGCCAATCTGCTGAAGATCGCGGAGGGCGGCTGGTTCCCGCTGCTGCTGGGCAGCGCCGCCTTCTTCCTGCTGATGACGTGGTACGGCGGCCGCAAGCTGCTACGCGCGCGCAGCCTGGAGGAGGGCATTCCGCTCGAGCCCTTCATGGCCGGCCTGCTGGCCCATCCGCCGCACCGCGTCGAGGGCACCGCGGTCTTCCTGACCGGCAACACCGAATTCGTGCCGGTCTCGCTGCTGCACAACCTGAAGCACAACCGCGTGCTGCATGAGCGCGTGGTGTTCCTGAGCTTCGTCACACGCGACATTCCCTATGTCGACGACGATCACCGGCTCAGTTGCAAGGACCTCGGCGGCGGCGTCTTCATCCTGAAGTCCGAGTACGGCTTCAAGGAAACCCCCGACGTGCACAAGGTGCTCGACCTGTCCAAGCGCAAGCTCGACATGGAGTTCGAGCTGATGGAGACCTCGTTCTTCATCGCGCGCGAGTCGGTGATCCCGTCGCGCCTGCCCGGCATGCCGATGTGGCGCGAGACGCTGTTCGCGTGGATGCATCAGAACGGCGCCAAGCCTTCGGACTTCTTCCGCATTCCGGCCAACCGGGTGGTGGAGCTGGGTACCAAGGTCGAGATCTGACCGCGGCGGCGCGCCCACGGAGGCCGCCGATCGGATCAGCAAAAAGCCTGCATGCGGCGCTGCCGCTTGCAGGCTCTTTTGTTTGGTCCGTGGTCGCAGCGGGGCCGCCGCGCGGGCGCAGGCGTGGGCCGCGCAGGCGCGCGGGCCCTCGGGCGGCACCAGGGCCGCCCGTATCTGCTTAACGCTTCAGCTTGGCAAATGCCGCCGCCATCGCGCCGGCGGGTTCGGCTTCGCGCCGGCCGCCGCCCTGGAAGCCGCGGCTCGGGCGGTTGCCGCCGCGCTCCGGGCGCTCGCCGCCGGCGGCGCGATTGCCGCCTTGGCCCGGCTCGTCGTCGAGGCGCATCGACAGGCCGATGCGGTTGCGCTTGACGTCGACCTCCATCACCTTGACCTTGACGATCTGGCCGGCCTTGACGACCTCGTGCGCGTCCTTGACGAACTTGTTCGACAGCGCCGAGATATGGACCAGCCCGTCCTGGTGCACGCCGATATCGACGAAGGCGCCGAAGGCGGCGACGTTGGTCACCACGCCCTCGAGCACCATGCCGGGCTGCAGGTCCTTGATGTCCTCGACGCCGTCCTGGAAGGTGGCGGTCTTGAACTCCGGGCGCGGGTCGCGGCCCGGCTTTTCCAGCTCGCTGAGGATGTCGCGCACGGTCGGCAGGCCGAAGGTGTCGTCGGTGAACTGCGTCGGCGACAGCCCGCGCAGCGCGTCGCGGTTGCCCATCACGTCGCGCAGGTCCTTCTTGATATGGTCGAGGATGCGCTTGACCACCGGGTAGGCCTCCGGGTGGACCGACGAGCGGTCCAGCGGATTGTCGCCGTCGTTGATGCGCAGGAAGCCGGCCGCCTGCTCGAAGGTCTTGTCGCCCAGCCGCGGCACCTTCTTCAACGCGTCGCGGTTGGGGAAGGCGCCATTGGCATCGCGGAACTCGACGATATTGCGCGCCAGCACGCTGTTCAGGCCCGATACGCGCGCCAGCAGCGGCACCGAGGCGGTATTGACGTCGACGCCGACCGCGTTCACGCAGTCCTCGACCACCGCGTCGAGCGTGCGCGCCAGTTCGCGCTGGTTGACGTCGTGCTGGTACTGGCCGACGCCGATCGACTTCGGATCGATCTTGACCAGTTCGGCCAGCGGGTCCTGCAGCCGGCGCGCGATCGACACCGCGCCGCGCAGCGACACGTCGAGATCGGGGAATTCCTTGGCCGCCAGCTCCGAGGCGGAATAGACCGAGGCGCCGGCCTCGCTGACGACGATCTTGGTCAGCTTCAGTTCGGGCGCCTGGCGCATCAGGTCCTGCACCAGCTTGTCGGTCTCGCGGCTGGCCGTGCCGTTGCCGATCGACACCAGCGAGACGCCGTGCTGCTTGGCCAGGCGCGCCAGCGTGGCCAGCGAACCGTTCCAGTCGCGGCGCGGCTCGTGCGGATAGATCGTCGCGGTTTCCAGCAGCTTGCCGGTCGCATCGACCACCGCGATCTTGCAGCCCGTCCGGATGCCCGGGTCGATGCCCATCACCGCCTTCGGGCCGGCCGGCGCGGCCAGCAGCAGCTCATGCAGATTGCGGCCGAAGATCTTGATCGCCTCGCTCTCCGCGCTCTCGCGCAGCTGCGTCAGCAGCTCGGTTTCGAGGTGCGGCTGCACCTTGACGCGCCAGCACCAGCGGCAGACATCGCCCAGCCATTTGTCGGCGGGCCGGTTCAGGTTCTGGATGCCGACATGGCGCGCGATCATCGCCTCGCACGGGTGGGGCACCAGCGCGTCCTGTTCCTCGCCCAGGCCCAGCTTGATCATCAGCACGCCGGCATTGCGGCCGCGGAACAGCGCCAGCGCGCGGTGCGACGGGATCGTGCGGATGGTCTCGCTGTAGTTGTAGTAGTCGCGGAACTTCTCTTCCTCGGCGGTTTCCTTGCCTTCGACCACCGACGAGGTCACCACGCCGTTGGACCACAGATGCTCGCGCAGCTTGCCCAGCAGCTCGGCGGTCTCGCCGAACTGCTCCGACAGGATGTCGCGCGCGCCGTCCAGCGCGGCCTTGACGTCGGGCACGCCGCCGTCGGCGGTGGGCTTGCCGTTGACGTATTTGGCCGCCTCGGCCTGCGGGTCCAGCGTCGGGTCGGCCAGCAGCGCCTGCGCCAGCGGCTCCAGGCCGCATTCGCGCGCGATCTGGGCGCGGGTGCGGCGCTTGGGCTTGTAGGGCAGGTACAGGTCTTCCAGCGCCTGCTTGGTGACCGCGGCTTCGACCGCGGTGCGCAGCTCGGGGGTCAGCTTGCCCTGTTCCTCGATCGAGGCCAGGATCGCGGCACGGCGTTCCTCCATGTCGCGCAGGTACAGCAGCCGTTCCTCGAGCGCGCGCAGCTGCGTGTCGTCGAGGTTGCCGGTGACCTCCTTGCGGTAGCGCGCGATGAACGGCACGGTGGCGCCTTCGTCGAGCAGTTCGACGGCCGCCGCCACCTGGCGGGGTTGGACGGACAGCTCGGCCGCGATGAGCGACACGATCTTTTGCGTGACGGAAGCTGGCAGGTTGGACATCGGAAAAACACTCAGTCGAAAGCGGGGCATTTTGCCACAAGCGAACGGCGCGTCATCCGGCATGCGGTACGCACGGGGATCGATTCTGAATCGCCCTGCCGGGCAGGCCGCGCGCGGGCGCGGCGGCATGCCCCGATGGTAGAATCCGCCCATGAACCTCAAGCCACAACGGGCCGCTCTGCCGGCATGTTTTCCGGCCGCCGATCGCGCGGCAACGATGCCTGACGGCAGGCTGCCCAAGGTCTCGATGTCGGCGCGGACGCTGGCGCCGATATTGGCGCGGACCCTGGCCCTGGCGTGCCTGGCCGTGCCGCTGCCCGCCGCGCTGGCGCAGGGCCCGGCTTCGGCCCCGGCCGCCGGCTCCACGCCGGCCTCCACCTCTGCCTCCGCCTCGGGCGAACTGCAAGCGCCGCGCGACTTCGACGCCGAGCGCAAGGCCGTGGCCGACTCGCGCGCCTGGACCAACTACCGCTTCGCGACCGCCGAGCGCGCCTGCTACGACAAGTTCTTCGTCACCAACTGCATCGAGCGCGCCAAGGAAACCCAGCGCACCGAGCTGGCCGTGCTGCGCGAACGCGAGCTGGAGATCGGCGAGGCCGAGCGTGCCTTCAAGGCCGCCAAACGCGATCGTGAACAGGCGCTGCGCCAGGCCGAGTACGAGGCCAGCCAGCCGCAGCGCGCTGCCGACGAACAGGCCAATCGCGCCGAGTTCGAACGCAAGCAGCAGGAGCAGAAGCTGCGCGACGCGCAGCGCCAGGCCGAGGCGCCGCAGCGCGCCGCCAATGCCGCCGAGTACCAGCAGAAGCAGGCCGACTACGACGCGCGGATGCGCGAGGCCCGCGAGCGCGGTGCCGAGCAGGCCCGCCAGCGCGCCGAGAACGTCAAGGCGTACGAGGCCAAGCAGCAGCAGGCGATCCAGCGCCAGCGCGAGGTCGAGGAGCGCCGCGCCAAGGCGAGGGAAAAGCAGAGCAGCGGCGAGTCGCCGCGGCCGTTCGGCTTCTGATGATGGACGTCGCCGGTGGGGGAGGCCAATGGACGATGGACCGCGATCTGAACACCCTCGAACGCCAGATCATCGAATTGCAGATCGAGCACCGCGATCTGGACTATCTGATCGACCGGCTGTCCGGCGAGGCCGGCCACGATGAACTGCAATTGCGCCGGCTCAAGAAGCGCCGGTTGAAGCTGAAGGACGCCATCACGCTGCTGCAGCTGCAGCTCGAGCCCGACGTACCCGCCTGATCCCCCGGTCCGCGATCCCGCGGGCCGCCATGCCAGCGCCGCCGGCCACCGCCTGCGGCGCACCGAATTCCTGCCAGCCTTGTCCGATTCCGATCTCTCCCATCCCGGCGACGATGCCGCCGGTCCCGCCATCCAGCCGGACGCCGCCGACGCGCGCGCCGCGGCGCTGGCGCGCATCTTCGCGCCGACCGGCACGCTGGCGCAGGCCATCGACGGCTATCGGCCGCGCGATGCGCAGGCGAAGATGGCCGCCGCGGTGGCCGATGCGATCGAGGCGCACGACACGGTGATCGTCGAGGCCGGCACGGGCACCGGCAAGACCTTCGCCTACCTGGTGCCGGCGATGCTGTGGGGCGGCAAGGTGATCCTGTCGACGGGGACCAAGAACCTGCAGGACCAGCTGTTCCTGCGCGACATCCCGACCGTGCGCCGCGCGCTCAATGTGCCGGTCTCGGTCGCGCTGCTCAAGGGCCGCGCCAACTACGTCTGCCATTACCACATGGAGCGGGCGCAGTTGAACGGGCGGCTGGCGTCCAGGCAGGACGCGGCGTGGCTGCGCGAGATCGCCAACTTCGCCAAGACCACCTCGTCCGGCGACAAGGCCGAACTGGCCAGCGTGCCGGAGAACGCGCCGGTATGGCAGCTGGTGACCTCGACCCGCGACAACTGTCTCGGCACCGAATGCCCGCACCACAAGGAGTGCTTCGTGATGCGGGCACGCAAGGAGGCGCAGCAGGCCGACCTGGTGGTGGTCAACCATCATCTGTTCTTCGCCGACGTGGTGCTGCGCGATACCGGCATGGCCGAGCTGCTGCCGGCGGCGAATACGGTGATCTTCGACGAGGCGCACCAGCTGCCGGAGACCGCGACGCTGTTCTTCGGCGACAGCCTGTCGACCAGCCAGCTGCTGGAACTGGCGCGCGATACGGTCGCCGAGGGCCTGTCGCATGCGCGCGATGCGGCCGACTGGGTCGGCATCGTGGCGCCGCTCGAGCGCGCCACGCGCGATCTGCGGCTGGCCTTCGGCAAGGACAATGTACGGCTGGCGCTTGGGCAGATCGAGGCCGACGCCCGCATCGGCGAGCCGTTCTTCGACACGCTCGACGCGCTGGAGAAGGCGTTGAGCGATGTGGTGGCGCTGCTGCAGGGCCAGGCCGAGCGCGCCGAATCGCTGGAGCAGTGCCATCGCCGCGCGCTGGAGCTGGCGCAGCGGCTGGCAGCCTGGCGCGACGACAGCCCGGCGCCGCAGCCGGCGGTTGAGGCGGGCGGGACGGGCGCCGAAGCGGTGCAGCCGGCGTTGGCGGCGTTGTCCGAGTCGGCGTTGTCGGGGTCCGCGTCTTCGGGGGGCGCATTGTCGGAGCCCAATGCAGCGCGTGGGGAATCGATTGCAGGGGCGTTGCCCGATGCGGCTGCCGATGCCGCTTCAGGGTCTGCGTCCGCGTCCGCTTCGGCATCCGACGCGGCGGCCGCCTCCACGCCGGCCTGGAACCCGCCCGAAACGGTGCGCTGGGTCGAAGTGTTCTCGCATACCGTGCAGCTGCATCGCACGCCGCTGTCGATCGCGCCGATCTTCTCGCGTCAGCGTGCCGGCCATCCTCGCGCGTGGATCTTTACCTCGGCGACGCTGTCGGTCAAAGGCAATTTCGCCCACTATGCCGCGCAGCTGGGGCTCGACAAGGATCGTTCGCTGTCGCTGCCCAGCCCCTTCGACTACGGCGAGCAGGGCCTGCTGTATGTGCCGCGCGACCTGCCGGCGCCGCAGTCGCCGCAGTTCACCGATGCCGTGGTGGCCGCCGCCTTGCCGCTGATCGAGGCGGCCGGCGGGCGCACCTTCCTGCTTTGCACCACGCTGCGCGCGGTGCAGCGCGCCTCCGATCTGCTGTACGAGGCGTTCGCCGAGCGCGGGCTGCAGCTGCCGATCCTGGTGCAGGGCCAGGCCAGCCGCACCGAGCTGCTCGACCGCTTCCGCGAGCTCGGCAATGCGGTGCTGGTCGGCAGCCAGAGCTTCTGGGAGGGCGTCGATGTGCGCGGCGAAGCGTTGTCGCTGGTGGTGATCGACAAGCTGCCGTTCGCGCCGCCCGACGATCCGGTGCTGGCCGCGCGCATGGAGGCGCTGCAGAAGAAGGGGCTGAGCCCGTTCGCCGTGCACCAGCTGCCGCACGCGGTGATCACGCTGAAGCAGGGCGCCGGCCGGCTGATCCGCTCCGAGACCGATCGCGGCGTGCTGGTGATCTGCGACACGCGGCTGGTCGAGAAACCCTACGGACGCCAGATCTGGCAGAGCCTGCCGCCATTCAAGCGCACGCGCGAGCGGGACACGGTGGTGGCGTTTCTGGAAGGGTTGAAGAAGGCGTAGCAGAAGGCGTAGCGGCGCGGCGGCGAGCGCGGTCCGGTGCCGCGCTCAAACACGAGCGGTAGCCGCCTTCAAGAAAAGCGGCCCGGTGCCGCCTCGGAACACGACCGGGTGCCGCCTCCAAGCGAGGCATGGCTACCGCCTTCAAACGGGGTCCGGTACCGCCTCCGAAAACAAAAAGCCCGGTTCGGTGAATCGAACCGGGCTTTTCTCATGCCTGTCGCAGTGGCGTCAGATCGTTCAGAACAGCTTCCACCACGGCTTGTCCTTCTCGCGGCGCTCGCCGTACTTCATGAAGTCGCTGTTGGGGAAGTTCATCTCCATCACGCGCAGCGTGTCGTCGCGCAGGTCCTTCATGCCCAGGGCCTCGTACGAACGGATCATGATGTACAGCGCCTCCTCGTTGGCCGGCGCGCCATCGTATTCCTTCAGCGCCTGCTGCGCGCGGTTGACCGCCGCCAGGTAGGCGCCGCGGCGATAGTAGTAGCGCGCCGCGTGGACTTCGTGCTGGGCCAGCGAATTGACGATGTACTGCATCCGCGCTGCGGCGTCCGGCGTGTAACGGCTTTCGGGGAAGCGCGTGACCAGCGTATGGAAGGCGTCGTAGGCCGCGCGCGCCGCCTTCGGATCGCGCTCGCTCAGGTCCTGGCCCGAGAAGCGGCCGAGCCAGCCGAGGTTGTCGTTGAAGTTGATCAGCCCCTTCAGGTAGTACGCGTAATCGACGCTGGGGTGATTCGGGTGCAGCTGGATGAAGCGGTCGACCGAGGCCAGCGCGGCGGCGGTTTCGCCGTCCTTGTAGTTGGCATAGGCCGTATCGATCTGCGCCTGCTGCGCGAACCGGCCGAACGGATAGCGGCCCTCGAGTTTTTCGTACAGCTTGACCGCGCGCGGATAGTCGCCGCTGTCGAGGGCGTCCTTGGCTTCCGAATATAATTTGTTGGCTGACCAACCCGCCGTTTCGTCGGGTTGTTCCGAGAGCAGGCCGCATGCCGACAGCATGACGCAGCCGCCCGCGAGCAGAATCGCTCCAAATCTTGCGCGCCAACTGGCGCGTCTCATGCTCATCGATTGCATGGGCAACCTATTCCGGATGAAAAAAAGCGTCAAGCATTATAGCCCAAGCCCCTCGGTCGCCAGCCCGCAAGCGGCCCTCGACGGGGAGGCCGCACGCGATGCGGCGGTCGAAACCGAGCTGGAAGATTTCGACGAGCTGCCCGCGGCCGCACTTGTCGAGGCGGAAAGCGGCGCCGACATGGTCCCCGTGGTGCTGGAAGTCGACAGCGCCGCACACGGAGAACGGCTCGATAAATTATTGGCCCGCCAGCTCAGCGAATTCTCGCGCAGCCGCATCCAGCAGTGGATCGACAGCGGCGCGGTGACCGTCGACGGCGCGGTGCGCCGGCCGCGGGACAGCGTGCAGATGGGGCAGCGCATCGAGGTCAGGCCGCAGGCCGCGCCTGAAACGCTGGCCTTCACGCCCGAGCCGGTGCCGCTGCAGATCGTCTACGAAGACGCGGCGCTGCTGGTCATCGACAAGCCGGCCGGCCTGGTGGTGCATCCCGCCGCCGGCAACTGGAGCGGCACCGTGCTCAACGGGCTGCTGCATCGCGATCCGGCCGCTGCCTCGCTGCCGCGCGCGGGCATCGTCCATCGGCTCGACAAGGAAACCTCGGGCCTGATGGTGGTGGCCCGCACGCTGACCGCGCAGACCGATCTGGTGCGGCAGCTGCAGGCCCGCACGGTCAAGCGGACCTATCTCGCGCTGGTATGGGGCGAGGCGCCCGACGAGGGCACCATCGATGCGCCGATCGGACGCGATCCGCGCGAGCGCACCCGCATGGCGATCGTGCACACATCGAGCGGCAAGCCCTCGCGCACGCATTTCCGCACGCTCGGCGTGGCGCCGCTCGGACGCGGTTGTGTGTCGATGGTGATGTGCCAGCTCGAGACCGGACGCACCCATCAGATCCGCGTGCATTTCGAATCGATCGGTCATCCGCTGCTGGGCGACCCGGTCTATCACCGCGCCACCCAGCGCGGCCAGCGCCCGGCCATCAAGGCGCCGCTGCCGGTGCCGTTCGAACGGCAGGCGCTGCATGCCTATCGGCTCGGGCTGGTGCATCCGGTCAGCGGCAAGCCGATGTCGTGGCGTGCGCCGGCGCCGGACGATTTGCAGGCGCTGATCGACGCGCTCGACTTCACCACGCTGGAAGAGCGCGATCGCTACGACGACGAGGACGACGACGATTGGGACGGCGTGTTGTTCGAGGGCGATGAGGATGGCGATGACGAAGATGACGACGATGGCGAGGGGCGCGCATGACGGGCGCTGACGACGGCCGCCTGGCGCAGTTGGTCCCTGACTGGCCCGCGCCCGCGCGGGTGCGCGCGTTGTCCACCACGCGCATCGGCGGCGTCAGCCGCGGCCCATACGGACTGGCGGATGGCAGTGCGGGTGGACTCAATCTCGGCACCCATGTCGGCGACGATGCCGACGCGGTGGCGGAGAATCGCCGGCGCCTCCAGACGTGGCTGCCGTCCGCGCCGCGCTGGCTGGAACAGGTGCACGGATGCGCGGTGGTGACGGCCGATGGTGTCGAAGGCCTCGATGGCGGCCAGGGCAGCGATGGGGTCAATGGCGTCGATCGGGTCGCTGAGGACTATGGCTCAGAGGCCGGCAATCGCCCGGCACCGGACGTGCCGCCGCGCGCCGATGCCAGCATCAGCACGACGCCGGGGCAGGTCTGCGCGGTGATGACGGCGGACTGCCTGCCGGTCCTGCTGTGCGATCGCGCGGGCACGGTCGTCGGTGCCGCGCATGCGGGCTGGCGCGGCCTGTGTGCCGGCGTGATCGAGGCCACGCTGGCCCGCATGGACCGGCAACGCCCGGACACCGGATCGCCGCCGCAGTGGCTCGCATGGCTCGGTCCCGCGATCGGGCCCGATGCCTTCGAGGTCGGCGCCGAAGTCCGTTCCGCGTTTCTCGAGCGGGCCTTGACGCACGAGCGCGATGCCGTGGAGCAGGCGTTCCGGCCCGGCGCGCCCGGCAAATATCTGGCCGACCTGTACGCGCTCGCCCGCATCCGGCTCGCGCGCGCCGGCTGTGTCGACGTCTACGGCGGCGATGCGTGCACGGTCAGCGATGCGCAGCGCTTCTACTCGTATCGGCGCGATGGCGTGACGGGACGCATGGCGAGCCTGGTCTGGCTCGAGCCGGCATCGAAGGAAAAATAAGAAGCGGCCGGGCAAGGGGCAGCGCAGGAAGCGGCCGGGCAAGGGTGGAGGGCAGCCGCACCGAATGCAGCTGCTCTATTGTCCGGACGACATGACATTTGATGTCACGACGCGCCGCCGTCCCGCGGTGTCGCTGGCGCAGGCTTGGCGGCCCGCTGTGCCGCTGGTGTTGCGACGTCTTCGGTTGCCCGCTTTGCAGCCGGTCCCGCTGGCGGTTCCGCAGCCGGCGCTGCTCCCCGTTCCGCAGCCTGTTCCGCGGCCCGCCGCCGCTTCCGCCGTCCGGGCGTGCCGAGGATATAGAGCAGCAGCGCGACCGGCCCCACGCCATACAACAGGAACGTGGCGATCGCGGCCACCACCGTGTGTTCGGTGATGGCCATCATCAGCGCGACGTAGAGCCAGCCGATCGCGACGATATACATCGGAATTTCATCCTCTTCGTGGACACTGCCGGGCGCGTCATCGCCGGCCGCGGAGCGCCTTTGCGTCAAGACGTTTCCCGCATTGACAGCGTCATCGTTGCAAGGCAACAATGCCCCGGACGGCGAGTAACTGTGCGGCCCGCAGCGCCCCGCACCACGGTATGCCGTGGAAAGCGCGCTGGCCGTCATTCGGCAAGCATACCGCACGCGCTCCGTGGCCGGAGGAGCGCGACGCGTGCCGGTTCTCCCGGAGCGAATCGCAGCACGGCGCTCCGGGCCGGCTCACCCATCAGACGGCAGAGAGACACGACATCATGGCGACCGGCAAAGGCGCGGCAGCTTCCGGACAGGAAGAAAAGACCACACCGTTTTCATCGACGCCGGGGCCATTCGATCCAGCGACATGGCTGGAGTGGTCCAGGCAGGCCCAAGCCAATGGCCGCGCGGCCGGCGGCATGCCGGGCGCGGAAGCGTTTGCCGCGCTGGGTGGGTTCCCCGGCGGCGCATTTCCCGGCGGCGCATTCCCCGGTGCCGGATTTCCCGGCGCTGCATTTCCCGGTATCAAGATTGCCCCGGCCCAACTGGCCGAGATCCAGCAGCGCTTCATGCAGGGCTTCACCGACCTGTGGCGCGCGATGGCGGCCGGTGACCAGCAGCAGGTGCAACTGACCGACCGGCGCTTTGCCGGCGATGCCTGGCGCAGCAACGCGCCGTATCGCTATGCCGCCGCCTTCTATCTGCTGACCGCGCGCGCGATGAGCGAGATGGCCGACGCCGTCGAGGCCGATGCCAAGACGCGGCAGCGCATCCGCTTCGCCGTGACGCAGTGGGTCGACGCGATGTCGCCGGCCAATTTCCTCGCGACCAATCCCGAGGCGCAGCGGCGGCTGATCGAATCGAACGGCGAATCGCTGCGCGCGGGCCTGCGCAACATGCTGGAGGACCTGACGCGCGGCAAGATCTCGCAGACCGACGAATCCGCCTTCGAGGTCGGCCGCAATGTCGCGGTCACCGAGGGCGCGGTGGTCTACGAGAACGAGTACTTCCAGCTGCTGCAGTACAAGCCGCTGACCGCCAAGGTGCATGCGCGCCCGCTGCTGATGGTGCCGCCCTGCATCAACAAGTACTACATCCTCGACCTGCAGCCCGAGAGCTCGCTGGTGCGCCATATCGTCGAGCAGGGCCATACCGTGTTCCTGGTGTCGTGGCGCAATCCCGATGCGAGCATGGCGGCGCGTACCTGGGACGACTACATCGAACACGGCGCGATCCGCGCGATCGAGGTGTCGCGCGCGATCAGCGGGCAGGACCGCATCAACGTGCTGGGCTTCTGCGTCGGCGGCACCATCGTGTCGACCGCGCTGGCGGTGATGGCCGGCCGCGGCGAGCGTCCCGCGCAGAGCCTGACGCTGCTGACCACGCTGCTCGATTTCTCCGACACCGGTGTGCTCGACGTCTTCGTCGACGAAGCCCACGTGCAACTGCGCGAAGCGACGCTCGGCGGCGCGGCCGGCGCGCCCTGTGCCTTGCTGCGCGGCATCGAGCTGGCGAACACGTTCTCGTTCCTGCGGCCGAACGATCTGGTCTGGAACTACGTGGTCGACAACTATCTGAAGGGCAATACGCCGGTGCCGTTCGACCTGCTGTTCTGGAACGGCGACGCGACCAACCTGCCGGGTCCCTGGTATTGCTGGTATCTGCGCCATACCTACCTGCAGGATGAGTTGAAGGTGCCGGGCAAGCTGACCGTCTGCGGCGTGCCGGTCGACCTGGGCAAGATCGACGTGCCGACCTATCTGTACGGTTCGCGCGAGGACCATATCGTGCCGTGGACCGCGGCGTATGCATCGACGCGGTTGTTGTCCAACGACCTGCGCTTCGTGCTGGGTGCCTCGGGCCATATCGCCGGGGTCATCAATCCGCCGGCGAAGAAGAAGCGCAGCCATTGGCTCAACGACGACCTGCCCGACAGTCCGAACGACTGGTTGGCCGGCGCGACCGAGGCGCCGGGCAGCTGGTGGCCGGACTGGTTCGCCTGGCTCGGCAAGCACGCCGGCGCGAAAAAGGCGGCACCGACCCAGTACGGAAGCCGCGACTATCCGGCCATCGGGCCGGCGCCGGGCCGCTACGTCAAGGCCAAGGCCTAGGCAACCGGGGCAACGCGAGAGGGGGAGAGCACCGGACCGGCAAGCCGCCCAGGGCGACCGCCTTCATCGGCCGCTTCCCGTCCGCGCCCCGGCATCGACATCGACATCGACATCGAAACCGACAGACAGCGACATCGACATCGACTTCCTGAATCCGCAGTATCCGTATTCCATTGAGAGGACTGAACATGACTGACGTTGTGATCGTATCGGCCGCACGCACCGCGGTAGGCAAATTCGGCGGCTCGCTGGCCAAGGTGCCGGCACCCGAACTGGGCGCCATCGTCATCAAGGCCGCGCTCGAGCGCGCCGGCGTCAAGCCGGAGCAGGTCAGCGAAGTAATCATGGGGCAGGTGCTGACCGCCGGCTCGGGACAGAACCCGGCGCGCCAGGCGGCGATCAAGGCCGGGCTGCCGCATATGGTCCCCGCGATGACGATCAACAAGGTGTGCGGCTCGGGCCTGAAGGCCGTGATGCTCGCCGCCAACGCGATCGCCTCGGGCGATGCCGAGATCGTCGTGGCCGGCGGCCAGGAGAACATGAGCGCGGCGCCGCACGTGCTGCCGGGCTCGCGCGACGGCTTCCGCATGGGCGACGCCAAGCTGATCGACACGATGATCGTCGACGGCCTGTGGGACGTCTACAACCAGTACCACATGGGCATCACCGCGGAGAACGTGGCCAAGGAATACGGCATCTCGCGCGAGGCCCAGGACGAGTTCGCGGTCAGCTCGCAGAACAAGGCCGAGGCCGCGCAGAAGGCCGGGCGCTTCGACGAGGAAATCGTCCCCGTGATGATCCCGCAGCGCAAGGGCGAGCCGCTGGCCTTCGCTACCGACGAGTTCGTGCGCCACGGCGCCACGCTGGAGAGCATCGCGGGCCTGAAGCCGGCCTTCGACAAGGCCGGCACCGTGACCGCGGCCAACGCCTCGGGCATCAACGACGGCGCCGCCGCGGTGGTGGTGATGTCGGCCGCCAAGGCGCGCGAGCTGGGCCTGACTCCGCTCGCCACGATCCGCGCGTTCGCCAACGCCGGTGTCGATCCGAAGGTAATGGGCATGGGCCCGGTGCCGGCCTCGCAGCGCTGCCTGTCGCGCGCAGGCTGGAGCGTGCAGGACCTGGACCTGATGGAGATCAACGAAGCCTTCGCCGCGCAGGCGCTGGCGGTGCACAAGCAGATGGGCTGGGACACCGACAAGGTCAATGTCAATGGCGGCGCGATCGCGATCGGCCATCCGATCGGCGCCTCGGGCTGCCGCATTCTGGTGACGCTGCTGCACGAGATGAAGCGGCGCGATGCGAAGAAGGGCCTGGCGTCGCTGTGCATCGGCGGCGGCATGGGGGTGGCGCTCGCCGTGGAACGGTGAGGAGGGGTGTGCCGGCGGGCAGGGTGTGGATGCGGGCGGCATGGCGCCGTCCGTGCGGCGCGCCGGCGTCGATAACAAGAATCTGATCAGGAGTGGATATGACTCAGCGCATTGCATACGTAACGGGCGGCATGGGCGGCATCGGCACCGCGATCTGCCAACGCCTGGCCAAGGAAGGCTATCGCGTGGTCGCGGGCTGCGGCCCCAATTCGCCGCGCCGTGAACGCTGGCTGGAACAGCAGAAGGCGCTCGGCTTCGACTTCATTGCCTCCGAAGGCAATGTGGCCGACTGGGATTCGACCAAGGCCGCGTTCGACAAGGTCAAGGCGGAGGTCGGCGAGGTCGATGTGCTGATCAACAATGCGGGCATCACGCGCGACGTGGTGTTCCGCAAGATGACGCGCGCGGACTGGGACGCGGTGATCGACACCAACCTGACCTCGCTGTTCAACGTCACCAAGCAGGTGATCGATGGCATGGCGGATCGCGGCTGGGGCCGGATCGTCAATATCTCGTCGGTCAACGGGCAGAAGGGGCAGTTCGGCCAGACCAACTACTCGACCGCGAAGGCCGGCCTGCATGGCTTCACGATGGCGCTGGCGCAGGAAGTGGCGACCAAGGGCGTGACGGTCAACACGGTGTCGCCGGGCTATATCGCTACCGATATGGTCAAGGCGATCCGCCAGGACGTGCTCGACAAGATCGTGGGTACGATCCCGGTCAAGCGCCTGGGCCAGCCGGAGGAGATCGCCTCGATCTGCGCCTGGCTGGCCTCCGAGGAATCGGGCTTTGCCACCGGTGCCGACTTCTCGCTGAACGGCGGCCTGCACATGGGCTGATCCGTCGGGCTGACCGTGCCGGGCCGGCGATCTGCCGGCCCGGCACGGTCGGGCACGGCGCGATACTGGCCCGACGCGACGCCAACATCGCGGCGGCCGGTGTTGCGCTGCGTTGGACGCGCCGCAGCACCGTGCCGGCGCGTGCGCGCGTCCGGCGCTCGCACCTCTCTTTTTTCCCCGGCTTTTTCCCCTGTTTACCCGGCGATTTCGCGCGTTTGCTTGCGGGTTTTCCTTAGCGCCCGCGCCTTTTCACAGTGCCTTGTTAAGCATAGAATCAGGAAATCAACGCCGTCGGCACCAATTTGGGACATCCGGAAATTCGACATGGATCGCGCCCTTGGCCGGCGGGTCGGCCCCGCGCCGCAAGCGTTGCCGGATTGCGCACTGCACGGCATGCGGTGCAACAGCAAACGATCGACCGTGCCGCACGAGCATGGGCTGCGGCGTCAGCGCACCGGCAGCGGATTACAAAAGGATAGAGCACCGATGGCCACCACCAAGAAAGGCGCAGAGCGACTGATCAAGAAATATCCCAATCGCCGGCTCTACGACACGCAGACCAGCACCTATATCACCCTGGCCGATGTCAAGCAGCTCGTGATGGACAACGAGGAGTTCAAGGTCGTCGACGCCAAGTCGGGGGACGAACTGACGCGCAGCATCCTGCTGCAGATCATCCTCGAGGAAGAAACCGGTGGCGTGCCGATGTTCTCCAGCGCGATGCTGTCGCAGATCATCCGCTTCTATGGCCACGCGATGCAGGGCATGATGGGCACCTACCTGGAGAAGAACATCCAGGCCTTCATCGACATCCAGAACAAGCTGGCCGAAAACTCCAAGGGCCTGTATTCGGGCGAGGCCTTCAGCCCCGACATGTGGTCGCAATTCATGAACATGCAGGCGCCGATGATGCAGGGCATGATGAGCAACTACATCGAGCAGAGCAAGAACCTGTTCGTGCAGATGCAGGAGCAGATGCAGAACCAGGCCAAGAACATGTTCGGCAATTTCCCGTTCAACCAGCCGGACAACAACAAGAAGACCGGCCAGGGCTGAACGGCGACGGCGTCCACTGCAGTAGCTTTGCAGTAACGGCGGGCCGCGGCGCCCGCCTGCCGACGCGGTGGTCTCGGGGTAGAATCGCGGTCGTTCCGCCGCCACGGCCGTCTTCGGGATGGCAGGTCGCGGCCCAAGACAGCGCGCGCCACCCAAAGGCGCGCCCCCCACACCGCGAAATCCATGTCGTCTCAGTCGTCCTCTCCGTCCTCGTCTTCCGCCGGCGCCGTCACTGGCGCGGCCGCCACCACGCCGAAGGTGGGCTTCGTATCACTCGGCTGCCCCAAGGCCCTCGTCGATTCCGAACAGATCATCACCCAGCTGCGTGCCGAGGGTTATGCCATCAGCGGCACCTATGACGGCGCCGACCTGGTGGTCGTCAATACCTGCGGCTTCATCGACGAGGCGGTGCAGGAGAGCCTGGACGCGATCGGCGAAGCGCTGACCGAGAACGGCAAGGTGATCGTCACCGGCTGCCTCGGCGCCAAGAAGGATGCCGGCGGCAACGATATCGTCACCAGCGTGCATCCGAAGGTCCTCGCCGTCACCGGCCCGCATGCGCTGGGCGAGGTCATGCAGGCCGTGCACACGCACCTGCCCAAGCCGCACGATCCCTTCATCGATCTGGTGCCGCCGGCCGGCATCAAGCTGACGCCCAAGCACTACGCCTATCTGAAGATTTCAGAGGGCTGCAATCACCGCTGCTCGTTCTGCATCATCCCGTCGATGCGCGGCGAGCTGGTGTCGCGTCCGGTCGCCGAGGTGATGCTCGAGGCCGAGAATCTGTTCAGGTCCGGCGTCAAGGAACTGCTGGTGATCTCGCAGGACACGAGCGCCTACGGCGTCGACGTCAAGTACCGCACCGGCTTCTGGAACGGCCGCCCGCTGAAGACGCGCATGACCGAACTGGTCGGCGCGCTCGGCGAACTGGCGCGCGAATATGGCGCCTGGGTGCGCCTGCATTACGTCTATCCGTATCCTCACGTCGACGAGATCATCCCGCTGATGAACGACGGCCATGTGCTGCCGTATCTGGACGTGCCGCTGCAGCACGCGCATCCCGACGTGCTCAAGCGGATGAAGCGCCCGGCCAATGCCGAGAAGACCATGGAGCGGATCCGCGCCTGGCGCGAGATCTGTCCGGACCTGACCATCCGCAGCACCTTCATCGCCGGCTTCCCGGGCGAGACCGAGGCCGAATTCCAGACGCTGCTCGACTTCATCGCCGAGGCCGAGCTGGACCGCGTCGGCTGCTTCGCCTACTCGCCGGTCGAGGGCGCCACCGCCAACGATCTGCCCGGCGCGCTGCCCGATGAGGTCCGCGAGGAGCGCCGCGCGCGCTTCATGGAAGTCGCCGAGGCCGTGTCGGCCCGCCGCCTGGAGCGCAAGGTCGGCCAGACGCTGCGCGTGCTGGTCGACGAGGTCAACCAGGATGGCGGCATCGGCCGCTCGGCGGCCGATGCGCCGGAGATCGACGGCCTGGTCTATATCGATCCGCCGGCCAAACCCTATCAACGCTACAAGACCGGCGAGTTCGTTTCGGTGCGAATCACCGGCGCCGACGGCCACGACCTGTGGGGCGAGGCGGTGGCGTAACGCCACCGGCATGCCAGCCGGGGCCTAATCGCCGCACCGACATTAGGTAAAAGTACGATCGTTCGGAAAATGGACCGCAGGGCTATACTTTGCGGTGCAACATTACCCAATGGAGACAGACATGACCCGTGAAGTGGTGGTGGTCAGCGGCGTACGGACCCCGATCGGAACCTTTGGCGGCAGCCTGAAAGACCTGTCGCCGACCGAGCTTGGCGCGATGGTGGTGCGCGAGGCCCTTGCCCGCGCCAGCGTGCAGGGCGACGAAGTCGGCCACGTGGTGTTCGGCAACGTGATCCAAACCGAGCCGCGCGACATGTATCTGGCGCGCGTGGCGGCGGTGGAGGGCGGAGTGTCGATCGACGCGCCGGCCCTGACGGTCAACCGGCTGTGCGGCTCCGGCCTGCAGGCCATCGTCAGCGCGGCGCAGACCGTGATGCTGGGCGACGCCGATGTCGCCATCGGCGGCGGCGCCGAGAGCATGAGCCGCGCGCCGTACCTGGCCCCCGCGGCACGCTGGGGCGCGCGCATGGGCGACGCGAAGCTGCTCGACATGATGCTCGGCGCGCTGCACGACCCCTTCCATTCGATCCACATGGGCGTCACGGCCGAGAACGTCGCGCGCGAGTACGACATCAGCCGCGCGCAGCAGGACGAGGCCGCGCTGGAATCGCATCGCCGCGCCTCGGCCGCGATCCGCGAAGGGCGCTTCAAGGAGCAGATCCTTCCCGTCACGCTGAAGTCGCGCAAGGGCGACGTCGTGTTCGACACCGACGAGCATGTGCGCCACGACGCCAAGGCCGAGGACATGTCGAAGCTCAAGCCGGTCTTCGTCAAGGAGAACGGCACCGTGACGGCCGGCAACGCGTCGGGCCTGAACGACGGCGCCGCCGCGGTCGTGCTGATGGAGCGCAGCGTCGCCGAGCGGCGCGGCCTGAAGCCGCTGGCGCGGCTGGTGTCGTATGGCCACGCCGGCGTCGACCCCAAGACCATGGGCATCGGCCCGGTGCCTGCCACGCGCAAGGCGCTCGAGCGCGCCGGCCTGTCGGTCGCCGATCTGGACGTGATCGAGGCCAACGAGGCGTTCGCCGCGCAGGCCTGCGCGGTCAACAAGGCGCTCGGGCTCGATCCGCTGAAGGTCAATCCGAACGGCTCCGGCATCTCGCTGGGCCACCCGATCGGCGCCACCGGTGCACTGATCACGGTCAAGGCGCTGTACGAGCTGCAGCGGGTGCAGGGCCGCTATGCGCTGGTGACGATGTGCATCGGCGGCGGCCAGGGCATCGCGGCGATCTTCGAGCGGATCTGACCATGAGCCGGCGGCGCGTGGCAGGCCTGGTTGCAGCGATCGGTGCGGCCGGGGCCGCGGCCGCCGCCGTGCTGGCGTGGTCCGCGCCGGCCGCCGCGGCCGGCGACACGGTGCTGTCGACCGCGTCGCCGCCGCGTGCCGGCAATGGCGTCGGCAATAGCGTCGGTAATGGCGTCGGTAATGGCGCCCGCACAGGCATCGGCACCGCCGACAGCAATGGCAAGTCGCCGGCGCAACGCCAGCGCGACGCCGCCCGCGGCATGCCGGCGGTGCCGGCCCTGCCGCCGCCCCAGCCTTATCCTTCCGGCCAGCAAATGCCCGTCTATGTCGGCCCCGACGGCGTGGTCGCGGTGCCCTCGATCGACATGACGCCAAACAGCGGCGTGGTCTACGGACCGCCGCCGCCGCGCTCGGGGATCGTCGAAGACCGCAAGCGTTAAGCGGCTCAAGGGCTCAAGGGGCTCAAGGGGCTCAAGGGGCTCAAGGGCTCAGGGGCTCAAGGGCTCAAGGGGGCAAGCGGCTTGAGCAGATCAAGCGGTCACGCCGCACAAGCGGGTCAAGCACGTCAAGCCGATCAAGCAGGTTAAGCGCGGCGGGCCGCGCAGCGGCCATCGGCCCCCATGGCGGCGCCGCCGTCATTGCTGGTAAGCTCGGAGGCTCTATCCGCACTCGCCAGACAAGGAATCCGCCGTGTCCGACCGTCCCCTGACCGATACGAACGCCGCTTCCCCGAACGACAACGATCCCGCCGCAACGCCCGACTGCTACGTGCAGACGCTGGCGGTGCAGCCGCCCCTGCAGGTTCCCCCCGGTTTCGCCTCCTTCTCCCAGCCGACCCAGCGCGGCTCCACCGTGGTGTTCCGCAATCTCGCCGAGTTGCGCGCGCATGGCGACGGCGCCACCACCTACTGGCGCTACGGCATCCACGCGACGCCGACCAGCGAGGCGCTGTGCCAGCATCTGGCGATGCTCGAAGGCGCCAGCCACGCCTTGCTGCTGCCGTCGGGCCTGGGCGCGATCTCGCTGGTCTATTTCGCGCTGCTGAAGGCCGGCGACGACGTGCTGGTGCCGTACAACGTCTACGGTCCCAATAGGGAGCACGGCGAATGGCTGGCGCGCGATTTCGGCATCACCGTGCGGCCCTACGATCCGATGATCGGCGCCGGCATCGCCGAGCTGATCCAGCCCAATACGCGGCTGATCTGGATGGAGGCGCCGGGCTCGGTGACGATGGAGGTGCCCGACAGCGAGGCCATCGTCGCCGCCGCCAGGGCGCGCGGCGTGCTGACGGCGATCGACAACACGTGGTCGGCCGGCATCTATTTCCGGCCCTTCGACAAGGGCATCGATATTTCCGTGCAGGCGCTGACCAAGTACCAGTCGGGCGGCAGCGACGTGCTGATGGGCGCGGTGTTGTGCCGCGACGAGAAGCTCTACCAGCGCATCAAGGGCGTGCGCATGCTGATGGGCTGGGGCGTGTCGGCCGACGACTGCTACCTGGTGCTGCGCTCGCTGCCGAGCATGCCGGTGCGGCTCGCGGCGCACGACCGCGCCGCACGCGAGGTCGCCGAGTGGCTGGCCCAGCGGCCGGAGGTGGCCAGGGTCCTGCATCCGGCCTTGCCCGACTGCCCCGGCCACGCCTTCTGGCGCCGCGACTTCTCCGGCGCCAGCGGCCTGTTCGCGGTGGTGCTGCGCGCGCGCTATCCGCGCGCCCAGGTCGACGCCTTCGTCGAAGCGCTGCGGCTGTTCTCGATCGGCTGGTCGTGGGGCGGGGCGCACAGCCTGGCGGTGCCATACCACGTGCAGACGATGCGCCCGGCGGGCAGCTGGCCGCCCGCCGGCTGGCAGGATGCCGGCGAGCTGGTGCGGCTCTATATCGGGCTGGAGGATACGCGCGACCTGATCGCCGATCTGAAGGCGGCGATGGAGGCGAAGCTGGTCGGTTGAAAGGGGACGCGGAACTTCCGCGACCGAAGCCACGTCGACCGCGCGAAAGGGGAAGACCCAGCGCCTTGCCCAAGGGCGCTTGGCATCCCGCCTTCGCGGGACCACCAGGCAAACCCTCCGCCGGCCCGCGGTCGCAGCCTCAAAAGCTGAACGTCGCGCTGGCCCGCACCGTGCGCGGCGCGCCCTGGGTCAGGATGAAGCCGTAGCTCGGCAGCCAGTACTTCTCGTTGGTCAGGTTGTCGACCACCAGCCGGAACACCGCGGGCGTCTTGCCCAGCTTCGTCGAATAGCGGATGCCCGCATCGAAGGTGTGGTACGCCGGCACCCAGTTGCTGTTGTTGGCCTCGAGCGCCATCTTCGACACGTACTGTCCGCCGGCGCTCAGCACCAGGCCCGGCACCGGCGGCACCGCGTACTCGACATAGGCGGTGGCCTTGAAGGTCGGCGCGCTGTAGGCGCGCTTGCCCAGCACGTCGGGCGAGGCCTCGACATTCTCCGAATCGAGCAGCGTGACACCGCCCATCAGCGTCCAGTCGCGCGCCAGCTTGCCGCGCGCCGACAGCTCGATGCCGCGGTAGCGGGTCTCGCCGTCCTGCGTGTAGACGTTGTCGTTGCGCAGGTAATTCAGGCCGCGCTGGATCTGGAACAGCGCCGCGTTCAGCGTCCAGTCCTCCAGCTCGGCCTTGGCGCCGATCTCGTACTGGCGGCTCTTCAGCGGGCCGAACACCTCGCCCGCGTTGCGCGCGGTCAGCGGCGCGGAGCCGCCGGCCTCCAGCGATTCGACATAGCTGCCGTACAGCGTCAGCGGCTGCACCGGCTTGTACATCAGCGCGAGGGTCGGCGTGACCGGCGACTTCTTGTAGGTGCTCGAGATCGCGCCCTCCGGCGTGTAGCCGGTCTGGTCGTAGCGGGTGTAGCGCAGGCCGGCCAGCACCGACCATTGCTCGTTGAACTTGATGGTGTCGCTGAAGAAGACCGACTTCTGGTCGATCCTGGAGGCGCGGTACAGCACATCCGACGACGGCACGCGCGACAGCGGCAGCCCGGTCGGCACGAACTGGCCCGGATCGTACAGATTGCCGAAGCCGATGATGCCGCCGCCGCTGAAGCTGCCCCAGTTCTGCACCAGGCTCTGCCACGACAGGCCCGCGGCGATGTCGTGCTCGATGCCGCCGGTGCGGACCTTGCCGGTCGCCATCGTCTGGGCGTGCTGGTAGTGGTAGCGCGAATACGAGCTGTACTGGTTCTCGGCGTAGTTGCCGGCGTTGTCCAGCAGCAGGATCGCGCTGTCGGCATTGCCGCGGTTCTGCTGCGTGAAGCGGTACGAGGTGCGCAGGTTCCAGTCGTCGGCGAAGCCCCAGTTGAGCTCGGTCCCGATGCTCTTGATCTCGGTCTCGTAATAGGTGCCCTTGCTGGCCACGCGCTGGCTGCCGTCGAGCGTGCGGGGCGTGTTGACAAACTCGGTCACCGGCGCGCCGAAGTCCTGGCCCGGAATGATGCCGTAGTAGGCGCCCTTGACGTTGCGCTGCTGGTAGAGCCCGTCGAGGGACCAGCGCAGGTTGGGGCTCAGCCTGGCATCGAGCGCCACCGAGGCGGAATCGCGCTTGATATGGCCGCCGTCGACGAAGGTATCGCCTTCCTCGTGCACGAAGCCGACGCGCGCGCCGAACATGTCGTTGGCGCCGAAGCGGCCGCCGACGTCGATCGCCTCGCGCAGCACGCCGTCGGAAACGTAGCCGAGCGACGCGCTGCCGGCGAACTTCGAGGTGGGACGCTTGGTGACGAAGTTGGCGATGCCGCCGGGCGCGCCGAAGCCGTACATGAAGCCGCCCAGGCCCTTGAGCAGCTCGACGCGTTCGAAGTGTTCGAGCGGCACGTCGCTGCCCCAGTTCGGGATGGCGAGGCCGTCGATCTTGTAGCCCTCGAGCAGGTCGAGATGCAGGCCGCGGATGGTCAAACCCGCCGACTCGCCGATATAACCGTCGCCGATCGGCGCCACCGACGGATCGCCGCGGAACACGTCGCCCAGCGTGATGGCCTGGCGGTTCTCGATCAGTTCCTGCGGCACCACCGAGACCGAGAACGGCGTGTCCTGCAGCGGCTTGTCACCGAGGGCGCCGGTGCTGGCATCGCGGGCGCGATAGGCGGGCTCGCTGCCCGCGGTGACATGGACGGTCGGCAGCTCGGCTTGCGCGGTAGCGGTCGCCGTGGGGCTTGCGGTGGTGCTGGCAGTGGCGCCGGCAGTGGCGCCGGCAGTGGTGCTGGCAGTGGTGCTGGCAGTGGTGCCCGCGGCGGTCTGCGCGAGCACCGGCGCGGCGGCGCCGCCGACGGCGACGATCAGGGCCAGCTGGCGCGCCAGCGGTGTCAGCGCGGGGCGGCTGCGGCGGGGGGTGGACATGGCTCGTTTCCTCTTCGTTTGTTGTGCGAACGCGCACGGCTCCCCGGACGCCGCGGAGAACCGCGTGCGCCTGAGGGCAATGCAAATTGGGTTGGGGGGGGGTTCTAGTGGGGCGGGGCGCTGCGAATGGCGCCGGCCAGGGCGCCGATCAGATCGCCAATCGGGGCGCCGACCAGTCCCGCCGCGCCTCGGGTGGAGCGGTTGGCGAGATCGGCATCATCTGCACGATCGGCATGCTGGGCGCGATCTGGATGAACGACATGATCGGCACGATGGACATGATCGGCACGGCCGGCGCGGCAAGCGTCACGGTGCGTCGACCACCGGCGGGGCCGACGGGCCCGGATCGCCGCGGCTCGGGCGCGGCGCCCATACCGAATCGGCGGCGCCCGTACGGGCACGGCGCTGCGTGGCACGCGCCAGCGCGACGAAGCCGACCGCGAACACCAGCGCGCCGATGTCGAAGCCGGCCACGGCCCATTCGCCTTGCTGCACGCTGCGCAGCAGATGGTCGCCGGTCAGGATCGCGTTGGCCACCGGCACCACCAGGTAGGCCAGCGCCGCCACGTACAGCAGCTCGATCGCCGCGCGCACCGGCGGCCGCAGCAGCGCCCAGGCCAGCGCGGCGAAGAACACCGGGAAGTAGACGAAGGAAGACGGACGCTCCGGCCACAGCAGCGCGCCGGTGAAGGCCACCGCCACGCCGACGCAGCAGCCGATGCAGACGCCGACGGTGGCCTGCGCCAGCAGCCGGTGCACGCGCGGCTGCTCGGCCTGGCGCGCCTTGCGGCGCGATTCGATCCACAGCAGGTTGCCCGAGTAGAACAGGAAGGCCCCGGCCAGCCCGGCGATCAGATAGACCAGCCGCAGCGCCAGGTCGCCGTAGGTGCCGAAATGCAGCGCGAACAGGGCGCTGTACAGCCCATGGTTCGCGTCGCGTCCGCTGGCGGTCTGGTTGGCGATCACGCGGCCGCTGTCGGGCTGGCCGGCGGCGGCGTGGATGCCCACCGAGCCGAAGTTGCCGAGCGCGCGCTCGCTGTCGCCACGCACCTCGATCAGCGCATTGGCGTCGCCCACGCGCTGGTAGCGCACCGAATTTGGCTTGAAGCCCTCGCCGGCGGTGCGCTGCGCGATCTCGATCAGCTCGCGCGCCGGCATCAGGGGCGCCGGCTTGCCGGCCGCCTGCACCTCGGGCACCGACGACATCGCGGTGGGCAGCGCCGACATCAGCTTGCCATCGAAGGTCAGCACGTTGAAGGCCATCGCCAGCGTCATCGACACGCAGAACAGCGCGCCGGTGATCGCGATGACCAGATGGAAGGGCAGGCTGAACAGGCCGATCACGTTGTGCGCGTCCATCCAGAAGCGCTTCAGGTTGCGGCCCGGGCGCACGGCGAACAGGTCCTTCTTCAGCCGCGGCAGGTGCAGCAGCACGCCGGACACCAGCGCCAGCCCGTACAGCACCGACACCACGCCCATGAAATGCATGCCGGCCTGCATCGGCAGGCCCAGCGTGTAGTGCAGCGCGTTCAGGAAGTTCGACAGCTCGCCGCGCACCCCATCGAGCGAGGTGTCCTGCGGCGAGGTCCGGCCCGCGCCGAGCTTCTCCTCATTGGTGGTCTGCCACTCGCCCTTGCCGTCCATCCAGTAGGCGGTGGTGTGCGGCTCGCCCTCGGTCGGCAGGCCGATATAGACGCTGGCCGCCGCCTCGGGATGGGCCTTGACCAGCGCGGCGACGAAGCGGTCCAGATCCTCGGGCGACGGCTTGGCGGCGGCGTGGGTCTCGCCGCGGATGCGCGCCGGCGACTGCCACTCGTGCAGCTCGTGGTGGAACACCGTGATCGCGCCGGCGAAGAACGCGATAAACAAGGCCCAGCCGGCCATCAGGCCGACCCAGGTATGCAGCGTCTGGTAAACGCGCAGCGTTGCAGCCTTCATGGGGTACTCCTTACGCGGCCGCGCCGGGCACGGCCATCAGCCGCAATCCCCACAACGCACCGAAACAGACGAGGTTGGCCGCGCCCAGCCAGAGCCAGGCGGCGCGGCTGCTGGAAAACAGCAGGCTGGTGCTGATGATGGCGACCCACAGCGGCAGGCTGGCGGTCACCGCGCCGATGATGCCGCTCTGCCAGCCGCCCGGCAGCCACAGGATGGCGAGCGTGCAGACCGCCAGCGACAGCGGGAAGCCGAGCAGCGTGCCGGCCAGCCATTTGGTGCCGATGCCGCCGTTCATGCCGCCTCCTCGCCGCCGCGGCGCTTGTGCAGATAGCAGCCGAGGAAGGGCCACAGCGACAGGCCGGTGCCAAGCGTGGCCAGTGTCGCGGCGATGGCCGAAGGCCAGCTGTGCTCGACCGACCAGCCCACGGCGCCCGAGCACGTCAGCACGATGCCGAGCCACACCATCATGCGGCGTTGGGGCGGCTGGCGCAGCAGCACCTGATTGGGACCGGCCAGATACAGGCAGGCAGCGCCCGCCAGGCCGAGGAGAGCGGCAAAGAGTTGCATCGCAAGATTTTGTTACCGAATTCAAAACACAAATGGTAATGATTCGTATTTGGCGATGCAAGTTATTGATATTGTTTGCAATGTATTGATAGACGGGGGAGGCGTGCTGGCGGCGGAGGTTGCCCTCTCCCCGCCCTCTCCCGCGGGCGGGAGCGGGAGAACCCAGCCGACACAGGCGGGAGAGGGAGAACCTAGCCCGCACAGGCGGGAGCGGGAGAACCCAGCCGGCACAGGCGAACCGAGCGCGATCGGCATCACCGATGGCAACGGCAAACCGAGCTCCCCTCGCCCGCTTGCGGGAGAGGGGCTGGGGGAGAGAGCGGTAAGGCGGTGGAGGACTACCGGTGGACTACCGGGGGACTACCGATGGGACTACAGGGTGGACCGGCAGCACAGCCGACCGCGCCAAATCAATCCGCGAACAGATTCAGCAACCCATCCAGCCCGACATGGTTGAACGCCACGCTGGCCTGCGCGCGTACCACGGGCTTGGCGCGGAAGGCGACCGACAGGCCGGCGATCGCCATCATCTTCAGGTCGTTGGAGCCGTCGCCCATCACGATCGCCTGCCGCGGATCGGCGCCGATCGCCTCGCAGGCTTCGCGCACGGTGCGGGCCTTGACCTCGGCATTGACGATTTCGCCTTCGACGCGGCCGGTCAGCTTGCCGTCGACGATCTCCAGCGTATTGGCGCGGGTGAAGTCCAGGCCCAGCCGGGCCTTGAGTTTTTCGGTGAAGTGGACGAAGCCGCCCGACACCAGCAGCGTGCGCAGGCCCGCCGCGCGCGCGGCCCCCAGCATGCGCTCCGCGCCCGGCGACAGCCGCAGCCGTTCCTCGTAGACCCGGTCCAGCACGCTGGCATCCAACCCCTTGAGCAGCGCGACGCGGCGCCGCAGGCTTTCGTTGAAGTCGGTGATCTCGCCGCGCATCGCGGCCTCGGTGATCGCCGAGACCTCGGCCTTCAGCCCGCAGAAATCGGCGATCTCGTCGATGCACTCGATCGTGATCAGCGTCGAATCCATGTCCATGGCCACCAGCCGGAAGTCGGACAGCTTCCGGTGCGTCGGCAGCACGGCCCAGTCGAGCCGGCGCGGCTCGCAGAACGCCTCCAGCGCATCGCGCAGCCGCGCGTCGAGCGGCGCGCAGGCCTCGGCGGTGGCGACGGTGTCGCCGCGCAGGCTCAGTCCGGGCGCGTCGGCAAGGATGCGCAGCGCGTCGATATCCGCGGAGGCGATGGGTTGCAGGCTTTGGACGATCAGGGGCATGAGAGAAGTTGGAATCTTGCGTCGTCCCCGCGCAGGCAGCGATCCAGCGGCTTGTCCGGCCGGCAGCGGCGCCGAAGCCGCCGGGCCCCCGCATGCGCGGGGACGACGGTGCAGGGCACGGGGGACGGTGAAAGGACGCTATTGTAATCGCCCCGCGCCCGCCCCTGCGTCATGCCGATCAGCGCTGCGCCATCGTCATGAAGTCGACCGTCAGGTTCGACAGCGCCCGCACGCCGTTGATCAGCGCCGGCTCATCGACGTAGAACTCCGGCGAGTGGTTCGACGGCGCCTTGGTGACATCGGTGCCCTTGGGCGTCACGCCGAGATTGAAGAACAGCCCCGGCACCTTCTCCTGGTAGAACGAGAAGTCCTCCGACGCGGTCGCCTTGGGCGCCAGCATCCAGTTGCCGTCGCCGGCCACGCGCTTGAGCGTCGGCGCCATCTTCTCGGTCAGCGCGGGCTGGTTGACGGTGGCGTTGTAGAGCTCGACCACGCGGAAGGTGGCCTCGGCCCCGGTGCTGGCCGCGATCGACTCGGTGGTGCGTTTCATGCGCGCATGGATGTCCTTCTTCATGCCTTCGTCATAGGTGCGGATGGTGCCCATCATCTCGACCTTCTCCGGCACGATGTTCATGCGGTTGCCGCCGTGGATCGTGCCGACGGTGATGACCGAGGGCTCGAGCATCGCATTGACCTGCCGGCTCTGGATGGTCTGCAGGCCGAGCACGATCTGCGACGACACCACGATCGGATCGATGCCGCCCCACGGACGCGCGCCATGGGTCTGGCGGCCCTTGACGTCGATCCAGAACTGGTCGGCCGCCGCCATCGCCGGGCCGCTGCGCCAGGCCAGCTTGCCCGACTCGATGCCGCTGCTGACATGCAGGCCGAAGATCGCATCGACCTTCGGGTTCTCCAGCACGCCCTCGGCCACCATCTGCTTGGCGCCCCAGATATTGGTGCCGTCCGGTTCGATGTCCGCCGGGCTTTCCTCGGCCGGCTGGAAGATGAATTTCACCGTGCCGGGCAGCTGGTCCTTCATGCCGGCCAGCACCTCGGCGGTCGCCATCAAAATCGCGACGTGGGTGTCGTGGCCGCAGGCGTGCATCACGTCGACCTCCTTGCCGAGGTACTTGCCCTTGGCCTTCGAGGCGAACGGCACGTCGACGCGCTCCTTGACCGGCAGCGCGTCCATGTCGGCGCGCAGCGCCACCACCGGCCCCGGCTTGCCGCCCTTGAGCAGGCCGACCACGCCGGTCTTGGCCACGCCGGTCTTGACCTCCATGCCGAGCTTGCGCAGATGATCGGCCACCAGCTTCGCGGTGCGCGTCTCGTAGTTGCCGAGTTCGGGATGCTGGTGGATGTCGCGGCGCCAGGCGATCAGGCGCGCCTCGGCTGCCTTGGCGCGCGCCTCGATCTGCGCGTGCAGCGCGGGATCGCCGGTGCTCGCCTGGCCCGGCGAGGCCGCGGACGGCGTTGTAGCCGATGTGGCCGGCGGCGCGGTCTGCGCCAGCGCAGGCGAGACCAGTGCCGAGCCGCACAGCAGGCTGGCCGCGGCGGCCAGCGCCGGGATGGCGGCCGGCAGCGGCAGGAAGCGTCGGGAGCGGGCGAAAGCGGGGGAGCGGCGTGCTGCCATGTCGAGTTCTCCTTTGATGTCGTTGTGGTCGGTGTTGCTGCCGATACGGCGGCCGACATTGCGGTCGACGTTGCGGCTCGCGTTGCAACGGGGCCTCTGCGTGCCCCTTGTCGATGCGGCCGGGCCATCGGCGGCCCGGCCGTTCAGGCCATCGGTGAGAAGGCGCGATGCGCCTCCGGGAGTGGATGTCTTTGGTGTGCTGGCGTGCTGGTGCGCCGCCGTGCCGGCGTGCCGGCGCGAACCGTCAGGCCGCGATGCGCAGGCTGTCGACGACCTTGTGCAGGAAGGCCTCGCATTGGGCGAGCTGCTCCAGCGCGACGAACTCGTCGGCCTTGTGGGCCTGCTGGATGTCGCCGGGCCCGCAGACCACGGCCGGGATGCCGGCGCGCTGGAACAGGCCGCCCTCGGTGGCGTAGGCCACCTTGCTGATCGCGTTGTCGCCGGTCAGCGCGCGCACCAGCTGCGTGATGGCGTCGCGCTCGGCGGCGTCGAGCGCCGGCGCCGCGGCGATGCGCGTGATGCTCAGGTCCGCGTCGGCATGCTCGGCGCGCATGCGGGGCAGCAGCACGTCGTTGGCATAGGCCTCGATGCGCGCGCGGATCGCTTCCGGATCGACGCCCGGCAGGTTGCGGTACTCGAATACGAACTCGCACAGCGCCGGGATCGTGTTCAGCGCGATGCCGCCCTGAATGGTGCCGGTCGACGCGGTGGTGAAGGGCACGTCGAAGGCCTCGTCGTACGGGCCCTTGGCGCGGAACTCGTCGGCCAGGTCGCGGATGAAGCAGATCAGCCGCGCCGCGTATTCGATCGCATTGACGCCGCGCGGCGTCAGCGACGAATGCGCGGCCTGGCCCCTGACGCAGCAGCGATAGGCGTTGATGCCCTTGTGGGCGACGATCACCCGCATGCTGGTCGGCTCGCCGACGATGCAGCCGGCCGGCTGGATGCCACGCTCGCGCAGGTCGTCGATCAGATAGGGCGCGCCCATGCAGCCGACCTCCTCGTCGAACGACAGCGCATAGTGCACCGGTTCGCGCAGCCGTGCCTGCAGCAGCGCGGGCAGCAGCGCGAGACTGGTGCCGATGAAGCCCTTCATGTCGCAGGCGCCGCGGCCGTAGAGTTTGCCGTCGCGCAGCGCCGGGCGGAACGGATCGGTGCTCCAGTCCTGGCCGTCCACCGGCACCACGTCGGTATGCCCCGACAGCACGATGCCGCGCTGCTCGCTGCCGTCGGCGGCGGGCACGGTCACATGCAGGTTGGCCTTGTTGCGCTGCGGGTTGTAGCTCAGGTGGGGCTTCAGGCCTTGGGCCACGAAGTGGTCGCGCACCGTTTCGATCAGGCCGAGATTGGACTCGCGGCTGGTGGTGTCGAACTCGATCAGCCGGCGGGTCCAGTCGAGGGCGGAGTGTTCGGGGGCGTCGGCGAGGGCGTCCGTGGTGGCGTCGGTGAGGGCGTCGGCGGGGGCAGGGGTATGGGCTGACATGCGGCAGGATCACGCTGAGGGATGTCCGATCCTACACCCGGATATGTGCCGGGGTCCACTTTGCCGCTCCGCGAGCCCTCTCCCCCGACCCCTCTCCCGCTGGGCGGGAGAGGGGAGCCTGCTGCCGGCGTCGGCTTATGCCGAAGCGCCGCAAACCGGCTCCCTTTCCCGCATGCGGGAGAGGGTCGGGCAGAGGGTCGGCGAGGGGGTCGGCAAGAGGGTCGGCAAGAGGGTCGGCAAGAGGGTCGGCAAGAGGGTCGGCAAGAGGGTCGGCAAGAGGGTCGGCAAGAGGGTCGGGCAGAGGGCCGGCGAGAGGGTCGGGCAGAGCGTCGGCGAGAGGGCAACCGGCCTCCGCCGCCCCTCAAGCCAGCTGCCGCAGCGTCTGCTTGATCGTCTGCGCGCGCACCGCCACGTCGGGCATTTTCGCCTCGATGCGCAGCTTGTCCTGTCCGGCCAGCTTGATATGCCGGTTCTTCTGCACCAGGTCGATGATGCGGATCGCATCGATCGGCGGATTCGGCACGAACTGCACGCTGATCGAGGCCTCGCCGGCGTCGATCTTGCGCACGCCCAGCGGCACCGCCGCGATGCGCAGCCGGTGCGTTTCGATCAGCGCCTGCGCCTGCGCGGGCGGGCGGCCGAAGCGGTCGACCAGCTCCTCGTGGATATCGTCGACCTGCTCGGGACGCTCGCAGTTGGCCAGCCGCTTGTACAGCGACAGCCGCTCGTGCACGTCGGTGCAGTAGTCGCTCGGCAGCAGCGCCGGCGTGCCGAGGTTGATCTCGGTGGTGGCCGCCAGCGGCGCCATCAGGTCCGGCTCCTTGCCCGCCTTCAGCGCCTTGACCGCGGCGTTCAGCATGTCGGTGTACAGCTGGAAGCCGATCTCGTGGATCTCGCCCGACTGCTTGTCGCCCAGCACCTCGCCGGCGCCGCGGATTTCCAGGTCGTGCATCGCCAGGTAGAAGCCCGAACCGAGCTCCTCCATCTGCTGGATCGCCTCGAGCCGGCGCTGTGCCTGCCTGGTCAGCCCTTCCGGATCGTGCACCAGCAGATAGGCGTAGGCCTGGTGGTGCGAGCGGCCGACGCGGCCGCGCAGCTGGTGCAGCTGCGCCAGGCCGAACTTGTCGGCGCGGTGGATCAGGATCGTGTTGGCCGACGGCACGTCGATGCCGGTCTCGATGATGGTCGTGCACAGCAGGATGTTGGCGCGCCGCGCGACGAAATCGCGCATCACGCGTTCCAGCTCGCGCTCGTGCATCTGCCCGTGCGCCACCGCGATGCGTGCCTCGGGCACCAGCTCGGCCAGCCGCGCGCGCTTGTTCTCGATGGTCTCGACCTCGTTGTGCAGGAAGTAGACCTGGCCGCCGCGCTTGAGCTCGCGCAGGATGGCCTCGCGCAGCACGCCGTCTTCCTCGCGCCGCACGAAGGTCTTGATCGCCAGCCGCTTCTGCGGCGCGGTGGCGATCACCGAGAAGTCGCGCAGCCCTTCGAGCGCCATGCCCAGCGTGCGCGGGATCGGCGTCGCGGTCAGCGTCAGCACGTCGACCTCGGCGCGCAGCGTCTTCAGCGCTTCCTTCTGGCGCACGCCGAAGCGGTGTTCCTCGTCGATGATGACCAGCCCCAGCCGCTGGAAGCGCACGTCGTCGGACAGCAGCTTGTGCGTGCCGATCACGATATCGACGGTGCCGTCGTTGATCTGCTTGATTGCCGCGTCGACCTCCTTCTTCGTCTTGAAGCGCGACAGCTCGACGATCCGCACCGGCCAGTCGGCGAAGCGGTCCGACAGCGTCTGGAAATGCTGCTCTGCGAGCAGCGTGGTCGGCGCCAGCATCGCCACCTGCTTGCCGCCCATCACCGCGACGAAGGCCGCGCGCAGCGCCACCTCGGTCTTGCCGAAGCCGACGTCGCCGCAGACCAGCCGGTCCATCGGCTTGCCCGAGGTCATGTCGGCGATCACCGCGGCGATTGCCGCGGCCTGGTCAGGCGTTTCCTCGAAGCCGAAGCTCTCGGCGAAGGTCTCGTAGTCCTTCGGCGACAGCGCGAAGGCATGGCCCTCGCGCAGCGCGCGGCGCGCGTACAGGTTCAGCAGTTCGGCCGCGGTATCGCGGATCTGCTGCGCGGCGCGGCGCTTGGCGCGTTCCCACTGGCCGGAGCCGAGGGAATGCAGCGGCGCGGTATCCGGATCGGCGCCCGAATAGCGCGAGATCACGTGCAGCTGGTGGACCGGCACATACAGCTTGCTGCCCTTGTCGTAGTCCAGATGCAGAAATTCCTCGTCGCCCTGGCCCATGTCGAGCGTGACCAGGCCCTGGTAGCGGCCGATGCCGTGTTCGCTGTGCACGACCGGGTCGCCGATCTTCAGCTCGGCCAGGTCGCGCACCATCGCGTCGACGCTGCTGGCCTGCTCCTGCTTGCGGCGGCCGGCGCGGCGCGCGGTATTCGCATAGAGCTCGGCCTCGGTGACGAAGGCCAGGCCCGGCTGGCCGTCCATCGGCGGCAACGCGAAGCCGCTCTGCAGCGGCGCCACCGCGATCCCGAACGGCGCGTCGCCGGCGAGGAAGGCCGCGCAGTCCTCGACCGGATGCGGACGCAGGCCGCTGTCGGCGAACAACTGCAGCAGCGTCTCGCGGCGGCCCGCCGAATCGGCGCACATCAGCACGCGCGCCTGCTTGCGCAGCAGCAGCGCCTCGAGATTGACCAGCGGGTCCTCGGCGCGGCGATTGACCGAGACGTCGGGCAGCGGGGCCGACAGCGGAGCGGCGTCGGCGCCGGCCGGGCCCTGCTGCAGCACCAGCCGCGCCAGCGGCTTGGCGGCGCTGAAGAACTGCTCCTCGCTCAGGAACAGCTGCGCGGGCGGCAGCAGCGGCCGCTCGCGATCGTGCCGCATGAAGTCGTAGCGCTGCTGCGTATCGGTCCAGAAGCGGCGGATCGCCTCGTCGATCGCGCCGACATAGGCCAGCTGCGTGCCGGCCGGCAGGTAGTCGAACAGCGTCGCCGCCGCGTCGAAGAACAGCGGCAGGTAGTACTCGATGCCGGCCGACGGCACGCCGTTGCCGATGTCCTTGTAGATCGGCGACTTGCTCGGGTCGCCCTCGAACACCTCGCGCCAGCGGCCGCGGAACGCGGTGCGCGCGGCCTCGTCGAGCGGAAACTCGCGGCCGGGCAGCAGGCGCACCTCCTTGACCGGATAGAGGCTGCGCTGCGTGTCCGGATCGAACGCGCGGATGGTCTCGATCTCGTCGCCGAACAGGTCGATCCGGTACGGCAGCGCCGAGCCCATCGGGAACAGGTCGATCAGGCCGCCGCGCACGCTGTATTCGCCGGGCCGCATCACGGCGCTGACATGCTCGTAGCCGGCCAGCGTGAACTGCGCCTTCAGCGCGGCCTCGTCAAGCCGTTCGCCCTGCTTGAAGAAGAAGGTATAGGCGGCGAGGAACGCCGGCGGCGCGAGCCGGTACAGCGCGGTCTGCGCGGGCACCAGCATCACGTCGCACTGGCCGGTCTGGATGTCGTGCAGCGTCGCCAGGCGCTCCGACACCAGGTCCTGGTGCGGCGAGAAGCTGTCGTAGGGCAGGGTCTCCCAGTCGGGCAGCACGCGCACGCGCAGCTCCGGTGCGAACCACGGGATCTCGTCGGCCAGCCGCTGCGCGTCGACCGCGTTGGCGCACATCACCGCCAGCATCGGCATCTGGCCGTGGTGGGCGCGGGCATAGGCGGCCAGGGCCAGCGCATCGGCCGAGCCGTGCAGGCCGGCGACCTGATGGCGCTGGCCGGCCTTGACCAGCGGCAGCTGAGTGGAAACGGGGAGCGCGGAAGGCGATTTGGCGTCGGACATAAAGCGGTTCGGTTCAAACGACGACACCCCGCCGGCAGCGCGGGCGGGGGTGTCGAGAAGAGGGTCGTATTATAGAATGCGCAGCGCCCGGCCATCCGGCGTCGCATACCGGCGCCGCATTCCCGGTGCAATGCTCGCTGCGCGCCGGCTGCATTCCGGCTGCACGCCGGCTCCACGCCTGGTGCATACCGGCCGCTTTCGTGCCTTCCCTTGATCCGTCAGTCCGCCGCATGTCCGAACGACGTTTTGCCCTGATTCCCTGTGCCGGCAGCGGCAGCCGCGCGGGCGCCGGCCTGCCCAAGCAGTATCGCGAGCTGGCCGGCCATCCGATGATCTGGTACGCGCTGGCCGCGTTCTCGGCGTGCGAGTCGATCAGCGCCACCGCGCTGGTGCTCGCGCCCGACGATCTGCCGCTGGAGGCGCGCTTCGGCTCGGCGGCCTTTGCCGGCCTGCGCTTCGATACCGCCTTCGTCGGCGGCCAGTCGCGCCATGAATCGGTGCTCAACGGGCTGCGGCATCTGGTCCAGCTGGGCGCCGAGGATCAGGACTGGGTGCTGGTGCACGATGCCGCGCGGCCGGGGCTGACGCCGCTGATGATCGAGACGCTGATCCGCGCGGTGGAAGGGGACGATGGCGACGGCCCCGACGCGGCGATCGGCGGCATCCTGGCGGTGCCGGTGCCCGATACGCTCAAGCGTGCCGAGGCCGAGCCGCAGCCGAGCGAGCCGTCGCAATCTTCCCAGCCGTCCCAGCCCTCGCAGTCCTCGCACTCCTTGCAGCGCTCGCAGCCGTCCCGCATCGGCGGCACCGTGCCGCGCGAAGGGCTGTGGCAGGCGCAGACGCCCCAGATGTTCCGCGTCGGCGTCCTGCGCCAGGCGCTGGAAGACGCGCTCGCCAGCGGCGCGGTCGTGACCGACGAGGCCAGCGCGATCGAGCGGCTGGGCCTGAAGCCGCGGCTCGTCAACGGCTCGCTGCGCAATTTCAAGGTGACCTATCCCGAGGACTTCGCGCTTGCCGAAGTCCTGCTCGGCGGCCCGTCCGCCGCCCCTTCTGCTGGTTCTTCTGGAGACCGATCGCGATGATGCCCTTCGATATCCGCGTGGGACAAGGCTACGACGTGCACGCGCTGGTGCCGGGCCGCAAGCTGGTGCTCGGCGGCGTGGAGATCCCCCACGATCGCGGCCTGCTCGGCCATTCCGACGCCGATGCCTTGCTGCACGCGATCACCGACGCCCTGTTCGGGGCCGCGGGGCTGGGCGACATCGGCCGGCATTTCCCCGATACCGATCCGGCCTTTGCCGGCGCCGACAGCCGCGCGCTGCTGCGCGAGGCCGTGCGGCGCGTGCGCGAGGCCGGTTTCGAAGTCGGCAATGTCGATGCGACGGTGATCGCGCAGGCGCCGAAGCTGGCGCCGCATATCGGGGCGATGGTGGCCAATCTGGCCGAGGATCTGGGTATCGCGGCCGGGCGCTGCAACGTCAAGGCCAAGACCAACGAGAAGCTGGGCTTCGAAGGGCGCCAGGAAGGGATCGTCGCGCAGGCGGTGGTGCTGCTGTGGCGCGGCGCGATCGTCGCGCCGCAGGACTGAGCAGGCTGCGGGGGGGCATCGTCTCACCGGCAGGACCGAGCAGGCCGCGCGGCGCCGTCGTCGCGCCACAGGACTGGACGTGCTGCGCGGCGCCGTCGTGCGGGCCTGCCGGCCGTTACAGGCCCGGCTGCGGCGCGTCGGCTTCCTTCGGCTCGATCGCGTAGACGTAGTCGACCAGCCGTTCCAGCGGGCCGGAGCGCGCACCGGCCTCGGTCCGTTTGACGAAGCCCATCTGCTGGCACAGGCGGTTGGCGGCGCCCATTTCCGGCATGGTGCGCACCACCAGCGCCTGCGCGCCGATATCGCGCGCACGCTCGATGCAGATCTGCATCAGCGTGCGGCCGAGACCCAGGCCGCGCGCCTGCGGGCTGACCGACAGCAGCCGCGCCTCGGGCAGGGCCAGCGTCACCGTGCTGCCGTCCAGGGCCTGCAGCGTCGCGCCGGGATGGCAGAACAGCACCGCGCCGCTGATGCCGTGATCGGTCTCGGCAACCCACCATTCCATATCGGAAGTATTGGTCGCCAGCACCGAGCGCATGCCCTGCTGGAACGACGCGCGGCAGTCCTCCATGATTTCGAGCTCGTACTGCGCATACGCTTCCTGCGTGACCGCGGCGATCTGGCCCCAGTCGGAAGCCGTGGCGAGACGATAGTGGAAATGCGGCGAGGAGGGCGAGGGCAGTTGGCTCATGATGGTCCGCGAAGCAGAATCTGCCTCGATTGTAGGCCGGACCGTGCACAAATGCAGTCGGAGAAATGCGGACGCGGGCGGGGCGCGCGGCGGACGCGGAGTCGGGTTCGCGGGGCCTGAAATGCCGATGGCCGCGCGGGGCGGCCATCGACGAACATGACAAACATCGGCAAGGGCCCGTAGAAAACCCTCGCAAGGACTGCCGTGGCCTGGCGAGGCCTGCAGAAGCCCTCGGCGTGTGCCGCCTTACTCGGCGGCGATCACGTTGGCCGCGGCCGTGATCACGGCGGCGATACGGCCGACATCGCGCAGCTGCTGCGAGGTCATGCCCTGTTCGTTCTTCAGCAGCTCGTAGTGCGAGCGGATGCAGAAGTGGCACTTGCCGACGATCGACGCGGCCAGCGCGTACATCTCGAAACGGCGCTTGTCGACGCCGCCGTGGGTCGCATACGCATTCATGCGCAGGCCGGCGGGCTGGCTTGCCAGATCGGGATCGGCGGCCATCTCGACGTACGGATACCAGACATTGTTCATGCCCATCAGCGCGGCCGCGGTCAGCGCGCCGTTCAGCTCTTCGGGCGACAGCACGCCGGCGTTGCGGATCGCGTCGACGATGATCTTGCTCTTGGCGGCGAAGGCGGCGGCCAGCGCGACGCCCACCGCATCGTTGCCCTCCAGCGAGGAGCGTGCGATGGTGCCGTCCAGGTTCAGGCGGATGTCCTTCGCATAGTCGGGAATGAGATTCTTGATCGTGTTGAGGAATTCCATCAAATTCTCCTATCGCTTTGGGCGAAAAAAACCCGCGTGGGCGGGTTTCGGTGCGCACTGGGGCGCGTTGCCGGCGGCGATGCCGCCGGCAACATCGACAAGGCGCGAATTACAGCGTGGCGCCGCCGACAGCGCGGTTGCACGGGCACAGCTCGTCGGTCTGCAGGCCGTCCAGAATGCGCAGGATTTCGTCCGGGTTACGGCCGACGTTCAGGTTGTTCACCGACACGTGCTGGATGGTGTTGTCCGGGTCGACGATGAAGGTGGCGCGCAGCGCAACGCCGGCATCCTTCTCGCGCACGCCCAGCTGGTCGATCAGCGAGCCGGTGGTATCGGCGAACTGCCACGAGTTCAGCTTGTTCAGGTCCTTGTGTTCACGGCGCCATGCCAGCTTGACGAACTCGTTGTCGGTCGAGCCGCCCAGCACGACAGCGTCGCGGTCGGCGAAGTCCTGGTTCAGCTTGGCGAAGGCCACGATTTCGGTCGGGCACACGAAGGTGAAGTCCTTCGGGTAGAAGTAGATGATTTTCCACTTGCCTTCGAACGACTTCTCGGTGATGTCTTCAAAGGCCGACTGGCCGTTTTCTTCGTGGGCGTTGAAACCCGGCTTGACACCGACGACGTGGAACGGTTCGAGCTTGTCACCAACGGTCTTCATGGACTTCTCCTGGATACGGTTGAACAGACGCCAGCGGGGCATCGCAAACGGCCATCGTCGAAGACGATTTTCTCGGGCCGCTGCGCGTGCCACGCAACGAATGGGAAGTATGCAGCATCCTGTCCGGCACGGCTAATTGAAAATCTCAAAGAGCCCGATAGCCGGCCGAGCTGCGAGGGACGGCGCGAAAGCGGCATGGCACGCCGGCTTGCGCCGTCCGGCAACGATACACGATCGCGATGACGGAACGGCGACGCGGCGCGTTTCGGGCGCTCATCTGCCGTGAGTCAGAAGCGAGTCAGGCGTTCATCAGGTTCGCATCGGGCCTGCATCGGGCCTGCATCGGGCCTGCATCACGCGCGCCGGAAACACGCGCTGACCACCAGGCCGCTGCCCGGCGACGGCCGATTGGTCAGCACCAGGCGGCCGCCGTTGCGCTGCATGATCCGGTTGACGATCGACATGCCCAGCCCCGCGCCCTTGGCCTCGCTGCGCGCCGCGTCGAGCCGGTAGAACGGCCGCGTCAGCAGCGGCAGCTGGGCCTCGGGCACGCCGTCGCCATGATCGGCCACCACCAGCATCGCCTCCTTGTCATGGTTGCGCGTGGTGATCTCGACCTCGGCGATGCCGCTGTCGGGATGCTTGGCATAGCGGCGCGCATTCTCGACCAGGTTGTCGAGGATACGCTGGACCTCCATCCGGTTGGCCATCGCCATCACCGGCTCGGGCGCATGCACGCGGATGCGGATGTCGTCGTGCGCGGCATAGACGTTCACCGCGTCGCGCACCAGCGAGGACAGGTCCACCGGCTCGCTGCTCTCCTGCGCGGGGCGCGCGTAGTTCAGGAACTGGCCGATGATCGCGTCCATCTGCTCGATGTCGGCGATCATCGCCTCGCGCGTGGTGTCGTCGACCGGGGACATCTCGGTCTCGAGTCGCAGCCGCGTCAGCGGCGTGCGCAGGTCGTGCGAGATGCCGGCCAGCATCACCACGCGGTCGTCGTCGAGCTGGCGCAAGTCGCGCACCATCTGGTTGAAGCTGTGATTGGCCTGCGCGACCTCGCTGGCGCCGCGCTCGGGCAGCGGCGGGGGATCGCCCCCCGAACCGATCGCGCGCGCGGCATCGGCCAGCCGCTTGAGCGGCCGGTTGACCCGCGCCGTGATGAAGGCCGAGCCGAAGATGGACAGCAGCACCGCCGCCACGGTCCACCACAGCCATTGCAGTCCGGGCACGCGTTCGAAGCGCTCCGGGCTGATCGCCACCCAGTAGTCGTCGCCCTCGATCTCGAAGCTGACCCAGACGCCCGGAATGTCGTTGACCGTGGTCGCGATCACGGTATCGCCGCCCAGACGGCTGCGGATTTCCTGCTGCACCAGCTGGGTCAGGAAGGGGTTCGCGGTGGGCGTGGTGAAGTCGTCGTCGCGCTCGCGCGGATAGACCTTGATGCCTTCGTTCTGCACCAGGTCGAGCAGCAGGAAGCGACGCCGCGCGGGGTCGGAATAGAGCAGGGCCGCGCGCGTGAGCTTGACCACGCTGACCACCTGCATCGCGATCTGCTGCGCGCGCGGGGCGCGTTCGAACAGCCGGTAGCTCTGAAACCAGATGCCCAGCGAAATGGCCAGCAGCAGCGCGATCAGCATGAAGGTCCGCCAGAACAGCGAACCGAAGAAACGCGTGGCCGTGCGGCGTATCACGGTCGCCACGATAACGGCCGGGACTTACTTCACGCCATCGGGAATGAAGACGTAGCCCAGCCCCCAGACGGTCTGGATGAAACGCGGATTGCCCGGATCGGGTTCGATCAGCTTGCGCAGGCGCGAGATCTGTACGTCCAGGCTGCGGTCGAACACTTCGTATTCGCGGCCGCGCGCCATTTCCATCAGCTTCTCGCGCGACAGCGGCTGGCGCGGATGGCGGGCGAACACCTTGAGCACCGAGAACTCGCCGGTGGTCAGCGTGATTTCCTCGTCGTTCTTGGTCAGCGTGCGCGTGGCCAGGTTCAGCACGAAATCGCCGAAGGCGAAGGTCTCCGGCGTTTCCGACGGGGCGCCGGGCACTTCGGCCGGGCCCTTGCGGCGCAGCACCGCGTGGATGCGCGCGATCAGTTCGCGCGGGTTGAACGGCTTGGGCAGATAGTCGTCGGCGCCCATCTCGAGGCCGACGATGCGGTCCACGTCCTCGCCCTTGGCCGTCAGCATGATGATCGGGGTCTGGTCGTTGGCGCCGCGCAGACGGCGGCAGATCGACAGACCATCTTCGCCCGGCATCATCAGGTCGAGCACGAGCAGGTCGAAACGCTCGCGCAGCCAGAGCTTGTTCATGGCGGTGGCGTTTTCCGCGACCAGCACGGTAAAGCCTTGCTCGCCGAGATAGCGGCGCAGCAGATCGCGGAGACGGGGGTCGTCGTCCACGACGAGAATCTTGTGGCTGGTATTTTCCATGGCGCTAATCTTAGCGAGTCTCGCTAGGGGTCAAAATGGCTTAACAAAAGGTTACATACTTTACCTTGCGGCTCGCCAAGTGCACAGCGGGCAGCGTTTACACTGCGCGCTGCCCGCAAAGGGCAAATCGGTCAGCCTCGATCCGGGAGCCTCTGGCGTCGTCCAGCGGAAGCCCGAACCGGGCAAGCCCCAGACCGCCATTATCAATGAAAGCGAAATCCACCCGGTCCGAACCGCGCCGCGCCTCCGGCGCCCGACGCCGTGTCGCCGGAGCCCTGCTTGCGCTGCTGCTGCCGTCGATGCTGCTGCATGCCGCCAGCGCGTCCGCGCAGTCGCCGGGACTCGGCGCGCTGCTGCAGGGGCACGGGCGCCATCCGGGCCGGGGCGCGGAGGGCTATCCGGGGCATGCGCGCAAGGACCGCGAGCGCCCCCCGCCGCGCGAGACCCGGGGCCGCGCCAACCGCCAGCGCGCCGAGCGCGAGGCCGGCGAGCGGCCGGGCCGCGGCGGCAAGCTGTCGGCCGACGAACGGCGCAAGCTGCGGCAGAGCCTCTACGACATCAGCAGGGAGATGTACCAGGGCAACTGAGCGGCAATGGCATCCGCCCTGCCTTCGCCCATGCCCGCGGTCTTTTCCCTCCCGCGCAAGCGCAAAGCCAGCGATGGCTCCATCCGCGCGGCGCCGATCACCGCGGCTTGAAATGCCGCAGGAAATCGACAAACACCTCCGCCGCCAGCTGCGCATCCTCGGCGGTGATCGTCTCCAGCGGGTTGTGGCTGATGCCGCCGTTGCCGCAGCGGACGAACAGCATCGCCACATCGGTGATCCGCTGCATCATCATCGCATCGTGCCCGGCGCCCGACGGCAGCTCGAAGGCCTGCAGCCCGCGCTTGTTCAGCACCGCCGCGAACTGCGCGCGCAGCCACGGCGCGCACGGCGCGTTGTTGACCGGCGGCACCCGTTCCACCTCCGCACGCACACCGCGCCGCGCCGCGATCGCCTCGATGCCGGCGACGATATCGGCGATCGCGGCCTCGCGCACCGCGTCCTCGCCGGCGCGGATATCCATCGAGAAGTGGCACGCGGCCGGAATCACGTTGCTGGAGCCGTTCGGCACCTGCAGCTGGCCGACCGTGCCGACCAGCGTCGGCGCCTGGCCGCAGCGCGACTCGACCAGCAGCACCATTTCGGCGGCCGCCGCGGCGGCATCCTTGCGCATCGTCATCGGCGTGGTGCCGGCATGGCTGGCCAGCCCTTCGACGCGCACCTGGAAGCGGCTGCTGCCGGCGATCTGCGTGACGATGCCCAGCGGCAGGTCATGGTGCAGCAGTACCGGTCCCTGTTCGATATGCACTTCGACGAAGCCGAGCAGCGTCGCCGGATCGACCGCCGCCGCGCGCAGCGCATCGGGATCGCCGCGGCCCGGCAGGTCGGATTCGGCCAGCGCCTGCGCCAGCGTGATGCCGTCGGCGTCGGCGCGCGCCAGCAGCGCCGGATCGAAGCGGCCGGCGAGCACGCTGCTCGCCAGGAAGCTGGTCTTGAAACGCAGCCCTTCCTCCTCGGCGAAGCCCACCACGTCGAAGTGATAGGGCAGCCGGATGCCGGCCTCGTTCAGCGCGCCGACCACCGCGATCGGCAACAGGATGCCCAGGCGCCCGTCATAGCGGCCGCCGTTGCGCACCGTGTCGAAATGCGAGCCGGTCATCAGCACCTTCGCGTCGGGACCGGCCGACGGATCGGCCTCGTAGCGGCCGATCACGTTGCCGATCGCATCGACGCGCACCTGCATGCCGGCCGCGCGCATGCGCTCGGCGAGCATGGCCGCCGCGGCGCGGTGAGCCGGCGTCAGATAGGCGCAGGTCAGGCCGCCTTCCATATCGGAGAAGCGCGCGAGCGCGTCGGCGGCATCGAGAATGGACTGGCCCAGGGAAGGAGAGGGGGAATGCATGTGCTGGCTCTTCGGTACGTCGGTGAAAAGGGGAGTCATGCCGTCGGGGCGGACGGCACGCGTTCGCGTTGCAGCAGCGCCGCGGCCGCCGAGCCGCTGCGCGTCGCCGCTTCGATGGTGGCCGGGTAGGGGCCATAGGCGCCGCAAGCTCCGCCCGGTTCGGCCCGCCCGTCGGTATAGTCGCCCGCCAGCGCCAGACCCGGCACGCCGATATCGTTGCCGGGACGCGCCAGGCCGGGCACGCAGCGGAACGTGGCCAGGCGTTCGGCGATCACGAACTCGCCGCGCGCTTCGGCAAGGCGCGCGGCATCGGGTATGACGGGCGCCAGTTGCGCGGCAAGTTGCGCGCGCACGCGCCGCGCCAGCTCGCCCTGCGGCAGCGCGGCGGCATCGTCGGCGGCGCTGATGACGACCGACCAGACGTTGTCGCGGGCTGGGTCCTGCAAGGCGCCGTGGTCCTCGCTGGACAGCGCGGCGCGATCGAAGACGAATTGCCCCGGCGCGGCGGCGCTGGCGTCGAGCGCCAGGAAAGGACGCGGCAGACGCAGCGCGCCGACGTTCAGATACAGCGTGACGATCGGCACATGGTCGAAGGCGTGCAGCGTCGCGGCGGCGGCCTTCAGTGCGGCCGCGTGGTGCGCGACCGGGTGCGCGGCCTGGTCCGGGCCCAGCGATATCTGCGCCAGCAGCCGTGCCGCCTGCCGCGGCGCGGTGGCGATGATCAGCTGCGCGACCTCCTGCTGGCCGGAGGCGGTCCGCAGCACCCAGCCGCGCGCGCTCCGCGCGATCGTCTGCACCGCGGCGCCGGTCCGGACCGTGCCGCCCGCGGCCACGATCGCCTGCGCGGCGGCTTCGGGGAACAGCCGGCTCAGGTCCCAGCGCGGCACCAGCATGTCGCTGTCGTCGCGCGCCGCCAGCAGACTGTCGCGCAGCACGCGGCGGAACACGCGGGCATCGGCCTGCTCGGCCGGCGTGTTCAGCGCGGCCACGCACAGCGGGAACCACAGCCGCTGCTGCAGCGCGGGCGGCGCGTGCGCCAACCATGCGGCAACGGTCTCGCCGGCAGAGTCGGTGGAGTCGGCAGAGGGGACGGAGGTCGAGGACGTCGTGGACGTTGTGGACGTTGTGGACGTGGTGGACGTGGCGGGCGCGGCAGAGGCGGCAGAGGCGGCAGAGGCGGCAGAGGCGGCAGAGGCGGCGCCGTCGGCGTGCTCGGCTTCGTCGTCCGCGCGCAGCAGCGACAGCACCTTCGCCAACGCCGCGCGCTCATGCCAGCCGAGCCCGCGCGCGGTCAGGCCCATGCCGACCAGATGCCAGGGCGCGGGCAGGCGCGGCGCCTGCAGCCGCCAGCCGTCGGCGTAGGCCATCTGCAGCGGCAGCCGCAGCAGCGCGGCATCGGGATCGACGCCGGCGCGGCGCATCAGGGCAAGGGTATGGCGATAGGCGCCGAGCAGAAGATGCTGGCCGTTGTCGAGTTCGCCCGCGACCTGCGGATGGCGGCGGGCGACACGGCGCGCGCGGCCGCCCAGCACCGGCGCGGCTTCGAACACATGGACCACGCGGCCGGCCTGCGCCAGTTCGAGCGCGGCGGCCATGCCGGCCCAGCCACCGCCGATGATGCCCACCGAGCCGTCTGCGCCCACCAAGCTCACCGCATCCGCAGCGCCTGCAGCACCCACAGCGCCCACAGCGCCCACAGCGCCCGCAGCGCCCACAGCACCCACAGCACCCACAGCACCCACAGCACCCACCGCACCCACCGCACCCACCGCACCCACCGCACCCACAGCGCCCACAGCGTCGACCGCGCCGCCGGCTTGCGGCGACACTGCGTCGGGCGTGGCGGGGCGTTCTGCCATCGCGGTGCTCAGCGGTTGCGTATCCACGTCTTCCATGCGATCCACAGCTTGCGCATGGGTGTCAGCGAGATGCGCTGGTTCAATACCTGGAAGCCGCTGGCCTCGATCTCGTCGAGCAGGGCGTGGTAGATCGCGCCCATCAGCAGCCCCGCACGCTGCGCGCGGCGGTCGGTATCGGGCAGCAGCGCCAGCGCCTCGCGGTAGAAGGTGCGCGCGCGATCGGCGTGATAGGCCATCAGCGCGACGAAGCGCGGCGAATGCCGGCCCTGCATGATGTCGGCGGCCGGCACCTCGAAGCGCTGCAGCACATTGACCGGCAGATAGAGGCGGCCGCGCCGCGCGTCCTCGCCGACGTCGCGGATGATATTGACCAGCTGCAGCGAACGCCCGAGCTTCTCGGCGAATTCGAGCGTGCGCGGGTCGCGGTAGCCGAAGATGCGCGCGCTCATGGTGCCGACCACGCCGGCCACGCAATGGCAGTAGCGGTCGAGGCCGGCCTCGTCCAGATAGCGCGTCTGCATCAGGTCCATTTCCATGCCTTCCAGCACCTCGGCGAGCATCGGCTGCGTCAGGCCGCAGGAGGCCAGATGCGGCTGCAGCGCCAGCGTGGTCGGATGGGTGGCGGCGCCGGCAAACAGGCGGTTCAGCTCGCCGTGCCACCAGGCCAGCTGTTGCTGGGCGACGGTCAGGTCCTGGGTTTCGTCGACGACGTCGTCGACTTCGCGGCACCAGGCATAGAGCGCGGTGATGGCACGCCGCCGTTCCGGGGGCAGGAACAGGAAGCTGTAGTAGAAGCTGGAGCCGCTCTGGGCGGCCTTGTCTTGGCAGTACTGATCGGGCGTCACCGGTCTCGGGCTCGCTAGGGACACACTCGGGGCTTTATCTGGGCTCAATCCGGCTTGATCCAGCTCTGTCCGGGCTCAGGCGGCGTTCAACGCCTGATCTCAATGAGCGGGCTTGCTCGGCGCGGTGCCGGTGCGGTAGCGCGCTGCCGCCCGCCATGCCAGCAGCAGCCAGTCGGCGGGCCCGAGCGTCGGACGGCGCCGGAAGACATCGTAGCCGACGGCCTCGATGCGTTCCAGCACGCGCAGGCCGCCTTGCACCACCAGCCGCAACTCCCAGCCGATGCGCCAGTCCGCCGTCCGCGGCAGGTCCAGCGCGAGCGAAGCGCCGGATTGTAGCATCGCCTCCGTGCGCATCTTCAGCTCTTCCATCAGCGCCAGCCAGCGCGCGTCGCAGCGGCCCTCGGCCAGCGCGTCGTCGTCGACGCCGTGGCGCGCCATCGCGTCGGCGGGCAGGTAGACGCGGCCGCGCGCGAAGTCGATCGCGACGTCCTGCCAGAAGTTGACCAGTTGCAGGCCGGTGCAGATCGCATCGGCGCGCGCGAAGCGGTCCGGCGTGGCCGCGCCGTACAGATGCAGCATCAGCCGGCCGACCGGATTGGCGGAGCGGCGCGAGTAGTCGAGCAGGCTGTCCCAGTCGGCATGGCGGTGCACGGTCACGTCCTGCCGGAAGGCGTCGAGCAGGTCGTGGAACAGCGGCAGCGGCAAGCGGTATTCGGCGATGACCTCGGCCAGCGCGCGCATCATCGGCGTGCCCGGATCGGTGCCGGCGTCGATGCGGTCGAGCGCATCCGACAGCGCGCCGAGCGCGGCCAGGCGCTCCTGCGGCGTGGCATCGCCCTCGTCGGCGAGATCGTCGGCGGTGCGGGCGAAGCGGTAGATCACCGCCACCGGCCGGCGCAGCCGCCTGGGCAGCAGCACGCTGGCGACCGGGAAGTTCTCGTAGTGGCCGATGGCCAGGCCGTCGGGGGCGGCTGCGGAGGGCGGCGTTGGCATCGGCATCGGGGTCTGGATTGGGATCGTGTCGGCGGCGGCGGGCTCGCCGGGGTTGGACATGGCCGCAGCATTGTAATCACGGGCGCGCCCACGGGCACCTGGAAGCCACGCAAACGCCGCGCATGTGCCGCTTTCCACCCTACCGATAGGGGGCATGCGGGCACGCATCGGACGCCAAATAGCGGGTAAATCCCCGGTTTCGGTCCTCAAATCAGTCCATTCGTCGCGTCGCGTTTGACGCACCCCGAACGGCTGGATATATTGCTGACCGGCCGGTTATTTACTGCCGGGCCCGCCGTCCCAGGGGCGGCGCCATCGTCGTGTCGCGCGGCAGCGCTGCTGCTCGCCGCCAGTCCGGCCGTGCCGGCGCACGTCGCCTCTCGTCATGCCGTTGCACCCGTCTTATCGCCATCCCATGCCAGTGCCTTGTCCCGGGCCGGAAGTCGCGGCCGTCAACGCTTTCAGGACCTCGCCGTCGATCGTCGGCGCGGTGTTGCTCGGTGCCGTACTGGTGCTGGGCGGCTGCTCGCGCGAGCCCGAGCGCGCGCCGGAGGTCCGGCCGGTGCGTCTGCTGCAGCTGCAGTCCGCCACCGGCCAGTCCTCCTACGAGTTCTCCGGCGACGTGCGGCCGCGCATCGAATCCCGTCTCGGTTTCCGCGTCGGCGGCAAGATCGCCGCGCGCCTGGTCGACGTGGGCGCCACGGTGCGGCGCGGGCAGCCGCTGGCCCGGCTCGATCCGACCGATCTGAACCTGGCCGAGCAGGGCTCGCGCGCGCAGTACGAGGCGGCGCGCACCGACCGCGACCTGGCGGCCGCCGACCTGAAGCGCTACAACGACCTGTTCGCCAAGGGCTTTATCAGCGCGGCCGAGCAGAACCGGCGCCAGGCCAGCTACGAGGCCGCGGCCGCGCGGCTGCGCCAGGCGGAGGCCGCGCTGCGCGAGCAGAGCAACCAGACCGGCTATACCGTGCTGGCCGCGGACGCCGACGGCGTGGTCACCGCGATCGATGCCGAAGTGGGGCAGGTGGTCAGCGCCGGGCAGTCGGTGGTGCGGGTTGCGCAGACCGCCGAGAAGGAGGTCGCGATCGGCCTGCCCGAGGATCAGGTCGATTGGCTGCGCGACATCCGGGACGTCAGCGTGCGGACCTGGGCCGAGCCCGACCGCATCCTGCCGGGCCGCGTGCGCGAGATCGCCGCGGCCGCGGACCCGGTCACGCGCACCTACGCGGCGCGCATCACGGTGCCCAATCCGCCCGCCGACCTGAAGTTCGGCATGACCGCGATGGTCACCTTCGTGCGGACCGGCGCGTCGCCCGCGGTGCGCGTGCCGCTGACCGCGCTGCTGCAGCAGCAGGGCACGAACCAGGTCTGGGTCTACGACGGCGCGGCCGGCAGGGTGCAGCCGGTGACGGTCACGCTGGGGCAGCCGATCGGCAACGAGATCGAGGTCAGGAGCGGACTTCGTCCGGGCCAGACCATCGTCACCGCGGGCGTGCATCTGCTCAAGCCGGGCCAGAAGGTGCGGCCGCTGCAGTCGGTCGCGTCCGCGTCGGCGCCTGGCGCGGCCGCAGGCACGGCAGCAGGGACGGCGACGGCTTCGGCGTCGGCGCCGGGATCGACGGGTACCGCGGTTCCGTCCGCTGCGCCCGCCACTGCTCCGGCCAGCGCACCGACCAGCGCGCCGGCAAGTGCCCCGGCCAGTGCGCCGGCCCCTGCGCCCACCAGCGCCCCGGCCAGCGCGCCGACCGCTCGCAGCTAAGGGCGCCGCGATGGAGCATTCCCGATTCAATCTGTCGCGCTGGGCGCTCGAGCACCAGGCGCTGACGCGCTATCTGCTGGTGGTGTTGCTGCTGGCCGGGCTGATGTCGTATTTCCAGCTGGGGCAGGACGAGGACCCGCCGTTCACCTTCCGCGTGATGGTGGTGCAGGCCTTCTGGCCCGGCGCCACCGCCGAGCAGATTGCGGTGCAGGTCACCGACAAGCTCGAACGCCAGCTGCAGGAAGTCCCCTACGCGGACAAGATCCGCAGCTTCTCCAAGCCGGGCGAGACCACCGTGATCTTCCAGCTGCGCGACGACGCGCCGGCGAAGGAGACCGCGCAGATCTGGTACACGGTGCGCAAGAAGATCGGCGATATCGCCGGCACGCTGCCGGCCGGCGTACGCGGTCCGTTCTTCAACGACGAGTTCGGCGATGTCTACGGCACCATCTACGCGCTGTCCGCCGACGGCTTCACCTACAAGGAACTGCGCGAATATGCCGACCTGGTGCGCCAGCAGCTGCTGCGCGTGCCGTCGGTCGCCAAGGTGTCGCTGATCGGCCTGCAGGACGAGAAGATCTATATCGAGTTCAACCAGACCCGCTTCGCGCAGCTTGGGCTCGACCTGAACGCGATCGCCGACCAGATCGCCGAGCAGAACAACCTGACCGCCAGCGGCGTGCTGGTGACGCCCAGCGACAACGTGCAGGTGCGCGTGTCGGGCCAGTTCGCCGATGTCGGCGACCTGCGCAATATGGTGCTGCGCGGCCCCAACGGCGCGGCGAACATCCGTCTCGGCGATATCGCGCGCGTCTATCGGGGCTATGTCGATCCGCCGGCGCCGCGCATGCGCTTCAACGGCAAGGACGTGATCGGCCTGGGCATCTCGATGGAGAAGGGCGGCGACATCATCGCGCTGGGCGAGGCGCTGCGCGCCGAGGCCGACACGCTGCGCAAGCAGCTGCCGGTCGGCATCGAGATGGAGCAGGTGCAGGACCAGCCCGAGGCGGTCAAGCGCTCGGTCGGCGAGTTCGTTCGCGTGCTGATCGAGGCGGTGGTGATCGTGCTGGCGGTCAGCTTCATCTCGCTGGGCCTGCACACCAAGCCGCTGCGGCTCGACGCGCGCCCCGGCCTGGTGGTGGCGCTGACGATCCCGCTGGTGCTGGCGGTCACGTTCCTGTTCATGAACGTGTTCGACATCGGCCTGCACAAGGTCTCGCTGGGCGCGCTGATCATCGCGCTCGGACTGCTGGTCGACGACGCCATCATCGCGGTCGAGATGATGGTGCGCAAGCTGGAGGAGGGCTTCTCCAAGATGGAGGCCGCGACCTTCGCCTACACCTCGACCGCGATGCCGATGCTGACCGGCACGCTGATCACCGCCGCGGGCTTCCTGCCGGTGGGTCTCGCGCGTTCGACGGTCGGCGAATACACCTTCGCCATCTTCGCGGTGACCGCGCTCGCGCTGGTGCTGTCGTGGCTGGCGGCGGTCTATTTCACGCCGTATCTGGGCTATCTGCTGCTGAAGGTCAAGCCGAGCGAGGGCGGCCATCACGAGGTGTTCGACACGCCGTTCTATGCGCGCTTCCGCCGCGCGGTGGACTGGTGCGTGGACTGGCGCAAGACCGTGATCGCGATCACGCTGGGGACCTTCGCGCTCGGCATCTTCGCCTTTCAGTTCGTCGAGAAGCAGTTCTTCCCCGATTCCAGCCGGCCCGAGCTGATGGTCGAGATGTGGCTGCCCGAGGGCGCCAGCTTCGCGCAGAGCGAGGCCGAGGCCAGGCGCTTCGAGGCCGCGCTGCGCGGCGATGCCGATGTCGGCAGCATCACCACCTTCGTCGGCACCGGCGCGCCGCGCTTCTATCTGCCGCTGGACCAGATCTTCCCGCAGAGCAATGTGGTGCAGCTGATCGTGCTGCCAGTCGACGTCGAGGTGCGCGAGCGGCTGCGCCAGCGCATCATCGCGCTGCTGGCAAGCGACTTCCCCCAGCTGCGCGGCCGGGTCAAGCTGCTGCCGAACGGGCCGCCGGTCGCCTATCCGGTGCAGTTCCGCGTGATCGGGCCCGAGGCGGCGGGGGTGCGGCGGATCGCGGATCAGGTCAAGGCGATCATGAGCGCCAATCCGAATACGGTCGGCGTCAATGACAACTGGAACGAGAACGTCAAGGTGCTGCGCCTGGACATCGACCAGGAAAAGGCGCGCGCGCTCGGCGTGACCACCAATGCGATCGCCCGCGTCACGCAGACCGTGCTGACCGGCGCGCCGGTCGGCCAGTATCGCGACGGCGACAAGCTGATCGACATCGTGATGCGCTCGGCCCGGGACGAACGCGAGGCGCTGGCCGATCTGCACAACGTGCAGGTGCCGACCGCCAGCGGGCGCGCGGTGCCGCTGACGCAGGTGGCGCGCATCGGCATCCGTTCCGAGCCGGGCATCGTCTGGCGCGAGAATCGCGATTTCGGCGTGACCGTGCAGGCCGACGTGGTCGACGGCATCCAGGGACCGACCGTGACCGCGCAGATCAACCCGCAGCTCGACAAGCTGCGCGCCGAGCTGCCGGCCGGCTACCTGATCACCGTGGCCGGCGCCGAGGAGGAGAGCGGCAAGGCGGGCGCGTCGATCGCCGCGCAGCTGCCGCTGTGCGTGTTCCTGATCTTCACGCTGCTGATGCTGCAGCTGCACAGCTTCTCGCGCGCGGTGATGGTGTTCCTGACCGGCCCGCTCGGGCTGATCGGCGCCGCGGCGACGCTGTTGCTGCTGCAGGCGCCGATGGGCTTCGTTGCCCAGCTGGGGATCACCGCGCTGGTCGGCATGATCATCCGCAACTCGGTGATCCTGGTCGACCAGATTGAGCAGGACATCCGCGCCGGCGTGCCGGCCTGGACCGCGATCGTCGAGGCCGCGGTACGCCGCTTCCGGCCGATCATGCTGACCGCGGCGGCCGCCGTGCTGGCGATGATCCCGCTGTCGCGCTCGGTGTTCTGGGGGCCGATGGCGGTCGCGATCATGGGTGGCCTGCTGGTCGCCACGGTGCTGACGCTGCTGTTCCTGCCGGCGCTGTACGCCGCCTGGTTCCGCGTGCGCCGGCCGGAGGAGGCCAGCGGCGTGATGGCTTGATCGGGGCTTGATCGGGGCGTGATCGCAGCCTGGTCATGGGCTGCCCGGGGGACTGGATTCGCGCCGAACCATGCGCTACAATCCGCCGTCTTTGCCGGGCAGCGGTGCAACGCCGCAGGCCGGTCGGAGAAGCAGGGGGGCGCATGCAGTTCCGGTCGCCTCCTTTGTTTTTTCGGCCTTGATGCCCGACAGACCGCGGAGCCTCCCGTCAGGGCGGCACCGCTTGGACCGCGAGGGTGGCGAAATTGGTAGACGCACCAGGTTTAGGTCCTGACGCCAGCAATGGTGTAGGGGTTCGAGTCCCCTCCCTCGCACCACACTTCCTGATCGTCTCGTTTCCCGTACGGCAGCGCCCGGCCGCCGTGATTGGTGAAACATTTGCTTACCGACGTTTCACCGGATGTCTCGCCGGTGATCCGCGCCGGCGCTAAGCTCCTCGACAAGAAGAACGCCGTCGCGCCCGCCCCGAATCGGGACAACATCATGACCCTTACAGCAAAAACCCTCTGTCTCGCCGCCTTGCTCGCGCTGCCGCTGGCCGTCCACGCCGATCCGTGGAAGGACGAAAGCGGCCATGGCAAATGGCGCGGTCATCACCATGGCGGCGACTACAAGGAAGAGTACTGGGACGGCAACTGCAAGGTCGAACGCAAGTTCAAGGGCAACGGCGACTACAAGGAAGAACGCAAGTGCAAGGGGCCGCGCTACGGGTACTACGGCCCGGCGCCGGTCTATGTCCAGCCGGCCCCGGTCTATGTCGAGCCGGCCCCGGTCCATGTGCCGCCGGGCGTCACCGTCCACGGCACCGTGACGTTCCCGCGCTGATCCGCCGCGGTTCCCCGCTGACTCCTCGCTGATTCGCCGCTGATTCGCCGCTGGTTCGCCGCTGGTTCGCCGCGGCTTTCCCGTTCCAGCGTGGCGGCGCCATCGCGGCCGCCCGCGTTCCGGGCGTCCCCGCGTCCCGTCCCCCGCGTCCTATAGTAGATACCCGCAGGCCAGCGTTGCACCGGCGCCCCCCATTCGCGGACGGCGCGCCACGCGCCTCACGCCAGTGCGCGCCATCCCTGTATCTCGAAGAGGGGAACCATCATGGCACTGGCAACCACCCTGGCGACTTGCCTGAGCAGCAAGAACAGCCATTTCGATATCATCCGCCACCCGTATGCGCTGGGCAGCATGGCGACCGCGCAAGCGGCCCATGTGCCGGGCGATCGCCTGGTCAAGACCGTATTGCTGGAGGACGAGGCGGGCTATGTGGTGGCGGTGATGCCGTCGACCCGCCTGCTCGATCTGTCCGAGCTATGCGAACGCACCGGCCGCCGGCTGACGATGGCCAGCGAGGACGAGGTGCGCGAAGTGTTCAAGGACTGCGTGCTGGGCGCGATCCCGCCGGTCGGCATGGCCTATGGCATGCGCACCTATATCGACGAGAGCCTGCTTGGCCAGCCCGAGGTCTATTTCGAGGCGGGGGATCACGAGGAGCTGATCCACATGACCACGGAGGCCTTCCTCGACCTGATGGCAGGCGCCGAGCGAGGGCAGTTCACCCGCCGCATGATGTAGCGGAAACGGGCAGGCCGCCGTGTGCGAACGGTAGCTGTCGGCGCGCTGCACGGCGCCGGTGATGCGAAACGCCGCCGCGCCGTCGCTCAGGGCTGCTCGCCTTCCAGCGTGAAGGTCGCGCCGGCGTCCTGGCCGAGCAGTTCGACCAGCGCCGGCAGCGCCGCCTCCAGCGCCGCCCGCAGCGTCCAGGGCGGATTGGCCACGAACATGCCGCTGCCATGCAGGCCGAGCCCGCCGGGCACCGGGTGCTTGACCGTCAGCGTGGCATGCAGCCAGCCCTTGAACGGCAGCGCCTTCATCTGGACCGGCAATTGCGCGGACTCGCGCCGCTGCACCTGCGGATACCAGACCGCATAGGTGCCGGTAGCGAAGCGCTGCAGCCCATCGCGCAGGCACTGCACGGTGCGCGCGTAGTCCTGCTTGTCCTCGTATGATGGATCGATCAGCACCAGCGCGCGGCGCGGCGGGGGCGGCAGGATGGCCTTGATGCCGCCGAAGCCGTCGCCGTCGTACAGCATCACGCGGCGTCCCGCGCCGCGGAAGTTCTCGCGCAGCACCTGGATCTCGGTGCTGTGCAGTTCGAACAGCCGCAGCCGGTCCGCGTCGCGCAGCATCTGCCAGGCGAGCCACGGCGAGCCGGGATAGTGCCGGAGGCGGCCGTCCGGGTTCAGCGTGCGCACCTGGTCCAGGTATTCCTGCAGCAGCGGCGGCAGCGCGCGGCCTTCCGCGGCGGCCCGCCACAGCGGAGCGATACCGGTCTCGAACTCCGATTTCTTGGTCGCATAGCCCTCGTCGAGCGCGTAAAGGCCGGCGCCGGCGTGCGTGTCGATGTACCAGAACGGCTTGTCCTTCTGCGTCAGGTAATCGAGCAGATGGGTGACGATGGCGTGCTTGAGAACGTCGGCGTGATTGCCGGCGTGGAAGGCGTGGCGATAGCTGAGCATGGCAGGGGCGGGCGGAGCAGGGCGCCATGCTACCATCCGGCCGACCTTCCGCGGCGCCCGCGGCCGTCATGCAGCCTTTTGCGCTCGTTTTGGGCCGGCTTTGCGCCGTTTTTTGCGCCGTTTTTTGCGCCGTTTTTTGCGGCGATCGTGCGCCGGTCCTGGCGTGCCGTGAAGCGTCTTGCCGCGTCGTCCTCCGTCCTGTTTTTCCGTTCTTCCGATGCCCCGCGCCCTCGATCCCGCCGAGCCGATCCTGTCCGACCAGGGTACGCCGTACTCGCCCCGCTATGACGACGTCTATCACAGCGTCGAGGGCGGGCTGGCGCAGGCGCGGCATGTCTTTCTCGGCGGCAATGGCCTGCCGCAGGCGTGGCAGGGGCGGGAACAATTCGTCATCGTCGAAACGGGCTTCGGCCAGGGGCTCAATTTCCTGGCGACGTGGCAGGCCTGGCGCGACGACCCGCGCCGCTGCGCGCGCCTGCATTTCGTCTCGATCGAGAAGCATCCATTTACCCGTGAAGGCCTGGCGGCGCTGCATGCCGACCTCGAAGAGCTGGCACCAATCGCGCAGCAGTTGCAGGCCGCGTGGCCCCTGGCGCTGCCGGGGCTGCATCGGCTCGCCTTCGACGGCGGCGCGGTGGTGCTGACGCTCGCGCTGGGGGACGTGCAGGCACTCTTGCCGCGGCTGGCAGTCGGTGCCGATGCCTTCTATCTGGACGGCTTCGCCCCGGCGCGCAATGCCGACATGTGGGATCCCGTGGTGATGAAGGGGCTGGCCCGGCTGGCGCGTCCCGGCGCCACGCTGGCGACCTATACGGCCGCCGGCTTCGTGCGGCGCGGCCTGCAGGCGGCCGGGTTCGAGGTCAGCAAGGCGCCGGGCTTCGGCAGCAAGCGCGACATGACGGTCGCGCGCGTGCCGGCCGAGCGCCGGCGCCGCCATGCGCCGCCTTCGCCCGGTGCCTGGACGCGGCGCCACGCGATCGTGATCGGCGCCGGATTGGCCGGCTGTGCGGTGACCGAGCGGCTGGCGGCGCGCGGCTGGCGCGTGACGCTGATCGACGCGCACGACGGCCCGGCGCGCGAGACCTCGGCGCATCGCGCGGCGGCCATGCACCCGCATCTGTCGCCGGACGACAGCGTGCTGTCGCGGCTGTCGCGCGCCGGCAATCTCCATGCATTGCGGGCCTGGCAGGCGCTGGCCGAGGCCGGGCATCCGGTCGGCTGGCAGGGTTGCGGCGTGCTGCAGGTCGGTCAGGACGACGAGGACACGGCGCTGCAGCAGCGCGCGCTGGCTGAACTCGGGTTCCCCGCGGAGTATGTACGCTGGATGTCGGCGCAGCAGGCTGCCGACGAGCATGGCGCCACGGTGGCGCGCGGCGGCTTGTGGTTCCCCCAGGGGGGATGGGTCGCGCCGCCCGACGTCTGCCGCGCTCAGTTGGCGATGGCGGGGGCGGCCGTGGAGACACGGTTCGGCTGCCGTATCGCCTCCCTGCGCCGGACCGATGACGGGTGGCAAGTATTCGACGAGGCAGGGCGGCCGGTGGCCGAGGCGCCGGTGCTGGTGCTCGCCAATGCGCACCACGCCAGCGGCCTGCTGCCGCTGCGCCATCTGCCGATCCGGCGCGTACGGGGGCAACTGACCACGCTCGAGCCCGGCGATGTCGCTCGCCTGGGCCGCTGGCCCGACTGCGTGGTAACGGGCAGCGGCTACCTGCTGCCGCGCGACGGCGACGGCAGCGCCAGGATCGGGTCCAGCTACGAGCCGGACGAAGGGCCGCTGGTCGAACGGGTCGAGACCCATGCCGACAATCTGCGCCGGCTGTCGGCGCTGTTGCCGGACCGGAGCGCGGCGGTCAGTGCGCTGGATCCCGCCGCGCTGCACGGATATGTCGGCGTGCGCAGCGTCTCGCACAATCGCTTGCCGTGGGTCGGCCAGGTGGCCGACGAGGCCGAGTGCGAGCGCCGGGCCGCCTCGCTGCGCGGCGCGCATCTGCGCGATCTGCCACGGCTGCCGGGGCTGTATGTGGCGCTCGCGTTCGCCTCGCGCGGGCTGACCTGGGCGGCGCTGGCCGGCGAACTGCTGGCCAGCCGGATCGAGGGAGAGCCGCTGCCGGTGGAAAGCGATCTCGCCGACGCGCTGGATCCGGCGCGGCTGCTGCTGCGGGCGCTGCGGCATGGGCAGCACGGCGGCGACGGGCAGGATGCCGAACGGGATACCGGGCGGGATGCTGAACCGGATGCCGGGCAGGGCGCCGGGCGGCCCGGCCAAGCCCTGTCAGGGTAAAAACTGCCGGAACCGGATCGAAACCGTGCGATAATCCGCGTTTTCCGTTTGCGCGGTGTGTTTGTTTGCGCGAGTTCGCGATCGGGGCTCAGGCGGCTTGTCCGCGTGCCTCATGCGTGGCTGGTGCGTGCGAACCGTTCGACGGCCTGAGGGAGAAAACCCTGCACGCAGGCACGCAAGCGGAACGCGCTGACGAACACAACAACATTTCTGGATTGGATTGACGACCATGTCGAATGTGATTGAAAACCTCGGCAAACTCGACCGCAAGGTGACCCTGGCCATTCCGAAGGCCGAGGTCGAGAAGGAGAAGCAGGAGCGCCTGGTTCGCCTGTCGAAGACGGTCAAGATGGCCGGCTTCCGCCCGGGCAAGGTGCCGATGAAGATGGTCGAGAAGCAGTACGGCCAGCAGGTCGAGTTCGAAGTGCGCTTCGACAAGGCCGCCCGCAAGTTCTTCGACATCACCCAGCAGCAGGACGTCAAGGTCGCCGGCCAGCCCAAGTTCGAGATCAAGACCGAAGGCGTGGCGGACGACGAAGTGGCATTCGACGCCACCTTCGAGGTCTACCCGGAAGTCAAGATCGGTGACCTGTCGGCCGCCGAAGTGGTCCGCACCAAGACCGAGATCACCGACGCCGAGATCGACAAGACCATCGAGATCCTGCGCAAGCAGCGCGTCCACTACCACGCCCGCGGCGAAGCCGGCGAGCACGGCGACGGCGGCGGTGAAGTGGCGGCCAAGAACGGCGACCGCGTGACGGTCGACTTCGTCGGCAAGATCGACGGCGTGGAGTTCGCCGGCGGCAAGGCCGAGGACTTCGTCTTCGTGCTGGGCGAAGGCCGCATGCTGCCCGAGTTCGAGCAGGCCGCGCTGGGCCTGAAGGTTGGCGAGAGCAAGACGTTCCCGCTGGCGTTCCCCGAGGACTATCACGGCAAGGAAGTCGCCGGCAAGACCGCCGAATTCACCATCACGATGAAGCAGGTCGAGTGGGCTCACCTGCCCGAGGTCGACGACAACTTCGCCAAGTCGCTGGGCATCGCCGACGGCAGCGTCGAGAAGATGCGCGCCGACATTCGCGAGAACCTGGAGCGCGAGGTCAAGCGCCGCACGCACGCGATGCTGAAGGACCAGGTCATGGAAGCGCTGATCAAGGCCAGCGAGCTGGACGTGCCCAAGGCGCTGATCGAGCAGGACCAGGAGCGCCTGGTGCAGATGGCCCGCCGCGACCTCGAGCAGCGTGGCATGCCGAACGCCAAGGACATGCCGATTCCGCCGGAGATGTTCGCGCAGCAGGCCGAGCGCCGCGTCAAGCTGGGCCTGATCCTGGCCGAGATCGTCAAGGCCAACGGCCTGGAGGCCAAGGCCGACCAGATCAAGGCCGAGATCGAGGAGTTCGCCAAGAGCTACGAAGATCCGAAGGAAGTCATGCGCTGGTACTACGGCGACCAGCAGCGCCTGGCCGAGATGGAAGCCTACGTGCTCGAAAACAACGTGGTAAATTTCGTGTGCGAGAAGGCCAAGGTCATCGACAAGCCGGTGTCCTTCGAAGAGCTGACGGCCGAAGGCAACGGCGGCCAGCAAGCCTGATCGAAAGAAAAAGCCGCCTTCGGGCGGCTTGTTTGCCTTTCGCCGAGGCCACTGGCCTGCCACCGAATTCTGGAGAACCCTGCATGACCCGCAATGATTTGCTCGATCGTCTCGCCACCACGCAAGCCTCGGCGCTGGAGACCATGGGCCTCGGGCTGGTGCCGATGGTGGTCGAGCAGTCCGGTCGGGGCGAGCGCGCCTATGACATCTACTCGCGCCTGCTGAAGGAGCGCCTGGTGTTCATGGTGGGCGAAGTCAACGACCAGACCGCCAATCTGGTGATCGCGCAGCTGCTGTTCCTGGAGAGCGAGAATCCCGACAAGGATGTCTTCCTCTACATCAACTCGCCGGGCGGTTCGGTATCGGCCGGTCTGGCGGTGTACGACACGATGCAGTTCATCAAGCCGGACGTGTCGACGCTGTGCATGGGCATGGCCGCCAGCATGGGCGCGTTCCTGCTGGCCGCCGGCGCCAAGGGCAAGCGCCTGGCGCTGCCCAACTCGCGGATCATGATCCACCAGCCGCTGGGCGGCGCGCGTGGCCAGGCCTCGGACATCGAGATCCAGGCGCGCGAGATCCTCTATCTGCGCGAGCGCCTGAATTCGATCCTGGCCGAGGTCACGGGTCAGCCGGTCGAGAAGATTGCCCGCGATACCGACCGGGACAATTTCATGAGCGGCGACCAGGCGGTCGACTACGGCCTGATCGACAAGGTGATCGCCCGCCGCGGTTGAGCTTGGCGCGGCGCGCCGGCTTCGAACCCTGATCCGGCCTCAAACGGCCAAGCCTACACCACATAACGAGGCCCTGCGCCTCGTTTGTGGTGTTTGCCCCCACACCTTGGGGGTTCCGCCCGCTGCCCGAAAGGTTTTGGCGTATGATGCGTTTGACGCGTATCGCCAAGGTCCTTTCTGCGCCCTGGCGCGCCCCTGCTAATGTGACGATTCCTATGGCGGACAAAAAAGGTTCATCCAGCGAGAAGCTTCTGTATTGCTCCTTCTGCGGCAAAAGCCAGCACGAGGTCAAGAAGCTGATCGCCGGCCCGTCGGTGTTCATCTGCGACGAATGCATCGACCTGTGCAACGAGATCATTCGCGATGAAGCCGCCGGCGCCGACAAGGGCGCCCCGGCCGCGGCGAAGTCGGATCTGCCGACGCCGCACGAGATCCGCGAAAGCCTGGACCAGTATGTGATTGGCCAGGAGCAGGCCAAGAAGATCCTGGCCGTGGCTGTCTACAACCACTACAAGCGGCTCAAGCATCTCGGCAAGAAGGACGATGTCGAGCTCTCCAAGAGCAATATCCTGCTGATCGGCCCGACCGGTTCCGGCAAGACGCTGCTCGCGCAGACGCTGGCACGCCTGCTCAACGTCCCCTTCGTGATCGCGGACGCGACCACGCTGACCGAAGCCGGCTATGTCGGCGAGGACGTCGAGAACATCATCCAGAAGCTGCTGCAGAACTGCAATTACGAGGTCGAGAAGGCCCAGCGCGGCATCGTCTACATCGACGAGATCGACAAGATCTCGCGCAAGTCGGACAACCCGTCCATCACGCGCGACGTGTCGGGCGAGGGCGTGCAGCAGGCGCTGCTGAAGCTGATCGAAGGCACCATGGCCTCGGTGCCGCCCCAAGGCGGGCGCAAGCATCCGAACCAGGACTTCCTGCAGGTCGATACCACCAACATCCTGTTCATCTGCGGCGGCGCCTTCGATGGACTGGAGAAGGTGATCATGCAGCGTTCGGACAAGACCGGCATCGGCTTCGGCGCGCAGGTCCAGAGCAAGGAAGAGCGCGACGTCAGCGAGGTTCTGCCGCAGACCGAACCGGAAGACCTGATCAAGTTCGGCCTGATCCCCGAGTTGATCGGCCGCTTGCCGGTGGTCGCGACGCTGTCCAAGCTCGACGAGGCCGCGCTGATGCAGATCCTGGTCGAGCCTAAGAACGCGCTGGTCAAGCAGTATCAGAAACTGCTGGCGATGGAAGGCGTCGAACTGGAAATCCGGCCGGCAGCGCTGTCCGCGATTGCCCGCAAGGCCATCAAGCGCAAGACGGGTGCGCGCGGCCTGCGTTCGATACTCGAACAATCGCTGATGGATGTCATGTACGACCTGCCGAATTACAAGGGCGTGCAAAAAGTCGTGATCGACGAAAGCACCATCACGGGCGACGCACCTCCCTTGCTGATGTACGAGGACCAGCCCAAAGTGGCTGGCTCCAACTGACGCGAACGCCGGCGCATGGGCGGATCCCGCGCCGGCAGCCAACCGACAGGCCGTTCGCGAAAAGCGAGCGGCTTTTTTTCTTCATTTCGCCAAACGAACGGGAGGAAACGCGGGTATGCTGTTTGCGCGGGATTCGCAAGTGTCGGGGCCGTCATTTGACTGATGCTGCGAACCGGTGATTGCTGTCTTGTAATCGGTTCGTGCGACCCAATTTACGCCTTAAATGACTGACTGGGGAAACTGATGTCTGGAACACAACTCCTCCCGGCTGAGCCGATTCGCCTCCCACTGTTGCCGCTGCGCGACGTGGTGGTGTTTCCGCACATGGTGATCCCGCTGTTCGTGGGTCGCCCGAAGTCCATCAAGGCGCTGGAAACTGCGATGGAGTCGGGCAAGAGCATCATGCTCGTGGCCCAGAAAACGGCGGCGAAGGATGAGCCCACCGCCGAAGACCTGTACGAGGTCGGCTGCATCGCCAATATCCTGCAGATGCTGAAGCTGCCCGACGGCACTGTGAAGGTGCTCGTCGAAGGCACGCAGCGCGCGAATATCCGCGAAGTGAGCGAGGACGACTCGCATTTCATGTGCGAGGCCGTGCCGGTGCCCCTGGGCCCGGGCGAAAGCGCCGAGACCGAGGCCCTGCGCCGCGCGATCGTGTCGCAATTCGACCAGTACGTGAAGCTGAACAAGAAGATCCCGCCGGAGATCCTGACCTCGCTGTCGGGCATCGACGAGCCGGGTCGCCTGGCCGATACCATCGCCGCGCACCTGCCGATCAAGCTCGAGCAGAAGCAGAAGATCCTGGAGATGGTCAATGTGACTGAGCGCCTGGAGAGCCTGCTGTCGCAACTCGAGGGCGAGATCGACATCCTGCAGGTCGAGAAGCGCATCCGTGGCCGCGTCAAGCGGCAGATGGAGAAGAGCCAGCGCGAGTACTACCTGAACGAGCAGGTCAAGGCCATCCAGAAGGAACTGGGCGAAGGCGAAGAGGGCGCCGATCTCGAGGAGCTCGACAAGCGCATCAAGGCCGCCCGCATGCCGAAGGAGGCCAAGAAGAAGGCCGAGGCCGAGTTCAAGAAGCTCAAGCTGATGTCGCCGATGTCGGCCGAGGCGACCGTCGTGCGCAACTACATCGACACGCTGGTCAACCTGCCGTGGCGCAAGAAGAGCAAGGTCAACAACGACCTGGCCAACGCCGAGCGCGTGCTGGACGAAGACCACTACGGTCTCGAGAAGGTCAAGGAACGGATCCTGGAATACCTCGCCGTGCAGCAGCGCGTCGACAAGGTCAAGGCGCCGATCCTGTGCCTGGTCGGGCCGCCCGGGGTCGGCAAGACCTCGCTGGGCCAGTCGGTGGCGCGTGCGACGAACCGCAAGTTCGTGCGCATGGCGCTGGGCGGCGTGCGCGACGAGGCTGAGATCCGCGGTCACCGCCGGACCTACATCGGTTCGATGCCCGGCAAGATCCTGCAGAGCCTGACCAAGGTCGGCGTGCGCAATCCGCTCTTCCTGCTCGACGAGATCGACAAGATGGGCATGGACTTCCGCGGCGACCCGTCGTCGGCGCTGCTCGAGGTGCTGGACCCGGAACAGAACCACACGTTCCAGGACCACTACATCGAGGTGGACTTCGACCTGTCGGACGTGATGTTCGTGGCGACCTCGAACTCCCTGAACATTCCCCCGCCGCTGCTCGACCGGATGGAAGTGATCCGGCTGTCCGGCTACACGGAGGAAGAGAAGGTCAATATCACCCAGCGTTACCTGCTGCCGAAGCAGATCCGCAACAACGGGCTGAAGCCGGGCGAGATCGAGGTCACCGAAGCGGCGATCCGCGACATCATCCGCTACTACACCCGGGAAGCCGGCGTGCGCTCGCTCGAACGCGAGGTGTCGAAGATCGCCCGCAAGGTGGTCAAGATGCTGCTGCTGAAGAAGGAGAGCGGCACGGTCAAGGTCGATTCGGACAACCTGGACAAATTCCTCGGCGTGCGCAAGTACGACTTCGGTCTGGCCGGCAAGGAAAACCAGGTGGGACAGGTCACGGGTCTGGCGTGGACCGAGGTCGGCGGCGATCTGCTGACGATCGAGGCGGCGCTGATGCCGGGCAAGGGCAATATCACCCGCACCGGCTCGCTGGGCGACGTGATGAAGGAATCGGTCGAGGCAGCCCGTTCGGTGGTGCGTTCGCGCGCCCGCCGGCTGGGCATCACGGACGAGATGTTCGAGAAGCGGGACATCCACATCCACGTGCCCGAGGGCGCGACGCCGAAGGACGGTCCGTCCGCCGGTATCGCGATGACGACGGCGCTGGTGTCGGTGCTCAGCGGCATCCCGGTGCGCGCCGATGTGGCGATGACTGGCGAGATCACGCTGCGCGGCGAAGTGCTGCCGATCGGCGGTCTGAAGGAGAAGCTGCTGGCCGCCCACCGCGGTGGCATCAAGCTGGCGCTGATTCCCGAGGAGAACGTCAAGGACCTCGCCGACATCCCGGACAACGTCAAGAACAATATCGAAATCGTTCCGGTGCGCTGGATCGACAAGGTGTTGGAAATGGCGCTCGAGCGCAAGCCCGAGCCGTTGCCGGAGGAAGTCGCCAGCCCTGCCGAAGTCAAGGACAAGGGCGCGGCTGCCACGCACGAGATGATTCACCACTGATCGCGTGAGGGCGGGGCGGGGCGATCCCGACCGCGCCCGCCGGCACCGCAAAACCGCAGGGTTCGCCCTGCGGTTTTTTTTTTGCGCGCCGCGCGGTGTTCGGCTTGGCAAAGCCAAACGCGCTGTATTACACTTGCGGCCTCGCAGCGCAAACGGCAGTCAACGGCTGATACGTGCGCGGCGATACAGCCTGATTGGCGGCATTGCGGCCACATCGCGGCAACATCGAGCGGGTGCTTAGCTCAGCTGGTAGAGCGGCGCCCTTACAAGGCGTAGGTCGGGGGTTCGATCCCCTCAGCACCCACCACTCACTCGATGGCCCGATCGCCATGCCCCGCGTCATCAGGCCGTGTCGCCGGTGGCGAGACCGACATCGGAGTGGTAGTTCAGTCGGTTAGAATACCGGCCTGTCACGCCGGGGGTCGCGGGTTCGAGTCCCGTCCACTCCGCCACATTGCATCCGGGCACCGCCAGGTGGCCGGCCGAATCAGCCGCCTCCATGCGGCTGTTTTCATTTGTAGCCCGTCTTGTAGCCCGTCTTGTAGCCCGTCTTTTTGCCCAGTCCGCAGCGGCCGCCGACGCCACATCCACAGGGCGACCCTGCGCAGCCTGCTAGAATCGCGGAGTTTGACCTCCGTCCCAACTTGATCCCGAGTCAGCATGCTTGATTTCGTTCGCAACAACCGGCGCCTGATGCTTTTGCTGCTGCTGGTGCTGGTGTTTCCGTCGTTCGTGTTCTTCGGCGTGGAAAGCTATTCGCGCTTCATGGACAGCTCGCACGACGCCGCCAAGGTCGGTGGCCGCGCCATCACCCAACAGGAAGTCGATAACGTGCTGCGCGAGCAGTCGGAGCGGATGCGTCAGGTGCTGGGCGCCGCCTACGATCCGCGCCAGTTCGAAGGGCCCGAGGCGCGCAAGGCCGTGCTCGACCAGCTGATCCTGCAGCGTGTGGTCGCCGACGAAGTCAATCGCGCGCATCTGACCGTGTCGAACGAGCGCCTGTACGAGGCAATCATCGCGATCCCCGCGATCGCACAGCTGCCGAAGAAGGCGGACGGCACGGTCGAGGACAAGGCCTATATCGAACTGCTGGCCTCGCAGGGCATGACGCCCGAACAGTTCGACGCGCGCATGCGCTTCGACCTGGCGACACAGCAGCTCGGCCAGTCGATCGGTGCCACGGCCTTCATGCCGAAGTCGCTGCTCGACCGCCTGATCGCCGCGCGCGACCAGCAGCGCGAGGTCCAGCCGCTGCTGCTGAAGGCGACCGACTACGCCGCCAAGGTCACGGCCGACGACGCCGCGCTGAAGGCGTACTACGACAAGCATCGCCAGGCCTTCAGCGTGCCAGAGCAGGCCAAGGTCGAATACCTGGTGCTGTCCGCCGATGTGCTGGCCGCCGGCATCAGCATCACGCCCGAGCAGCTCAAGTCCTACTACGACAGCAATATCGCGCGCTTCCGTACCGACGAGCAGCGCCGCGCCAGCCATATCCTGATCGCCGCCTCGAAGGACGCGCCCGCCGCCGAACGCCAGGCCGCCAAGGACAAGGCGACCAGGCTGCTGGAAGAGCTGCGCAAGCATCCGGACACCTTCGCCGACGTCGCGCGCAAGCAGTCGCAGGATCCGGGCTCGGCGGAGAAGGGCGGCGACCTCGGCTTCATGGGCCGGGGCGCGCTGGTCAAGCCGTTCGAGGACGCGATGTACGCGCTGCAGCCGAACCAGCTCAGCGATGTGGTCGAGACCGACTACGGCTATCACATCATCAAGGTGACCGAGATCAAGCCGTCGCAGACGCGTCCGCTCGAGGCGGTCAAGACCGAGCTCGAAGCCGAACTGCGCAAGCAGCTGGCGGCCAAGCAGTTCACCGAGCAGGCCGATGCCTTCGGCAATACCGTCTATGAGCAAGCGGATAGCCTGAAGCCGGCCGCCGACAAGTTCAAGCTGACGATCCAGACCGCCGACAACGTGACCCGCGCGCCGAACCCCGCGCTGGGCGCCAACAATCCGCTGAACAACGAGAAGGTGCTGACCGCGCTGTTCAGCGATGACGCGATCAAGAACAAGCGCAACACCGAAGCGATCCAGGTCGGTCCCGAAACGCTGGTTGCCGGCCGTGTCGTCGAGTATCGCCCGGCGTCGGTGCGGCCGTTCGACGCGGTGCGCGACCAGGTCCGCGCGCAGTACGTGGCAGAGCAGGCCGCCGAACTGGCGCGCAAGGACGGCGAAGCGCAGCTCGCCAAGCTCAAGCAGAGCGGTTCGGCCGACGGCTTCGGCGCGGCCGTGACGGTGTCGCGCCAGCAGCCGGCCGGTCTGGCGCCGAAGGCGGTCGAGGCCGTGATGCGTGCCGATGCGTCGAAGCTGCCGGCGATGGTCGGCGTCGATCTGGGCGCGCAGGGCTATGCGATCTATCGCATCGCCAAGGTTTCGCAGCCGGCGCAGGCCAATCCCGCGCAGCGCCAGGCCGATGCCCAGCAGCTGTCGCAGCTGGCCGGCCAGAGCGAGCTGGAAGCGTTCTTCGAGAGCCTGAAGGCGCGGTCGGACGTCGAGGTGCTCAAGCCCGCGGCGCCGGCGGAATCCCAGCCGGCAGGCTGATGGCGATGGACAGGCCCCGCAGGGTCTGCCCGGTAGTCATGGAGAATGCATGGAGGAAAGGGGCCCCGCGGGGCCCCTTTCTCATGCGCCGGTGGTCAGGGCCACCGGGCTGCCGTTCAGGCCGGTGGTCAAGGCCGCCGTGCGGCCGTTCACCCATCCATCCTGCAGGGCACCGTGCTGCGGCTTACCCGCGGCGCTGCTGCGCCTTGCCTTCCTCCGCGCTGCGCCGCTGGCGCTTGAGCAGCGGCTCCAGCTGCGGCCAGACGGTGTCGAGCAGCGCCGGCTGGGCCTGCGCGGTCGGATGGATGCGATCGTCCTGGAACCAGTCGGGCCGCGTCACCACCTTGTCGAGCAGGAAGGGCACCAGCGGCAGCTGATACTCCTTCGCCAGCTTCGGATACAGCGCGAAGAAGCGCTCGGTGTAGTCGGGCCCGTAGTTGGGCGGGATCCGCATGCCGATCAGCAGCACGCTGGCCTTGGCCGCCTTCGCGCTGGTGACGATCTGGCGCAGATTGGACTCGGTGCTCTGCAGCGGCAGGCCGCGCAGCGCGTCGTTGGCGCCGAGCTCGACCACCACGACGGCGGGCCGGTGGCGGGCCAGCAGATCGGGCAGACGGGTCTTGCCGCCCACCGTGGTCTCGCCGCTGATGCTTGCATTGACGACGCTATAATCGAACCTCTCCGCGCGCAGGCGGTCTTCCAATAACTTGACCCATCCTGCGCCGCGCGCGATGCCATATTCCGCCGACAGGCTGTCGCCAAGCACCAGGATGGTGGGCGCGCGTTGCGCCAGTGCCGGCATCGCCGCCAGCGCCAGCAGCCCGCCCAGCACCAGGGCGCGCCAGCGTCCACCGATGTCCCGCCAGAAACCGTTCCGGAAACCCTTGCTCATGTCCTCATCCATTCTTGCTGTCGAATCCTTGGGAAAGACCGTGACGGACGCGACCGGTTCGCTGACGATTCTGCACGACGTGTCCTTTTCCGTCACGCCCGGCGAAACGCTGGCCATCGTCGGCGCCTCGGGTTCGGGCAAATCGACGTTGCTCGGGCTGATGGCGGGCCTCGATCTGCCGAGCCGCGGCACCGTGTCGCTGCACGGGCACGACCTGTTCGCGCTCGACGAGGACCAGCGCGCCGCGCTGCGCGGCCGGCATGTCGGCTTCGTGTTCCAGTCCTTCCAGCTGGTCGGCCATCTGACCGCGCTGGAGAACGTGATGCTGCCGCTGGAGCTGCGCGGCGAGACCGACGGCGTGCGCGAGCGCGCCAAGGCGATGCTGGAACGGGTGGGCCTGGGCGCGCGCCTGTCGCACTATCCGCGCACGCTGTCGGGCGGCGAGCAGCAGCGCGTGGCGCTGGCCCGTGCCTTCGTCACGCGGCCCGACATCCTGTTCGCCGACGAGCCGACCGGCAGCCTCGATACCGCGACCGGCGAAGCGGTGATCGCGCTGATGTTCGAGCTGAACCGCGACGCTGGCTCGACGCTGGTGCTGGTCACGCACGACCGCTCGGTCGCGGCGCGCTGCGGCCGCATCCTGACCATCGAGGCAGGGAAGGTCGCCAGTGACGAGTGGATGGGCGCCGAGGTCTGAGCACGCGGCCAGGGCCGGCGCTCAGCCTCCGCGGGCCAGCGCGCTTCTGGCGCGCGCGATCAGCGCGCTGGTGGACGGATCGTGCGGGCCTTCGCCGCGTCCGTTCAGCTCGGCCTCGATCGGCCGCGCCAGCAGCTTGCCCAGTTCGACGCCCCACTGGTCGAACGAGTTGATATTCCAGATAGCGCCCATCACGAAGGTGCGGTGCTCGTACAGCGCGATCAGCGCGCCCAGCGCGCGCGGCGTGATGCCCTCGATCAGCAGCATATTGCTGGGCCGATTGCCCGCGAAACGCATATGCGCGATGCGCTCGGGCTCGACGATGCCGGCCGCGCGCAGTTCGTCCTCGGTTCGTCCGCGCATCAGCGCCTCGGCCTGCGCGAAGCAGTTGGCCAGCAGCTTGGCATGATGGCCCGGCAGCGTGCGCGGGGCGGACAGCGGCGCGACGAAGTCGACCGGCACGATCTGCGAGCCCTGGTGGATCAGCTGGAAATAGGCGTGCTGGCCATTTGTGCCGGCCGTCCCCCAGACCACGGGCGAGGTGTCGACGCGCACCGGCTGGCCGTCGCGCTGCACCGACTTGCCGTTGCTCTCCATTTCCAGTTGCTGCAGGAAGGCGGGGAACAGTTCCAGCGAGGTCGAGTACGGTGCCATGCAGCTGGTCGGCAGGCCGAACACATTGCGGTACCAGACCCCCAGCAGGCCGAGGATCACCGGCATGTTGCGCGCGAGCGGCGCGGTGCGGAAGTGCTCGTCCATCTCGCGGCCGCCGGCCAGCAATTCGGCAAAGGCCTCGAAGCCCAGCGCCAGCGTGATCGACAGCCCGACCGACGACCACAGCGAAAAGCGGCCGCCGATCCAGTCCCAGAACTCGAACATATTGGCCGGGTCGATGCCGAAGGCGCGCACCGCCTCGAGATTGGTCGAGACCGCGACGAAATGGCGCGCCAGTCCGCTCTCCGGCACGCCGCGCGCGACAAACCACTGGCGCGTGCTGTTGGCATTCGCCATCGTCTCGAGCGTGGTGAAGGTCTTCGAGCAGACGATCACCAGCGTGCGTTCGGGATCGAGCCGCGCCAGCGTCTCGGCCAGCTCGGTGCCGTCGACGTTGGAGACGAAATGCACGCGCGGCCCGGACACCTTGCCACCTTCGCTACCATCGCCGGCGAGGTGCGCCAGCGCGCGGCACACCATGCGCGGTCCGAGGTCCGAGCCACCGATGCCCAGGTTCACCACGTCGGTGATGGTCTTGCCGCTATGCCCCTTCCATTCGCCGCTGCGCACGCGCTGCGAGAAGTCGCGCATGCGCGCGAGCACATCGTGCACCGCCGGCATCACCGGCTTGCCATCGACCTGGAACGGGGCATCGGGCGCGGCGCGCAGCGCCATATGCAGCGCGGCCCGGTCCTCGGTCGCATTGATATGTGCGCCAGCGAACATGGCATCGCGCCGCGCGGGCACGCCGGCCTCTTCGGCGAGCTGGACCAGCAGGCCCATCGTCTCCGGCACGATGCGGTTCTTCGAGTAGTCCAGGAACAGGCCGGCCGCTTCCAGCGAGAACCGGTCGACCCGCTCGCGGGCGTCGGGCGCGGCAAACCAGTCGCGCATCCGCTGGTCGCGGATCGCTTGGTAGTGCTGCTGCAGACGTTGCCAGGCGGGAAGATCAGTAGGCATTGCGAAATACGGGCGGAGTAGGGTCGAACGCAAAAAAGTCGAGCGGACGATGCAAGCGGATCACGAGCGCGGAACGAGCGCAAAAAAAACGAGCGCAGACGACGCGGAACGTGCCGAGTATAGCGTGCACATTCGGCGAAAACTGTCAGACAACGCCGCAATCAGCGCGTTCCGCCGAGGCTCCTGGCCACCAGCCGCAATGCCGATTCGCCGCCCGCGACCCAGACGCCGCCGGCGCAGATCACCGCGATGCCCAGCGCCGTGGTCCAGTCCGGCAGCTGGCCGAAGGCGAGGAAGCCGACCGTGGTGGCCGAGATGATCTGCAGATAGAGGAAGGGACTCAGGAACGATGCGTCGGCGTACTGGAAGGCGCGGATCACGAAGTAGTGGCCGAGCGAACCGGTGATGCCCGCCGACAGCAGCAGCGCGCATTGCAGCGGCGTCGGCATCGCGGTGAACCAGAAGAAGGGCACCAGCAGCGTGGTCAGCGCGGCGCCGGTGATGCCGCTCCAGATCAGCGTGGTCATCGGCGCATCGTGGGCCGCCATGCGCCGCGTCAGCATCTGCAGCAGCGCGAACAGCAGTGCCGAGGTGAGGCCCAGCGCCACGCCGCCGGGCGTCAGCTCGCCGCCGGGGCGTACCACCACCAGCATGCCGGCAAAGCCGATCAGCACGCCGCTCCAGCGCATCAGGCGGGCGTGGCGGCCCGGGCGTTCGCCGAGCAGCCATGGCGACAGCGCGACGACGAACAGCGGCGCGCAGAAGTTCAGCGCGGTGGCCGTCGCCAGCGGCATCAGCTTCAACACCGAGAAGAACACCAGCGTCGAGGCCAGCATCAGGCCGCCGCGCATCCATTGCAGCCGTGGCTGGCCGGTGCGGACCTGTGCCCGGAAGCGCGCCGGGCCGAGCAGCAGGAAGATGGCGACCACATGGCCGACGTAGCGCACCCACGCGACCGCCATGATCGGCAGGCCCTGCTGGGTCAGCGTCTTGCCGGTGGCATCGAGCAGCGTCAGGATCCATTGGCCCAGCACCAGCAGCGCGATGCCGGTCAACAGTTGCCGGCGGCTCGGCGCCGCGCCCTGTATCGGGATCGCGCCGCTCATTGCCGCGCACCCGGCATGACCAGCGCGTTCAGTTCGTACCGCGCGGCGCGGGGCAATTCGCCGGCGGTCAGCCCGGCGGGGCCTTCGCCGCCCGCCACCAGGCGATCGGCGGCACGGCCATGCAGCCAGACCGCGGCCAGCGCCGCGGACTCGGCCGCCATGCCCTGTGCCAGCAGCGCGCCGATCATGCCGGCCAGCACGTCGCCGGTGCCGGCGGTGGCCAGGCCCGCATTGCCGGTCGGATTGATGGTGACCGCGTGCTCGCCCGCGTTCTTGCCGGGACCGGCGATCACGGTGCCCGAGCCCTTGAGCACGACCACCGCCTGCCATTGCGCGGCGAGCGCGCGTGCCGCGGCGAGGCGATCGCGCTGGATCTCCGCCACGGTGCAGCCCATCAGCCGCGCTGCTTCGAGCGGATGAGGCGTCAGCACGCGTGGCGCAGTGCCGGCCCCGGCCATCGCCGCCAGGGCCGTGTCGGTGGCCAGCAGGTTCAGCGCATCGGCATCGAGCACCGTGGGCGTACCGGCCTGCAGCGCGACCCCGAGCCATTGGCGCGCGTCCTCGCCGGTGCCCATGCCCGGCCCGGCGACCAGTGCCGACATCTCGGCCAACTGCAGCCGGTCGACCGGATGCAGCATCAGCTCGGGATGCACCGGATCGAACGGCGGCGCGGGGTCGGCCAGAAAGCCGATGTGCACGCGTCCGGCGCCCAGATGCAGCGCGGCCCGGGCGCCGAGCAGCGGCGCGCCGACCATGCCGATGCTGCCGCCGATCACCGCCAGCGTGCCGAAGCTGCCCTTGTGGGTGGCATGCCGCCGGCCGGGCAGCGCGGCGGCGAAGCGGGCCGGCGTATTGGCCCAGGCCGCCGGCGTGTCCTGCGGCGGATAGCCGAGGCCGAGCGGCGCGATATCGAGCTCGCCGGCGCAGTCGCGGCCGTCGAGCGTCAGCAGCCCGGGCTTGGCGGCGATGAAGGTCAGCGTGCGCGTCGCGCGCACCGCGGGCGCACCGGCACCGGTATCGGGCGACAGGCCGCTCGGCACGTCCAGCGCGAACACCGGCACGCCCTGGTCGGCCAGGGCGCCAAGGCGCGCGATCCATTCGGCGAGCGCGCCGCTGGCGGGACGGTTCAGCCCGATGCCCAGCAGGCCGTCGACGACCGCGGCAAAACGCGGTGCCGTCGCGGGCCAGGGAGGGGCGGTCTGCGGCGAGGCGGCATCGGGCACCAGCACCTGCAGCGGCACGCCGGCGTCGTTTGCCTGCTGCCACGCGCGCGCGGCGTCGGCGGGCAGGCGCGCGGGGTCGGCCAGCAGCCAAGCCTGGATCTCGCGCCCGGCCCGATGCAGGTGCGTGGCCGCGACCAGCGCGTCGCCGCCGTTATTGCCCGGCCCGGCCAGCAACAGCAGCGGTCCGGCCGGGGCGTGGGCGCTCAGCCAGGCGGCAGCCGCGGCGCCGGCAAGGGCCATCAGCGTGAACGGCGACAGGCCGGCGTAGGCGGCCTGTTCGAGCCGGCGGATCGCGGCGCTGTCGAACAACGGGACCGGCGTGGCGCTGGCGGGATCGAAGCGCAGCCAGGCCGCGCTCACGGGGGCTTGAGCCGTTTCGGTGGTTTCGGTGGCTTGGGCGGCGTGGGCGGTATCGGCGGCCGTCCCTGCAGCGGCCGTCCCCGCAGCGCCGGGAGAGGAGAAGGGCGTCATCGGCGCATTATCGCAGCGCCGCCGGCAAGCGGCTCATCGCCGCGGACCGAGGCCGTAGCGGTCCGGCGTCAGCCCTTCCAGGTCGATCTCGGCCGCCGCGCCGGCCACCTGGGCGGCGAGCAGCTTGCCCGAGCCGCAGGCCATCGCCCAGCCGGTGGATCCATGGCCGAGATTGAGGAACAGCCCCGGCACGGCGGTGGCACCGATCAGCGGCGGTCCGTCCGGCAGCATCGGCCGGGCACCGGTCCACAGCGAGGCTTCGCCGTAGTTGGCGGCGCCGGGGAACCAGTCGCGTCCTACCTTCAGCAGCGTGCGCACCGCGGCCTGGCGCAGGTCAAGCTTGCGCGAGCCGAGCTCGGCGGTGCCGGCCAGCCGAATGCGATTGCCCATGCGGGTGATCGCGACCTTGTACGACTCGTCCATCAGCGCGGCCAGCGGCGCCTGCAGGGCATCGCGCACGGGCACCGTCGCCGAATAGCCCTTGACCGGATACAGCGGCACGCGCAGGCCGAGCGGGCGCAGCAGCGCGGCACTGGCGACGCCGGCGGCCACCACGACGTGCGGTGCGCGCAGGATCGACTCGTTGCCCTGGTGCCGGGTCGATACGGACAGCACGCCGTCGCGCGGCGCCCCGATGCTGTGAACGGTGGTGTCCATCTGAAACCGCACGCCCGCCGCCTCGGCGAATTGCCGCAGCCGGCGCGTGAACATCGGGCAATTGCCCGATTCGTCCTCGGGCAGATGCAGCCCGCCGGCCAGCGCGGTGTCCGGAGCGAGGCCGGGCTCGAGGCGGCGGCATTCGGCGGCATCGATCAGCCGGTGGGGCACCGCGTTCTCGCGCAGCAGCGCCAGCGCGGGCCGGGCCATGTCGAGATCGCGCTCGGTCCTGAACAGCTGCAGATAGCCCTGCGACTGCTCGTAGTCGATCTGCAGCTGGTCGCGCAGCTGGTGCAGGCAGGCGCGGCTGTAGAAGGCCAGCCGCTGCATGCGCAGCTTGTTGATGCGGTAGCGTTCGAGCCGGCATTCGCCGAGCCAGCGCGCAATCCAGCGCCACATCGCGGGGTCGGCGCTGGGGCGGAACACCACCGGCGAGGTACTGGCGAAGAGGGTGCGCAGCACCTTGGCCGGCATCCCGGGCGCGGCCCACGGTGTCACATACCCGGGCGCGATCACGCCGGCGTTGCCGAAGCTGGTCTCCTGCGCGGGAGAGGCGCGCCGGTCCAGCACGGTGACCTCGAAGCCGGCCTCGCGCAGATACCAGGCCGAGCACACGCCGATCACGCCGGCCCCGATCACGATCGCACGCATGGCGCCTACATCTTCATCTGCGCGGGCAGGTAGGTCACCAGGCCGGGGAAGGCCCAGATCAGCAGCACCGCCACCACCATCAGCACGAAGAAGGGAAAGGCGGCCCAGGCGATATAGCTGATATTGCGCCGGGTCATCCCCTGCAGCACGAACAGGTTGAAGCCGACCGGCGGCGTGATCTGCGCCATCTCGACCACCAGCACGACGAAGATGCCGAACCACAGCAGGTCGATGCCGACCGCCTGGATGGTCGGCAGCAGCACCGACATCGTCAGCACCACCATCGAGATGCCGTCGAGGAAGCAGCCCAGGATGATGAAGAACACCATCAGCGCGATGATCAGCATGAACGGCGTCAGGTTCAGGCCGACGATCCACTCGGCCAGATGGCGGGGCAGGCCGATGAAGCCCATTGCCAGCGTCAGGAACGACGAGCCGGCCAGGATCAGCGCGATCATGCAGTACAGCCGCGTCGCCGACATCAGCGAATCGCGGAACGTTTCCCACGTCAGCGTGCGTTGCGCCAGCGCGAGCACCAGCGCGCCCACCACGCCGAGCGCGGCTGCCTCGGTGGCGGTGGCGATGCCGGCGTAGATCGAGCCCAGGACCGCGCCGATCAGCAGCACCACCGGGATCAGGTGGCGCGATTCGGCCAGCTTGGCATGCAGGTCCAGCCGATGCTCGGGCACCGGGATCGCATCGCGATGCCGCCAGCCCCAGACCGCGACGTAGCCCATGAACAGCAGCGCCAGCATCAGGCCCGGCAGCACGCCGCCGATGAACAGCTTGCCGATCGACACGTCGGCGGTGACGCCATAGACGATCATGATGATCGACGGCGGAATCAGCAGGCCCAGCGTGCCGGCGCCCGCCAGCGAGCCGATTGCCATCGACTCGGGATAGCCGCGCTTGGCCAGTTCGGGCAGCGAGATCTTGCCGATCGTCGCGCAGGTCGCGGCGCTCGAGCCCGACACCGCCGCAAAGATCGTGCAGCCGATCACGTTGACATGCAGCAGCCGGCCGGGTAGGCGCTGCAGCCACGGCGACAGCCCGCGGAACATGCCCTCGGACAGCCTGGTCTTGAGCAGGATCTCGCCCATCCAGATGAACAGGGGCAGCGCCGTCAGCGTCCAGCTCGACAGCGAGCCCCAGACGGTCAGCGCCATCGATTCGCCGCCGACCTTGTTGGTGAACAGCTCCATCGCCATCCAGGCGACGCCGAGAATCGCGATGCCGATCCAGACGCCGGCGCCGAGCACGGCGAAGATGGCGACGATCAGGAAGAAGGTGATCCAGAGATCCATGTGGTTGCGTTCCTGTGGGGGCTGACCGGTCGATACGTCGGCGTTACTCGGTGCGCGCCATTTCGCCGCTTTCCTCGCGCGGCAGACGGCGCGTGCGCAGCACGTAGACGAACTCCTCGGCGAAGGCGACGAACAGCCCGAACAGGCCCACCGCCATCGACAGCTGCGGAATCCACAGCGGCGTGGCGTCGGTGTTCTGCGAGATGTCGTGATAGATGTACGAGTCGTACGCGAGCTTGCCCGCGTAGTAGGTGAAGTACGCGGTCAGCAGCGTGGCCACCGCCAGGCAGAAGATCTCCACCCAGACACGCGGCCTGCCGTGCAGACGCTGCAGGATCAGCGTCACGCGGATATGGTCGCCCTGGCGCAGCGTCGCGGCCAGTGCAAGAAAGGAGCCCGCGGCCATGAAATAGCCGGCATAGGCGTCGCCGCCGTCGATCTGGAAATTGGCGAAGCGCCCGATGATGATGGCCAGTTCGATCAGCAGCGTCAGGCAGATGAAGACGGCGGCCAGCGCGCCGAGCGCCTGGTAGAACCACTGGAAGCGGGAAGTCATGATGCGTCCGGAAGGCTGGGGGAGGGAAGCGGAGGGCGATGCCGCGCCGGTGTCATGCTGCCGTCCCCGCGAGGGCGAGGACCAGCTGTCTCGTCGCGAGCCGCTGTCGTCCCTGCCTTCGCAGGGACGACGGGAGTCACGGGCTGGCCGGCACCACCTTGTTCGCCTTACTTGCGATACGCCGCGATGATCTCCTTGCCCTCGGGTCCGGCCTTCTTTTCCCACTCGGCCAGCAGCTCGTCGCCGATCTTCTTCATGTCGGCCTGCAGTTGCGGCGTGGGCTTGACGATGGTCATCTTGTTCTTGGCCAGCGTGTCGAGCGATTGCTGCGTGTATTCGCGCATCCGCTGCCAGCCGCGGGTCTCGGCGGCCTGCGCGGCCTTCAGCAGCGCCTCCTGCGACGGCTTGTCGAGCTTGTCGAACTCGCGCTTGTTGACGATCACCATGTTCTTCGGCAGCCAGGCATCGACCGTATGGAAGTGCGACAGGCTCTCCCAGACCTTGCTGTCGACGCCGGTGGCGCCCGAGGACATGAAGCTGTCGACCACGCCGGTGGCCAGCGCCTGCGACAGCTCGGCCGCCTGGATCGTCATCGGCTGCGCGCCGACGGCCTGCGCGATGCGCGTGGTGGCCGGATTGTAGGCGCGCCATTTCAGGCCCTTCATGTCGGCGCCCGAGCGGATTTCCTTCTTGGCGTAGATGCCCTGCGGCGGCCACGCGACCGCATACAGCAGCTTGATGCCCTGGCGGTCCAGCAGGCGGTCGATCACCGGGCGCTGCGCCTGCCACAGCTTGTACGAGGCATCGAAGCCGGTGGCGAGGAAGGGCACCGCGTCGACGCCGAACAGCGCGTTCTCGTTCTCCAGCAGCGACATCAGCACCTCGCCCGCCTGGGCCTGGTTGCTCTGCACCGCGCGCTTGATTTCGTTGGCCTTGAACAGCGAGCCGTTCGGATGCAGCGTGATGGCCAGCTTGCCCTGCGTGGCGGCGCTGACCTCCTTGGCGAACTGGTCCAGGTTGACCGTGTGCGGGTTGTTGGCCGGATAGCCGGTCGGCAGATCCCATTTGACCTGGGCCTGCGCCAGCGGCGCCATCGCGAAGGCGCAGGCGAGCAGCCCGCACGCAGACATCGACTTCAGCAATCCCTTGCGCTGCATCATTTCTCTCCTGGTTGTGTCTTTACCGCGTCGTTGCGCGTCGTCTTGGCGCCTGATCGGTGCGCTCGATCGTTGCGCGCGCGTGCGTGGATCTTGCGCCGCCAGCGGTGGCTCGTCCACTGGGTCGTCCACTAGGTTGTCCTGCGGGTTGTCGCGTGCCGTCACCCCGTCCGGGATCCCGGCTCAGGCCTGCGGCCCCGGCGCGAGCACGGCTTCCAATGCAAGCGCCGTGCCCAGCAGCGGCGCGTCGCGCATCGGGCCGTGCGCCAGCATCAGTCCGACCGGCAGTTCGTCGGGCTGGTGGCACGGCAGCGAGATCGCGCAGCCGTCGAGGAAGTTGATGGTCGAGGGATTGCGCAGCAGCAGCGCATTGGTGCGCGTAAACAGCGCGTCATCGGCGACCAGCGGCGCGATCGGCGGCGCCACCACCGGCACGGTGGGGCAGGCCAGCGCGTCGTAGCCGTCGAGCCGCGCCATCACGCGCGCGCTCCAGGCGGCGCGGGCGCGCACCAGATCGACATAGTCGGCCGCGCCGATCGCGGCGCCGCGATCGATGCGGGCCGCCACGCGCGGGTCGTACAGCGCGCGCCGCGACGCCAGCGTGCCGCGGTGGATCGCATAGGCTTCGGCCGCGGTCAGTCCGCCCTGCGCGTTCAGCGTCGACAGTTCCAGCAGCTCGGGCACGTCCACATGTTCGATCTGCACGCCGGCGGCGGACAGCCGCCCGAGCGTGCGATCGAAGGCGCGCGACACGGTCTCGTCGAGATCGTCGAGCAACAGCTGGCGCGGGACCGCCAGCCGCAGCGCGCCGGCGGCCTTGCGCACGGGGACCAGCGCCTGGTCCGCGATCACGCCGTCGACCAGCACGCAGTCGGCCACTGTGCGCGCCATCGCGCAGGCGGTATCGAGCGAGAAAGACAGCGGAAAGGCGCCCGTCAGCGGCACGCGCCGGGCGGTAGGCTTGAAGCCCGTCAGGCCGCACAGCGCGGCCGGGATGCGGATCGAACCGCCGGTATCGCTGCCCAGCGCCGCGACAGAGAGGCCGAGCGCCACGGAGGCCGCGGCGCCCGACGACGAGCCGCCGCAGATGCGCGCCACCGCGCCGTCGTGCGGATTGACCGGCGTGCCGTAGTGCGGGTTGATGCCGACGCCGGAGAAGGCGAACTCGGTCATGTTGGTGCGGCCGACCAGCGCGGCACCCACCGCGCGCAGCCGTGCGACGACCGGGGCGTCTTCGCTTGCCGGCGCCGCATCGGCGCGTGCCGTCGAGGCGGCGCGCGTGATTTCGCCGCCGATATCGAACAGGTCCTTGATCGATACCGGCAGCCCGGCCAGCGGATGCAGCGGCTTGCCGGCGAGCGCCGCGGCATCGGCGGCCTGCGCCGCGCTGGCGGCGCTATCGAAGCTGGTCTGCAGGAATACCGCCTGCGCCGCTGGTTCCCTGGCACGCGCCTGCGCCTGCTGCAACAGCGCCGTGCGCGAGAGCCGGCCATCGCGGGCCAGTCGGTTCAGCGTGTCGATATCGGGAAGCAGTGTGGCGGGCATCGTCATCGGGTGCAGGCTCGGGCGGTGAGATCGGGCGGTGAACAACGTCGGAAACGAGTCGGAAACGGTAATGCGCATCGACACCGTACGTTCGCTGCAAGCAGACAACGATAAGGCAAACAATGCAGACAAGGGAAAGCGTGAAGACGCAGGCAGGCGCGCGCCCTGAATGTCGTTGCCGCTTGCCCCGCGACAGTGCGCGGCGCGCCGGATGCCCAGGATTCGTGCGCAAATTGCACACGGAAGCGGTCGCTGCAGTGCCGCGCAATCCCCATCGTTACCGGGTACTCATGCTCATAATTTGTCGATAAACTGTCAAGCTGAAATTACCGCCGCGGCCTCCGGGAAATCCCTAGACGGCGCCCGTGATCGAAGATTCGCGATCAGGAATCCGCGATCCGCAAACCACGCGATCCGCGACGCGCCAAGCCGTTCGTTCTCCGCTGTCCCACTGCAGGAGTCCTGTCCATGGCCCGAAAGCCGAGCCGCCGCGACGATGTTGCTTCTCCCGACATGCCTTCCGCCGTGGTGGTGTCCACCGATGCCGCGGCCGCCGAAGGTGTCGCGCGCCAGGCCGGCGCCGGCATCGTGTCGTCCGCGCATCTGGTGTCGTCGCGCAGTCCCGAGCTGTCCGAATTCGAGTTCGGCCTGAACACCGCCTACAACGCCTATAGCCGCTGGGTGGTGCGCTGCATGGGCGCGGCCGGCGTGCGCGACCTGACCTTTCTCGACGTGCTGGTGCTCCACCACGTCAACCACCGCGGGCGCGCCAAGCGGCTCGCCGACATCTGCTTCGTGCTGAACGTCGAGGACACCCATCTGGTGACCTACTCGCTGAAGAAGCTGCAGGGCATGGGCCTGGTTGCCGGCGTGCGCGTCGGCAAGGAGGCGACCTACAGCACCACCACGGCAGGCACCGAGGCGTGCGCCCGGTATCGCGAAATCCGCGAGCAATGCCTGACCAGCAATATGACCCCGGGCAGCGCGGAGAACGCCGAGATCGGCGAACTGGCACGGCTGTTGCGCGTGCTGACCGGGCTGTACGAGCAGGCGGCGCGTTCCGCGACGTCGCTGTAGCGCCGCACGAATTCACCGCGTCGAGCTCACGTGCGGCTGCACGCCCGACGACTATCCTCATTTCCTTCCGAGGTACTTCCGCGTGTCCCATTCCGAGTCGCAAGCCACATCGCAGTCCGCCGCATCGCAGTCCGCTTCGCAAGCCGAAACGCAAGCCGAAACGCAAGCCGAAACGCAAGCCGAATCGCAAGCCGCCACGCCCGACCCTCGCTGGCAATTCTGGATCGATCGCGGCGGCACCTTCACCGATATCGTCGGCCTGCGCCCGGACGGCACCGTGGTCACGCACAAGCTGCTGTCCGAGAACCCCGAGCAATACGCCGACGCGGCGGTGGCCGGCATCCGCCATCTGCTGGGTCTGGCCCCGGGCGAGCCGATCACGCCGCGCCTGGTGTCCGCGGTGAAGATGGGCACCACGGTGGCCACCAACGCGCTGCTCGAGCGCAAGGGCGAGCCCACCGCGCTGTTCATCACGCGCGGCTATCGCGACGCGCTGCGCATCGCCTACCAGAACCGGCCGCGGCTGTTCGACCTGAACATCGTGCTGCCCGAGCTGCTGTATCGCGAGGTGGTGGAAGTCGACGAACGCATCGGCGCGCATGGCGAGGTAGTACAGCCGCTGGACGAGGCGGCGCTGCGCGAACAGATGCTGCGCGTGCGGGCCGACGGCATCCGCGCGGTGGCGATCGTGCTGATGCACGGCTATCGCCATGCCGATCACGAGGCCCGCGCCGCCCGGATCGCGCGCGAGCTCGGTTTCGCCCAGGTCTCGGTGTCGCACGAGGTATCGCCGCTGATGAAGCTGGTGCCGCGCGGCGACACCACGGTGGTCGACGCCTACCTGTCGCCGATCCTGCGCCGCTATGTCGAGCAGATCGAGCGCGAGATGCCGGGGGTGAACCTGCAGTTCATGCAGAGCAGCGGCGGCCTGACCGATGCGCATCGTTTCCAGGGCAAGGATGCGATCCTGTCGGGACCCGCCGGCGGCATCGTCGGCATGGTGCGCGCCTCGCAGCGCGCCGGCTTCGACCGCATCATCGGCTTCGATATGGGCGGCACGTCGACCGATGTGTCGCACTTCAGCGGCAAGCACCCGAACGACTTCGAGCGCGTGTTCGAGACCAGCGTGGCCGGCGTGCGCATGCGCGCGCCGATGATGAGCATCCATACGGTGGCGGCGGGCGGCGGCTCGGTGCTGCATTTCGACGGCAGCCGCTATCGCGTCGGCCCCGATTCGGCCGGCGCGAATCCCGGGCCGGCCAGCTATCGCCGCGGCGGCCCGCTGGCGGTGACCGACTGCAACGTGATGCTGGGCAAGATCCAGCCCGCGCATTTCCCGGCGGTGTTCGGCCCGCGCGCCGACGCGCCGCTCGATCGCGATGCCGTGGTCGCGCGCTTCGAGGAGCTGGCCGCGCAAATCGCCGAGCAGACCGGCGACCGCCGCACGCCGGAGCAGGTCGCCGAGGGCTTCATCGAGATCGCGGTCGGCAACATGGCCAACGCGATCAAGCAGATCTCGGTGCAGCGCGGCCACGACGTGACCGGCTACACGCTGACCACCTTCGGCGGCGCCGGCGGGCAGCACGCCTGCCTGGTGGCCGATGCGCTGGGCATGCAGACCGTGTTCGTCCATCCGCTGGCCGGCGTGCTGTCGGCCTACGGCATGGGCCTGGCCGACCGCACGGCGATGCGCGAGCTGTCCATCGAAGCGAAGCTGGACGAGGCCGCGGTGCCGATGCTGGCGCAGCGGCTCGACGCGCTCGCGCAGCAGGCGCGCGACGAGCTGCTGGAGCAGGGCGAGGACGCGGGCCGCATCGAGGTGCTGCGGCGCGTCCATCTGCGCTACGAGGGCACCGATTCGGCGCTGGTGGTGCCGTTCGGCGACGCCGCCGCGATGCGCGCCGGCTTCGAGGCCGCCTACCGCCAGCGCTATGCCTTCCTGATGCCCGACAAGAGCCTGATCGTCGAGGCGGTCTCGGTGGAGGCGGTCGGCGTCGCGCAGGCGCCGCAGGAGCGCCCGCCCGCGCTGGCGCCACGGGAAGGTCCGCCGCAGCCCGCCGAGACGGTGCGCATGTTCAGCGGCGGCGCCTGGCACGAGACCGGCCTCTACCGGCGCGATACGCTGCGTCCTGGGGACCGCCTCGCCGGTCCGGCGATCATCGCGGAGCAGAACGCCACCACGGTGGTCGAGCCCGGCTGGCAGGCCCTGCTGACCGAGCGCGACCATCTGGTGCTGACGCGCGCGGTGCCGCGCCCGCAGCGGCGCGCAATCGGCACCGAGGCCGATCCGGTGATGCTCGAGGTCTTCAACAATCTGTTCATGTCGATCGCCGAGCAGATGGGCCTGCGGCTGCAGAACACCGCGTACTCGGTCAACATCAAGGAGCGGCTCGACTTCTCCTGCGCGATCTTCGACGCCGAAGGCAATCTGATCGCCAACGCGCCCCATATGCCGGTGCATCTGGGCTCGATGGGCGAGAGCATCAAGACCGTGATCGCGCGCAATGCCGGACGGATGAAGGACGGTGACGTCTATGTGCTGAACGACCCGTATAACGGCGGCACCCATCTGCCCGACGTGACGGTGATCACGCCGGTGTTCGATGCCGACGGCCGCGAGGTGCTGTTCTACGTCGGCTCGCGCGGCCATCACGCCGATATCGGCGGCATCACGCCGGGCTCGATGCCGCCGGACTCGACCGTGGTCGAGGAGGAGGGCGTGCTGATCGACAACTTCCTGCTGGTCGATGGCGGCGTGCTCGACGATGCCGGCATGCGCGCGCTGCTGGCCGGCGCGCGCTACCCCGCCCGCAACGTGGACCAGAACATGGCCGATCTGCGGGCGCAGGTCGCGGCGAACGCGAAGGGCGTCGAGGAGCTGCGCAAGATGGTTGCGCACTTCGGCCTGCCGGTGGTGCGCGCCTATATGGGCCATGTGCAGGACAACGCCGAGGAAGCGGTGCGGCGCGTGATCACGGCGCTCACGGACGGCAGCTATGCCTATCCGCTCGACAATGGCGCCCAGATCCGCGTGCGGGTAACGGTGGACCGCGAGCGCCGCGAGGCGACGGTCGATTTCACCGGCACCTCGGACCAGCTGCCCAACAACTTCAATGCCCCGCGCGCGGTCTGCATGGCCGCGGTGCTGTATGTGTTCCGCACGCTGGTCGACCAGGACATCCCGCTGAACGCCGGCTGCCTGAAGCCGCTGCATGTGGTGATACCGGAAGGGTCGATGCTCAATCCGCGCTATCCGGCCTCGGTGGTGTCGGGCAATGTCGAAACGTCCTCGTGCATCACCAACGCGCTGTACGGCGCGCTCGGCGTGGTCGCGGCCAGCCAGGGCACGATGAACAATTTCACCTTCGGCAATGCGCGCTACCAGTACTACGAGACGATCTCGGGCGGCAGCGGCGCCGGCAACGGCTTCGACGGCTGCGACGTGGTGCAGACGCATATGACCAACTCGCGGCTGACCGATCCCGAGGTGCTGGAGTGGCGCTTCCCGGTGCGGCTGGACAGCTACGAGATCCGGCACGGATCGGGCGGGGCGGGGCGCTGGCACGGCGGCAACGGCGGCGTGCGCAAGGTGCGCTTCCTCGAGCCGATGACGGCGTCGATCCTGTCGAACAACCGGGTACATGCCCCGTTCCGCATGGCGGGCGGCGAGCCGGGCGCGACAGGCCGCAACCGCGTGATCCGCGCCGATGGCCGCGAGGAGACGCTGCCCCACGTGGCGCGCACCGAGATGGGCGTGGGCGATGTGTTCGTGATCGAGACGCCGGGAGGCGGGGGATACGGGGCGGCGTAGGCCGGGCGGGGGGGGCGTGTTGCCCTCGCCCTCAGCCCCTCTCCCGCAGGCGAGAAAAACGAGCCCCGGGTGGGTTGCGACGATGACAGATTGGTCTGCTGGTTTTCTCCCCCTGTCCCGCACGGCGGGACAGGGGCCGGGGGAGAGGGCAGCCCCGGTGCGCCGATCCCCCAATCCCCCCAATCCGCCCGATACTGCACTGCAAGAAATCCCCCTCGGCAGGGTACAATAGCGGTTTTCGCCGGCGCCGCCCGGCTGGCTTGCGGCCCGTCCGGCCGGACGCCACGGCCGGGTCCCGGCCGCAGTCCCACCTCCATCGCCCTCCGACCGCTCAGATCATGGCGCATTTCTCGTGCTTCCCCGGCGCATTGGCCCTGTCGGCCTTCCGCCAGCAACGCCTGCTCACCGCCCTGCAACAGATCGACGCCGACATCGAGTCGGTGCACGGCCAGTTCCTGCACTTCGTCGACACCGACCAGCCGCTGGACAAGGGCGATACCGACCGCATCCGCGCATTGCTGACCTATGGCGCGCCGTTCGCGGAGCAGCCCGAGGGCGACCGCTTCGTCGTGATTCCGCGTTTCGGCACGATCTCCCCGTGGGCCAGCAAGGCCACCGATATCGCGCACAACTGCGGCCTGTCGCATGTGCACCGGATCGAGCGCGGCATCGAATTCACGGTGATCTGCAAGAAGGGCCTGCTGCGCGGGCGCAAGACGCTGGACCCGCTGACGCGCGACGCCGTGGCGGCGCTGCTGTTCGACCGCATGACGGAGACCGTGGTCGCCACGCGCGACGCCGCGGCCGGGCTGTTCGACGAACTGCCGGCCAAGCCGCTGCGCTTCATCGACCTGGCGGGTGGACGCGCCGCGCTGGCCGAGGCCAACGTCGCGATGGGCCTGGCGCTGTCCGAGGACGAGATCGATTATCTGGTCGATGCCTACGCCAAGCTCGGCCGCAACCCGACCGACGTCGAGCTGATGATGTTCGCGCAGGCCAACAGCGAACACTGCCGCCACAAGATCTTCAACGCGACCTGGACCATCGACGGCGAGGAACAGGACAAGTCGCTGTTCGCGATGATCCGCAATACGCACCAGCTGAACCCGCAGGGTTCGATCGTCGCGTATTCGGACAACTCGGCGGTGATGGAGGGCGATGTCGCCGAACGCTGGTTCCCGCGGGGCGACGCGCACCAGTATGGCCGCCATCAGGCGCTGACCCACACGCTGATGAAGGTCGAGACGCATAACCACCCGACCGCGATCTCGCCGTTCCCCGGGGCCTCGACCGGCGCCGGCGGCGAAATCCGCGACGAGGGCGCGACCGGCCGCGGCGCCAAGCCCAAGGCCGGCCTGACCGGCTTCACGGTGTCCAACCTGATGCTGCCCGGCGCGGTCGAGCCGTGGGAGAACGCGCGCGACGCCGCCCAGCCGCTGGCCTTCCGCAATCCCGACGAACGGCCGGCGGTGACCGGCAAGCCCGAGCGCATCGCCTCGCCGCTGCAGATCATGATCGAAGGCCCGCTGGGTGGCGCCGCCTTCAACAACGAATTCGGCCGCGCCAACCTGGGCGGCTATTTCCGCGTCTACGAGCAGAACGTCGGCGGCACCGTGCGCGGCTACCACAAGCCCATCATGATTGCCGGCGGCATCGGCAATATCGACGCCTCGCATACGCACAAGGAGCCGCTGCCGGCCGGTTCGCTGCTGATCCAGCTGGGCGGCCCGGGCATGCGCATCGGCATGGGCGGCGGCGCGGCCAGTTCGATGGCGACCGGCGCCAATACGGCGGACCTCGATTTCGACTCGGTCCAGCGCGGCAACCCGGAAATGGAGCGGCGCGCCCAGGAAGTGATCAACGCCTGCTGGCAGCTCGGCGACGAGAACCCGATCCTGTCGATCCACGACGTGGGCGCGGGCGGCCTGTCCAATGCCTTCCCCGAAGTGGTCGACGGCGCCGGCCGCGGCGCGCGCTTCGAGCTGCGCCAGATCCATCTGGAAGAGTCCGGCCTGTCGCCGGCCGAGATCTGGTGCAACGAATCGCAGGAGCGCTATGTGCTGGCGATCGCGCCGGACAGCTTCCCGCGCTTTGCCGCGATGTGCGAGCGCGAGCGTTCGCCGTTCGCGGTGGTGGGCGTGGCCACCGAGGAAAAGCAGCTGCAACTGGTCGATGCCAGCGTCGATCAGGCGCTGAAGGAGCACTACGCGGTCGACATGCCGATGGACGTGCTGCTCGGCAAGCCGCCGCGCATGCATCGCGACGTCAAGCGCGTCGAGCAATCGCTGCCGGCGGTGGACGTCACCGGCATCGCGCTGGAGCAGGCGGTGCGCGACGTGCTGCGCCACCCGACCGTCGCCAGCAAGTCCTTCCTGATCACGATCGGCGACCGCAGCGTCGGCGGCATGAACGCGCGCGACCAGATGGTCGGCCCGTGGCAGGTGCCGGTGGCCGATGTCGCGGTCACCACGCTCGACTACCAGGGCAAGGCCGGCGAGGCGATGACGATGGGCGAGCGCACCCCGCTGGCCGTGATCGACGCCCCGGCATCGGGCCGCATGGCGATCGGCGAGGCGCTGACCAATCTGGCCGCGGCCCCGGTCAAGGACCTCGGCAAGGTCAAGCTGTCGGCCAACTGGATGGCTGCCTGCGGCGTCGAGGGCGAGGACGCCAGGCTGTACGACACGGTGCGCGCGGTCGGCATGGAGCTGTGCCCGGCGCTGGGCATCAGTATTCCGGTCGGCAAGGATTCGCTGTCGATGCGCACCAAGTGGGACGATGCGGGCGTGGCCAAGGAAGTGGTCGCGCCGGTGTCGCTGATCATCTCGGCGTTCGCCGCGGTCGACGATGTCGACCGCACGCTGACGCCGCAGCTGCGCACCGACCTGGGCGATTCCGTGCTGATCGCGATCGACCTGGGCCGCGGCAAGAACCGCCTCGGTGGCAGCATCCTGGCACAGGTCACGCAACAGGTCGGCGACAGCGTTCCCGATGTCGACGACGCGGCCGATCTGCGCAACTTCTTCAATGCGATCCAGCGCCTGAACCGCGAGGGCAAGCTGCTGGCCTATCACGACCGCTCGGACGGTGGCCTGATGGCGACGCTGGCCGAGATGGCGTTTGCCGGCCATTGCGGCCTGTCGCTGAACGTCGACATGCTGACGCTCGATCCGACGCAGGAGCAGGATTACGGCGACGCCAAGAACTGGGCCCAGCAGATCGCCGAGCGCCGCAACGACCAGACGCTGCGCGCGCTGTTCTCCGAAGAGCTTGGCGCGGTGATCCAGGTCAGGCTCGAGGATCGCGACGCCGTGTTCGCCGCGCTGCGCGAGGCCGGCCTGTCGGCCTGCAGCCATGTGGTCGGCAAGCCCAACGGCAGCGACCAGATCGAGATCTACCGCGACGCCAAGAAGGTGTTCGGTGCTCCGCGTGCCGAGCTGCAACGGGTCTGGAGCGAGGTCAGCTGGCGCATCGCCCGGTTGCGCGACAACCCCGCGTGCGCCGACAGCGAATACGAGCTGCTGCTCGACGCCGCCGACCCCGGCATCACGCCGAGCCTGACCTTCGATCCGGCCGAGGACATCGCCGCGCCGTTCATCGCCAGCGGCGCCAGGCCGCGCGTGGCGATCCTGCGCGAGCAGGGCGTCAACTCGCAGATCGAGATGGCGTACAGCATGGACCGCGCGGGCTTCGATACCTACGACGTCCATATGAGCGACCTGATCGCGGGCCGCGCGAAGCTGGACGACTTCGTCGGCTTCGTCGCCTGCGGCGGCTTCAGCTACGGCGACGTGCTGGGCGCGGGCGAAGGCTGGGCCAAGACCATCCTGTTCAACGGCGCGATGGCCGAGCAGTTCGCGGCCTTCTTCAACCGCACCGACACCTTCGCGCTGGGCGTCTGCAACGGCTGCCAGATGATGAGCAATCTCGCGCCGATCATCCCCGGCGCCGGTGCCTGGCCGAAGTTCACGCGCAACCAGAGCGAGCAGTACGAAGCGCGCTTCGTCACGGTCGAGGTCCAGCAATCGCCGTCGATCTTCTTCGCCGGCATGGAAGGCAGCCGCATCCCGATCGTCGTCGCGCACGGCGAAGGCTACGCCGACTTCTCGCAGCAGGGCGACAAGAGCAAGGTCGACGTCTCGCTGCGCTTCGTCGACAACCGCGGCGCGGTGACGCAGACCTACCCGCTGAACCCGAACGGCTCGCCGGACGGCATCACCTCGGTGACCACGGTCGACGGCCGCTTCACCGTGCTGATGCCCCACCCGGAACGCGTGTTCCGCACCGCCACGATGAGCTGGGCCCCCGACGCCTGGAAACAGATCCCCGACGGCGCCAGCCCGTGGATGCGCATGTTCCGCAATGCGCGGAAGTGGGTGGGGTAAGCCGTTCCGGTTTCGATTCCGGTTTCGATTCCGGTTGAGGTTCGTTTGAAGCAGAAGGCCCGCGTGATGCGGGCCTTTTTTTGCTTTGTCGGGGCGACACGAATTGTCACCTTTCCGTAGCTAACTTTATTAGCTACAATATTAGCTGGCCGCTAACATGCGGCCATGTACTCCGTCGAATTCACCAAACAGGCCGCCCAGGCGCTGAGGGCAATGCCGACGAACATGGCCGTCAATATTCGGGCAAAGATAGAAGCGCTTGCCGCCGATCCTTTTGCGCCGAATCGCAACGTCAAGAAACTGGTAGGCCGCGACGGCTACCGCTTGCGCGTCGGCGACTGGCGAGTCTTGTATCAGATCGAGGATGGCCGGCTGGTTATCGTGGTGCTGGCTGTAAGACCACGCGGAGGTGCATACCAATGACCCAGATCCAATTCATCCAGCGCGACGGCAAGCCGGAGTTTGCCGTCGTACCCATCGAGGTATGGGAGCAGGTCAAGCATTTGATGGAGGACCTGGACGATGTAGCCCTGTTCGACCGTGCGAAGTCGCAGGACGACGGCTTTCGTGTTCCGGCGGCCGTACTGGACGCCGAACTGGCTGGAGACCATCCCGTAAAGGCGTGGCGCGACTATCGCCGGCTGACACAGGATGCACTGGCCAACGCCGCGGGCCTGAGCAAGCCCTATCTCAGCCAGATCGAGAGCCGCAAACGGGGCGGCAGCATCGATGTGTTGCAGAGCCTTGCCGATGCGCTCAACGTACCGATCGAACTGTTGCTCGAACGACGCGACTGAGTCTTCCAATGCGGCATCCGTTTCCGCGGCGATGGCTTTGGCATTGGTTGTCATGATGTCCACGCGCTACACTACCCGCCATTCCATTTCCTGCGGGCTGATATGGCGACTCTCTCCTTCGACCGTTTGCTGCAACCTGTTCCGGGCGACGACCCTTGCGGCGAGGATCTGCTGTTCTCGGCCGAATTCGACCGCATTCAGGAGGCGCGCCGTTTCGACGATCCCTCGCTGGACCAGGGCGAGTGGGTGACCGAGTTGAAGGAGGCGGACTGGCGCCAGGTGGTCGAGCTGTCGACGCGGCTGCTGTCCGAGCGGACCAAGGATCTGCGGCTGGCGGTGTGGCTGACCGAGGCGCTGGCCAAGACGAGAGGATTTGCGGGCTTGCGCGACGGCTATACGCTGGCCGCGCAGCTGTGCGAGGCGTTCTGGAGCGGCCTGCATCCGCGCGCCGACGAGGAAGACCTCGAATATCGCACCGGCAGCGTGGCCTGGCTGGCGACGCGCTCGCGCCAGCTGATTCGCGAGATTCCGCTGGTCGACGAGGCCGCCGGCGGCTATGGCTATGTCGACTGGGAGGTCGCGACCGCGCTGACCGAGGCGATCCGCCGCGATCCCGATCACGCCGACGAACTGGCCGAAGGCAAGGTCACGCAGGAAGCGTTCGAGGCCGCGCGCAAGGCGACGCCGGCCGACTTCCATGTCGCGCTGCTGCAGGACGTGGTGTCGTGCCAGCAGGCGCTGGCCAGGCTCAGCGATGTGCTCGACGCCAAGGCGGGCGAGCATGCGCCGAGCTTCCGGCAGGCGCGTGAAGCGCTGGAGGCCGTGCGGGCGCTGGTCGAGCGCTTCGTCGGCAAGCCCGCCGCGCCGGCTGCCGGTGCGAACGAGGCCGGGCAGGCGGCCATACCTACCGCAGTCGGTCGTGCCGAAGCGCCCGCCGTCAGCGGGCAGGGCGCGGCCGCGGTCAGCGGTCCGATCCGCACGCGCCAGCAGGCCCTGGCGCAGCTGCGCGAAGTCGCCGATTTCTTCCGCCGTACCGAACCCCACAGCCCGGTCGCGTACCTGGCCGCGCGCGCGGCCAAGTGGGGCGAGATGCCGCTGCACGCCTGGCTGCGCACCGTCGTGAAGGACGACGCCACGCTGTCGCAGATCGAGGAATTGCTGGGCGTGATGCCGGACGCGGAGAGCGATTCGAGCCATTGAAGGAGACGGCGAGGCAGACGCCACGCCGACACCGTCGTCCCAGAAAGACGGTGGGGGCAAACACCCCGCCGAAACCGTCGTCCCCGGAAGTCGTGGGCAGGCGCCCCCGACACCGTCGTTCCCGCGAAAGCTGGGACGACACAGCCAGTGCCGCCAGCCCTTACTGACTCGCCCTGAACTCGATGCGCCGATTGCGCGCCCGGTTCTCTTCCTTGTCGTTCGGCGCGATCGGCTGATCCGGTCCCACGCCGACCGCCGACAGCACCGACGGTTCGATGCCCTTGCCGGCCAGATAGCTCTTGACCGTCTCCGCGCGCGACTGCGACAGCGCGAGATTGAGCGCGCGGCTACCCGAATTGTCGGTGTGCCCGACGATCTCGATCTTTCGTCCCGACAGCTTCGGCAGCACCGCCGCCATCTCGTCGAGAATCACGCGGCCCTTGGGCGTCAGCGTGGCGCTGCCGGTCTCGAATTCGATGATCCGGTTCGCCAGCGTGCGGTCCAGCAGATCCTGCCCCGAGGCCGGCACGCGCAGGCCGTTCTTGACCGTATAGTTCTGGCCCAGCCCGCTCGACATCGTGGTGGCGATCTGCTGCCGCTGGCCCTCGTCGGCGACATCGCCGTACAGCGCGATCTGCGTGCCGTCAATGCTCAGCTGGCCCCGTTTGACCTGCTTGATCTGCGGCGACAGCACCTTCTGCACGTTGGCGGTCCAGTTCGGTGGCGACACCACGCCGCCGACCTCGATCTGATCGACGACATTGGCCGCGCCATACAGCTCGCGCAGCCGCGCCAATACCTCGGCCTTGGTGGCCTCGTCCGGCACCGCGCCGCCGGCCACCACGCGGCCTGCCGCTGCATCCGCACCGGCAGGCGTCTGGGCGGAGGCGGGCGCCGCCAGCAGCCAGGTCAGGGCCGTCGCCAGCGCAACAGCGCGGCAGGCCGGGAAAACCGAACGCATGATCATTCTCCGATGAAGACTTCGCGGAAGGTGTCGAGTGCCGCGCGCAGCGACAGCTGCGGCTGCTCGAGATAGCTGGCCAGCTTGGCGACGCCATAGCGCGAGCCGGCATGCTGGTCCACCCACTGCGGGTCGTCGATGTCGATATTGACTTCGCCGTACGCCAGCGGCGACATGATGCCGTGCAGCGTGCGCGACGAGGCCCCGTTGAAGCCGATCACCAGCCGCTCGCTGCGGCCGCGTTGTCCTTGTCCCTGTCCCGTGGTCTCGTTACCCACGCGGCCGAGGAACAGCGACAGCTCGAAGTCGCCGCGCTTCAGGAAGCCCGACACCAGGTCGAGCCAGAAGCTTGCCACCAGGCTGCGATAGACGGGGTCGGACGGCAACGGCAGCGTCAGGCCCTTGTCCAGCCGCGACGTGCCGGCGCTCATCACCGGTTCGAGCAGGATGCCGAGCGCGACCAGCGTGCGGCGCAGGCACAGCGTCTGCCCGTCGGCGCGCAGCATCTGCTCCAGGCCGGCCACGGTCTGGAATTCGATGAAGTCCTTGAAGCTGGCGTCGTAGGCCTGCGCGCCCGCGCCGATCTCGACCGCGAACTGGGTCTGCGCCAGATTGCGCAGGCCCTCGGCCGGATCGGCGGCGGAGACCAGCTCCTGCATCTGATGGCTGGCGCGCGTCCACAGCCGCGTCAGCGCCAGCGGGCTGCGCGCGATGAACGGCAGCGGCTGGTCGATTTCCAGCGCGGCGGCGGCGAGGAAGGGGAAGCGGCGCGACGACTGGTCGTTGCTGGCCATCACCGTGCCGGCGATCGCCAGCCGGCTCTGCGAACCGAGGAAGGCGAACTGGACCGGCTGCCACGCGTCATAGACCGTCTTCCAGCCCGGGTCCTCGGCCAGCATCTCCATCGCCTGCGACAGCCAGCGATCGAGCGTATCGAGCAGCTGGGTCTGGTTCGGACTCTTGACGAAATCCCCGCGCGACGGAAGCTTGCCGAAGTACGCGAGCTGCAATTGCGCTGCCTGGCTCATTGCGCACCTCCTGCACGCACGGGCGCGCCGGGCTGCGCACCGGGCTGTGCACCTGACTGTGCGACGGGCGCCGAGGCGGCGGGGGCGGGCTGCGCCGCCTCCGTGGCGGTGACCGGCGCCGACGCGTCGGCGATCGCGGGCGGCAGCTTCAGGCCGCGCAGGCCCTGTCCCTGCGGCGAGTCGGCGGCCGCGGTGGTGGTCTGCGGGCTGCTGACGATGCGCAGCGCCACCGCGACGGTGGTGCGGCCCTGTGTCCACGACAGCTCGAACGCGCCATCCGGACGGCGCTTGCGCGAGGCCGTGGCGATCAGCCGCTCCAGGCCGAAGCGGCCCGGTTCGCTGAGCACCTCCACCGTGCGGCCATCGAAGGTCGTCGCGGTGATGCGCGCGCCCGGCGTGCCCTGCGGATTGGGCCAGACGAAGTTGGTCCACTGCGGCGGCGTATTGCGATAGCGCAGCTGCTGGCCGTCGATCTCGATCGTGTACTCGGTGGTGCCGGCCGCCGGCGACGGCAGGATCTGGAACACCGTCTGCGGGGCCGCGGCGGCGGCACCGCCGGCACCGGCCGCCGCGCCGCCAGTCAGCGGCGCGATCCAGCGCGTGAAGTTGGTGGTGAACTCCGGCGCGAAGGTCACGCCCAGATCGCCCCAGGTGCGCGCGGCGATCATGTCGCCACGGCGAACCGACAGCGGCCCGATGGTGGTGCCGGCGAACTTGGCGATGGCGCCGTCCGGACCGAACACCTGGCCGATCTCGGCCGCGCTGGCCTCGATCTTGGCATCCGAGGCAAACGGGTACTTGGTCGCCAGCGTCTGCATGAAGGGCTGGTAGACCTGCGCGTTCCACACCTTGTTGATCTCCACGCTGGCAGGACGGATCGTCACCGCATACGACTGCAGCAGCGGACGCACCAGCAGCGGACGCAGCGTCTGGCGCTGGCTGTCGGTCATGCCCGTCAGCATCTGCTCGTCGACGTACTTCAGCGCGTCGGCCAGCTCGGAGCCGTTGCCGTCGAGCGTCTGCTGCATCAGCTGGCGCGCGCCGGGGCCGGGGTCGCCCTGGTTCTTGATGGTGTTGAAGCGCGTGCGGACCTTGGACAGCGCCTCCATATAGCCGCGCAGCAGCGAATTGTTGTCGCGCATCACGGCGATCTTGGCCAGGCCCGAGAACTCCTTGCCGACCGGCCCCATCGGGATGTTGCCGGCGTCGGACGCGGAGGCCAGGCTCGCGCTGTCGACATTGACGCTGACGCCGGACGGCGTGCCCCGCGAGACCCAGCGCTTGAACCATTCGATCACGCCGGTCTTCGCCTGCTTCAGGCCGGCGTTGACGATCGACGGGTTGTCCCACGAGGTCTGCTCGTAGGCGGCGTCGAACAGCTTGCGGATCGGCGAGTTGACCGGATCGCCCAGCAGGTTCATCGCGGTCACGGCCTGGTCGAAGCTCTTGAACTCCTGCACGGCCACGCCCTGCATGAAGCGCTGCCACTCCTTGGCGTATTCGTTCTTGTACATCGACACCAGCGTCTTCTGGATCTGCTCGGGGCTGCCCTCGAGCGTCAGGTCGTCGCGGGCGGCGACGTTCAGCACCCAGTCCTTGCTCTGCAGCTCCTTGCTGGCCGCCTCGCGGATGGCCGGCTGCACGTATTGCAGCCAGGCTTCCCGGGTGAAGGTGCCGGGCACCGCGTAGCTGCCGGCGACCACCGTCGCGCCGGCGTCGCCGACGATGCGGGCCACCGTCATCGGCGCGAAGCGGGTGGCCGCGCGCGCCTTGATCTCGGCATAGGCGCGCTCGCGTGCCGGCATGCCGCGCACCACGCGGCGCAGGTTCTCGCGGGTCTGGTCGATCAGCGACAGGTTGCTCTCCAGCAGCGGCCAGTTGTCGTCGTTGACGCGCGCCAGGTAGAACGAAATGTTGCGCTCGGCCGCGCGGATCAGCTGCTCGCGCGGCATGCTGCCGCGGTTCTCCTCGAGCCAGCCGCGCCAGAAGCGCGTGACCTGGTCGGTCAGGTGCGCGACTTCGACATGGCGCTTGTCCGCCAGCATCAGATAGGTCTTCAGCGCGTTGTAGGCGTCCTCGACGTTGGTCGGGGAGGCATCGGCATAGCGCTTGGCGTTCGGCGATTCGGTGTTGAGCGCGGCTGTCATGTCGACAGCGGACGGGGCGGTCGCGGCGACCGTGGCTGCCGTGCCCGTAGCCGTAGCCGTAGCCGGTGCGGCCGCTGCCGCTGCCGCGCTCGCGCCTGCCGCGCCCGCCGCGCCCGCCTGGGCCGAGGCCGGCACCACCGCACCATTGGCGGCCGGGGCACGCACGTTCTGCGCGAGCTGGTCCGGATGCGCGTTGACCTCGGCCAGGAAGCGTTCGATCGACGTGCCGACGGGCTTCAGCATGACCTGGCGCAGGCCGTTGTAGTACTCGTCCAGCAGCTTGTGCTGCAGCGTATCGCCCTGGTAGAGGCCCAGCGACAGCGCGATCGGATGATCGGCGCGGAAGCGCTCCAGCTGCTCGATGCGGTCCTGCAGGATGTCGAGCGCTTCCAGCCGCGATTGCAGGTCGATGCGGTTCTGCTGCAGCTTGACGATCTTGTCGAGGTCGGCCTGCACATTGGCGGTCAACTGCCGGTTGCCGATGAAGGACCAGGTCCACCCGCCCAGCAGCAGGCCCAGCACCAGCACCAGGCCGAAGAAGGTGACGAAGCGCATCCGCGTCTTGGCCGGGCTCGAGAACTGCCGCACGGTCTTGCGGTCGGCGAACACCACCTTGGAGAACAGGTCGCGCAGGAAGAAGCCGTTCTTCGAGAACACCTCGCGGCTATGCGCGGCGCTGTCGAGCTTCAGGCCGAAGCGGCGCGCGATCCGTTCGGCGGAGGCGCTGGTAGTACTTGCCTCCTGCACCGCGCTGGTGAAATAGAAGCCGCGGAACACCGGCTTGTACTGGAACGGATTCTCGTCGAACAGCGTCACCAGGAAGGCGCGCAGCGCCGGCTTGATCGACGCGAATTCGAGCGGGAAGCTCAGCAGCCCCGGCGACAGCTTGCCGTTGCGGTGCTGGGCGATCTGCGCCACGCTGATTTCCTTCAGGCCGTCGTACAGCTCGTCGAAGCGCTCGTCGAACATCGCGGCGGCATCGCGCTTTTCGCCCGGCTCGAAGGGCAGGGTGGCGCCCCAGACGCGGTCGCGCTCGTGCTTGTCGCTGTCGCCGAAGAACTCGGTGAAGCCGGTGATCAGGTCCGCCTTGGTGAACATCACGTAGACCGGCGCGAACACTTCAAGCCGTTCGGTCAGGTCCTGCACGCGCTGGCGCAGGTTCTTGGCCAGCTGGATGGCGAACTCGGGGCGGTTCTGCGTCAGCTCGGGAATGCTGACGGTGACCACGATGCCGTTGATCGGCGCGCGCGGACGGTAGCGCTTGAGCAGGTCCAGGAAGCCGAGCCATTCCTTGCGGTCTTCCTCGTGCACCGAATAACGGCCCGCGGTATCGAGCAGGATGCCCTCGGTGGTGAAGAACCAGTCGCAGTTACGCGTGCCGCCGATGCCGTGGATGATCGCGTTGTTCTTGTCGGCGAACGGGAATTGCAGGCCCGAGTTCAGCACCGCGGTGCTCTTGCCCGCCGCCGGGTTGCCGATCACGATGTACCACGGCAGTTCGTACAACGCCTCGTTGCCCGACAACTGGCCAAGCTTGGAGGTCTTGATCGTCTTGACCGCATCGACCAGCCGCGTACGCAGGGCCTCGACCTCGCCACGCTTTTCCTGCGGCGCTTCCTGGGCGGCCGCATTCGCCTGCTGCTCCAGCAGCGCGCCGAGCTTGCCGCTGGCTTGTCGCGCGCGATAGTGCCGCCACGCGAAGGCGATCAGCCACGCCACCACCAGCAGGCCGAGCACGATGCCGACCCAGGTCAGCCCGACCTCGAAGGTATCGGCCGCCAGCAGCAGGAAGAGCGTCAGCGCGACGACGCCTATCACGGACAGCGTGCGCGTGTTGGTCAGGAAACTGAGGAATCGGTGCATGTTGGCCTGCGGTTTGCGAATGCGTGTGCTGGTTCTGGTGCGTTTGCTGGTGCGTGTGCTTGTGCTTGCCTGGCTTGGGCTTTGGCTTGTTCTGGCTTGTTCGTGCTGGTTCGTGCTGGTTCGTGCTTGTTCGTGCTTGTTCGTGCTTGGCGAGGATGTCCGCTAGGCGGTGGCCGGCGGCACCACCGCGATCGCGCCGCGCTGCTGCGGATCGGCCGCGGTCAGCGCCAGCGCCGGGCCCCGGCGCTCGGCGCACTGCTGATGGGCGAGCACGATGGCCAGCAGTGCGCCGGCATTGCCGGTGTGTCCGCAAGCGGTGCCGACCGGCAGCAGGTCCGCGCTGACGTCGAGCTCACTGAAGCGTTCGGAGAACACGCGTGCCAGTTCGACGGTGCGGACCGGATGCGGGCTGATGTCGGCGGTGACCACGACGGGCTGCGGCGCGGGCGCCGGCTCGGCGGCGGACGCTTCGGGCTTGTCGTCCTTGTCGTTGGCCTGGGCCTTGGAGCCGTCGGCAGGTTCGGCCAGCAGGCCCAGCGTCTGCGCGATCGCTTGATCCAGCGCCGCGGTACGCGGCTGGCCCTTGTCGGGAGTCGGCGCGTCCAGCCGCGTGAGCGTGGCGCGGACGATCGATGCCGGCGGCGCGTCCTGCGCGAGCATCGCGGCCAGCGGTCCCTGCGGCGGATACAGCAGGATGCCCGCCGCCGCCTCGGAGGGCGCGACGCCGTGCTCGCATTGGGCGCTGAACAGCCGGTTGGTCGCGCGCAGCCGGTCGATCGCTTCGGCGCCGATATGCGAATCGGCGGCGATCACGCCGCGCAATTCGTGGGTCGGTTCGCGATGCAGCGCGAGGATCGCGCGATCGACCTGCACCATCGCATCGCCGTCGCCCTTGGCGGTCAACGTCTCCATCGAGATCCGCTCGATCGGCCACAGCCCGGTCAGGCGGCCGCGCACGTATTGGCCCGCGGCCGCCGCCATTGGCGCCAGCCAGCGCTCCGGCAGCAGCAGCGTCAGCACCAGCCGCGGCGGCTCCTCGGCCTGCGCCGCCGTGGGTGTCTCGTCGGTGGCAGGGAAGTACAGGCCGGGATATTGCTCCAGGACCTGGGACACCAGCCGCTCGGCCACGTCGCTGGCCAGCGCGACGGTCCGCACGGCCTCGTCATTCCACGGCAGATCGGCGAAGGCCTGCTCCAGCGCGTCGCGCGTGCCATCGACATCGATGTCCTCGGCGGGCGCGGCGAAGATCGGCATGCCATCGCGCAGCACGTCGACCACGTCGGGGCGCTGCTGCTCGGCGGTGGCCGCGGCGGTGGCGGCCGTGTCGCCGCCCTTGGCGGTATGCAGGGCGGCGCCCAACACCAGCGCGCGCCAGCGGCGGCTGGGGTCGTCGTCGGGCACGGCGCCGTCCGACGGGGCCACGCCGTCCTGCGCGGCGGCCGGCGTGCTGACCGCGGCCGCGACATTGCGGCGGATACCGTCCAGCGCGCGGCGAATGACCAGATAGCCCGCGATCATGCCGGCCGGCAGCAGGAACAGATGCGTGACGATATCGGTCGTGGTCGGCATCCGATGGATCGATTGCCACCACAGGATCGTCGCGGTCCAGACCAGCGCGAAGACGGCGAACAGGATCAGGCCGGAACGGAACAGGCGTGCAAGCATGGTGTCGGGGAGGGTCGGCACAGGGGGCGCAGCAGCGCGGCAGCGGAACGGCGCCCGCTTACGCGCTGCCGGTGACTCCCTGGCTGGACAGCAGCGTCGCGCCGCAGGCGGTCTTGTCGCCGTGGCGGGCCGCGGCGCGGCCGTCGATGATCACGGTCGGGTCGCCGGTGACGATGGTGGTTTCGCCATGGCCGGACTTCGGGCAGGTCACGCGATCGCCGACGCAGGCAATGCCCTTGCCGTTGGTCGACGTGGTGCCCGACGCGCTGATCACGACGCCGCCGTGGTCGGTCTTGTCACCCAATACGATAAATGGCCGTGTCATTGTTGTTCTCTCGACTGAGAAGGGCGATCCCGCCACCAGCTACCGATTCGCGCCCTGCTTTCGCCGGCCGCCGTTGCCTGCGCCGTGCCCCCGCACATCACACGCTAGCCGGGCTTCTTGCCGAGCACGCCGGGCCGGCGCAACTCGACGTGCCCAAGATCCATCATCTTCCAGCGCCCGCCCCAGGTCAGCCCTGCGGACTCGGCGATCTGCCCGTACAACTCGTATCCGCGCATCGCCCACGGGTCCTTCTCGCTGATCACCAGCTTGCCGTCGCGATAGAAGGCGCTGTCGGCGGCGAGGCCGAACTGATGGTAGCTGTGATAGGCGCCCGCCTTTGTGACATGCGTGCCCATCGCCGCAAGCCTGGCCTGGCGCTCGGGACTGCGGTAGCCCTCCAGCAGCGCCATTTCATAACCATGCTCGTCGCGCATGATCTTGTAGACCAGCAGCAGGCGCTGACGAAAATCGGCGTCGAGCAGATCCCAATTGCGGCTCGCTTCGCGAATGGTCGGGCGAATCCGTTCGACTTCCTGCGTGGTGAATACCTCGGGCGGCAATGGCGCCGGAGGAATCAGGCGTTCGCCATTCAATAAGGCGGAAATCTTCTGGTCCGGTTCGCGCAGCGCGTCATCGTACTCGAACAGCAGTTTCGGTCGCAAGGCGAGGGCGACGATCGGCGGGGTTGCGACGACGCCCGCCGCGCACAGCAGAAAGACCTTTCGGCGCGCAACGAAGGCGCGCAATGCTTCCATCGAATCGGCCGCATGGGAAGCCGACGTTCGTAGGGTTCCGGCCGAGCGCTGGCTCGCGGCGCTCGCATTGATACTGAGCCGCTGCCATTGCGCACGCGCGGCCAGCAGCACGCGCTCGCGCACGTCCGGCAGCAGCAGAATGGCCGCAAGCGCGACCATCAGCGCGAAATAGAAGAACAGCGTAATAAAGATCATCCGCTCAGTCCGCGTACCACGCGACGCCCAAACCGCGCATGACAGCCGCTTCAATAGTTACATTTTGTGACATTTATTTGGCTCGATTCCGGGATGTCATTCGGCTGCAAAAAATCGCCGTCTGCGAGTTGTCACGGCGTCGTTCACATATTTGCATTTTTGTTGCAGCCAGCTATAAAATCTGCGCGCTTCGTCCGCATCGGCAGCTGGCGCCACCTCGTCGAATTTCTGCTCGGGCCCTGTCTTCGAGTTATGTTGCCGATCGCTTGACTCAATTCCATCCCTGCGCTGCCCGACGCGCATTTTATTGCAATTCGAGAGCCAAAAGATGAGCCACAGCGACGACTTGAAAGGAAATGGACCGCCGTCGCTGTTCGGCTCGGGCAATGCCGACAGCCAGGGACCGGATACGCGCATTCTGGCCAGCCTCGAAGGGCGGGTCGCCAGTCACGCGCCCGTCAAGAAGACCCCCGACATCAAGCGCCACGGCGTGTTCGCCACGCTGGCGTTGCTGCTGGTCGGCGCGGGCGCCGTGGCCTTCTGGCTGGGCAAGGGCAGCGATGGCGACGCGCCGACCGTGGCCGCGGTCGTGCCGGCGGAGAGCGCCAATTCTGCCTCCAATCCCGCCACGGCGGCCGCTTCCAGCGTGATCCAGTCCCCTGAAATGCAGGCCGCCGCGGCCAGCGCAGCACTCGTCGAAGCTCCCATCGATGCGCCGGCCGGTTCGGCCACCATTGTCGATGTCAGCCCCCCGCGCGATGCCGACGACGATGCGCTCGACAGCCTCGGCAAGATGCCGGCGGGCGATCTTGCCGCGGCCGGGCTCGGTGCCGCGGCACTGGCGGGCGGCACCGCGGTGGCCGCCAACGCGGCGCAGAGTCCCGAAAAAACACCCGCGGCCAACAGGGCCAAAACCGCGACACTGGCTGCCAACGAGCCGAATAAAAAAATCCGAAATCAAGAAGTAAATAAGACGAAGATCACTGCGTCGAATCAGGCCGCTGCAAAACGGCAACATTCCAATACCGAGACCAAGGTCGCGTCGCGTTCGAATACCGGCCCTACGACCGTAGGGAAGACGAAAACCGAGCGCTCGCGTATTGCCTCCAACAATACGCGCCGAGTTTCAAAAAAGACGGGCGCCAATATGGGCAATGATCGCGACGCCGAATTGCTCGCGGCATTGCTGGCACCCACGCCCGACGAGAAAACCACGACTGCTTCGCGGACGCGCAAGAGCGGCACCGCCCAGCGTTCGCAGTAATGACGGCCGAGGGGCAAGGATGCTGACAGAGGGTATGGCCGCGGCGTCGACGCGGCCATTGACGTTGTCGGGCAGCTGATCGGCGTGTCTGTCCTTCGCTGTGACACCTTGCTGCGACACCCGCTGTAACACCGAACCGCCATGGACCACACCACCCTGATTCAGACCCTGTTTACCCCGGCGCGGCGGCTGTTCCAGCTCGAAGGCGAGGGGGCCATCGGCGAACTGGCTGTCGAGGCCTGGCTCGGCCGCGAGGCGCTGTCTGAACTGAGCGAATGGCGCATCGTCGCGGTCAGCGCCAATGCGCGATTGCCGCTCAAGGCGCTGCTCGGCGCGAAGGTGACGCTGTGGACCACGCTGGCCGATGGCGGACGCATTCGCCGCAGCGGCCTGGTGCGCAAGGCCGAGAAGCTTGGCGCCGATGGCAGCCTGGCGCGCTACCGGCTGACGGTGGTGCCGTGGCTGTGGCTGGCCACGCAGCAGCGGCACAGCCAGGTATTCCAGAATCGTACGCTGGCCGATATCGCCGAACAGATCCTGACGCCGTACGCACCCCATGCGGTGTGGCGCTACACCGCGGGCGCGCAGCAGCGCATCGATGCGCTCGGGCCGCGCGAGCACGTCAGCCAATACCGCGAGACCGATTACGCGTTCCTGTCGCGGCTGCTGGCCGAGGCGGGGTTGGGTTTTGCCTTCGTCGAGGACGAGCAGGCGCCGTCGGGCCATGCACTGACGATCTTCGCCGACAGTCCGCAATTGCCGGAAGGTCAGGTTTCAAGCGTTCGCTATCACCGCGCCCACAGCCAGGAAGAAGCCGATGCCGTGCAGCAGCTCGCTTGCCATAGCCGCGTGACGGTGCCCGGTGTCGCGGTGGTCGCGTGGGATGGCAATGGCAAGCGTACGCTGCGCGGCCATGCCCCGGCCAAGCTCGGCGGCGGCGCGCAATGTCCCGAGCCCTATCTGTCGGTCAGCCAGTCGGTGGTCGGCGATGCCGCCGGCGCGCAGCGGCTGGCCGAGCAATTGATGGAGAGCATCGAGGCACGCGCGCAGCTGTTCGCCGGGCAGGGTACGGTGCGCACCTTCGCCAGCGGCACGCGCGTGGCCGTTTCCGATTGCCCGCATCTGCCGAGGGAGGAAGACGCCGAGGCCGCGTATCCGTTGCTGCTCGATATCGTCGAGCATTGCGGCCTGAACAATCTGGCAGCGGAGACGCGTGCGGCGCTGGGTCAGCGGCTCGGGCCGCTCGATGCCGCACTGTGCTTCGATACGCCGCCCAGCGCGCCGGAGAATGGGCCGATGACGATGGGCTTCCTGGCGCAGGGTCATACGGTGGAACGCAGCGTGCCGACGGCCTCGCTGCGCCAGGCCGCCGAGCAATACGGCTACGCCAACCTGTTCCGTGCCTGCGACGCGCGGCGCCCGTGGCGCCCGCGCGTGGTCGATGCCGATGGTGCACGGTTGTTCTCCGCTCCTACCGCGCTCGGCGTGCAGACCGCCACCGTGGTCGGCCCGCAAGGCGAGACGCAGCCGAGCGGCGATGCCGAACACCATGTCAGCCCGCGCGGCGAGATCCGGGTCCGCTTCCCGTGGCAGAAGGGCGAGCGCGAGGACGACCGCAGCACGCGCTGGATCCGGGTGGCGCAGCGCCAGGCTGGTGCCGGCATGGGCTGGCAATGGCTGCCGCGGATCGGCCAGGAGGTGCTGGTCAAGTTCGCCGACGACGATATCGACCAGCCGATCGTGATCGGCGCGCTGTACAACGGGCAGGGCGAGGGCGGTATTGCACCGACGCCGGGCGGCAAGCAGGCCGCTGCTGCCGACGGCTCCGTCTATCAGCAAGGCAGCGACACCGTGCCCAGCGCGCAGGCCAATGTGGCCGGCGGCCATGCTCCCGCCTGGCACGGCATGAGCGCCGATAAGGAAGGCCATCGCAACGCCGCCGCCCTGAGCGGCTTCAAGAGCCGCGAACATGGCGGCGAGGGAGCGAACCAGCTGGTGTTCGACGACAGCGACGGTCAACTGCGCACGCAGTTCGCTACGACGGTCCAGCACACCCAGCTCAATCTCGGTCACCTGATCCACCAGCAGGACAACTACCGCGGCAGCTTCCGCGGCGAAGGCTTCGAACTGCGCACCGACGGCTACGGCGCGATTCGCGGCAAGGCCGGCGTGCTGATCAGCACCTATCGCGATGCGCAGAGCCAGCGGCCGGTGCCGACCGGCGACAACGCGGCGGGCATCGCGCTGATCCGCCAAGCGAAGTCGCTGACGCAAGCGCTGGGCGAGGGCGCGGTCAAGCACCAGACCGCTGCGCTGCTGACCGCCAAGGACGACGAGTCCCCGCTGGCCAAGCTGGAAACTGCCGCGTCCGGCATGGTCGACGGCAAGGACCTGGACGCGGCGATGCAGGACGTGGCCAGCGGCAATCAGCAGACGCAAGGCAAGGTGCCGCATCCGAGCGAAGCGATCGTCCAACTGGCCGGCCGCGCGGGCCTTGCCATGGTCGCCGGGCAGGAACTGCAGCTGGTCAACGGCAAATCGCTGGGCCTGGTGTCGGGGCAGGACACCAACCTGGCGATCGGCAAGCAGGGGCGCTTGCACAGTGGACAGGCCATCGGCATCGCCACGGCGCTGGAGAAAGCGGGCGAGGGCGACACCGGCCTGAAGCTGATCGCCGGCAGTGAGGACATCGACGTGCAGGCGCAGCACGATGCGATGAAGCTGCAGGCCAAGGACGAGCTGAAGGTCGTGTCGGCGAATATGCAGGTGGACTTTGCTGCGGCCAAGCGGATTCGGGTGGCGACGGCTGGTGGGGCGTCGATCACGATCGAGGGTGGGAATATTACGGTGGAGTGTCCGGGGGCGATTACTTACAAGAGTGCGCAGAGGAAGTTTGAGGGGCCGGTCCGTACGGATCGTGATCTGCCGCTATTCCCGCAGAACAGCATTTCCCTCGATAACGACTACCCGTTCTCTATCTGAACCTGAGTTCTCAGGCTAAGTCCCATGCTGATCAGTCCTCCCTTTCTCCCACCGCGCGGCGCCAACCAAACCGAAAGCGAGTGGATCGACGCCGCAATGCCTGGCGGTGAGCCGGGCGACGGGTCGTATCCGGTCAGTTACAACCTCGGTTGGCACGGAGGCCTGCACTTGACCGCGCCTGCGCGTGGTACCAATGGCACCGAGCCGGTGCGAGCCATTGCCGACGGCACTGTGGTTTATCGACGCGGGTCACACGAGCCGCCGCCTCCGCCTGCTGCTGACAGCCCGTTGAGTTTCGGTGGTAGGACTAGCGATGGCGTGGTCGTTATTCGGCATGAGACGGAGATTGGCGCCGCTCGTCAGGGCAATGCACCAACCCGTGTAGTGTTCTTCTCGATCTACATGCACTTGCATACGGTCCGGAACACGGTTCAGGTCGGCAGTCGAGTCAATCGAAAGGCGGAACTTGGACAGGCAGGATACGTGCGCGGGCAGGCGAATCGGATTCACTTCGAAATCATCTGTGACGACGACAACCTGCGCCAACTGATCGGCAGGACGAGCGGCGATGTCCCGCTAACCCAGAATGGCCGTGACGACGCGGTGTTCGGCGAGCTCTATTTCAGGCTGCCAGCCAACACACCGGTATACGCACAACGTCCGCCACTGAACCAACCCGCGCCCGCAGGCGGCACGCCACTCGGTGAAGAGGTCTTTGTTGGCCTACGCTATGCCGAAGGAGACGGCGCGCAAGACGCGCGCGGCAATGCGTACGTGACAACCTATCGTCCGGTCGGAACGGCATTGGGTGACCCGCTCACTGAACGCGACGCTGAATACAATCTGTATCGCGATGCCAATGCCATCAGCGAGGCCTATCCGGCCAACGCTCGCCCGGCACCGAGCGCGGTATATGAGCTGCTTCGCTTCGGGCGTGTTATAGGACCTGACGCCTTGGCGCCTGAGGACGTACCGCACTGGCGCCAAATTCGTACGCCTGCTGGTACGGGTTGGGTGAACCTCAACGCCGCCGGCGTAACGAAGTACAGCGATGCAGATTTTCCGCACTGGCGCGGTTGGTTTCTGATTGAAGACACTCAGGACGGCAACAGCCTTTGCAATGCACCAACCATCCTGCGCGCAGTCGATATGAATCGCGACGGCAGTGTCTCAGCAGACGAAGCGCATGAGCGCCTACGGTCGCCGCAGATTCAGGCGTTCTTGAAGCGGCTGATCTGCAAGTTTCCGACGGAGTGGGATGCCAGTACAGTGGAAGCGCGATGGGGATGGCTGAAGGTGCGGAGCCCGAACAACCCGACGCCGATGACGGAAGAGCAGTTTGGGCGGTTTCGGGCGCATGTTGAAGCGTTGGCGTTTTGGGGGCAGGCTGCGTTGCAGAGCCCACGTTACGATGACCAAGGACAGGAAAACGGCCAAACACCTCTACCTGGATCGCATTGGCATTTCCATCCTCGTGAGTTTGTCCTTCTTTTTAGAGCGTGTGGCTGGCTTGATCGAAACGAGTTTGCGCAAGTATATAAGAACGATTACCAGAGAAAAACGAGGAATTCACTTGAAACCGCCAGGAACGCCCTGAGTGATGCGGTTCGAGAGAGATACAGGGTCACAATTAATAGAGTCGCCCGCAAGTATCATGTAAATTCCTCCGGGTATCGCTTGGCCCACTTCTTCGGGCAAGGTGCTGAGGAGTCGAGGACGCTGACTCAGATGATCGAACGTAGGAGTGAGGCGAGTTGTAATCAACTGTACGGTGGCCGCATGGGCAATGATCTGCCGGGTGATGGATACCGCTACCGCGGTCGAGGCATGAAGCAACTCACCGGGAAATACAATTACACTGAATATTGGGTATATCGCGGATGGGTAAGCCGAGATTCTTTCGAGAGAAGCTGGTGGACTCCGCGTGGAAATGTGCGCCGTCCGCTCATTAATAATCCCGACATTCTCGATACGGATGAATACGCAATTATTGACGCCGGTGGATGGTATTGGGCTGCATCGCCACATCGTGGTGAGCCGCATGCCTTAAGTACGATAAACAGGACCATACCGAGTGTAGCCCCGACGCGAACAAATGTTCAAACGGTTACGCGGGCCATCAACGGCGGTGACAATGGGATAGACAATCGCGAGTACCACACTGTGCGTATATATTCTGCTGTGAGCGACGAGGTCCGTCCATGAAAGCTGCCATTTTAATGCTGCTTCTGTCATCGATATCGACTGGCTGTCTGGCAGGAGGTGATAAATTCCTTCGGTCCTTTGCGGGACAGTCGGTATCGATCGAGTACGATGTTCGAAATTATAAAAAAATAACTGAAACTGTATCTGCGGAGGGATCGGACGCAGCTAAGTCCGGCATCGTTTACGATCTTGCGATGGAAAGGCGTCGTCCTATGGGCGGCAGCTATTCAGACTCTGGAACGATCTGCTTCGGAGACTTGACAACGTGCACTGCGCAGGGCGGTATGCCGGTCCCGTATTGGGGCGACGGGCAAGGCCAATTGAGGATCGCGGATCCCACAGAGCCCGTACAAAAAGCAAAAGTTGGTGAGCGGGATGTCTTCGAGGCATTTCCGCTTTGTGGCTGGGAACAAAATGGTGCGTCCGCGCCAAGAGGGGGGCAATGCTACGCCGTTGTTCTCCCGCTCGTCGACAAGGTAGTCAGCTTTAATTTCTTGCTAGGGAAAAATACAGGTTGTCGTCAGTATGAAAAATGCTGGTCCGAGCAATTGAGGAAGGTACGAGACGTCGTTTCTAGTGCCCGTTAGGGGGCGTCGTTGTACTTCCGACGACCGTAGCGGCTCGGCAAAGTGCTCAACCAGCTTACCTATCAGGGCTGCGTGTCGCCGTTGACCATGTCTCGTGCTCCGCGCTTCAGTCAAGGGAGTCATGGATTAACACCGGTTTGAGTAGGCGCTCGCAGGTGGCAGCAGATGATCGCTCGGGCCAGTTTCTTCCGGCACACCCATACACGCACTTGCCCTCGAAATCCGAGAGCGGTCGCACGGGATCGCGGAAATACTGAACGGCCCATAGCAACTCCGGCGGCTCGCCGCTATTCACGTCCGCGGGGTAGGCCCACAGAGGCGTGCCCGATCGCCTCCATTGAACGGCCTGATCGCATTCTCCACTGTATATGGGCAACGGGATCTCCCAGCGAAGCCTATACGCTTCCGCGATAGGTTGGGCTGGGCATATCCTTCCGCGTTTTGTCAGGACGAATGTCCGTGCGCTGTCGACCTTGTCGTCGACGACTGTGTTGCCGCTGACCAGGTGAAACACATTGCCGTTCGACCAGGTCGGTTTGTTGCCTTGCTGCTCCTGCTTTATCGACACGGGCGTAGACGGTTGCTGTCGCATCCATGCGAATGACGTTGCCTTGCTTGTTGAATTCGTAGAGTCCGTGGCCAGAGATGAACAGCACACGCACAGGCCATGATTTTGGCGACACCCACTGAATTCCGTCTTGGGACGCTTTATCGTTTCGGCGCAGCGCATTGGGCGGAGGCGGCGACACGTCGACCCAGCTGCTGTCCTCTCCATCGAAGGCAAAGACCTTATCGATCGGACGTGCTTGCGCATAGCGTCGTTGTTGAACCAGGCTGATGTCTGTGTCGGTCAACTGTACGACCACGTGCTTGCGCTTGCCTTCCCGGATTTCGGTTTGCCAAGTCAGCGTGCGGGCGGCGGCCTTCCCGGGCGGCGGTGGTGCGGTCAGTTCTACCGTGAGAGTGAGCGAGGAGGGTAGCAGGTCGATCGTCTCGCCCGGTTGGATCGGGGTGACGAACGATCCGTCCACGGAGACATCGATGGGCGCTTTCGTCTCTCCCGGTTTGTAGAAGAGTGTCAAGCCGGAGTCAGCGTTTCCCTGTGTCGATCCTTGCGACACTGCGGAGGTTCCGGATGAAGAGGCGGCCACTATCCCGCTCGAGCAAAGAGTCAGGGCAAAAGCAATAGCGGAAACGGCAAGGGTTTTCATGTCTAGGGCCTGTCGTGCCCACAATGGCCTACGCTGCGCCTACGGGGACACGTCCCCAATGTCCCCTGACCGCCCGAGTTCGCCAGCTAGCCGGCGTTGCCTATGAGGGAACTTCAGGGCCGTATTGGCTTGCGCATCTGTTACTCGTGGACCTAGTATCGGCACGTGGGCACGGGCGGGCGGGGGTTCCACTGCATTGGCCGCTGCCGAGGAGTCAGATTGCTGCGGAGGGGTATGGGTTTTTTTCTTGCCAGCACAGGATATAACTACTCTTCTGCAAGGACCCAGCGAACCTTCTTTCCGTTGTGTAGCGGAAGGATGTCACCAGCCTGGATTGTCAAGCTCGAAAACAGATCGCCCTCTACTAACCAACGGCCCGCGTAAGTAGCGCGCTGCCCGCTTGCAAGCGAGATAAGTTTCGCGTTTTCCGCAGCAGGACTGCTTTGAGCTGGGCTGTTCTCTGCCTTTGGTGTCATGAATTCGTACTGCTGCTCTTCCTCGGGGATGGAGCCGTCTTGATAGCGCTCATCGCGCCATAGCAGGCGCCATACCACATCCATCTCAAAGCCATCATCTTCTGTTTCTTGGTATGCCTTCGGCGCCGCTGAGCCGCCATGGAGGTAATTCATGCAACCTACGACGGTGAAGGGGCCTTTCGGTGAGTCTTGCCTAAATAGACTGAATAGTGGTGGCTTGCGAGCGTCAATGGGCTCCCAAATTCCAGAGCATGGGATCGCTCTTCCGCTCGACACCAGGATGTTGTCCTGCGGGTCCGGCACCTCAGGGAGATCGCGGGGGAAGCGTATTTGGGACAGGCGTTCACGCAGCGCTTGGCCGTAACTCAATGGGGCTGGCTCATCGAGTCGACGGGCTTCAAGGATAAGACAGCATTCGCCCCAAGCGCTGGCTACAGCTTGAAATGCACTGAAATATTCGGTCCACCCTGGAGTATTGTTTTCGTCAAGGGGGGGATGCTCATGCCATTCGAACATCCGCAATATGTAAGTATCCCAGTGTCCTAACGGACGATCCGCCATGGCAAATTCGCCATTAGCATCGAATTTGAAGACTCGCTTATCGCCATTCCGGAGGCGCCGAAGTCCTTCTTCAAAATGCGCGAAGCCTTGTATCGCTCCGACGTAGTGGCTTTCTTTGATGCCGGCCAATTCGTCGATTCCTCGTTCGCTCGCGATCGCGACACATCGCCTTGTTGCCTCCACCCATTCCTGATAGAAAATGGAGATGCGATGCCAAGCGGTGTAGGAGCTGATCCGTTTTAGGTAAAAGAAGATCTGCTTCCGTTCCTGAGGAGTAGGCAGCAAGATCTCGGTTGGATTGAAGTAAGCGGAGTTCATGGTGCAATGGTGACTTCGCGGTTGTCCTTAGTCGCTTGCTCACGCGCTCCCAACCGGGCTGTCTGAACAGTACCTGCGTTTGGGGGCGTAAGGTAGCCCCATACGCCGTTGGTGTCCACCCAGCCAGTAGGTCGCACTTCAAAGGTGATGCCGCTGATGGGGTCTTCCCATGGTTTGCTAGGTTTGCCGGACGAAATGACTTCCTGGCCCATCTCCTTCAGCCGGTTTCCGGTTGAACTGTCCAAGAAGAATACCGCTTGCGTAGCGCCGCCAGGTAAGTATTGCCCGGGCAGTCGCTCGCCAGCTTGTTCTGCCACGGTTCCGACCACGGACTTTGGACCGGCTGTGTTCGTAACACGGCCAACTACCATATAGCCGTCTCGATTAAATTCATCGAGGACGGCAGCTAGCTCGCGCCACTCTTTCGCGTTATTTGGCGGTTTCCCGATACCCCACCAGATGCCGCCAGGAGCCGATTCGGCAATGTTCACTTTATGAGTTACTCCTGCCGGGCCGAACAACCGGAACACCTCTTCGCCTTCTTTTAACTGCCGGTTTACCATCCGCCCACTAAATGCTGCAATAGCAGTATGGATCCCCTCACGGTTCGGGCGCATGGTCAAGTTTGGGTAGCCATCTTCAGGTTGATAGTATTTCTTCCACTTCTTAGGAGTGCTTGCGGTTGCCGGGTTGGGCTTCCAACCTCGAGCAGAGCGCGCTGGCAATGTCCCGCCTTCTACGAGTCGCGTTTCGTCAGCACGCGTAACCCCGCGTTCTCCTGCCGCGACCTCATATAGGCTCTTGCGACTCGTCGTTTCACCGCCCGATCGGACAAATGCCTGCATCTCACGAAGCTGTTGGTCGAGTTCCTTAATTGCCTTCGGTATCATCTGATTGCCAAGGTCCGCAAGCTCTTTGATACCGTGGCGAATCCCCTCTACCCGTTGCAGGAGGGATGCCGGAGCGATTGCACCCGCTTGCTTCTTCATATCTCCAAGCACGGTGTGCATGCGGTTCATGAGGGCAGAAAATCGTTCGAGTATTTCCGCCTGATATTTCTTGAAACTGAGTTGGCCGAGCCACTGTTCAGCATTCTTCGTGCCAATCCGATTCAAAAATGCGATGGTGTCAGCGGCGGCTTCTGCGACGTGTCGCGATCGCGCGGCTCCCTCAAGCGCGCGACCTTCTTTCGCCAACTTGACGACGAGCCGTCCGACACCTTTGACTACGCCCCCGACTACGGGGATCAGTGCCACGATGAGGACGACAAGAAGCACCCACTCCCAGACATCCTCGCGTTTCTTGGGGTCGTCGACAAGGCCGATGGTGACAGCGATGATATCGCGGGCTGCAGTAACATCGCCGAGGAGCGGAATCATGCCGATTACCGCATCAACAATGATTTGAGAGAACGTGGCCTTTTCGTTGAAGGCGCCTTTGACGGTTCCCCAGGTCCAGGACCCAACGTCCGCGCAGATCGCTTGAAAGCGCCCCCAGGTTAGACCACCTGGCGCCGATTTATTTGCTGTATTCGACATTTCTCTACATCAGGAGCGGTTCATCGTATGGTCATGGCTGCTGAGGTACTTACTCACCAGTTCTGAGAGCTTGGTATCGGCCGGATTGGGGTCGTGGTCCGGATTTGGCGCCTTGTCTTTACGTTCGAACGTGCCGGGCATAGGGCCGAAGCTTACTGTCGCGGCTCCGTAGGGTACGTCCTCTAGTAGGGCTTTGCCTTGGCTATCAAGTACGCCACGACGCTCCGTGCCGTCAGAGAACTTAACAATGTATTCCGCTCCGGCAAGCCCTTCGTCATCGTGATAACGGTGATCGAGCAACAGCGTCCCAGGCGGTAGTGCGTCAATTGGCAAAGCGGGCAAAACCGCTGGTTTCCCAGCCCCACCACTAAACGGATGCCCAGCCCCCTTGACCTCAAACATCCCCGGCGTCTCGAAGGTAATCGCATTCCCTTCCAGCCGTATCGCCGAATCCGCCCCATGCAGCACGACGGTGTTCTTCGCCAGAATCTCGACCGCCTCGTTTGACGAAGTCACCACCACTTCCTTGTCCGCCAGAATCGACATCGCGCCGTCATGCGCCTGCACCGACAGCGGTCCGTTGGCGGCAACGGCCTTCAAGCCATTACGCTGCACGAACAGCGACACGCCTTGCGCTGCCGCCATCGCGATGGTCTTGCCGGCGGTCAGCTGCCAGTCCGATTGCACGGTCCCATGCAGATGCCGACCTGAATAGACGGCGGTGGTCTCTTGGCTCGACACCGCGATGGAAGTGGGGGCCTCCGCCACCAGCAGCGGCTCGGCAAAGCGCTCAACCGGCTTGCCGTCCGGCTGCTTGGCGTCCTGGCCGTTGACCGTGTCCGCGTAGTGCCCGTCCTGCTCGGGCTCGACTAGCGTCAGCAGCGGCTCGAAGACGGCGTTGGCGGCCAGGGGCAGGGCGGTCTGCGTCTGCGCCGCGGTCGACAAGCGGTCGGCGGTCCGTTGCGCGCCCTTGAGCAGCGCGATCGCCTCGGCCATGTTCATCACGGTGCCGGTGGCGCGAGGCCGGGCGGTGGTCGACAGCAGCAGGCCCTGGCCGGCGCGCACCGTCGCCCACGCGTCGCTGCGCAGTTCGGCACCCGTGCCGCGCCATGGGCCGCGCTGCGCGTCCTGCGGGCCTTGGGCGACCAGATAGCCAAGGTTCAGTTGGGTCTGTGCCGCGGAGCTGGCCAGGCGCATGCGCAGCCCGCCCTTGACGTCGTCGACGACCCACTGGTTGTAGCCGTCGCCGCCGAGGCCACGGGTATGCCAGCCGGACAGCATGGAAGCGAGCGGCTTGTCGTCGTTGGCCCAGGGCGGGGTGTCCTGCTCGTTGTGCAGCTGCATCGCGGCCAGCGGCCGGTCGATGTCGCCGTCGAGGAAGGTCAGCAGCAGTTCGGTGCCCACCCGCGGCAGGTGGTGGGTGCCCCAGTTGGGACCGGCCATGGCGCCGGCGACGCGGACCCAGGCGGTGACCTGCGTCAGATCGTCGGAGCCGGGATCGGTGAAGGCCGCGGCCCGGCCCCCGTGGCCACTCTGGTCTGCCGGTGCAGGCGCGCGCAGCCACGGAAAGCGAACGCGCACGCGATGATCGCGATCGGTGTGCAAGGGCGTCTCGCCCTCGGCGATCACGATGGCGGTCTGGCCTTCGGGCGCGGTCGGCTTGGCGCGGAAGCGCGGCACGATCGGGGCGTCGGCCCGCACCGCTTCGAGCGTATTGCGGTAGCCGCCGGCCTCGACCTCGGTGGTGCCGAGCAGCCTGGCGACATCGGTGCCGAGATTGTTGGCCGCTTCGTGACGCACCGACAGCGCGACGAATTCGTCGCCGTCAGCGGCAAAGTGTTCGGTCAGGGCAAAGCGCTGACCGGCGCCCAGCTGACGGACGGTACCGGCGCCATCGAAGCGCACGAACGAACCTTCTTCGGCTTGCATGCGCAGTTGCGCCGCGCGGTCGGCGGTCGCCGCATCGGGATAGCGATAGGGGCCCTGGGCATCGAACGATTCGAGGGTCGGCCATTCGCCCGGCACCGAAGTGGCATTGGCCTGCGCCGAGGCGGCGGTCAGCGTCTTGTAGTCCCAGGACGAGACGGTGACCGCGTTGGATCCGACACTGTGCCGCGTCGACCAGACCGTCATCGTGTCCGACTCCTCGGTCATGTCGGCCCGATGGAAGCGGATGTTGGCCTGAGGGCAGGGCGGCCGTTCGGCATCGTTGTCGAACACCACCAGACGATGTCGGGCCTGGCTGCCTTCTGGCTTGTCGTCCTCGCCCTGCAGGTGTTCGAAGCGATACGACAAGCCTTCCTCGGCCAGCAGCCGCTGCACGAAGTCGAAATCGCTCTCGCGATACTGGGCGCAGATCGAGCGGCGGCGCAGCGGTTGGGAGACGGTGAACTGGAAGTTGGCGGCCGGATAATCGCGGAAGACTTCCTCGACGATCTCCTGCGCGGTCTTGTCCTGGTAGACGTAGCAGTCGACGCGGCCGCGCAGGCGTTCAAGCCACGGCGCGACGGTGAGCCGGTAACGCGCCAGGCCGCCGTCTCCGCCCATTGCCGCGCAATCGACCACGAAGCCATGCCAGGCGCGGTAGCGGCCGTCGGCCAGCATCAGCCGCAGCGTGATCTCCTGCCGCGCCAGTTCGACCGTATCGAGATGCGCGGACGGCGACAGGCAGTCGATCTCGATGGCGAAGGGCCGCGAGACCGCTTCGATCGCGGTAAAGCGCTCGACGATCAGATTCGCATCGCGAAGCGGTGTGTCGAGCGCGATCTGCCTTGTGCCCTGGCCGAGCAGCGTGGCAAGTACGGCCGACGGCAGCGACGTGGTGGGCATCATGGCTACCTTGGCGAGTGGTGGTTGGCTTCCGGCGTCCGGCGTTGGGCTGGGTCAGCGCAGCGCTATCCGGCGATCGATGGACGTTGGCCTTACGGCAGGGAAATCGTCAGATGCGAGAAGCGCGGCCCAAGCTTGATCACCTGCGAGTACTCCTGCATCGCATCGTTGGTCTGCTTGTTCAGCACCGACGACAGGCCGAGGTATCCCAGCAGCGCGATCAGCGCGAACACGGCGCCGAAGATCCACAGCGGCGTCTCGCGCTTGAGCGTGTGCGCGATCTTGTCCGGCAGCGGCCAGTGCGGGGCGAACGGCGCGCGCTTGCCCTTGATCGCCGCGATCTCGTCGCCGAGCCGCGCGGTCAGGTAGGAGAGCTTCTCCGGCCCTTCGAGGATGTACTTGCCGCGGAATCCCAGCAGCAGGCACATGTGGAAGACTTCCAGCGCCTGTAGCCGCGGGGCGCCCTGCGCGCGCAGTGCCTCGAGCTTGGTGAAGAAGGTCTCGCCGGCAAGCTGCTCGCCGAACAGCACCAGTTGCAGCGGGCGGCGTTCCCAATCGGCGCGGATCGCGAAGTCCGATGCGAGGATGGTCTCGTCGATCGCCGCGCAGAACGCGTACTTGGCATCGAAGACATCGTCCGCCGACACGTGCAGGCGTTTGGCGCCGCGGTCGAATTCGTCGAGAAAGCCGCGCACCTTGGCGAGGAAATTCTCGGCGCTGTCCGGCGGCTGGCCATTGCGCAGCAGGAACAGCATGAAGAAGCCGTCGTACAGCAGGTCGAGCAGCGTGCGCGCGTGGCGCGAGGCGTCGCCGGCGTCGGCGAAGGTGCTGGCCGCGCCGGCCGGGGCATCGCCAAACAGCGAGGGCATCGAAGTGGAGCTCATGAGGTCACCGCGATCAGTTCAAGTTGAAGTTCCCGGATACCGGCCGGCGTATAGATGGTGATCGTGCCCGCCTGCAGCATGCGTTCGTACAGCGGCCCGCGCGCCTCGACGGCGAAGTAGCAAGCCCCCGGACGCACCGGAATGGCCGGCGGCACCTGCGGCGTATAGGTCAGCGGCACGCCCGGCATCGACGACAGCACCAGCTTGTCGACGTCGTCGGGCGCCCCGACCTTGAAGCGCGCGGGAATCGCGTCGACCAGTTCGACGGTCGGCATATCCGCCGAGACGGACAGGTAGAAGCGCGTCTTGTCGTCGATCTTGCCGGAGTCGAGCCGGCCCAGATGGAAGGATGGCCGCGATTCGTCGAGCGCGATGGCGAAATAGCGCGTGGAAATGACGGTATCGAGCAACTCGCGCACCATCGTGTCGAGTTGCGCGAAGACCTTGCCCGGATTGCCGTGGTCGTAGACCGGCAGGTCGGCCAGCGAGTACGACTTGGAGAAGGTCATCAACGCGCCGGCGAGCCGGAGCAATTCCTGGAACAGCCGTTCGGGATGGACCTCGGGATGGTGATACAGGTGCGACAGCGCGGCGAACGAGGCATTGGCCGTATGCAGCAGCCAGAACGACGCAATATCGCCGGAGCGGAATTCGATGATGTTCTTGGTCGGCTCGCGATGAAAGCCGTACAGCGCATTGACCTTGGCCTGCAGGGCATCGAGCAGCCGGCGCAGCCGCTGGTACAGCACCGCCGAGGCATTGATCGCCAGGCTTGGCGCCACGAAGTTCTCGTCGAGTTCGAAGCCGCCGGTGGCGGTGCGGCGCACGCGGACGATCGGCAGCGAAATATATTGGTCGCGCGGCTCGGAATCGGCGATCAGCTTGACCGCCTTTTTCAGATAGGTAATGGACGCCGGCTCGGCCTCGGTAAAGAGGTCGGCGGTATCGCGCTGCTGGCCGACGAAGCGGGAAGAGGGCGAGCCTTCGCTGGCCTCGCGGTAATTGCCGCCGAAATCGCGCAACGGATAGAGCGCGAGATGGAAGGTCGATTCGGAAACGCCGGCCGGCAGATTGGCCAGGGCTAGCGGGGCCGGCAATTCGTCCGATTGCGGCGCGCAATACCATTCGCCATCGGGAAAGAACAGCGACAGTTCGCTGATGCGCAGCATGCCGCTGGCGAGCGCGTCGGTATCGAAGCGGGCATGGCGCACCCCCCAGGCGTAGGGTTGGATCGCCTGCGCGGTGGCGTGCAGGCGCGCCTCGTGATAGGCGTCCTGCTGCTGGAAATGCTGCGGGCGAAGGAATAGCCCTTCGCCCCAGAGGATCTTGGCGGAATCACTCACAATAAGCCTTGTTGTCTTTCTTTTTCCGATCGGCCCGGCGGCCGGCAATGGGTCGCCATCATCGCTGCAATCTCACGCCCGGCAACTGGTCGGCGACAGCAGGTTCAACGAGGACCGCGGCACGCCATCGGTGGGCGTCAGCGGTTCGCCCGCCGTCAGCGTCATGGCGCAGGCATGCAGGCCGATCGTGATACCGGACTTCTCTCCCTTTGCTGCATCGAAAGCGAATTTCCAGCGCTGCGGCGCCGGGCTGCGGAACAAGGCGACCACCCCGATCGCACCCGCTTCGCGCGAGACTTTCTCCATCACGTCATAACGCTGTCCCGGAATGAGCGTGATTTCGCGAACATTGACCAATTCGGAGCCGAGCACCTGTTTTTCCCGCGCCGGATCGACAAAGGCGTCGAAGGGCGCCTGCATAAAGGCGGTCGATTCCTTTAAGGTGTAAACCCGCACTACCAATGCCGCCGCACGATTGTCATTGGCCGCATTCAGGTTATTGCCGGCATAAAGCCGCAATGGTACCTGCCGCGGCGGCTTTTGCGCATCCGGTACGTTGGTAGGCTTGATTCCCAGCGCCTCCAGCGCTCCACCGGCCGCGCCGGCCAGCACCTGGGTACCAACGGAGCATGACGCCAGCGTGACGACCGCCAGCCCGGCCAGCACTGTCCGTGGATTTATAAAGAATTGTAAAAAAGTCATACAAATCGGATTCTTCTTATTGGCCTGTGCTATGGGGCGCGCGACCCTGATGCCTGGCTGCGGCGTTATGAAATGGCTTGCACAACGGTGCATTGCCGCATGAAAACCAGGGTTCAGTTTCATTTAATTTACGGTTTGGAACCTACCCTCGGTATGGTTGTCAGCGGCGACGCGCAGAGTGTACTATTGCGCGCCGATTGGGCCAATATCGCTTACCAATCTATTACTCCGCTTTGTTTTATTCATTGCGGACGGCATCGAACAATACGTCAACAACAAAGCCACGCGACGGTCAGAGCCATGATCCCTTTTCGCTTTTCACGATCTTTTGCAATTGCCATTGGTGCCGCCGCATTGTTTTCCGGTTGCGCCTCCACGGGAAGCACCACGGGTCCGCAATCGGAGGAGGCATTCGCGCAAAGCATGGCGCAGGCCGAGGCGGCATTGAAGGGCGGCCAGCGTGAGCAGGCGGTGAGCCTGTACGAAGAGATCGCGAAGACGAATCCCGCGCGTCAGGAGCCGTGGTCCCAGATCGCGCAGATCCAGTACGCCGACGAGAAGTATCCGCAGGCGATCCTGGCCGCCGAAGAGGCGCTGCAGCGCGACGGCAACGATCGCAAGGCCAAGAGCATTCTCGCCGTCAGCGGCCTGCGCGTGGCGCGCCGCTCGGTGATGGAATTGCGCGACGACAGCGCGCTCGCCGGCGACGTTCGCACCGACGCGCAGGTCCTGGCCAAGATGCTGCGCGAAACGCTGGGCGAGCAGGTGCTGTTCCCCGAGGAAAAGGCGAAGCCGCCGGTGCGCAAGCGTCCGGTCGCCCGTCCGGCGCCGCGCGCCAAGGCAGCACCGGCCGAGCAGGCTGCTCCGGCCGCGCCGGCTGCCGCGCCGGCCGCCGCCAATGCCGGCGGCGGTTCCGCCGATCCGTTCGGCGCGCTGCGCTGAGCGACAGCTGAGCGACAGTCGGGCGACCCCGTCCCAAACGTCCCGACTTCCCGACAAACACACGACCGGAACAACCGGAGAATCCGCATGGCCAAGAAGGAAAGCGTGCAAAAGCGTCTGCAGAAGGTGCGTCCGCCCCGGGTGCAGCTCACCTATGACGTCGAGAAGGGCGACGCCATCGAGCAGAAGGAATTGCCCTTCGTCGTCGGCGTGGTGGCGGACCTGTCCGGCCAGTCCGAAGTCGCGCTGCCGAAGTTGCGCGACCGCAAGTTCGTCAATATCGATCGGGACAATTTCGACGACGTGATGTCGGCGGTTGAGCCGCGCGCGGCCTTCCAGGTGCCCAACAAGCTGTCCGAGGACGGCGGCAAGTTCGGCGTCGACCTGAAGTTCCGCTCGCTCGACGACTTCAGCCCGGAAGCGGTGGTCGACCAGATCGAGCCGCTGCGCAAGCTGCTCGAGGCCCGTTCGAAGCTGGCCGACCTGCGCAACAAGCTTGCCGGCAACGACAAGCTCGAAGATCTGCTTAGCGAAGTGCTGACCAATACCGAGAAGCTGCAGCAGCTCGGCCATGGCGGCAATGAACCGAAGGGTGGTCAGGATGCCTGAGACGCAAGCCGCAGTCGCCGCGCACGCGGCGCCCGTTGCCAATGCCAGCCTGCTCGACGAGATCGTCGAGCAGAGCCGTGTCGCCAAGTCGGACGCCGAACACGCGCGTGCCAAGGACATCATCGGCGAGCTGGTCAAGGAAGTGCTGGACGGCACCGTGGTGGTGTCGGACAACCTGTCGGCCACGCTCGATGCCCGCGTGGCGGAGCTGGACCGGCTGATCTCTGCGCAGTTGAGCGCCGTGATGCACGCCCCGGAATTCCAGAAGCTGGAAAGCACCTGGCGCGGCCTGTCGTACCTGGTCAAGGAAACGCAGACCGGCACGATGATCAAGATCAAGGCGCTGAACGCGACCAAGCGCGACCTGGTGCGCGACTTCAAGACCGCGATCGATTTCGACCAGAGCGCGCTGTTCAAGAAAGTCTACGAGGAAGAGTTCGGCACCTTCGGCGGCGCACCGTTCGGCGCGCTGATCGGCGACTATGAAATCACGCGCCAGCCGGAAGACATCTACTTCATCGAGCAGATGTCGCACGTCGCCTCGGCCGCGCACGCGCCGTTCATCGCCTCGGCGTCGCCCGAGCTGTTCGGCCTGGAGTCGTTCGCCGACCTGGGCAAGCCCCGCGACCTCGCCAAGGTGTTCGACACGGTCGAATACGCCAAGTGGAAGTCGTTCCGCGAATCCGAGGATTCGCGTTATGTCGGCCTGACGATGCCGCGCTTCCTGGGCCGCCTGCCGTACAACCCGAAGGACGGCACCACGGTCGAGGGCTTCAACTTCGTCGAGGACGTCGACGGCACCGACCACAGCAAGTACCTGTGGTGCAACGCCGCCTGGGCCTTCGGCGCGCGCCTGACCGCCGCGTTCGAGGACTTCGGCTGGTGCGCGGCGATCCGCGGCGTCGAGGGTGGCGGCCTGGTGGAAGACCTGCCGACCCACACCTTCAAGACCGACGACGGCGAGATCGCGCTCAAGTGCCCGACCGAGATCGCGATTACCGACCGCCGCGAGAAGGAGCTCAGCGACCTGGGCTTCATCCCGCTGGTCCATTGCAAGAATTCCGACTATGCGGCCTTCTTCGCCGCGCAATCGGTGCAGAAGCCGAAGAAGTACAACACCGACAGCGCCAATGCCAACGCTGTGCTGTCGGCGCAGCTGCAGTACATCTTCTCGGTCTCGCGCGTCGCCCATTACCTGAAGGCGATGATGCGCGACAAGATCGGCAGCTTCGCTTCGGCCCAGAACGTCGAAAGTTTCCTGAACCGCTGGATCTCGCAATACGTTCTGCTGGACGACAACGCCAGCCAGGAACAGAAGGCGCAGTTCCCGCTGCGCGAAGCGTCGATCCAGGTTTCCGAAATTCCGGGCAAGCCCGGCGCTTACCGTTCGGTAGCCTTCCTGCGCCCGCATTTCCAACTCGACGAGCTGTCGATTTCGCTGCGCCTGGTCGCCGACCTGCCGCAGGCCGCCAACTCGTAACCGGTTGCCGTCGGGCGCCGGCGTTCGTGCCGGCGTCCGGCGGTCGAGGCAGCAGTACTTACCAGGCGAAAACAAAGCCACTATCTCAACGAGGGTCTCATGAAGGATATCTACGTCAAGTTCGGTAATCCCGCCATCAAGGGTGAATCCCAGGACAAGGACCACAAGGACTGGATCGAAGTCCTCAGCTGGGAGCACAACATCAAGCAGCCGCGTTCGGCGACCGCTTCGACCGCGGGCGGTCACACGGCCGAGCGCTGCGAGCACGGCGAAATGATCTTTACCAAGGACATGGACGTGGTGAGCCCGCTGCTGTATCAGCACGCGTCTGGCGGCACGACCTTCGACGAGGTCACGATCGACTTCATGCGCGCCGACGGCGAAGGCAAGCGCGTCAAGTATCTGGAAATCAAGCTGAAGAACGCGATCCTGGGCGCGGTGGATGCGAAGGTCGCGGCCGAAGGGCTGCCGACCGACAAGTTCTCGCTGAAGTACGCCGCGGTGCAGTGGAAGTACACCCAGCAGAAGATCGGCGGCAATCAGGGCGGCAACTCGCAGGGCGCCTGGAGCCTGACCAAGAACGACAAGACCTACTCGGTCTGATGCCGTTCCTGGTCAGCCGATGATCGGTTGATGCGGATGCCGGCATCCTGGCGATTCGGCGCGACAACGCGCCCGTTGCCGGGGTGCCGGCGCTTGCCATGAAAGGTTTCGAACCGAGTCTGCTCGACAAGCTGTTCGACGACGAGCCCCACGCGCCGCTGCCCACCGCGATGCGGCAGCTGACGCTGGAGGAGCTGAAGTCGACGGTCGCGCGCGACATCGAGGCGCTGCTCAATACGCGCATCGTGATCGACGAAGCGCAGTTGGGCGGCCTGCCGGAGTGCAAGCGTTCGCTGCTGACGTACGGGCTCAACGATTTCGCCGGGCTCAGTCTGGCCAGCTACTACGACCGCAATTACATCTGCCAGTCGCTGACCAAGGCAATCGAGCGCCACGAACCGCGGCTGCGCAATGTCACCGTGTCGCTGGATGTCAGCGAGCGCAACACCAATGCGTTGTGCTTCGGCATTACCGCCATGCTGCTGGTGGGGCCGGCGCGGGAGCCGGTCAGCTTCGATGCGTTGCTGCAGCCGTCGACGCTGCAGTACTCGGTGACGCGCGGACGAACCTGACAGGGCGGGCATGCGCATGGCCGATGACCCAATGACAGGGTCCATGCCCGAGCCGATCCCATCCGCCACCGCCACGCACCGACCGCCGAGCAGCCATGGAAGAGCTACTGCCTTACTACGAGCGTGAACTGGCGTATCTGCGCCGGTATTCGCGCGACTTCGCCGAGCGATATCCCAAGATCGCCGGGCGGCTCGCCATGTCGGCCGACGGTTGCGACGATCCGCACGTCGAGCGGATGGTCGAGTCCTTCGCCTTCCTGACGGCGCGCATCAGCAAGAAGCTCGACGACGACTACCCGGAACTGACCGAAGCGCTGCTGGAGGTCATGTATCCGCATTACCTGCGGCCGTTTCCGTCCTGCTCGATCGCGCATTTCGATGTCCGTGGCGCGGCCGCGCAATTGTCCGCGCCGATGACGGTGCCGCGCGGCACGATGCTGAACACCCGCCCGGTCAACCGGGTCGAATGCCGCTTCCGTACCGCCTACGACGTGACGTTTGCCCCGGTCCGCATCGCCGAGGCCAGCTATCGGGGCGCGGCGGTGGCGCCGGCCGCCACCGTGCTGCCCAAGGGCGCGACCGGTGCGCTGACGATCTCGCTCGAATACCAGGGCGAGCGGGGCGGTTTCGACACGCTGGCGCTCGATACGCTGCGCGTCTATCTGGACGGCGAGCCGTCCTTCGTCGCCGCGCTCGGCGACGCGCTGTTTCTGCATACGGCGGCGGCGTATCTGGAGGGCGCGCGGCCCGGCGTCTGGCAGCGGCTGTCCGGCGTGCCGCTGCGCGAGGTGGGCTTTGCCGCCAACGAAGCGTTGATCGACACGCCGGCGCGCTCGCATCCGGCCTATCGCCTGCTCAGCGAGCATTTCGCCTTCGCCGAGAAATTCAATTTCGTCGACATCGACCTGGCGGCGCTGCGCCGTGCGCTGGGGGCGGCGGGCGGCAACACCCGACGCCTGCAGCTGCATCTGGTGATGACGGACATCCGCAGCGACTCGCACACCGCGCGCCTGCTGGAGAGCCTGCAGGCCGAGCATCTGCGGCTGCATTGCACGCCGGTGGTCAACCTGTTCGCGCAGAAGGCCGATCCGATCCGCATCGAACATACGGCCAGCGCCTATCCGGTGGTGGCCGACGGCCGCCGTGCGCACGGCTACGACATCTATTCGATCGACCGCGTCCATCTGGTGCGCGAGACCGCCAACGGCAACGACGTGATCGAGTTCCGGCCGTTCTATTCGCTGCATCACGCCGACGATCCGAACCGCGCGGGCCACTTCTGGCTGGCGCGCCGCGACGAGCTGGTGGCACGCCGCAGCCCGGGCTACGAGACCGAGATCTCGATCGTCGACCTGGATTTCGATCCGGCGCAGCCGCAGACCGATACGCTGAGCATCGACGTCACCTGCACCAATCGCGATCTGCCGGCCAGCCTGTCGTTCGGCCATGCCGACGGTGACCTGACCATGGAAGGCACGTCGATCGCGCGCCAGATCACGTTCCTGCGCAAGCCGACACCGTCGCTGCGGCTGCCCGGCGGCCGCGCGGCGCAATGGCGCCTGATCTCGCTGCTGGCGCTGAACCACCTGTCGCTGGTGCAGGACGGCCTGCCGGCGCTCAAGGAGATGCTGCGGCTGCACGACCTGGCCCGCAGCGGCATCTCGGCGCGCCAGATCGAGGGCATCGTCGGCCTGGACTATCAGCCCAGCACGCAATGGCTGGCGGGCAAGCCGTTTGCAACGTTCGTGCGCGGCCTGCAGGTCCGCCTGACGTTGGACGAGGAAGCTTTCGTCGGCACCGGCCTGCACCGCTTCATCCGCGTGATGGACCATTTCTTCGGCCTTTACGTCCATCTGAACAGCTTTGTGCAGCTCGTCGCCGTCTCGCGCCGCACCGGCAAGGAATTGATCCAATGCGCTCCCCGAAGCGGCGAATCGATCCTGGTGTGATACGCCGGCTGCTGCGGCAGCCGTATCGCTTCCAGTTCTTCCAGGCAGTGCGGCTGCTGCAGATCCAGTTCGCGCGTCAGGGCAGGGCGCAGGGCGGTGCCAATGGCGGCATGCATGGCGTGGCGACCGGCACAGCGAACGGCTCGGCGAACGGCTCGGCGAACGGCGTGGCGAATCGCGCAAACGGCGCGGCGTACGGCGCCGCGAACGGCAATGCCGTCGCCCGTGTCGCCGACACCCCCGAACACCAGCTCGCCACGCGCGTGCGCTTTCCGAATGCGCTGTCGCTGTCGTTTCCCGCCAGCGAGATCGTGCAGATCGAGGCCGGCGGCATCGCGCAGCAGGCGCTCGACAGCGACGCGGCCTTCGCCGAGGCGATCGCCGAGCGTCCGCTCGACGATGTCGCCGTGACGCCGGCCTTCTTCGGCATGCTGGGCGGGCAGGGCGCGCTGCCGCTGCATTACACCGAAGTGGTGGCCGAGCGCGAAACCCTGCGCCGCGACGGCGCCGCGCGCGCCTTCTTCGATATCTTCTCGAACCGCGCCGCCGCCCTGTTCTATCTGGCGTGGAAGAAGTACCGGCTGCCGTTCCAGCACGAGGTCGACCGCACGCGCCACTACCTGCCGCTGCTGCTGTCGCTGGCCGGCGTCGCCGATGGGGGCGTCCGCCGCGGCCTGCGCGAGACGCCGGGGACCATCCACGACGAGGCGGTCGCCGGCTATGCGACCGCGGTGCGCCATCGGCCGATGTCGGCGTCGTATCTGCAGCAGGTGCTGTCCGATTATTTCCGCGTGCCCGTCCGCGTCGAGCAGTTCGTCGGCGGTTGGTATCGGGTGCCGCCATCGCAGTGGTCGCGCCTGGGCGGCGTCAACAACGTGCTCGGCGCCACCGCGCTGGCCGGCCAGCGCGTCTGGCAGCGCGACCTGCGGGTGCGCGTGTGGATCGGTCCGCTGGCGCGCGAGCAGTACCGCGCCTTCCTGCCCGGCGCCGAGGGCGCGCTGGCGCTGCGCAAGATGCTGACCGTGCTGGGCGGCGCCACGCTCGAATATGAAGTCAAGCCGATCCTGCGCCGGCAGGACGTGACCGGGTCCCGGCTCGGCGCCGCGGGCAGCGGCCACGTCGGCTGGGACACCTTCCTCGTTTCGCGACCCGCCACGCAGGATCGCAGCGACGCGCATTACACGCTGTCGCCCATTCATTGATAGACCGGAGCCGAGCCATCATGGCCACCCCCTTGAAGACGCTGATCGCCAAGCTCAATGCCACCAGCCGGCAGGCCGCCGAACGGGCCGCCTCGCTGTGCATGGCGCGCGGCCACTATGAGGTCGACCTGGAGCATCTGTTCCTGGCGCTGCTGGAGAATCCGCGCAGCGACGTGTCCGTCGCGGCGCGGGCCAGCGGCATCGATCCGGCCGCGTTGCAGAGCGACCTCGACAGGGAGCTCGGCCGCTTCCAGACCGGCAATGGCCGCACGCCGGCGTTCTCGCCATGGCTGCCCAAGCTGTTCGAGCATGCCTGGCTCATCGCCTCGCTCGATTCGCAGACCACGCGCATCCGCTCGGGCCATCTGCTGCTGGCGCTGCTGACCGAGCCGAGCCTGGCGCCGCTGGCCGAGCGCGGCTCCCGGCGCTTTGGCCAATTCCCGGTCGAACGCCTCAAGCATGAACTGGCCGCATTGACCAAGGGCTCGGAAGAGGCCGAGCAGGCGGTGGCCTTCGCGGACGCGGGCGCCGCGCCGGCCGAGGAGCCTTCCGGGCAGGGCGCGCTGTCGAAGACCCCGGCGCTCGACCAGTACACCGTCGACCTGACCGCGGCGGCGCGCGACGGCCGCATCGATCCGGTGATCGGCCGCGACGCCGAGATCCGCCAGATGATCGACATCCTGATGCGCCGCCGCCAGAACAACCCGATCCTGACCGGCGAGGCGGGGGTCGGCAAGACCGCGGTGGTCGAAGGGCTGGCATTGCGCATTGCCGCCGACGACGTGCCGCCGCCGCTGCGCGGCGTCGCGCTGCGCACGCTGGACATGGGCCTGCTGCAGGCCGGCGCCAGCGTCAAGGGCGAGTTCGAGAACCGGCTGCGCAACGTGATCGACGAGGTCAAGCGCAGCCCGCAGCCGATCATCCTGTTCATCGACGAGGCCCACACGATCATCGGCGCGGGCGGGCAGGCCGGCCAGAACGACGCGGCCAATCTGCTGAAGCCGGCGCTGGCGCGCGGCGAACTGCGCACGATCGCGGCGACGACCTGGGCCGAATACAAGAAGTACTTCGAGAAGGATGCCGCGCTGGCGCGGCGCTTCCAGGTCGTCAAGGTCGAGGAACCGGACGAGGCGCTGGCCTCGGCCATGCTGCGCGGCATGGTCGGCCTGATGGAGCGGCACTTCGACGTGCGTGTGCTGGACGAAGCGATCACCGAGGCGGTGCGGCTGTCGCACCGCTATATCAGCGGCCGGCAGTTGCCGGACAAGGCCGTCAGCGTGCTCGACACCGCCTGCGCCAAGGTGGCGCTGGCGCAGAGCGCGACGCCCGCCGAGATCGAGCAGGACCAGAAGGCGCTGGAGCGCCTGACCGTCGAGATCGGCGCGCTGCAACGCGAGCTGTCGACCGGCGGACAGCACCAGGCGCGGCTGGCCGAGTTGCAGAAGCAGGAGCAGGCGCTGCGCGAGCGCATTGCCGCCGGCAACGAACGGCTCGCACGCGAGCGTGAGCTGGTCGAGCGGATCGTCGCACTGCTGCGTTCGCGCGACGCGCGTGCGGGCGATGCGGCCGCGGTCGGCAACACCGGCGCCGACACCGTCGACACCGCAGCCGAGGAAGCCGAACCGGTGGCCGCCAACAGCGATATCGCGCCCGCCGGCCGCCGCCGCAAGGCCGCCACGCCGGCCGCCCCGATCGCGCCCACCGACGAACTGTCGCGCCTGAAGGACGAACTGCGCCAACTGCAGGGCGAAAAGCCGCTGGTGCCGATCCAGGTCGACGGCCAGGTTGTGTCCGAGATCGTCTCGGCCTGGACCGGCATTCCGTTGGGCCGCATGGTCAAGGACGAGCTGCATACGGTGATGAACCTGAAGCCGCTGCTGGAGGAACGCGTGGTCGGCCAGCCGCACGCGCTCGAAGCGGTGGCGCAGCGCGTGCGTACCGCAGCGGCCAATCTGGAAGACCCGCACAAGCCGCGCGGGGTGTTCCTGTTCGTCGGCCCGTCCGGCGTGGGCAAGACCGAGACCGCGCTGGCGCTGGCCGACATCCTGTACGGCGGCGAGCGCAAGCTGATCACCATCAATATGAGCGAGTACCAGGAGGCCCACAGCGTGTCGGGGCTCAAGGGCTCGCCGCCCGGCTATGTCGGCTATGGCGAGGGCGGCGTGCTGACCGAGGCGGTACGTCGCAACCCGTACAGCGTGGTGCTGCTCGACGAAATCGAGAAGGCGCATCCGGACGTGCTCGAGATGTTCTTCCAGGTCTTCGACAAGGGCTGGATGGAGGACGCCGAGGGCCGGACCATCGACTTCCGCAACACCATCATCATCCTGACCTCGAACGCGGGCTCGGCCTCGATCATGCAGGCGTGCCTGAACAAGTCCGCCGAGGAACTGCCGGATGCCGACGCGCTGACCGAGGCGCTGCGCCCGACGCTGTACAAGACCTTCAAGCCCGCCTTTATCGGCCGGACCAAGGTGGTGCCGTACTACCCGATCAGCGACGACACGCTGGTCGAGATCATCGAGCTGAAGCTGCGGCGCATCGGCGAGCGCGTGCAGCAGAACCACCGCGCGGCGTTCGAATGGGATGCGGCCGTGACCGAGGCCGTGCTGCAGCGCTGCACCGAAGTCGATACCGGCGCGCGCGCGGTCGACCATATCCTGAACGGCACGCTGCTGCCGGAGATCGCGCAGTCGGTGCTGGCGAAGATGGCGCAGGGCGAGGCGATCCAGAAGATCAAGGTGGGCGTCAACAAGAACGGCGGCTTCCGCTACAAGGTCAATTGAAATCCATTGAAATCAATTGACTCCGTCACTCACAGTCGAGGCAGCGATGGGCGTACTGACCGATATGGCGCATGAACTGGCGGCGCAACTGCGCGCCGCCTTCCGCCAGCACGACCGGCTGCTGCGGCTCGCCACGCCGCTGGGCGAGGACGTGCTGCTTGCCGAGCGTCTGCTCGCGCGCGAACAGCTCGATGGCGGCGGCTTCCGCATCGAGTTGTCGGCGCTGTCGGACGACGCCAGGCTGGACCCGGCCGCCTTGCTGGGGCAGCCGGTCCGCATCGATCTGCTGACGCAGCTCAGCCGCGACAAGCCGCGCGCGTTGCACGGGCATGTAACGGTGTTCGAGCGCGTCGGCGCCAATGGCGGCCTGGCGCGCTACCGGCTCGTGATCGAACCGTGGCTGGCCTTCCTGCGGCATCGGCGCGACAGCTTCCTGTTCCAGGACATGTCGGTGATCGAGGTCGTCGACAGCGTGCTCGGCGACTACCGCGGGCAGGGCAAGCTGGTGCCGGAATGGCGCTGGGCGGTGGCCGACACCGCGGTCTATCCGAAGCGCAGCGTGGTGACGCAGTACGACGAGTCGGATTTCGACTTTGTGACGCGGCTGCTGGCCGAGGAAGGGCTGTTCTACTACTTCGAGCACGAGGCGGCCGATGGCGATGCCCTCGGCGTGCATCGGATGGTGATCGCCGATCGCAACGACGTCTTCAAGGACAACGCCCAGGCCAGCATCCGCTTCGGCCGCGCCGATGCCACCGCCTCGGAGGACGTGATCACCGAATGGCAGGGTGAGCGGCAATGGCAGACCAATGCGGTCGAACTGGCGACCTGGGACTATCGCACCGCCTCGCTGCGCAGCGCGACGCTGAGCACGCACCATGACAATGGCGAACAGGCCAGCCCGCTGACCGACACCGACTACGTCGGCCAGTACGCCTTCGAGGATGCCGAGCAGGCGCAGCGCATCTCGCGCATCGCGATGGAATCGCTCGAGGTCCGCAACAAGGCCTTCCATGGCGGCGGCACGGTCCGCACGCTGGCGCCTGCCACCACGTTCTCGCTGCTGGACCACTACGAGCACGATGGCGACGAGGAAGACGGCCGCCGCTTCGTGGTGCTGTCGGTCACGCACGAGGCGCGCAACAACTTCAACGAGGGTTTCGGCCAGGCCCTGCTGGCGCTGACGGGCCTCGCCCCCGCCGGGAACAATGAGACCCTGCCGCTGTACCGCAACCGCTTCACCGCCGTGCGCGCCAGCGTGCCTTACCGGCCCGCGCTGCGCGGCGACGACGGCCGCCTGCTGCATCCGCGGCCGACCGTGCGCGGCAGCCAGACCGCGCTGGTCGTGGGCGACGGCGGGCCGATCCATACCGACCGCGATCACCGCATCAAGGTCCAGTTCCATTGGCAGCGCGGCGGGCGTTCGTCCAGCCGGCAATCCCACCCGGCCGGCGACGACAACGCCCGCGCCGAGTCGGCGCTGGGTTGCTGGCTGCGCGTCGCCACGCCGGTGGCCGGCGACAACTGGGGCGGTGTCGCGCTGCCGCGCGTCGGCCAGGAAGTGGTGGTGGAGTTCGTCAATGGCGATATCGACCGCCCGGTGGTCGTCGGCGCGGCCTACAACGGCGCCGGCGAGACCGACGCGCAGATCAACAAGCAACAGGCCGGCGCCGCCAACGCGACCGGTAACGCGCCGGCGTGGTTTGCCGGCGAGGGCAAGAACGACAAGGCGCACGCGCACAACGCCGTGCTGTCCGGTATCAAGACACAGGCGCTGTCCGCCAGCCAGACCGGCAACGGCGGCTACAACCAGTTGGTGTTCGACGACACCGAGGGCCAGAGCCGCACGCTGCTGTCGACCACGCAGGCCGCGACGTCGCTGACGCTCGGCCACCACCTGTTCCAGCGCGACAACGCCCGCGAGGCCGATCTGGGCCACGGCGCGGCGCTTGCCACCGACGCCTCCGGCAGCGTCCGCGCCGGTTCCGGCCTGCTGATCGCCGCCGAGGACGGCAGCGTCACGCAACCGCTGCTGCAGAGCGAGCAGGCCGCGACGCAGGTGGAAGAGAGCCTGGAGCTCGCCCGCACGCTGGCACAGCAGGCGGCCAAGCAGAAGGCCGCGCTGCCAGGCGAGCCGGCCACCGATACGCTGCCGGCGCTCGAATCGCTGAAGCACAGCGCTGAAGTGTTGCGGACCGAGGCGAAGGCAGAGGATGGCGGTTCGGCGATCGCCTATAGCGAGCCGCATCTGGTTGTGTCGGGCCCGAAGGGCGTGGCGCTGTCGACGCCGGCCGATGCGGTACTGGTTGCTGGCACCAATGCGACGCTGGTGGCGGGGGAGCATGTCAATCTGGCGGCCGGAGGCAACCTGGCCGTCGCGGTGGCCGATGGCTTGAGCCTGTTTACCGACGGGCAGGGCGGATCGGCGGGATCTGGTTCCGGGGCGGGCGCCGGATCGGGCTCGGTATTGGGCTCCGGATCGGGCTCCGCATCGAGTGGCCAGCGAACGCAGGCCGCGCAGAAGGGCGGCGACGCCAACGGCATGGCCCTGCACGCCGCCACCGGCAAGGTCGAAGTCGCCAGCCTGACCGGCGCCAGCCGCTACGCCGCCGAGCGCACCGTGACGATCGCCTCGACGCAGGCCAATGTCACGGTCGAGGGCAAGCAGCATGTGCTGCTGAACGCCGCCGGGGCGCAGATTCGCGTGCTGGGCGGGAAGATTGAGTTGCATGCGCCGGGCAAGGTGGAGTTCAAGGGGGCGGGGCATCGGTTTGTGGGGCCGGGGGGCGGCGAGGCGAGCAATTCGCTGGCCAAGGGCGACCTGGGGCTGTGCGAGTTCAAGACGCGCGGCGCGGAAGCCGCCGGCGATGCGCTGGTGCCGTTGGGCTGATGGCGATGTTCGATCTGCATCATCGCTTTCTGGACGATTTCACGCACGTCGTGCTGAGCCCGCTGCAGCTGGGACGGCAGGCCGTGGCGGCGTATCCGGTGACGCCGCTGCTTCCTCGCGGCGTCGACGTGCAGCCGCACCTGATGCCGGCACTGCTGGCGCTGGCGGAGCTGGATCGGCAGGCAAGAATCGGCCTGATCGATGCCGCGTTGCGCTGGCAAGAGGACTACCGGCGCCCGTATTTCAGCGCCTGCCTGGTCAGCGAGCATTCGACCGAACGGCTTGCCCATCACCTCGGTACGGCGCAGCTGCTGAGCGTGCCGGACGGCGGCCGCTTTCTGCTGCGCTTCACCGATCCGCGCGTGATGACGCAATTGCTCGGCATCCTCGACGACGCGCAACTCGAGGCCCTGATGGGGCCGGTGGCGCAGTGGCATTGGGTCGATCCGACGGGACAGCGGCGCCAGCGCCTGTCGAGCCACGATCCCCATCTGCCGCTGCGGGTCCGGGCCAGCCAGATCGGGCCGCTGCGCCGCGTGGGCCTGGTCAACGGCTGCCTGCAAACGCTGGTCAGAAGCGGTTGGCCGTGCACGGACGCCGTTTTGCTGGGCCGCCAGCTGGATGACGCGCTGGTCGAGGCCACGCAAGGGCACGGCTTGCGCGATGAAACGGACCGCCGGCTTTACGCGGTCCAGTGCGTGGCGATGCAAGGCCGCCCGGAGGCGCATCCCGCCCTGAGGGCAGCACTGTCGAGGGCAAAAGCCGGCGAACTGAGCTACGTCGGTGCCTGTGCAGAACTGACCGACGACCCGCTGGGCGTTCCGCCTGCGACCGGGACGCACGACAACGATCGACTATGGGAAAAAGCGACATGAACGCAGCCGCCATCGAGGAAGCGTCCAAATGCCCGTTCTGCGACAAGGAAGGGCTGCCGATCCTGCCCGTCCGGTACGCGATCGGCCGCACCGGCAAGAGCAAGAGCGGCCGGCCGCTGGGGCCGGTGCCGCCGGTGCTGGATCCGCAGTTCGGGGACAAGGTGACGGCCATCCCGTTGCCCGAGGACGTGGCGCGCTACACGCTGCGGCTGCTCCGCGCGGGCTACCTCTACGTCTTCAACGAGAAGCGCGGCCTGTGGTCCGCCTACGTGGTGACGGAGGCCGGCTACCTGTATGAATTCGACTTCAACGACCCGGCGCCGCCGCTGCCCGAGGACATCGAGTTCACCTGCAGCAACAAGCAGGATGCGGTGATCGCGCGTTGCATCACGGTCAAGGACGCCCATGTCGCCGGACCGGTCTGGATGGGCTTCTCGGACGTGATGTGGACCGACGAGGTCAAGAAACGGCACAAGCGCCAGGCCTGGCGCGAAAAGCATATGCGCCGGGTCGATATCGACAAATGGCGCGGCGGCGGCGCGGCCTTGCCGCACGTGGCCCCGCTGACGGACGCCAGCAAGCTGGTGGCCGAGTTCCGTGCGGAGGGCGCGACGGTCGAGGAAACGCCCGCGGCCCCCATGTCGGAAAGTCACCCGGACGCGATCACGCTGCCGACCATCGTGGTCAAGGCCTATCCTGCCTTCAGCTTCTCGCCGCACGACTTCAACGCCTGCAAGGAGCAGGAAGCCGATTTGCTCAAATGGGCCGAGGCGGCTGCCAAGCCCTATCGGCCGGCCCTGGCGGCATTGTGGGACCCGGTCGGCATCGCCTCCGAACTCGACCCGCTGATGCACCAGTGCTACGAGGACTTCCTGTACGAGGACCCCGACCGCGCGCGCAAGCTGGCCGTGTCGCAGGCGATCATGTCGATACGCGAGTCGATCGGCAATCATGCCGAACTCGAGGTCATGCGTACAGCCGAGGAGAGCGCCCAGAACGTCGAGATCTACGGAACCGCGGATCCGCACGCGATGCCGATTCCGGGCGGTGCAGGTCCGGAGACCATGGCGGCCGGCAAGATGCTGGCCGAATGGCTGCTCGGGGAACCCGAGAAGGCGCGCAATCGCAGTATCGCTGAGGCCTACCGCGACGTGCCCAAGGCACGCCTGCACCAGGCGCGCAGCAACTCGTGGACCAAGTACGAGACGCGCATGGTGACCGGCGCGAAGCGCTATGACGAGAAGGCGCGCGACGATTTCCAGAAGGCATTCGACCGGGCACTGGACGGGTTCAACAAGAAGACGATCGATCCGCTCGCCAGGGCGCACCGTGCCTGGCTGGAGAGCGAGTCCATGGCCAACGTGTTCGCCTGCAACTACGACGAGACGAATATGCGTAGCGGCGAGGCCTATACCGGCGCGGTCATGCTTTGCATCGGGAACACGCAGGACAAGCCGGTCTGCTTCGAGCTGTACAAGAAATGGCTCGAGGGCAGTCCCGACGACCAGAAGAACCTGCTGCTGCGCGCGCTTGGCTTCAATCAGCAGGACGTGCTCGCGGCGGCCGCCAAGGCGTCGTCGAGCGGCGTGGATCCGTGGAACCTGTCCTGGCCTTCGCTGATCAAGGTCTACGACTTTGCCTTCCAGCGCGTATCGAATCCGGGCACGGCTTCGTGCCTGATCGCCAATTTCATCCTTGGCATCAACGGCCCGTTGGCGTGGGCGCTGAGCAAGGCGACCGCCGATGGTCCCATCAAGGGCATCGCCGTTCTGTTCGGCATGCTGTCCAGGAAGGCGATGGTGCCGCTGCAGGTCCAGGGCGACTACCGGACGTTCCGCCGCGAGCTGATCCGCAAGATCCGCAACCTGAGCGCCGAGGCGGGGCACGATGTGCCGTCGCGCCGGGCCTTGTACGACCCGGTCGAGCTGGAACTGCGGCGCCTCGAGGTGCACGGGCTGCCGATGGAGGGCACGACAAGCAAATCGTTCCTGGTGCTGGTCGATCCCGGTCATCTGAAGAGCATGCCTTCCGGTCTGACCAAGGCGCAGCGTACGGCATGGCTGGCGCGCTCGTTGCGGCTGCCGAACCAGTATGCGCTGATGCGCCTGCCCGGCGCCTGGAAGGGCGTCATCAATACCGATGTGCGCGTCGGCGCGGCCTCATCCGTTCTCGATATCGTCCTGCTGATCAAGCTGTGGAGCGACAGCGACGATTCGATGAACCACAAGGTCGCCGATACCTGGGGGCGCATCCTCGGCGGGGTCGTCGGCGTGGCGGGCGGCATCATCGAGTTGGTGTCGAAGGTCGCCAAGGCGCGCGTCACATTCGGCCTGCAGTTCGGCCGCGCACTGGACGCGTCGCTGGCCAAGATGCTCGAGAGCCTGGGGCGCAGGGCGACCGCGGTCGGGGGTGTCATCATCGCCGTGCTGGACTTGAACCAGGCGCGGCTTGAATTCTCGGAGGGCAATGTCGTCGTCGGCGGTCTCTACGTACTGTCGGCGGCGGTGGGCTTGCTGATGGTCTGGGCCGTTTATGTCGGCATGACCGGCTGGGGCATCGTGATTGCCATTGTGATGTTCGTGATCGCGGGGCTGATCGCCTGGCTTGCCGACGACAAGATCCAGGACTGGCTGGAACGCTGCTACTGGGGCAGCCTCAGCGACGAGCGCTACGGGGACGTCGAAGAGGAGATGGAAGAGCTGAAGCTGGCCACGAAGGACTGATATGGATTTCACGGGACTGGTGCGCAAGTATCGCGTCAACCGGCCAATCGACGACGACGAGCGCGCTCACCGCCTGCGCCAGGGGCAGCGTCTGCAGGTCGAGCCGCACGATCAGCTCTGCGTGATCAAGATCAATTCGAGCTATCTGGATTCGGTCGACCGCTACTACGACTCCCGGGGCGCGCTGACACTGATGGCGCTGGTCGTGATCTTCGTCTGCGTCGGCGGTTTCGTCGCGATGAGCCTGGCCGCGCAGCGGCCGCTGGCGCTGGGCCTGTACACTCCGGGTACCGTCGCCGCCTTCCTCGGGTTCGTGGCCTTCGTGATGGCACCGATCGTGGCGCTGTCGGTATGGATGGCGCGCCGGGAAATCGGGCGCTACACGCACTATCCGATCCGGCTGGATCGGCGCAACCGGATGCTGCATGTGTTCCGGCTGGATGGCAGCATCCTGAGCGTGCGCTGGGACGATGTGTTCTTCACGCTGGGGCGCTGTTCCGGCTCGGTTCAGCCGGTGCGCGATATCCGCGGCCTGGTGCTGGATCGCGACGGCGTCACGGTGCGCGAGCAGTTCGCATTCTCGTTGTGGGAAGTCGATCCGCAGCGCTTGAAGGCGCACTGGGAATTCCTGCGGCGGTATATGGAAGAGGGGCCGAAGGACCTGATCGAGCGCATCCGGTACTGTGTGCCGATCGACGGGCGGCGCGAGCGCTTTCGCGTCGGACTGGAACGTGTCTTCGCCAACGACGCCGGTTCCGCGCCGATCTATTGGCTGATGTGGCCGTTCAATCTTCTGCTGGCGTGCAGCCGCGCGCTGGTGATGGCAACTTGCCGCGTGCCGGTCTGGCCCCAGAACATCGAGGAGGCCGCGCCGGTCTCGAAGGACGATCCCTATGTCAAGGATGCAAGCATCAATCCGCGCCAACTGCGCTGATCGCCGGGTCGCGGGCGATTTCGGGGCGTCGCGGCGCGCCGGATGGAAGGCCTCGCTGACGGCTGCGGTGGCCCTGATGGTCGTTGCACGTGTGGCGAGCGCGGCGGACGCCGCGGGTGCCGCGGGTACCGATAGCGCGGCGCTGGAACTGGCCGCCAAGCGCGTCTCCGAAGCCGTCGCCACCGGCGAAGTGATCCCCGCCGCCAAAGGCACGCTGAAGCAGCAAGGCGACAAGGTCCCGCCGCAACGCGCCGCCTGCCTGTCGGCGATGGAGCCGCGCACGGTCGCCAACCGGATCGGCTATCCGCTGGCGGAGGATTTCTCCAAGGAGGAATTCCTGGCCCTGACCCGTTTCCTCGATACCCCGGAAGGCAAGCGCATCCAGCAGGCGCGTGCCGAGCGGCTGGCATCGGGCAATCTCGTGTTCCGGCTGACGCCGGAGGAGTCCGCGGCGGTCGGCAAGGCCTTGCCGGCGCCGCTGGCGGCGAAGTGGTCCGCCGGCGCCGCCACGCAACCGAAGACGCTGCAGGCGGTGCGCAAGGTGTTCGAGGAACAGCAGGCGATCTGCCGCAACGAGGAAACCTCGCCACGGCTGCCCGGATCCGCGCCGGTCAGCTATCGGGAAGGGCTGCCCCCCAATGTTGGCTGCTCCCAGCCGCGCCTGAGCCTGGTCAGCGAGCTGCCCGACAAACCGGTCTCGGTGACCGTGCGCGTCTGGATCGGCGAGGATGGCTCGGTCGCCCGCACCTCGGTGGAAAAGCCGTCGGGCTTTCGGCCGGTCGACAACGCGGCGCGCCGGGCGATGAACGGCATGCGTTGTTCGGCTCGGGGTAGCGGGACCTTGGTGCCGTTTACGACGACGCAGTCGTTTGTGGTTCGTGCCGGCGGCTAACGTCGGGTAGGCCGGGCATGGCAGGCAGCGCGGGTCAGGGGTAGCGCGGATACGGTGGGCAGCACCGATCAGGGGTAGCGCGGATACGGTGGGCAGCGCGGATCAGGAGTAGCGCCAATACGGCGCGCAAGCGCGCGTCGCACTACCAATGACGGCGCCGACTACAACGTTGTCCTCTTCCCCTCCCGATCCACCTCGAACACCTTGTGCTCGCCAAGCCGGCGCTTCAGCCACAGCCCGGCCTTGCCCAGTACGTGCGCCTTGGCCCAGATCAGATCCACGCCGACCAGCCAGTCGGTGTACGGATAGGCGGTCAGCGGCAGTTCCACCAACTCACCTGAAGCCAGCTCCGAGAGGATCAGCTGCCGCGGCAGCGTGGTCCAGCCGAGGCCCGTGCGCGCCAGTTCGAGCAGCGCCGCGTAGCTTTCCGCCTGCCAGCAGCGCGTCGCGTCGAGGTATTCGCTGCTGGGCAGCTTGTGGTTGTGGCCGCTGAACACCAGGCGCCGGTGCGCGCGCAGGTCGGCGAAGTCGACGCGCTTCAGCTTCGAAAGCGGATGGTCGCGGTGCGCGACGTGCGACAGGATCAGCTTGCCCATCTGCGCGAAGCCCAGATCGCGCGGGTACGCCGGCTGCGAGAACGCGATGCCAAGGTCCGCTTCGCCCCTCGCGAGCAGTTCGGCCACGTCGCCATGCAGCGGATGGCGAATCTGCAGGTCGACGTGCGGAAAGCGTTCGGCGAAGTCCCGTAGCGGCGGCATCAAGGTCGAGTAGGGGACCTCGATCGCCAGCGTCAGCGCCGGTTCGACGCGTTCGCCCAGCTCGTTGGCATGCGCCTCCAGCTGCAGGCAGCGCTCCAGCACCAGTTCGGCTTCGTTGCGCAGCTTCTCTCCGGCCGGTGTCAGTGTCGATGCCTTGCCGCCGCGTTCGAACAGTACCAGGCCGAGGTCGGCCTCCAGATTGGCGATCGCGGTGCTGACCGCGGACTGCGTCTTGCGCAACTGCCGGGCCGCGGCCGAGAACGAGCCGGTGCTGGCCACCAGGGTGAACATTTCCAACTGATCTAGCGAATAGCGCATCGCGGGCCTGGCTCCTGCCTGTCAAAAAACTGCCTATCAAAAAAATCGATGGCTGCCGATTTGGCCCGCCGCGCAAACCCGCCGGATTATGGCGCACCGATCCGGCCGGCGCAAAAAGCGCGGGACCACAGACCAGACGGAGGAGACCACGATGAATTCGCAGCAGCAGGCGCACCCCGACCCGATGCAGCAGAACCCCGCCGCGCACCCGGCCAAGGAGCCGGCCGTCCACCCGGTCGATCAACGATTGCCCTTGCGGCAGCTGGCCAGCTTCGGCCTGCAGCATGTGCTGGTGATGTACGCGGGCGCCGTCGCGGTGCCGTTGATCCTCGGCAGCGCGCTCGGCCTGACCCAGCAGCAGATGGTCACGTTGATCAACGCCAATCTGCTGACCTCGGGCATCGCGACACTGATCCAGACGCTGGGCTTCTGGCGCTTTGGCGCGCGCCTGCCGCTGATCCAGGGTTGTTCCTTTATCGCGATCGCGCCGATGATGCTGATCGGCCAGCAATATGGGCTCAGCCACGTGTTCGGCGCGGTGATCGCGGCCGGCGCGCTGACCATCGCGATTGCGCCGCTGTTCAGCCGGCTGCTGCGCTGGTTTCGGTCGGTGGTAATCGGCAGCCTGATCGTGATCATCGGTGTCACGCTGATGCCTGCGGCGGCGATCTGGCTGGGAGGCGGCAATCCCGATGCGCCCGACTTCGGGGCGACGCCGAATCTGTTGCTGGGCCTGGCGACGATCGCCATCACGCTGTTCGTCTACGCGCGCTTCTCCGGCTTTATCGGCAATCTGTCGGTGCTGATCGGCCTGCTGGGGGGCACCGCGATCGCGATGGCCTGCGGCATGACGAGCTTCGACGCGGTCGGGCGCGCCGCCTGGTTCGAAATCAGTCCGCCGTTCGCGTTCGGCGCCCCGTCGTTCGCCCCGATGCCGACGCTGGTGATGCTGCTGGCGATGCTGGTGATCATGGCCGAGACCACCGGCAATGTGCTGGCGATCGGCACCATCGTCGGCCGGCCCTCGACCCAGCGCACACTCGGCGATGCCTTCCGCGCCGATGGGCTGTCGACCATGCTCGGCGGCGTCTTCAACAGCTTTCCCTATAACGCCTTCACGCAGAACACGGGGCTGATCGCGCTTTCCAACGTCAAGAGCCGTTATGTGGTGGCATCGGCGGGCGCCATCATGGTGCTGATGGGCCTGTTCCCGAAGCTTGGCGCGCTGATTGCTTCGGTACCGCGGCCGGTGCTGGGCGGCTGCGCGATCGTGATGTTCGGCATGACGACGGTGGCCGGCATCCAGGAGCTGTCGCGCGTGAGGTTCGACGGCACGCGCAACGCGATCATCGTCGCGGTATCCGTCAGCGTGGGCGTGCTGCCGATGTCGCTGCCGGCGCTGTTCGAGCGCGTCGAAGGGCCGCTGAAGTTGGTGCTCGACAGTGGCATCTTCCTCGGGGCGATCACGGCCGTGCTGCTGAATCTGCTGCTCAACCGCGGGACGGCGCAAGTGGCGGCGCTCGACGGCGGGCATGCCGACGCCGTCGCCACCACCCAGCCTTGATCCCAACGCGGCCATGCCGGCCGCCATCGCATCGCGCCACCAGGGCGCCCACTTCGCAGGAGAATCGTCCGATGCCAGCCATCGACACCCAGACCCACACCCATGGCCACATCACCACGGACAAGCTGACCGAGCTCGATCTTCGGCTGCTGCGCCAGTCGATCGCGCTGGCCGAGGAATCGAAGCAGAACGGCCGCCATCCCTTCGCGGCCATCGTGGCGGACGAGCACGGCAATATCGTCGCCTCGGCGGGCAACAACTCGATGCCGCCGCAGGGCGACCCGACCCAGCATGCGGAGCTGGCCGCGGCGGCGCTGGCCGCCAGGCGCCTGAGCCCCGAGCAACTGGCCCGCTGCACGCTGTACACCAGCGCCGAACCCTGCTGCATGTGCGCCGGCGCGATCTACTGGTGCAATATCGGCCGCGTCGTCTATGCGCTGTCGGAGCACACGCTGTTGGGGCTGACCGGCGACCACCCTGAGAATCCGACCTTCTCGCTGCCGTGCCGCGAGGTATTCGTGCGGGGGCAGCGCCATATCGAGGTGCACGGCCCGATGCTGGAAGACGAAGCCGCGCGCTCCCATACTGGGTTCTGGAAGTAAGGCGGGGCAGGGGCCTCGCGCTTGCTGCCTGTTTGTCACTCGTAGCCAGCGGGAGGCACCATGCCGGAACAACTGACCAAGCATCCCGACGTCACCTTGCAGGTGTTGCGCAGCGCCGGCGCGCGCTGCGGCACGGGAGAGACTCCACAGATACTGAAAAGCTGTCCGGCCGAGCGCTTCTGCCAGCTGCCCGGCGGCGAGATCTGCGTGTTCGGGCTGCCCGATGCGGCCCGCATGACGCAGATAACGAAGGCCGACTGGCAGGCGCTGACCGCGACGATGGCCGGCGTGACGCCCACCGCCGCCCCGGGCGCCCCCGGTGCGCCTGGGACACCGGCCACCGTGCCGCCGACAGCGGCGTCATGGCTATGGATCGTGATCGCCCTCCTCATCGGCGTGGTGCTCGGCGCCGTGCTGTCGCGCCGGCGCCGGCCGCCGCCGTAAGCCGGCGCCGGTCACCGCGCTGAGCCGTGCCGCCCCCCGCCCTGAGCCGGCGCTGGGGACGGCGCTGGGACGGCGCTGGGACGGCGTCTTGGGTGCCAGTTGGGACGGCGTTCAAGCGCCGTTCAGACATCGTTCAGAGGTCATGCAGGCGTCGTTCAGACGGCGACGGAGACGGCGCAGGGCACGAATCAGCCCCCCGGCCTGTTGCGAAACACCAGCGCCAGCCCGAGCAGGATCGTGACCATGCCGCCCAGCGCCAGCGGCGCCAGCCGGTTGCCCAGGATCAGATAGTCGAGCACCGCGGTGCCGGCCGGCACCAGGTAGAACAGGCTGGTCACATTGACCAGATTGCCGCCCTGGATCATCCGGTACAGCAGCAGCGTCGCGCCGATCGAGATCACCAGCGCCATCCAGCCGAGCGGCAGCAGCAGCGCGGGCGTCAGCGAGACGTGGATCGGCTCGAACGGCAGCAGCGCCAGGCACATCAGCAGCGCGATGCCGTATTGCAACGGCATCACGTCGATCGGCGCCTGCCGGATGCCTTTCTGCACGATGGTGCCGGCCGTCATCGTGGCCAGCGCGGTCAGCGCATAGAGCATGCCGGCCACGGGCGTGCCGGCGATGCCGATGCCCTGGTAGACCACCATCACCAGCCCCGCCAGCGCCAGCATCAGCCCGACCAGCCGCAGCGGCGAGAAGCGGCGCTCTGTCAGCAGCAGCGTCAGGATGGGTTGGGCGCCGAGCAGCGTGGCGAGCATGCCGGGCGTGACGTCGCGGTCCAGCGCCAGCAGATAGCAGATCGAATAGCAGCCGGTCAGCAGCAGCCCGACCATCGCGACCCGCGCGCGCTGCCCGGGCTCCGGCAGCCAGCGGCGCCGCCATGCGGCGATCGCCAGCAGCACGCCGAAGGCCAGCACGAAGCGCAGCGTCAGGAAGGCAAAGGCCGAGGCATAGGCCAGGCCCCATTTGGCGACGATCGCGCCGCTGCTCCACAGCAGCACGAATAGCGCGGTGGAGCCGTGGGCGGCCCAGGCATCCGGCAGCCTGACGCGCGAGCGCAGCGACGGTCGGGAGGAGGAGGATCGGGACGAGGTCAGCCGCGACGAGCTCGATCGGGACGAGCTCAGTCGGGACGAGAGCGCCGACGACAGCGCCGACAAGGACAGCAGGGACAAGGTCGATCGCGCCGCATGCGCGAATCTTTGGAAGTTCATCGGTTTCACCTGTCATTGGGTGTGACGGGCTTCGGTCGACCGTGGGCGAACGCCGGTGGCGAATGCGAGCCGGGCATCGTCGAGATGCGCGGCATCGAGCAGGCAGCAAAGGCGTTCGCGCGCGCCGGGCGCGCACGGTCAGACGGAAGACTGGGGGTCGGCTGAGATCAGCCGAGGACGGCCGCGGGCGGCGGGGCTACCGCTGCGACGACGGCGCGCGGCGGCGGTGCAACACCGGCCACGACAGCGCGCGGCGGTGCTACGCCAGCCACGACCGCAGCGGGCGGCGACCCGACAGCGGCCGGCGGCGACCAGACAGGAGAAACAGGGGGAGGTGCCGACGCGCGCGTGCCACCGGCCAGAAAGACCGGATCGGCAATCGAGGAAGCGCGGCGTACAGGCGTCATGGAACCCAAATGGAACCGAAGGGGGTGGAAAACCGTCACACGACCGTCATGGGACGGCCGGTGCGCCGGCGGCGGGTAGGATTGACTATCAATCGACTATCAATCGACGAACCGTCGATGAACATCGAATGCCGTCCGCGGCACGACTCGCGCTAGCGTACACGCTCTATGATGTGCTGACAACCCGCCCGCGCTTGCGCCCGGACCGGTGCGCCGGTCCGGTACAATGCGCGCCCCGCGGGCACATGCCTGCGCGCATGTCTGACATCTGGCATTGGAGGACCTCATGGAATCGCGAATCACCGAGCTGGAGGTCAAGCTGGCCTTCCAGGAAGACCTGCTGGAAACGCTGAACCTGACCGTCGCCAGGCAGCAGCGGCAGATCGAATTGCTGCAGGAGCAGATGCAGGCGCTCTACCAGCAGTTGCCCGCGGCCACCGGCACCGCCGCCGACGGATCGGTGCAGGAAATCCCGCCGCATTACTGAGCGCCCACGGCGCTGATTTGCCGATGGTGGAACGCCGGGACGCCGCCCGGGTCTGACCGAGGTGACCACTCCAGCATCGCGCATGTCTTCGATCTCTTCGCATGGCCGCCGCCGGGGCATCCGGCGACCCCTGGCGGCCACGGCCGCCGCCGCGGCACTGGGCCTTGGCGTCCTGTCCGGCGCGGCCCTTGCCGGCTACAACATCTGGACGGGCGAATACACCTTCACCAGGCAGGAGCTGCAGCGCGCCGTCGAAGGCCGCTTTCCGGCGACGCTGCGCTATGCCCAGGTGCTCGACGTCCGGCTGACCCGGCCGCGGCTGACGCTCGATGCGGTGGGCAACCGGATCACCACGCAGGTCGACGCGCAACTGACCAACAGCCTGCTGCCGGCGCCGCCGGTCAATGGCACGCTGGCCCTGAACAGCGGCTTGCGCTACGACCCCGTCAAGCGTGCCGTGCTGCTCGACAACCCGACCGTCGAGCAGGTCCAGGTCGACGGCGTGCCGGGCCAATACAGCGCGCAGCTCAATGCGGTGGGCAATCTGGTGGCGCAGGAACTGCTGAAGGACTATCCGCTGCACACCTTCAAGCCCGAGGAACTGCAGGTCAACGGCAAGCAGGTCGAGCCCGGCGCGATCACCGTGACGGAGGACGGCATCGCGGTGAAGATCGAGACGAAGTAGGGGGCGGAGATCGCGCGGGGCGAATGCCCGCATTGGGCGGCAAGGGCCCGAGGCCCCAAGGCCCAAGACCCAAGGCCAAAGGCCAAAGGCCCCAAAGAAAAACCGGCGCATGAAGCGCCGGTTTTCTCGTCGACGCCCGGCCTTGACCGGGGCGCCAGGGCAGGCAGCCTTACTGGATCTTGGCCTTGTCCCGCAGCGACTTCATCATCGACTGGAACTGCTCGCGCTGCCAGTTCTGGTCGCTCATCAGCATCTGCTGCAGCTGCGGCTTGGCTTCCTCGAAGGTCGGGATCTTGGTCTCGCGCTCGTCCTCGAGCAGGATCACGTGCCAGCCGAACTGCGTCTTGACCGGGGTCTCGGTCATCTGGCCCTTCTTCAAGCCGGCCATCGCGGCCGAGAACTCGGGCACATAGCTGTTGCTGCTGGCCCAGTCCAGATCGCCACCGTTGGCGGCCGAGCCGGGGTCCTTCGACGAGGCCTTGGCCACGTCGGCGAACTTGGCGCCGCCCTTGATCTTGGCGATGATGGCCTGCGCTTCCGACTCCTTCTCGACCAGGATATGGCGGGCGCGGTATTCCTTGCCGTTGCCGAACTGAGCCTTGATCTTGTCGTACTGCTTGCGCAGCTCGGCATCGCTGGTGCCGTGGGTGCGAACATAGTCCTCGAACACCGCGCCGGCCAGCACGTTCAGGCGGGCCTGTTCCAGCTGCTCCTGCACGTCCGGGTTTTGCGTCACGCCACGCTTGGTCGCTTCCTGCACCAGCAGTTCGCGATCGATCAGCATGTTGCGTGCGCGATCCCGCAGCTCCGGGGAATCCGGCTGGCCGGTGCCGGCGATCAGCTTGTCGAGCTTGGCCGACGGAATGCCCTTGCCATTGACGACGGCGGCATTCTGGGCGAGTGCGGGCAAGCTGCCAGCGGCAAGCACAGCCGCCAGGCTGAACGAGAGGACAGTGGTCTTCATGGAATCAGTGTTGGGAAGTCTGGGGAAGGCTGGACGATTATGCAGAGGCTTGTGCAGACACCGCGCGGATGATGGTCATTGCGCGGAATACTCTTGCTCGGTGAATGCGGACACTGCCAGGGCATGGATCCGCATGGGGAAGAGACTGCGCAGCGCATCATACACCATGCGATGCCGGGCAACCCGGCTCGCGCCGGCGAAGCGTTCGCTGACGATGGTGACATGATAGTGGCCGCCGCCCGAGGCGGCGCCCGGATGGCCGGCGTGCAGCGCGCTGTCGTCGCGCACAGTCAGTTGCGAGGGGGCGAGTTCGGCGCGCAGCAGGGCATCGATCTGCGCGGCGGTGTCGCCGGCGGCGCTGTGGGGGGTACCTTCGGCAGGCAACGAAGAAGAGACGTCGTTCATGGTTCGATGGCCCCGCTCAATCGCGGGCGCTTTCCTGCGCTTTTTCCGGCGCGTTTTCGTGCATATGGCGCGACAGCCAGAGGCTTTGCGCGACGATGAAGACCAGCATCAGGCCCATGCTGCCGAACAGCTTGAAATTGACCCAGATGTCGGTCGAGAACTGGTAGGCCACCCACAGGTTCAGCACGCCCATCACGGCGAAGAAGCCGGCCCAGGCGGTATTGAGGCGGCCCCAGACCGGATCGGGCAGCTTGACGGACTTTTCCATCATGGCGCGGATCAGGTTCTTGCGCCAGATCGCGGCGGACGCCAGCAGCGCGACCGCGAACAGCCAGTACAGCACGGTCGGCTTCCACTTGATGAAGGTCTCGTTGTGCAGCAGCAGCGTGGCGCCGCCGAACACCACGATGATCAGCAGGCTGATCCACTGCATCGGTTCGACCTTGCGGTGGCGCAGCCAGACCCAGCCGATCTGCACGATGGTCGCCGCGATGGCGACCGCCGTGGCGGCGAAGATGCCCGCCAGCTTGAAGGTGACGAAAAACAGGATGACCGGGAACAGGTCGAACAGAAATTTCATGCGGGTCCGTCAGGGGAAGGCGATGCCGGCGGGCGGCATCGCGGAATCGTTATCGTGGGGCCTGGCCGCAGGGTCGGCGCCGCGGGTCAGCCAGGGTTGCCGGATTTGCCGGCGTCGTCGGCGTCGCCCGGTTCGGGCTCGCGGTCGTCGAATTTTAGCGCAGCCGAATTGATGCAATAGCGCAGGCCGGTCGGCGCGGGGCCATCCTCGAAGACATGGCCCAGATGGCTGCCGCATTCCTTGCAGCGCACCTCGATGCGGACCATGCCGTGGCTGCGGTCGACCTGCTCGTCGATCACCTCACCGTTGATGGGCCGGAAATAGCTGGGCCAGCCGCAGCCGGCGTCGAACTTGGTGGTGGACTCGAACAGCGGCGTGCCGCAGCCCACGCAGCGGTAGATGCCGGGCTCCCAGTGGTCCCAGTAGCGGCCGGTGAAGGCGCGTTCGGTGGCGGCCTCGCGCGTGACCCGGTATTCGATGTCGGACAGTTGCGCGCGCCATTCGGCTTCGGTCTTGTTGACGGGCATGATGCGGATCCTCGTTGGGGGACGATCGGACGGTCGGTGTTTGGGGGCGATTTCGGTCTATATCGGCCAATATCGGGCGATGCCAGGACGATCGGGGCGATCAGGTCGATCAGGTCGATCAGGACGAACAGCTTACCTCGATACCGGACGCCCAGTCGGGCGGCAGCGCGGCATACGACTCGGCATCGGGTTGCTCGTCGAACGGCCGCGACAGTACCGCCAGCAGCCGCTGCACCTCGCTGAAGTCCTTCTCCTTGGCGCGCTGGATCGCCACCTCGGCCAGATGGTTGCGCAGCACGTACTTCGGATTGACGGCCAGCATCGACACCGCGCGGGCCGCGTCGTCCGAGTTCTCGGCGCGCAGGCGGGCACGGTAGCGCTCGGCCCAGGCGTCCCAGCCGGCGCCGTCCATGAACAGGTCGCGCACGGGCGCGTCGCAGCTGCCGTCCGCCGAGGAGATGCGGGCGAGGTTGCGCCAGAACAAGGTGTAGTCCACCCGCTGGGTATGCAGCAGGCGGAACAGGTCGGTCAGCAGCGCCTCGTCCGCGCTGTCGTCGATGCCGGTGCTGGCCAGGCCCAGCTTGGCGCGATAGAGCTGGAAGAAGCGCAGCGCATAGCGGTCGCGGAAGGGATCGAGCCCGGCATGCGCAGCCTCGATCGCGGCCTCTTTGGCGGCCTCGGTGGGCGCCTGCCCGTCCTCGCGCTCGAGCCACAGCGGCAGCAGCGCCTGCGCCAGGCAATGCAGGTTCCAGAAGCCGACCTGCGGCTGCTGGCTGTAGGCATAGCGGCCCTGGTTGTCCGAGTGGTTGCAGATATGGTTGGCGTCGAAGGCGTCGAGAAAGCCGAACGGGCCGTAGTCGATGGTCAGGCCGAGGATCGACATATTGTCGGTGTTCATCACGCCGTGACAGAAGCCCACGGCCTGCCACTGGGCCATCAGGTCGGCGGTGCGCAGCGACACCTCGCGCAGCAGCGCCTGGTAGGGGCTGACGGTCTCGCCGCCGACGCGGTCGCGGCATTCCGGCATGAAACGGTCGATGACGAAGTCGGCCAGCTGGCGCAGCGCGGCCACGTCGTCGTGCGCGGCGAAATGCTCGAAGTGGCCGAAGCGGATGAAGGTCGGCGCCAGGCGCGTGACCACGGCGGCGGTCTCGATGGTCTCGCGGCGCACCGGCGCGTCGGAGCCGACGATGCACAGTGCGCGCGTGGTCGGAATGCCCAGCGCGGCCATCGCCTCGGAGCACAGGTATTCGCGGATCGACGAGCGCAGCACCGCGCGGCCATCGCCCATGCGCGAATACGGCGTCTTTCCCGAGCCCTTCAGCTGGATCTCCCACGGACCGTTCGCGGTCTGCGCCTCGGCCAGCCGGATCGCGCGCCCGTCGCCGAGCTGGCCCGCCCAGACGCCGAACTGATGGCCCGAGTAGACCGTCGCCAGCGGATCGGCCCAGCCGGGCACGCGGTTGCCGATGAAGATCTCGGCGAAGTCCTGCAGCGGTGGCGCCTGGTCGGGACTGGTCGCGTCGCCCGCTTGCCAGCCGAGCAGTTCCGCCGCGGCCGGGGCCACTGCGACCAGGTAGGGCGAGGGCAGCGGGGTCGGCTGCAGGCGCGTGAAGAAACGCTCGCCGAGCGCGGCAAAACCGGGCGCCACGGAGAAGGGAGGTTCGCTCGGGGCGGGATTCGCGCTCGTCCCGGCCGAAGCGTCGAGTCCGGTGAAAACGAGGGAATCGTCGGACGCCGGAGTGGACCCCGACGGAGGCAAAGCGGAAGACGGACGAGAGGACATGAGATCAATGCCTTGGCATCACGCGCCGGTCGGGCAGGGGCTGGGACCGGCGCGGTGCAACAGCCTGCAATCGGTGGCCTGCCCGGAAGTGCGCTTGCAGGCTAGGGAAAACGACATGTTGAGGTGCAACATGGCTGGCAGTATTGTACTTGCACGCCGCATTTTCCCTGGTCTGACCGCGGCGCCGCGGCCGGTGTTCCCGCTTGTACCCGCTTATTCCCGCTGGTTCCCATCGCGGCGCGGCCATCACCGGCAGTCTTCCCGTCATGTCGCCCGCTGGCACGCCCGCAGTGCACCGGGGTAGTGCATGAACGGGCAGCGCGAGCGTGATTGTCGACGCCTTCCGCTGGAAGGTTTTTGTCGGCCTAAAAAAAGAACGATTGTTCGCTTCTCGGCCTCGCCGCGGCGGACATGGCAACCGATACAGGAGACCATTCCCATGGCATTGATGGGACAAATGATGGGCGCGCCGCTGCTCATTTCCTCCATCATCACCCACGCCGCCCGCCATTACGGCAGCACCGAAATCGTTTCGCGGCGCACCGAAGGGGACCTCCACCGCTATACCTACCGCGATTGCGAGCTGCGCGCGCGCAAGCTGGCGCAAGCGCTGGGCAAGCTGGGCGTGCAGCCCGGCGAGCGGGTCGGCACGCTGGCGTGGAACGGCTACCGCCATCTCGAGATCTATTACGCCGTGTCGGGGATGGGGGCGGTCTGCCACACGATCAACCCGCGGCTGTTCCCCGAGCAGCTGGCCTATATCGTCAATCACGCCGAGGACCGCTACGTCTTCTTCGACCTGACCTTCCTGCCGCTGGTCGAAGGCCTCGCGCCGCATTGCCCGCAGGTCAAGGGCTGGGTGCTGATGAGCGACCGGGCGCATCTGCCGGCCGAATCGAAGCTGCCGCTGCTGTGCTACGAGGATCTGCTCGAGAGCCAGGACGGCGACTACAGCTGGCCGAGCTTCGACGAGAACACCGCGTCCAGCCTTTGCTACACATCCGGCACCACCGGCAATCCGAAGGGCGCGCTCTATTCGCATCGCTCCACGGTGCTGCATTCGTATGCGTCGGCGCTGCCGGACGCGCTCGGCTGCTCGGCCAAGGACGTGATCCTGCCGGTCGTGCCGATGTTCCACGTCAATGCCTGGGGCCTGCCGTACTCGGTGCCGCTGGTCGGCGCCAAGCTGGTGTTCCCCGGCGCCAAGCTCGACGGCGCCTCGCTGTACGAGCTGTTCGAGCAGGAGCAGGTCACCTTCTCGGCCGGCGTGCCGACGGTCTGGCTCGGCCTGCTGCAGCACGTGCAGGCCAACAAGCTGCGCTTCTCCAGCTTCAAGCGCACGGTGATCGGCGGCTCGGCCGCGCCGCCGGCGATGATCAAGGCGCTGAACGCGCTCGACGTCGAGGTGATCCATGCCTGGGGCATGACCGAGATGTCGCCGCTGGGCACCACGTGCAAGCTGCTGAACAAGCATCTGGCGCTGCCGCCCGAGCAGCAGCAGGCCATCCTGGAGAAGCAGGGTCGCGTCATCTACGGCGTCGACATGAAGATCGTCGACGGCGAGGGCCGCGAGCTGCCGTGGGACGGCAAGGCCTTCGGCGACCTGATGGTGCGCGGTCCGTGGATCATCGACCGCTATTACCGCAGCGACAGCTCGCCGCTGGTCGACGGCTGGTTCCCGACCGGCGACGTCGCCACCATCGATGCCGACGGCTACATGCAGATCACCGATCGCAGCAAGGACGTGATCAAGTCCGGCGGCGAATGGATTTCGTCGATCGACGTGGAGAACGTGGCCGCGGCGCATCCGGCGGTGCATATGGCCGCCTGCATCTCGGTCCACCATCCCAAGTGGGACGAGCGGCCGCTGCTGGTGGTGATGAAGAAGCCCGGCACCGAGCTGACGCGCGAGGAGCTGCTGGCCTTCTTCGAGGGCAAGGTCGCCAAATGGTGGATCCCGGACGATGTGGCCTTCGTCGACGAGATCCCGCTGACGGCCACCGGCAAGATGCAGAAGCTCAAGCTGCGCGAGCAGTTCAAGGACTATCGGCTGCCGACGGCCTGAGGCAGGGCCGTCGCAGAGCACGTGCAGCAGCGGCGGCGCCCTCGGTGGCGCCACCGTAGAAGCAAACGGGCCCATGGGAAAAGCCGCGCGACAAGCGGCAGCCCCGGTCGCCCGCTCATCACGATAGCCAACGAGAGAAAGAGAGAAGGAGACAAACCATGATCAGATTGCGTCCGCTCGTCGCCGGTGTGGCATTGCTCGCTGCGCTGGGCCCGGGGGCCGCCGCGGCGGATACGGTGAAGATCGCGTTCATCGATCCGCTGTCGGGCCTGATGGCGCCGGTCGGCCAGAACCAGCTCAAGAGCTGGCAGTACGTCGCCGAGCTGGCCAATCAGAAGAACTGGGCCGGCGGGCACAAGTTCGAGGTCGTGGGATTCGACAACAAGCTGTCGCCGCAGGAGAGCCTGACGATCCTGAAGCAGGCGGTCGACCAGGGGATCCGCTACGTGGTGCAGGGCAACGGCTCGTCGGTCGGCCTGGCGCTGCAGGACGCGGTGGCCAAGCATAACGAGCGCAATCCCGGCAAGGAAATCATCTACCTGAACTATGCCGCGGTCGATCCGGATATGACCAACTCGAAATGCAACTACTGGCATTTCCGTCTGGACGCCAACTCCGACATGAAGATGGAGGCGCTGACCACCTACCTGGCGCAGGACCAGAACGTCAAGAAGGTCTACCTGATCAACCAGAACTACTCGTTCGGCCACCAGGTCGCGCGCGCCGCCAAGGAATATCTGAAGCGCAAGCGTCCCGACATCCAGGTCGTCGGCGAGGACCTGCACCCGCTGGCGCAGGTCAAGGACTTCTCGCCCTACGTGGCGAAGATCAAGGCGGCCGGCGCCGATACCGTGATCACCGGCAACTGGGGCAGCGACCTCGCGCTGCTGATCAAGGCCGCCAAGGACGCCGGGCTGAACGCCAACTTCTACACCTACTACGCGGCCACCACCGGCGTGCCGACCGCGATGGGCGCGGCCGGCGCCGAGCGCGTGCGCTATGTCGGCTACTACAACCCGAACAACAAGGGCTTCCGCGGCTCGGAGGTCATCGAGGGCTACGAGAAGAAGTACAACGACGACTTCTACGTGATGGCCTCGTACACCGGCATCGCGATGCTCAGCAAGGCGTTCCAGACCGCCAAGTCGACCGACCCGGTCAAGGTCGCCAAGGCGCTCGAGGGCATCAAGGTCGAGAGCATGAACGGCACCGTCGAGATGCGCGCGACCGACCACCAGGCCCAGCAGCCGCTGACCATCGCCACCTGGACCAAGGTCGACGGCAAGGAAGTCAAGTACGACCAGGAAAACACCGGCTACGGCTGGAAGACCAACGCGGTGCTGGACGCGCATGTCGCCGCCCAACCCACCTCCTGCCAGATGAAGCGTCCAGGCTGATTTCCGGACGCGCCACGCGCGGCGCGCCCGTGGAGTCGATGCCCGCCAGTGCCGGTGGTATGCTGCCGGCCCCTGGGGGCACAGATACGGCCGCCGCGCCCGCCCTCGCTTCGCCTTCGCCGGCCGGCGGCGCATGCCGCCAGCCCGGCGCCAGATGGAAGGACTGGCTGTGGAATTCTTCATCATCTCGCTGTTGAACGGCATCAGCTACGGGCTGCTGCTGTTCATGCTGTCGTCGGGCCTGACGCTGATCTTCAGCATGATGGGCGTGCTGAACTTCGCGCATGCGAGCTTCTACATGCTCGGCGCCTATTTCGCCTATTCGATCTCGACCACGATCGGCTTCTGGCCGGCGCTGATCGTCGCGCCGCTGCTGGTGGCGGTGGCGGGCGCGCTGGTCGAGCGCTTCGGCTTGCGGGCGGTGCACAAGTACGGCCACGTCGCCGAGCTGCTGTTCACCTTCGGCCTGGCCTACCTGATCGAGGAGGGCGTCAAGCTGGTGTGGGGTTTGGCGGCGGTGCCGTACCGGATCCCGGCCGAGCTCGACGGCCCGCTGTTCACGGTCTTCACCTCGGCCTTCCCCAAGTACCGCGCCTTCATGATGCTGGTGTCGCTGGCGATGCTGGTGGCGATCTACCTGGTGCTGACGCGCACGCGCATCGGGCTGGTGATCCAGGCCGCGCTGACGCATCCCGAGATGGTCGAGGCGCTGGGCCACAACGTGCCGCGCGTCTTCATGCTGGTGTTCGGCGGCGGCGCCGCGCTGGCGGGCCTCGCCGGCGTGATCGGCGGCAATGCCTTCGTCACCGAGCCGTCGATGGCGGCGGCGGTCGGCTCGATCGTGTTCGTGGTGGCGGTGGTCGGCGGCATGGGCTCGCTGGTCGGGGCGTTCATCGCGTCGATCCTGATCGGGCTGCTGCAGACGTTCGCGGTCACCATCGACGCGTCGCTGGCCGGCATGTTCAATTCGCTGGGGCTGAACGTGACCAGCGAAACGCCGTTCTATTCGCTGTGGCGGCTGACGGTGGCGCAGGTCGCGCCGGTGCTGCCGTATCTGCTGCTGGTCGTGATGCTGATCTTCCGCCCGCGCGGCCTGATGGGAACCCGGGAGAGCTGAGGCGATGGAATCGACGATGCAACGCACGCAAGACACCGCGCTGAGCGGCGGCACGATGCGCTACCGGCCGCTGAACCTGGGCCGCTGGGTGCTGTGGGGCACCACGGCGCTGCTGATGCTGGTGCTGCCGCTGATCTTCACCGGCGGGTTTGCCATCACGCTGATGTCGCAGATGGGCATCATGATCGTGTTCGCGCTGTCGTACAACATGCTGCTCGGCCAGACCGGCATGCTGTCGTTCGGGCACGCGGTCTACTCGGGGCTGGGCGCGTTCATCGCGGTCCATGTGCTGAACATGGCCGGCGCCGGCACGGTGTGGATGCCGGTGTCGCTGCTGCCGCTGGTCGGTGGCCTGGCGGGCGCCTTCTTCGGCGTCATCTTCGGCTACGTGACGACCAAGAAGTCCGGCACGACCTTCGCGATGATCACGCTGGGCATCGGCGAGATGGTGTTCGCCAGCTCGCTGATGTTCCCGGAGTTCTTCGGCGGCGAGGGCGGCATCTCGACCAACCGCGTGGTCGGCGAGCCGTTCCTGGGCATCACCTTCGGGCCGGGCCGGCAGGTCTATTACCTGATCGCGATCTGGTGCCTGCTGTCGATGGCGGCGATGTACGCATGGACGCAGACGCCGCTGGGCCGCATCGCCAACGCGGTGCGCGACAACCCCGAGCGCGCCGAATTCATCGGCTACAACACGCAGCGCGTGCGCTACCTGGTGCTGATCCTGTCGGCGTTCTTCGCCGGCATCTCGGGCGCGCTGGCGGCCATCAACTTCGAGATCGTGTCGGCGGAGAACGTCAGCGCCGTGCGCTCCGGCGGCGTGCTGCTGGCCGCCTTCATCGGCGGCGCCGGCTTCTTCTTCGGGCCCATCATCGGCGCGGTAGTGTTCGTGCTGTTCGCGGTCGCGCTGTCGGACCTGACCAAGGCCTGGCTGCTCTACCTGGGCCTGTTCTTCGTGCTGATGGTGATGTTCGTGCCGGGCGGGCTCGCCAGCCTGCTGATGATGCAGCTGCCGCTGGTGGCGCGCGGCAAGTTCCGCCAGATGCTGCCGTCCTACGGGCTGTGCGCGCTGGCCGGGGTGGTGCTGCTGGCGGCGATCATCCTGACGGTCGAGCTGGTCTACAAGGTGCAGGTCGACAGCGCCAACGGCACCGCGATGTCGCTGTTCGGCATTGCGTTCGACGCCGGCACGCTGGCGCCGTGGGGCGTGGCGGCCGCGCTGTGGCTGGTGGGGCTGGCCGCATGGCGCTTCACGGTGGGGCAGGCGCGCCTGCGTTGGGACAAGGTGCAGGCGGAAATCGCGGGAGGAGCGGCATGAGGCGGGATACCACGGCGGCGCTGGAACTGACCGATGTGCGCAAGCGCTTTGGCCAGACCGAGATCATCCGCGGCGTGACGCTGAACATCGCGCGCGGCGAGCGCCATGCGCTGATCGGTCCCAACGGCGCGGGCAAGTCGACCACCTTCAATCTGATCTCGGGCCGCTTCGCGCCGACCTCGGGCTCGGTGCGGCTCAATGGCGAGGAGATCGGCGGCCTGCAGCCCTTCGTGATCAATCGCAAGGGGCTGTCGCGCAGCTTCCAGATCACCAACATCTTCCATCGGCTGACCGTGTTCGAGAACCTGCGCTGCGCGGTGCTGTGGGCGCTGGGCTACAAGTACTCGTTCTGGCACCGGCTGTCCGAGCTGCGCGACGCGCGCGAACGGGCCGAGGAGGTGCTGGAGCTGATTGGCCTGCAGCACCGGCGTCATACGCAGTCGGGCCTGCTGACCTACGCGGAGCAGCGCGCGCTGGAGATCGGCATCACCATCGCCGGCGGCGCCGACGTGATCCTGCTGGACGAGCCGACCGCCGGCATGAGCCGCTCGGAGTCGGACCATGCGGTCGAGCTGATCCGGAAGGTCACCGTGGGCAAGACGCTGGTGATGGTCGAGCACGACATGAGCGTGGTGTTCGGACTGGCGGACCGCATCTCCGTGCTGGTCTACGGCGAGGTGATCGCCACCGGCACGCCCGAGGCCATCCGCAACGATCGCCGCGTCAAGGAGGCCTACCTGGGCACGACGCTGGACGAGGGCGAAGGCGGGGGCGAAGGCGCGGGCGCGGTGGGCGCAAGCGCAAGCGAGGGGGCGCACTGATGGGCAAGCGCATGCTGGAAGTGCAGGGGCTGCACGCCTACTACGGCAAGAGCCATATCCTGCATGGCGTCGATCTGCATATCGACGAGGGCGAGATCGTCGCGCTGCTGGGGCGCAACGGGGTCGGGCGCTCGACCATGGCCAAGGCCATCCTCGGCATGGTCAAGTCCGAGGGCTCGGTGCGCTTTCGCGGTGACGAGATCCTCGGGCGGCGCACCTTCGAGATCGCGCATCTGGGGGTGGGCTACGTGCCCGAGAACCGCGACATCTTCCCCACGCTGACGGTGCGCCAGAACCTGCTGCTGGGCGAGAAGCCGAATCCGCGCCAGAGCCGGCCGCGCTGGAGCACCGACGACATGTTCGCGCTGTTCCCGCGCCTGAAGGAGCGCGAGAACACGCCGGCCGGCGTGCTGTCCGGCGGCGAGCAGCAGATGCTGACGCTGTGCCGCACGCTGATGGGCGACCCCGACCTGGTGCTGATCGACGAGCCCACCGAAGGGCTGGCGCCGATGATCGTCGCCCAGGTCGCCGACTACCTGAAGGTGCTGAAGGAGCGCGGCGTCTCGGTGCTGCTGATCGAGCAGAAACTGGCGATCGCGCTCGACATCTCGCAGCGCGTCTACGTGATGGGCCACGGCCATATCGTCTTCGAGGGAACGCCGGCCGAACTCAAGGGCAATGCGCAGGTGCGCAAGGAGTGGTTGGAGGTTTGAGGGCCCCAGAACAGGCTGTTGAAGAGGCCGCTAAAGAGGCTGTGAAGCGGCTGTTATCGACCGCTTCCGTTTCGACCATGCATGCCATGAAGGCGCGCCATGCAGCCCCCGCATGGCGCGCTTTTTTTGTGCCTGCAGCGGCGAATTTCTCCTCCAAAATAGAAATTGAACGACCGTTCTATTTTGTGTATGCTTGTTTCGCTGCGCCTCCCGGGCCGGCCGCTCGCGCGTACCATTCCAGGGGTGCCCATGGCGCAGCCGAAGTAAAAACAATATTCGAGAATTCGAATCCCGAGACAACCAAGACACCAAAGGAACCAGCATGACAGCGCAGTATCAGGTTCAGGACGGCATCGCCGTCATCACGCTCGACAATCCCCCTGTCAACGGCCTGGGTCACAGCACCCGGCTTGGCATCGTCGAAGGCATGACCCGTGCGCTGGACGATGCCGCGGTCAAGGCGGTCGTCATCACCGGCGCTGGCAAGGCGTTCTCGGGCGGCGCCGATATCCGCGAGTTCAACACGCCGAAGGCGACGCAGGAGCCGACGCTGCATTCGGTGATCAAGGTGATCGAGAATTCGACCAAGCCGGTCGTCGCCGCGGTGCATTCGGTGGCGATGGGCGGCGGTCTGGAACTGGCGCTGGGCTGCAACTACCGCGTCGCCGCCAAGGGTGCACAGATCGCGCTGCCCGAAGTCAAGCTGGGCATCCTGCCGGGCGCCGGCGGCACGCAGCGCCTGCCGCGCGTGATCGGCCTGGAGGCCGCGCTCAACATGATCGTGACCGGCAATCCGGTACCGTCGGAGAAGTTCGCCGGCACCAAGCTGTTCGACGAGATCGTGGAAGGCGACGTGCTGCCCGCCGCGATCGCCTTTGCGCGCAAGGCGGCGTCCGCGCCCGGCCCGCACCCGAAGGTGCGCGACCTGAAGGTGCGCCATGAAAACGCCGAGGGCTTCCTCGCCTTCGCCAGGAACACCGTTGCCGCCGTGGCGAAGAACTTCCCGGCGCCGGGCAAGTGCGTCGAGGCCGTGGCCGCTTCGCTCAAGCCCTTCGACGAGGGCCTGCGACTGGAGCGCGAAGGCTTCATGTTCCTGGTCAATACGCCGGAATCGCGCGCGCTGCGCCATGCCTTCTTCGGCGAGCGCGCCGCCAGCAAGATCCCCGACGTGCCGTCGGACACGCCGACCCGCAAGATCGAGAAGGTCGCCGTGATCGGTGCCGGCACCATGGGCGGCGGCATCTCGATGAACTTCCTGAACGCGGGCATCCCGGTCACGGTGCTGGAAACCAAGCAGGAAGCGCTGGACCGCGGCGTGGCGACGATCCGCCGCAACTACGAGAACAGCGCCAAGAAGGGCAAGCTGACGCAGGAGAAGGTCGAGCAGCGCATGGGTCTGCTGTCGACCACGCTGTCCTATGACGACATCAAGGACGCCGACCTGATCATCGAGGCGGTGTTCGAGGAAATGGGCGTCAAGGAAACCGTGTTCAAGAAGCTGGACGAAGTCGCCAAGCCCGGCGCGATCCTGGCCTCGAACACCTCGACGCTCGACGTCAACAAGATCGCCTCGTTCACCAAGCGTCCGCAGGACGTGGTCGGCATGCACTTCTTCAGCCCGGCCAACGTGATGAAGCTGCTGGAAGTGGTGCGCGGCGACAAGACCGGCAAGGACGTGCTGGCCACGGTCATGCAGGTCGCCAAGAAGATCAAGAAGACCGCGGTGGTGTCGGGCGTCTGCGACGGCTTCATCGGCAACCGCATGATCGAGCAGTACAGCCGCCAGGCCGGCTATCTGCTGGACGAGGGCGCGCTGCCCGAGCAGGTCGACAAGGCGATCGAGAAGTTCGGCTTCGCGATGGGTCCGTTCCGCATGGGCGACCTGGCCGGCAACGACATCGGCTGGGCGATCCGCAAGCGCCGCGCGGTGGAAAAGCCGGACATCCAGTATTCGAAGACCGCCGATCTGCTGTGCGAGATGGGCCGTTTCGGCCAGAAGACCGGCGCGGGCTGGTACGACTACAAGCCGGGCGACCGCAAGCCGTATCCGAACCAGCAGGTCAACGAGATGATCGTCCAGCATTCCAAGGATCTCGGCATCACGCGCCGCAAGATCTCGGACGAGGAGATCGTCGAGCGCCTGGTGTACGCGCTGGTCAATGAAGGCGCGAAGATTCTCGAGGAAGGCATTGCCTCGAAGGCCTCGGACATCGACATGGTCTACCTGACCGGCTACGGCTTCCCGCTGCATCGCGGCGGCCCGATGCTGTACGCGGACCAGGTCGGCCTGTACAACGTGCTGCTGTCGATGCAGCGCTATGCCAAGGGCTACCACGGCGAAGCGTGGGAGCCGGCGCCGCTGCTCAAGAAGCTGGCGGCCGAGGGCAAGGGCTTCAACGGCTGAGCGGCGACGGCGGCCACGGCGACAACGGCGACGACAACGGCGACGCAATGGACAAGACCCTGCGCAGACGCTTCGGCAACAGCGATTGCCTGCTGGTGATCGATGTGCAGAACGACTTCATGCCCGGCGGCGCGCTCGCCGTGCCCGAAGGCGACCAGGTCGTGCCGGTGATCAACCGGCTGGCCGAGGCGTTCACGCATGTGGTGCTGACGCAGGACTGGCATCCGGCCGACCACGTGTCGTTCGCGGTCAACCATGCCGGCGCGGCGCCGTTCCAGACCACCACGCTGCCGTATGGCGAGCAGGTGCTGTGGCCCGCGCACTGCGTGCAGGGGCAAGCGGGCGCCGAGCTGCATCGGCAACTGGCGGTGCCGCACGCGCGGCTGGTGATCCGCAAGGGCCATCAGCGCGAGGTCGACAGCTATTCCGCCTTTGTGGAGGCGGATCGCACGACCCCGACCGGGCTGGCCGGCTACCTGCGCGAGCATGGCGTGCGCCGGGTGGTCTGCGTCGGGCTGGCGACCGACTACTGCGTGGCCTGGAGCGCGCTGGACGCGCGCGCGGCGGGCTTCGACGCGGTGGTGGTCGAGGACGCCTGCCGCGCGATCGACCTGAACGGATCGCTGGACGCCGCCTGGGCGAGCCTCGCCGAGGCGGGCGTTGGCCGGGTACGCGCCGCCGAGCTGCTGAGCTGAGATGGCCCGCGCGAGGGCGCGGGCACCGAGACATCGAGACATCGAGACATCGAGACACACCAGACACCGAGAATACTGAGGAGCAACAAATGAACGAGGCAGTGATCGTATCGACCGCACGGACCGGTCTGGCCAAGAGCTGGAAGGGCGGCTTCAACATGACGCACGGCGCCACCCTCGGCGGCCATGTGGTCCAGCACGCGATCGCGCGCGCCAACATCGAGCCGGGCGAGGTCGAGGACGTGCTGATGGGCTGCGCCAATCCCGAAGGCGCGACCGGCGCCAATATCGCGCGCCAGATCGCGCTGCGCGCCGGCTGCCCGGTGACGGTGCCGGGCGCCACGGTGAACCGCTTCTGCTCGTCGGGCCTGCAGACCATCGCGATGGCCGCGCAGCGCGTGATCGCCGACGAGGGCGACATCTTCGTGGCCGGCGGGGTGGAGAGCATCTCCTGCGTGCAGCAGGAAATGAATCGCCACATGATCCAGGAAGGCTGGCTGGTCAAGAACAAGCCGGAGATCTACTGGAGCATGCTGCAGACCGCGGAGAACGTCGCCAAGCGCTACAACATCCCGCGCGAGCGCCAGGACGAGTACGGCGTGCAAAGCCAGCTGCGCGCGGCGGCGGCGCAGGAGGCGGGCAAGTTCAACGACGAGATCGTGCCGCTGACGGTGCTGGCCGGCGTCGCCGACAAGGCCACCGGGCAGCTGGTGACGCGCGAGGTCACGGTCTCGGCCGACGAAGGCATCCGCCCGGACACCACCTACGAAGGCGTGTCGAAGATCCGCACCGCGATGCCCGGCGGCGTGATCGCGGCCGGCAATGCGTCGCAGTTCTCCGACGGCGCTTCGGCCGCGGTGGTGATGAACGCGAAGCTGGCGGAGCAGCGCGGCCTGAAGCCGCTCGGCGCCTTCCGCGGCTTCGCGGTGGCCGGCTGCGAGCCCGATGAAATGGGCATCGGCCCGGTGTTCGCGGTGCCCAAGCTGCTGAAGAAGGCCGGCCTGAAGGTCGAGGACATCGGCCTGTGGGAGCTGAACGAGGCGTTTGCCGTGCAGGTGCTGTACTGCGCCGACAAGCTGGGCATCCCGATGGACCGCCTGAACGTCAACGGCGGCGCGATCGCGGTGGGCCACCCCTACGGCGTCTCGGGCGCGCGCCTGGTCGGCCATGCGCTGATCGAAGGCAAGCGCCGCGGCGTCAAGTACGTGGTCGTCACCATGTGTATCGGTGGCGGCCAGGGCGCGGCCGGGCTGTTCGAGGTGCTGTAAGCCGAGGCCGCCGGTGTCCGCACCGTCCGCCACACCGTCCGCCGGCTCGGCCGGGTCCACAGGGCCTGCAGGGTCCACCGGTCCGGCGGGCTCCGCCAACGAGCCCGGCGAGCGCGGCAAGCCGCGCGACCTGGGCGCGTCGGGCGACCTGCTGGCCCACGGCCGCGCGGTCCTCGCCGAGCAGCCGTTTTCGGTGCTGCTCGGCGCGGAGCTGACAGCGCTGACGCCGCAGCGGGCCGAGCTGCAATTGCCGCTGCGCCAGCCTTTGCGGCAGCAGCATGGCTTTGCCCACGGCGGCGTGGTCAGCTATCTGGCCGACAACGCGCTGACCTATGCCGGCGGCGCCGCGATGGCGGCGCCGGTGGTGACCTCGGAATACAAGATCAATTACGTACGCCCCGCGCTGGGCGAGCGCTTGATCGCGCGTGCCGAGTGCGTCAGCCGCGGGCGGCAGCAGGCCGTGGTCCGTTGCGATGTCTTTGCCGTCCAGGACGGCGAGGAAAAGCTGTGCGCGGTCGCGCAGGGCACCATCGCGCGGATGGGCGAGGCGGGCTGAGCGGTCCTTCCGGCGGCGATGCGGACGGCGACGTCGGCATTCTCCCCATTCATTCCCATCCCAAGGAGCGGCCATCGCCATGTCGTTGATCCTTTCCCGCCGCGACCTCGATTTTCTGCTCTACGAGTGGCTCGATGTCGAAACGCTGACGCGCATCCCGCGCTATGCCGACCACTCGCGCGAGACCTTCGACGCCGCGCTCGATACCTGCGAGAAGATCGCCACCGATCTGTTCGCGCCGCACAACAAGAAGAACGACCAGCAGGAACCGCATTTCGACGGCGAGACCGTCACCATCATCCCCGAAGTCAGGACCGCGCTGAAGGCGTTCTGCGAGGCCGGCCTGATGGCGGCCGGGCAGGACTACGAGCTGGGCGGCATGCAGCTGCCGGTGGTGGTCGAGAAGGCAGGCTTCGCGTATTTCAAGGGCGCCAACGTCGGCACCAGCTCCTATCCCTTCCTGACCATCGGCAACGCCAACCTGCTGCTGACGCACGGCACGCCGGCGCAGATCGACACCTTCGTCAAGCCGGAGCTGGAAGGGCGCTTCTTTGGCACCATGTGCCTGTCCGAGCCGCAGGCCGGCTCGTCGCTGTCGGACATCACCACGCGCGCCGAGTACGAGGGCGAATCGCCGCTGGGCGCGCAATACCGCCTGCGCGGCAACAAGATGTGGATCTCGGCGGGCGAGCACGAGCTGTCCGACAACATCGTGCATCTGGTGCTGGCCAAGATCCCGGGCCCGGACGGCAAGCTGATTCCCGGCGTCAAGGGCATCTCGCTGTTCATCGTGCCGAAGTTCCTGGTCAATGCCGACGGCTCGCTGGGCGAGCGCAACGATGTCGTGCTGGCCGGCCTGAACCACAAGATGGGCTATCGCGGCACCACCAACTGCCTGCTGAATTTCGGCGAGGGCACGCGCTACCGGCCCGGCGGCAAGGCGGGGGCGATCGGCTATCTGGTCGGGCAGCCGCACCAGGGCCTGGCCTGCATGTTCCACATGATGAACGAGGCCCGCATCGGCGTGGGCCTGGGCGCGGTGATGCTCGGCTATACCGGCTATCTGCACGCGCTGGACTACGCGCGCAACCGGCCGCAGGGCCGGCCGGTCGGCCCCGGCGGCAAGGACCCGTCGAGCCCGCAGGTCAAGCTGGTCGAGCATGCCGACGTGCGCCGCATGCTGCTGGCGCAGAAGAGCTACGTCGAGGGCGGGCTCGCGCTGAACCTGTACTGCGCGCGGCTGGTCGACGAAGAGCGCGCCGCGGCCACCGCAGGGGATACGGCCGAGCATCAGCGCCTCGCCTTGCTGCTCGACATCCTGACCCCGATCGCCAAGAGCTGGCCGTCGCAATGGTGCCTGGAGGCCAACAGCCTGGCGATCCAGGTGCATGGCGGCTACGGCTATACGCGCGAGTACAACGTCGAGCAGTTCTATCGCGACAACCGCCTGAATCCGATCCACGAAGGCACGCACGGCATCCAGGGGCTGGACCTGCTCGGGCGCAAGGTCGTGATGAAGGACGGCGCCGCCTTCAAGGCGCTGGGGCAGGTGGTGCAGGCGACCATCGAGCGCGCGATCGCGAGCGGCGACGAGGCCCTGGGCACGCATGCACGGGCGCTGGCGGCGCGCGTCGCGCGGCTGTCCGACGTCACGGCCCAGCTGTGGGCGGCCGGCGATCCGGCGGTGACGCTGGCCAATGCCTCGGTCTATCTGGAGGCGTTCGGCCACGTGGTGGTCGCCTGGATCTGGCTGGAGCAGGCGATGCTGGCACAACGCGCGCTGGCGGCGCTGCCGTCGGGCCATGCGGACGCGGACTTCTATCGCGGCAAGCTCGCGGCGGCGGACTACTTCTTCCGCTGGGAACTGCCGAAGGTCGGCCCGCAGCTCGATCTGCTGGCGTCGCTGGACCGCACCACGCTTGACATGCAGGACGCCTGGTTCTAGGACCGGCGCATTCACCAGCATCCACGAGACATCGGACACGCAGGACAAGGAGGGGACACCATGAAGACGATCGCACAGCTGTTCGATCTGAAGGGGCGCACCGCGCTGATCACCGGCGGCTCGCGCGGGCTCGGGCTGCAGATCGCCGAGGCGCTGGGCGAGCAGGGCGCGCGGCTGGTGCTGTCGGCGCGCAAGGCCGACGAGCTGAAAGCCGCGCAGGAACATCTGAAGGCGCGCGGCATCGAGGCCGACTGGATCGCCGCGGACGGCTCGCGCGACGACGAGATCGCGCGCCTGGCCGACGAGTCGCTGGCGCGCCTGGGCCACGTCGACATCCTGGTCAACAACGCCGGCGCGACCTGGGGCGCGCCCGCCGAGGACCACCCCGTCGAGGCCTGGGACAAGGTGATGAACCTGAACGTGCGCGGGCTGTTCCTGCTGACGCAGCGCATCGGCAAGCAGTCGATGATTCCGCGCCGCTATGGCCGCATCATCAACGTGGCTTCGATCGCGGGCCTGGCCGGCAATCCGCCGGGCACGATGGAGACGATTGCCTACAACACGTCCAAGGGCGCGGTGGTCAATTTCACGCGCACGCTGGCGGCCGAATGGGGCGAGCACAACATCACCGTCAACGCGCTGGCGCCGGGCTTCTTCCCGTCGAAGATGACGCAGGGCTCGCTGGCGCGCCTGGGCGTCGACAAGATGTGCGAGGGCGTGCCGCTGCATCGGCTGGGCGACGACGAGGACCTGAAGGGCGCCGCACTGCTGTTCGCGACCGAGGCCGGCAAGCACATCACCGGCCAGATCCTGGCGGTCGATGGGGGCGTCAGCGCGATTTGAACCAAAGGACCACCACACCATGACCGAGCCCCGCAAAGGCTTCCCGATTCCGATTCCCTTCGTCGACGACCTCGGCCTGCGCTGCACGCACATGGGCGGCGGCGTCAGCGAGCTCGAGCTGGAGATCGAGCCGCGCCATCACAACGGCTGGGAGATGGCGCACGGCGGCGTGCTGATGACGCTGCTGGACGTCGCGATGGCGGTGGCGTGCCGCTCGGCCGATACCGAGGACGGCCGCGGCGTGGTCACCATCGAGATGAAGACCAGCTTCATGGCGCCGGGGCGCGGCACGCTGATCGCCCGCGGCGACTGCGTGCATCGCACCACCTCGATGGCGTTCTGCGAGGCGGAGATCGTCGACGCCGACGGCAAGCTGGTGGCGCGCAGCTCGGGCACCTTCAAGTACGTGCGACGCTCGCCGCCGCAGCGCGCCGAGACCGCGCCGGATGCGGGCGCCGACGGCTGACCGCAGACCGCAGATCGCTGCGCGGCCCGCGCAGCGCGGCACCCACCGAATCCAAAGAGAAAAAAACAAATGGAGACACCATGCAGGCCAATCGACGCGGGCGTACGCGCCTTCGCCAGATCGTTCGTCGAATCGCTCGGCGCATCGTTTGTCGTAGTGTCCGCCGTTTCGTCCCCTCGCCGCTGCCCATCGCGGCCGTGCTGCTGACTGCCATGGCGATCCCCACGCAAGCACAGACGCCGCCGGCGCGCACCTATGCCGACGCGGCGGCCACCGATCCCGTCACGCTCGGATGGATGCAGGGTTTTCCGCCGGCGCCGGACAAGGTCATCAGCTTCAGCGGCAAGAGCAACGGCTTCCCGCGCCACCGCTGGACCTTCTCGCACGTGCGCGAGCTGGTGCCGACCGTCTCGGTGTGGCGCGGCCCGGGCCCCGTGTCCGCGCTGCCGCGCGCCGAGCGCGACATCGGCGGCGTGCCCTTCGTCGATGCCGACGGCACGCGCCGCACCTTCGCCGACATGCTGGCGCTGACCTATACCGACGGCATCCTGGTGATGCACAAGGGCAAGGTCGTCTACGAGAAGTACTTCGGCGCGCTGCAGCCGCAGCTGCCGCACGCGGCGTTCTCGATCACCAAGAGCTTCGTCGGCACGCTGGCCGCGATGCTGGCCAACGAGGGCAAGCTCGATCCGGCCGCGCCGGTCACGCGCTACGTGCCGGAGCTTGCGGACACCGCCTATGGCGACGCCACCGTGCGCCAGGTGATGGACATGACGATCGGCGTCAAATTCTCCGAGGACTACGCCGATCCGAAGGCCGAGGTCAACGACTATGCCCGCGCCGGCGGCATGATTCCGCGCGCGCCGGACTATGCCGGCCCGCGCTCCTTCTACGAATTCCTGACCACGCTGCGCAAGGAGGGCGAGCACGACCAGGCCTTCGCCTACAAGACCGTCAACGCCGAGGTGCTGGCGTGGATCGTGCAGCGCGCCTCGGGCGTGCCGCTGCCGAAGCTGATGTCCGACAAGCTGTGGCAGCCGCTCGGCGCCGAGGAGGACGCCTACTTCACCGTCGACAGCATCGGCACGCCGGGCGGCGGCGGCGCGATCAGCACCACGCTGCGCGACCTGGCCCGCTTCGGCGAGGCGATGCGCAACGACGGCCGCTTCAACGGCCGCCAGGTGATCCCCGCCGCGGTGGTTGCCGAGGTGCGCGGCGGCGGCGACCGCGCGAAGTTCGCCAAATCGGTCTATGCTCATCTGCCTGGCTGGAGCTACCGCGACATGTGGTGGGTCTCGCACGACGACCACGGCGCCTTCGAGGCCCGCGGCATCTTCGGCCAGCGCATCCATATCGATCCGAAGGCCGAGATGACCATCGTGCGCTACGCCTCGCATCCGATCGCCGGCAATGCCGCCAACGACCCGATCACGCTGCGCGCCTATCGCGCTTTGGCGCTTGCGCTGATGCGGCGATGATGCAGCGTTGATGCAGCGTTGATGCAGCGCGGATCCCGAAGCCAACACCCAGCCCAACAACGTCCCACGACCCCCTGACAAAGGAACGTCCCATGTCCGATACCTACAAGCGCATCGTCCTCGCCTCCCGTCCCAGCGGCGCCGTCTCGCCGGACAACTTCCGCCTCGAGCAGGTGCCGGTGCCGGAGCTGGCCGACGGCCAGGTGCTGGTCCGCAACCACTATCTGTCGCTCGACCCGTACATGCGCGGCCGCATGAACGAAGGCAAGTCCTACGCGACGCCGCAGCCGCTGAACGAGGTGATGATCGGCGGCACCGTCGGCGAGGTGGTGGCCTCGCGCAATCCGAAGTACGCGGTCGGCGACAAGGTGCTGGGCATGTTCGGCTGGCAGGAGATGGGCGTCAGCGACGGCAGCGGCATGCAGAAGGTCGACACCAGCCGGATCCCGCTGTCGGCCTACCTGGGCGCGGTGGGCATGCCCGGCGTCACCGCCTGGTACGGCCTGAACCGCATCATCGCGCCGAAGGCCGGCGAGACCGTGGTGGTCAGCGCGGCCTCGGGCGCCGTCGGCAGCGTGGTCGGGCAGCTGGCGAAGATGGCGGGCTGCCGCGCGGTCGGCATCGCCGGCGGCAAGGAGAAGTGCGACTACGTGGTCAACGAGCTGGGCTTCGATGCCTGCGTCGACTACAAGGCGGCATCCGATCCCAAGGCGCTGTACACGATGCTGAAGGAAGCCACGCCGCAGGGCGTCGACGGCTACTTCGAGAACGTCGGCGGCGAGATCCTCGACGCCGTGCTGTCGCGCATGAATCCGTTCGGCCGCATCGCGGTCTGCGGCATGATCGCCGGCTATGACGGCGAGCCGCTGCCCCTGAAGAATCCGCAGCTGATCCTGGTGTCGCGCCTGAAGATCGAGGGCTTCATCGTCTCCGAGCACATGGAGGTGTGGCCGCAGGCGCTGTCCGAGCTCGGCGGCGCGGTGGCGCAGGGCAAGCTCAAGTTCCGCGAGAGCGTGGCGCAGGGGCTGGAGAGCGCGCCCGAGGCCTTCATGGGCCTGCTCAAGGGCAAGAACTTCGGCAAGCAGCTGGTCAAGCTGATCTGACCGGCCGGCCCCGGTTATCGGCTGCCCGATATCCGCTATCCGCTATCCGCTATCCGCTATCCGCTATCCGCAGGAGACCGCGATGAACGCTCCCATCCCGGCACCGCAACGTGCCAGCCGCGCCGACGAGATCGGCGCCGATCTGCCGGAAGAAATCAAGGCGAAGTACCGCGTGCTGCCGCGCCCGCCGCGCTTCGAGACCCATGCCGAGGAGCGCCTGCATCGCAAGCAGCGGCTCGCGGCGGCCTTCCGGCTGTTCTCGAAGTTCGGTTTCGACGAGGGCGTGGCCGGCCATATCACCGCGCGCGACCCCGAGTTCACCGATACGTTCTGGGTCAATCCGTTCGGCGTGCATTTCAGCCAGGTCAAGGTATCGAACCTGATCCGCTGCGATCACCACGGCAACGTGGTGGAGGGCGATCATCCGGTCAACGCCGCCGCCTTCGCGATCCATTCGCGCGTGCACCAGACGCGCGAGGACGCGGTCGCCGCCGCGCATTCGCACAGCACCTATGGGCGCGCCTGGTCGACCCTGGGCCGGCCGCTCGATCCGCTGACGCAGGACGTCTGCGCCTTCTACCAGGACCATGCCGTCTATGACGACTTCGGCGGCGTGGTGGTGGAGCTTGACGAAGGCCAGCGCATCGCCAATGCGCTGGGGCCCAACAAGGCCGTGATCCTGCAGAACCACGGGCTGCTGACGGTGGGCCGCACGGTCGACGAGGCGGCCTGGTGGTTCATCACGATGGAGCGCTCGTGCCAGGTGCAGCTGCTGGCCGAGGCCGCCGCCGCGCGCACCGGCGGCGCGCCGAAGACGATCTCGGACGCCGCCGCGCGCCAGGCCTATTCGATCGTCGGCACCGCGCAGGCTGGCTGGTTCCAGTTCCAGCCGCTGTACGCGCGCATCGTCAAGGAGCAGCCCGACCTGCTCGATTGAGGCAGGAAGGGCCGGAGAGACCGGCGCGCAGAAGCCCGCCAGCAGAGCGGGCCAGCGGGAAACCGCACCGAAACGGGAGCGCGCCGGCATCGAGAAGGAGACCACGATGAAGCAGTTCCAGGAAAGAGTGGCCGTGATCACCGGCGGCGCGTCGGGATTCGGCAAGGAATTCGCGCGCCTCGGCGCGGCGCTGGGCATGCGGCTGGTGCTGGCCGACGTCCAGCAGGACGCGCTCGACGCCACCGTGGCGGAGCTGCGCACGCAGGGCGCCCGCGTGATCGGCCTGCGCGTCGACGTATCGAAGGCCGAGCAGGTGCAGGCGCTGGCCGATGCCGCGATCGAGGCCTTCGGCGAGGTCAACCTGCTGTTCAACAACGCCGGCGTCGGTGCCGGCGGCCTGGTCTGGGAGAACTCGCAGAAGGACTGGGACTGGGTGCTGGGCGTGAACCTGCACGGCGTGATCCACGGCGTGCGCATCTTCACGCCGCTGATGCTCGAGGCCGCCGCGCGCGACGCCTCGTACGAGGGCCATATCGTCAATACCGCGTCGATGGCCGGCCTGCTGAATCCGCCGGCGATGGGCATCTACAACGTCTCCAAGCATGCGGTGGTGTCGCTGTCCGAGTCGCTGTACCAGGACCTGGCGCTGGTGACCGAACAGGTGCATTGCTCGCTGCTGTGCCCGTATTTCGTGCCGACCGGCATTCACCAGTCGCACCGCAATCGCCCGGCCGACCTCAGCAACGAGGCCCCGCCGACGCGCTCGCAGCTGGTCGCGCAGGCGCTGTCGGACAAGGCGGTCACCTCGGGCAAGGTCAGCGCGGAGGACGTGGCGCGGATGACCTTCGATGCGATCCGCGAGCAGCGCTTCTACATCTATTCGCATCCGCACGCGCTGGCGCCGGTGCAGCAGCGCTTCGAGGACATCGTCGGCCAGCGCAATCCCGGCGATCCGTTCGCCGGCAAGCCGCAGGTACGGGACGAGCTGGTGGCCGCGCTGCGCGGCTGAGGCGGGCGATTCGCGCGCAGGCACGGAGCGTGCATCGGCACGGCCGGCGCCGCGCCCGCATGGGGCGGGCGGGACGACAACGGCAAATCACAGAGAGGAGACCATGAGCACATCGGCCGTGATCCATCATCTGCAGTACGCCTCGCTGCCGAACGGCACGCGGCTGCACTATGCCAGCGCGGGGCAGCGCGGCAAGCCGCTGATGCTGTTCGTCCATGGCTTCCCCGAGTTCTGGTATGCGTGGGAGGCGCAGCTCGCCGAATTCGGCCAGACCCATTTCGCGGTCGCGCCGGATCTGCGCGGCTTCAATCTGTCGAGCAAGCCCGCCGCGGTCGAGGCCTACAAGCCGCGCCATCTGGTCGAGGACCTGGTGCAGTTCATCGCCGCGCTGGGCTACGACCGCTGCGTGGTGGTGGCGCACGACTGGGGCGGGGCGGTGTGCTGGAATCTGGCGATCCAGTATCCGGCGCTGGTGCAGCAGCTGGTCATCGTCAACGCGCCGCATCCGTATCTGTTCGCCCGCGCGCTGGCGGAGGACCCGCAACAGCAGGCGGCGTCGGCCTATATGAACTGGCTGCGCAAGCCGGGCTGCGAAGAGGTGCTGGCGGCCGACCACTACGCCAAACTCGCGGCGCTGCTGTCCGGGGGCGACGCGCCGCCCGAGTGGTTCACCGGCGAAACCCGCGACAAGTATCTCGCCGCGTGGTCGCAACCGGGCGAGGGCGGTTCGCATCCGCTGACCGGCAGCGTCAACTACTATCGCGCCTCGCCGCTGCATCCGCCGGCGCCGGGCGAGCCGCCGCCCGATCTGTCGCGGCTCGATCCCGAGGCCTTCGTCGTGCGCGTGCCGACGCTGGTGATCTGGGGCGAGAACGATCGGGCGTTGCCGAAGTCGCTGGTGGATGGGCTCGATCGCTTCGTGCCGCAGCTGCGGCTGGAGCGGATTCCGGAGGGCACGCACTGGGTCGTGCATGAGCAGCCGGAGCGGATCAATCGCTTGATCCGCAGCGCGTTGGGGTAATGGGGGGCGGAGGGGATAGCAAGCGCTGTTGCCCTTTCCCCCAAGCCCCTCTCCCGCTTGCGGGAGAGGGGGCGGGGGAGCGGGCAAGCGCGCGCCTTTTCGCCCGTCGAATCAAAGCCCCCCGAACGCTCCCAGCCGCTCCCGATACAGCCGGTAGTTCTCGTCGTCGAAGCAGACGAAGGTCACCTGTTCGATGGTGTCGGCCTCGGCCAGCGCCTGGCGCACCGCGGCGATCGCGATATCGGCCGCGCGTTCGCGCGGAAAGCCGTAGACGCCGGTGCTGATGTTCGGGAAGGCCAGCGTGCGCAGCCGATGCTCTGCGGCGAGCCTGATGCTGTTGCGATAGGCGCTGGCCAGCAGCGCGTCCTCGTTCTCGCCGCCGCCGCGCCAGACCGGGCCGACCGCGTGGATCACGTAGGGTGCCGGCAGCAGGCCGCCGGTCGTGATCACCGCCTCGCCGGTCGGGCAGCCGCCCTGGCGCTCGCGGATCTCGCGGCAGGCCGCCATGATGGCCGGACCGCCCGCCCCGTGGATCGCGCCATCGACGCCGCCCCCGCCCAGCAGGCCGCTGTTGGCCGCGTTGACGATGGCATCGACCTCCATCCGCGTGATATCGCCGTGCACCACCTGCAAGTGTTCGCCAGCCATGCCTGCCTCCTTGCGTCCGATGCGCGTGGCATCGGTTGAGCCTTACACGATCGAGCCTTACACCGACTGCGTCTTACATCGACTGCGCCCTGCACCGTCGAGCCTTACATCGATTCCGCCAGCATACGCCGATAGTCCTCGGCGCCGGCTTCCTTCGGATTGGTCTTGTGGCAATGGTCGGCCAGCGCGCCGGCCACGACCTTGTCGAACATCGCCTCGGTGACGCCCATCGCGGCCAGCCCCGTCGGCAGGCCCAGACGCGCGGTCATGTCGTACACCGCCTGCGCGACATCGGCGTCGGCCGGCAGATGCATGGCGCGGCGCAGGCGGCCATAGCGGTCCTCGCGCACGATGCTCGGCGCGTCGGCGTTGAAGCGCAGCACCGCGGGCATCACCACCGCGTTCAGCGTGCCGTGGTGCAGGCCGGTGCGGCCGTCGATCTTCAGGCCGCCGAGCGGGTGCGACAGCGAGTGGACGCAGCCGAGGCCCTTCTGGAACGCCATCGCGCCCTGCATCGACGCGCTCATCATGTTCAGGCGCGCCTCGCGGTCGCTGCCGTCGCGCGTGGCGCGCTCGATATGGGCCCAGGCGCGCTCCAGCCCGTCGAGCGCGATGCCGTCGGCCGGCGGGTTGAAGGCGGGGGCGAGGAAGGTCTCGATGCAATGCGCGATCGCGTCCATGCCGGTCGCCGCCGTCAGCCCTGGCGGCAGGCCCAGCGTCAGCTCGGGATCGCAGATCGCGGACTTGGGCAGCAGATGCCAGGAGTGGAAGCCGAGCTTGCGGCCGTCGTCGAGGATGATGATGGCGCCGCGGGCGACCTCGCTGCCGGTGCCCGAGGTCGTCGGCACTGCGATCAGCGGCGCGGCGCGCTCGGTGATCCTGCCGCTGCCGCCCTCGATGGTGGCGTAGGTGGTCAGCTCGCCCTCGTGCGTGGCCAGGATCGCGATGCCCTTGGCCAGATCGATCGAGGAACCGCCGCCGACCGCGATCAGGCCGTCGCATCCCTCGCTGCGGTATTGCGCCGCGGCCTGGCGCACCATCGCCTCGGTTGGATTGGAGGGGGTGTCGTCGAACACGGCAACCGGCAGACCCTCCAGCGCGTCGATGGCGCGCTGCGCGATGCCGGCGGCGACCACGCCCTTGTCGGTCACCAGCAGCGGCCGGCGGATGCCGATGCGCTCGCACTCCGATTTCAGCAGCTTGACCGCGCCGAAATCGAGATGGATATGGGTCAGGTAATAGATAAAGGCCATCGTGCTTGTCTCCGTGATTGTTATGTCGGCGAGGGCGGGCGGGTGGCGGCATCGTGCTGCGCTGCCATGCCCGCGGTGCGTTGCAAATCCAGGCCCGGAAGATTGTCGCAGCGTTTTCCGTCGGGCGGGGAGGGGGCAAACGCGGTGTCGCATTGCCACATTTTCCATGCCGGTATGCCCACAAAGCGGTGGCATCATACTAAAATCGAACGCTCGTTCACAATTCGAACTTCACCGCAGCAATTGGACCGGGCGTTCCGGCCGTTCGCCACCGCAAAGCCACACCGCACCGTCGCCTCGCCTTCATGTCAGCCGTCCCGTCCGCGTTCCCCGCGTCCCCCGCCTCATCGGTCCCGCCCGGCATGCCGGCGCAGCCGCTTGATCCGCAGATCGCGCAGCTGCTGGACATGGTGGCGCGCGCCAAGCGGCCGCCGCTGCATCATCTGGACCCGGCCGATGCCAAGATCGCCTACGAGAAAAGCGCGCTGATCCTGGACGTGGCCCCCGCACCGGTGCACAGCGTCGAGGACATGGCGGTGCCGGCGCGCGACGGCCATGCGATTCCGGTGCGGCTCTATGCGCCGCGCGAGGCGAGCTGGGCCGAGCCGTTGCCGCTGCTGCTGTACTTCCACGGCGGCGGCTTCACGGTCGGCAGCATCGCCACGCACGAGCCACTGTGCCGGCTGCTGTGCGCGCGCGCCGATGCGATGGTGCTGTCAGTCGACTACCGGCTCGGGCCGCAATGGAAATTTCCAACGGCGGTCGACGATGCCTTCGACGTGCTGCACTGGGTCTTCGAGCAGGCGCCGCGGCTGGGCGCCGATGCGAGCCGCATCGCGCTCGGCGGCGACAGCGCCGGCGGCACGCTGGCGGCGGCCTGCGCAGTCGAGGCGCGCAACCGTGGCCTGGCGCCGGTGCTGCAGATGCTGCTGTATCCGGGCACCAGTGCGCGCCAGGACACGCCGTCGCAGCGGGCGCTGGCCGACGGCTACCTGCTGACCGCGTCGATGATCCAGTGGTTCTTCGCGCAGTATCTGGACCGCGAGCAGAGCCGCGACGACTGGCGCTTTGCGCCGCTCGATGGCGGCGGCAGCGGCGCGGACGTGGCCGGATGCTGTCCGGCCTGGATCGCGGTGGCCGGCTACGACCCGCTGCACGACGAAGGCGTCGCGTATGCGCGGAAGCTGCGGGCGGCCGGCGTGCCGGCAGAAGTGGCGGACTACCCCGGCATGATCCATGATTTCTTCAAGCTGGGACGCTTTGTCCCGGCAGTGGCGCGCGCGCACGACGATGCCGTGCGTGCGTTGCGAACGGCCTTCGGCACCGCGCCGCCCGTTTAGGGCCGCGCTCGATGCCAAGCCAAGGCGGTCGCAGAAACCCCGGTTTTTCAGGCAGTTATCGAGTACCCGAGCAGTACCTTGTAGCAACAGGAGACGACTACAGATGCAACGCCGCCACTTCCTCGCCCGTGCGGGCGCCATCGCCGCCGCCGCGGTCACCGGCCTGGCCGCCACCCCCGCGGCCCACGCCCAGGCGGACAATTTCCCGCAGAAGCCGATCCGCCTCATCATCGGCTATACCGCGGGCGGTTCCACCGATATCCCGTTCCGCGTGCTCGCGGAGAATGCCTCGAAGATCCTGGGCCAGCCGGTGATCGTCGAGAACAAGCCCGGTGCCGGCGGCGTGCTGCCGGCGCAGATGATGCAGGCCACGCCGCCCGACGGCTACACGCTGGCGCAGATCCCGCTGCCGGTGTTCCGCCTGCCGTACACCACCAAGATCAACTGGGACCCGGTCAAGGACCTGACCTATGTGATCAACCTGGCCGGCTATGCCTTCGGCCTGGTCGTGCCGGCCGATTCGCCGATCAAGACCATGCAGGAGTACATCGCCTACGCCAAGGCCAATCCGGGCAAGCTGACCTACGGCACGCCCGGCTCGATGACGACGCTGCATCTGACGATGGAAGAGCTGGCGATGAAGCAGAACGTCCAGTTCTCGCACATCCCGTTCAAGGGCAATTCCGAGTCGATGCAGGCGCTGCTGGGTGGCCACGTGATGTCGGTGGCCGACACGCCGGCGTGGGCGCCGTACGTCGAACAGGGCCGCCTGCGCCTGCTGTCGGTGTGGGGCGACAAGCGCTCGCCGCGCTTCCCCAACGTGCCGACGCTGAAGGAGCTCGGCCTGGGCATCGTGCAGACCTCGCCGTTCGGCCTGGCCGCGCCCAAGGGCACCGATCCGAAGATCGTCAAGAAGCTGCATGACGCCTTCAAGCAGGCGATGGAAATGCCGAACTACCGCGAGTCGCTGGCCAAGTTCGACATGGAGCCGTTCTACATGAACAGCGAGCAGTACGCGAAGTTCGCCGCCGATACGGTCAAGAAGGAAAAGGCCATCATCGAGAAGCTGGGCCTGGCACGGCCGCAGTAACGGGCTGCGGCTAGGGGCCTGCAAGGGCCCGAAGTAAATGCCGATGCAAAAGCCGATGCAAAGGCCGATGCAAAGGCCGATGCAAGGGCCGATGCAAGGGCCGGCGCAAGGCGCTGCCGCAAGAGCCCGCCGCTGTCGTCCTTGCCGTCGTCCCCGCCGCAGCGGGGACGACGGCCTCCTTCACGACTCACTCCGAGGAATCCGCATGGCCAAGGAAGAGTTTCGCCACAGCATGCCGTTGCGCGTGCGCTGGGCCGAGGTCGATCCGCAGTCGATCGTCTTCAACGCGCATTACCTGACCTATTGCGACATCTGCGTGACCGAGTACTGGCGCGCGGTCGGCATCCGCTATCCCGAGGACGTGCTGCACGCGCATGGCGTCGACATGTACGTCGTCAAATCGACGCTGGAATACCACGGCTCCGCCCGCTTCGACGACATGCTCGACATTCGCGGCCGCATCGCGCGCATCGGCCGCTCCAGCATGCTGTTCCGCGTCGAGATGTACCGCGGCGACGAGCACCTGATCACCGGCGAGATCGTCTACGTCTGCGCCGATCCGGCGACGCAGCGTTCGGCGCCGGTGCCGGCCGCGGTGCGCGAGGCGATCGTGACCTACGAGACGGTGGCGCCGGAGCAGTAAGCCTGCCTTCGGGGGTGGTCGAGAGGCGGTCGCGCGCCTGCCGCGCGCGACCGCCATCTCGCCATCTCGCCATCTCGCCATCTCGCCATCTCGCCATCTCGCCATCTCGTGATCTCGCCATCCCGCCGGCGCCGACCAGGTCCGCTGAAAGATCGGCCCGACGCGAGTATCATGCCGATCCTCGCAACCGTCGCGTCATCCCTCCCATCATGACTCTCACCGTTCGCCTGCTGCCCTGGTCCGAAGCGCGCGAGACCGCGCGCGCGATCCGCTATGCCGTGTTCGTCGAAGAGCAGGGCGTGCCGGTCGAACTCGAATGGGACGAGTGGGACGAGCCCAGCTGGCATGCGATCGCCTATGACGCGCAGGGCGTCCCGGTGGCGACCGGCCGGCTGCTGCCGGACGGCCACATCGGCCGCATGGCGGTGTTGGCCAGCGCGCGCGGCACCGGCATCGGCGCGCGGGTGCTCGATGCGCTGATGGCCAAGGCCGAGGAACTCGGCTATCCCGAACTGGTGCTCAACGCGCAGTCGCATGCGGCGCCGTTCTACGCCCGCGTCGGCTTCCAGCAGGTCGGCGAGCCGTTCGAGGAAGCGGGCATTCCCCATATCGAGATGCGCAAGCGGCTGGCCGGCGGGACGCAAGGCTAGCCCCGGGCGGGCTCGGGTCCTCGGGCGGCCGGCGCGTCAGCCATCGGCCGACGGCCGCGGCGGCGGAGGTATGAGACCATGCAGGGTCCCTCGGCGCACTCTTGGGCATGCCTTGAGATTGCCTTGAGATTGCCTCGAGATTGCTTTGCACTTGGCGCGGCTGTCCTCGTTTGGCGCCGTGCCAAGCCACATCGAGCCGCAAGCCGCACCAAGGCGCAAGCCGCACCAAGCCGCGCCGAGCCGTACCAACCGTCTCGCATGAACGACCTTTCGACCGATCTGCCGCGGCAGTCCGCCGCGCCCGTATCGCCATCTCCCGCACCCGCCGATCCGCCCCCGCCGCCGCGCACCGCGCCGGCCACCTGGGCCACGATGGCGCTGTTCTTCGTCAATGGCGCGACCTTCGCCACCTGGGGCGTTCATATCCCGACCATCAAGACGCGCTTCGGCCTGTCCGACGCCGTGCTGTCGATGGCCATGCTGGCGGTGGCCTTCGGCGCCATCATCGCGATGGGGCCGGTGGGACGGTGGATCTCCAGGGTCGGCAGCACGCGCGCCTGCATGTCGGGCGGCGTCGCCTATGGCCTGGCCACCATCGCGATCCTGGCGATGCCGCATTTCTACGCGCTGGTGCCCGCGCTGATCGCCTTCGGCATGGCCAGCGCCGTGTTCGACGTCGCGATGAACGCGCAGGCTGCCACGGTCGAATCGCAGCGCCACAAACCCATCATGTCCGCGCTGCACGGCATGTTCAGCCTCGGCGGCATGGTAGGCGCGGCAGTGGGCGGGCTGTTGCTGTCGCTGCAGGTCGCGCCGCTGGCGCACGCGATCGGCATGGCGCTGCTGACCGCCGGCGTCGGGCTGGCCTCCAAACGCTGGCTGCTGCCGGACCACCCGACCGCGCCGCACGCCGACAAGGGCCACGACCATGCCGGCCGCGCGCTGTGGCTGCTGGGCCTGATGGCGTTTCTCGGGCTGGTGGGCGAGGGCGCGATGTACGACTGGACCAGCGTCTATATGCGCGAGATCGCGCAGGCGCCGATCGGCTGGATCAGCTTCGGCTATGCCGCCTTCTCCGGCGGCATGGCGGTCGGCCGCTTCACCGGCGATCTGGCGCGGGCGCGCTGGACCGATGGCGGCACGTTGACGGCGAGCGCCTGGCTGGCCTTCGTCGGCATCAGCCTGGCGCTGCTGTGGCCCGCACCGTGGGCGAGCCTGCTGGGCTTTGCGATGATGGGCCTGGGCGCGGCCAATATGGTCCCGATCTTCTTCGTGGCGGCGTCGAAGCTGCCGGGGGTCCCGCCGGCCGAGGGGATTTCGCGGGTGGCGCGCTTCGGCTATATCGGACTGATGCTGGGCCCGGTGATGATCGGCGGCGTCGCGCATGCCAGCGACCTGCGCTATGGACTCGGCCTGGTGGCGCTGACGATGGGATGGATCGCGCTGGCCGGCGCGCGGACGGTGCGGCGCTATCTGTCGAGTTGAGTGCCAAGGCTGCCGGCCGCACGCATGCGGGGCCCGGCGTTCTTGTCGATCTACCGGTCTACGCGCGTCAACGCCACCGGGTTCCCGCCCTGCGCGGGAAGGACGCAAGGCGTCAGCGTGGCGCCGGAATCGTGCCGGCGCGGCTGGCGACGTTCATCTGGCCCCGGTACGACACCTCGCCGGTCGGCCCCGCCGCATCGAAGCTGCGCTCGCTCAGGTCGAAGCGGCCATCGTGGCGCACCCGCAGCACGGTGCTGGCGCGCGTGCCGTACGAGGGCGAGCGGATAAAGGCCGACGACAGCAGCTTTTCCCATTCGGGCGCGACGCCCGTCTGCGGCAATTCGAAATCGCAGGCCTGGCGGGTATCGGCCAAGAGCGCCAGATAGGGCTCGACGCTGGCATTGGGCGCGCCGGTATCGGCGGCCAGCGTCTCGGCCAGCGCGCCGACGCGGCTGCGGACCTTGGGCCAGGGCGTGTCGAGCAGCGCGTTGGACAGGCCGTACAGGCCGGGCTTGAGCCGCTGCGGCGCGCCGTCGGGCGAGCGGTTGCTGTACCACCACAGCGCATCCAGATCGCCCGCCAGCAGATTGAAGCCGTTGTAGGCGCCGGGGCCGCGGATGCCGGCACCGCGGGCGAGATCCCCGACATATTGCTCCGGCGAAGCCTCGCCGCGCAGGAAGCCCGCCACCAGTTCGCCGCGCGAGCGCGCATCGGTGCGCTTCTCGGAGGGCGCGCGGTAATTGGTCAGCGCCGCAAAGCGCCCGCCGGCGGTCACGCCCATCCAGGTGCCGGGTTCGCCGATCACGTCCGCCTGGTCGCGGCCGGCCAGCACCTCGGGCGCATCGTCCCACCAGTGCGCCGGCGCCGCCGGGCGGACATAGAATTCATCGCGATTGGCCGCGACCACCAACGCATAGTCGGGGTGGGCCTGCCAGGCGACGAGGATCAAACACATAAGCCATTCCTTGTTGCGGGCCGCTGCATCGGTGCAGTGCATCGATGCAGGCGGCGCCGCGCTACAACAGGTCCAGGTCGACGAACTTTTCGACCTGGCGCTCGCCTTCCAGCCAGTGCTGCAAACCGCTTTGCCGCCACAGTCCGTCGAGCGTCGCATCGAAGGCCGGCGGCACGTCGGCGTAGGCCTCCATCCAGGTCTGCAGGCCGGCGCGGGTTTCGGGCCTGCGCATCAGCGTACCACCGATCCCGGTGGCTTCGGCCACCGTGGCCATCCAGCGGTGCCAGTGCGGCAGCGCCTCGGCGGCCTCGTGCTCGCGCACGCGGAAGTAGACGAACAGGTGGTCGCTCATCGCGGCGTCTCCTTGCGGACCCGATGGACGTGATGGACCTGATGCACCTGATGCACCTGATGCACCTGATGCACCTGATGGACCTGATGCACCTGATGCACCTGATGCACCTGATGGGCCTGATGGGCCTGATGGGCCTGATGGAGCTGATTGACCATTGATGGACCTGTTGGACGCTGCGGCCTGCCCGGCCTCACGCGGCGTCAGGCGGCCGGATCGGTGGCCAGCAGCGGCACCGGGTAGGGCAGCTCGCCCACGGTGACCGCCAGCCCCTCGGCGTGGCCCAAATGCAGGCTGGCGCCGGCCGCATCGATCTTCAGTTCGGCCAGCGCGTCCCAGCCGGCGCCATCGGGCTTGGGCGCGGCGTTGACGATCATGCCGCTCGGCTGGCCGGGATCGTCGGCGCGATAGATTTCGGCGCCTGCGTCCGGGGTCTCGCCTTCGCCGCTGACCAGCCACATGCGGCGCTTGAGTGTGCCGCGATACTGGCTGCGCGCGACGACTTCCTGGCCCGGATAGCAGCCCTTGCGGAAATTGACGCCGCCGATCAGCTCGAAATTGATCATCTGCGGCACGAACTGTTCCTGCGTCGCGACCACGATGCGCGGGATGCCGGCGCGGATCTCCAGCCAGTCCCACAGCTCGGCATCGGCCGGCAGCAGCGTGGTGCCAAGCGTTTGCTGCACGGCATCGGCCTGCGCGGCCGGCGCCACGACCTGCCAGCGCGGCACGCCGTCGGCATCGGGCAGGCGGATCACGGTCGCCTCGCCGGCGCTGGCGGTGGTCCAGGGCTCGGCCGGCGCGGGCAGGCCGGCGGCGGACAGCGCGCTGGCGCCCTTGGCGCCAGCGACCCCGACGATGCCCGATTCGGCGCCCAGGTCCGACAGCCTGGCCTTGGCGCGCAGCACGAACATCGACAGCCGCTTCTGGATCGCCGGCTGCAGGTCGGCCGACAGCTGCATGGCGATGCCCTGGGCATCGCGCCAGATCAGCAGCGTCGCCAGCAGGCGGCCCTTGGGCGAGCAGTAGCCGGCCAGCCGGGCCTGTCCGGCGGGCAGGTCCTCGACGGCATTGGTCAGCTGGGTATGCAGGAAGGTGGCGGCGTCATCGCCGGCCACGCGGATCAGGCCCAGCTCGGCGGGGCGGCAAACGACGCCGTCCTGGCGCAGGGCGGCGAACTGGGCGGCGCGGGCGGGATTCGGGGCGTGCATGGATGGAATTCGATTCGAAGCCGGCTCAGGCCGGCACGGTTGGCGGATGGCTTGTGCGGGGCCTGTCACAACTTGTGACGCGGTGAGCGGCGGCCCCGGACAAGGCTCCCGGTATTATATGGGTCTGCCGTCATTGCGGCCGGCGGCCGTCTTCTCGGTCACCTGTTGAGCCTGCCACTCCTGCCGTTTGCCCGTTTTCGCGCTGCCCGGCAGGCCGGCGGCCCCGATTCACGAGAGATTCGCGCTTATCTTCGCGTTTATCCCCGCAGTTAGGCCCTCATTCAGACCCGCACTTACCCAAGCTTGTCGATGAAACGTTTTCTTTCCCGGCTGGTTCTGGCCGCCGTGGCATTCGCGCTGGCCGCCGCCGGCGCCTTCGCCTGGTGGGCCAACCAGCCGCTGACGCTGCGCAGCTCGCCGCTCGAGGTCATCATCAAACCCAATTCCAGCGTGCCGAGCGTCGCCCGCCAGGTGGCCAGGGGCGGCGTGCCGATCGATGCCCGGCTGTTCGTGCTGCTGGCCCGGCTGACCGGCAACCACGCCAGCCTGAAGGCCGGTGGCTACCAGTTCGAGAGCGGCGTCACGCCGCTGCAGGTAATCGGCCGCATCGCCCGCGGCGAGGTCAACCACCATGTGCTGACGGTGATCGAGGGCTGGGAATTCCGCCGGATGCGCGCCGCCGTGGACGCCCATCCCGCGCTGCGGCACGACACCAAAGGCATGAGCGAGGCCGAGCTGCTGAAGGCGATCGGCGCCACCGAGCCCTCGGCCGAGGGGCTGTTCTTTCCGGATACCTATCTGTTTGCGCGCGGCAGCAGCGACGTCGAGCTGTACAAGCATGCGTACCGGGCGATGCAGCGGCGGCTGAACGAGGCCTGGAACGCGCGCTCGCCGGACCTGCCGTACAAGACGCCGTACGAGGCGCTGATCATGGCGTCGATCGTCGAGAAGGAGACCGGTCAGGCGGCCGAGCGGCCGATGATCGCGGCGGTCTTCATCAACCGGCTGCGCAAGAACATGATGCTGCAGACCGATCCGACCGTGATCTACGGCATCGGCGAGATGTTCGACGGCAACCTGCGCAAGCGCGATCTGCAGGCCGACACTCCGTACAATACGTACACCCGCACCGGCCTGCCGCCCACGCCGATCGCCTTGCCGGGCGTGGCGTCGCTGGCGGCGGCGACCACGCCGGCGCCGACCGACGCGCTGTATTTCGTCGCCCGCGGCGATGGCACCAGCCACTTCTCCAACTCGCTTCCCGAACACAATCGCGCGGTCGATCAATACCAGCGCGGCAAATAATCACGAACAGCATCGCCATGCGCGGAACATTCATTACCTTCGAAGGCATCGACGGGGCGGGCAAGAGTACCCACCTGGCCTGGTTCGCCGGGCAGCTGCAGCAACGGCTGGGGCAGGGCAGGCGCGTGGTGACCACGCGCGAGCCGGGCGGCACCGCGCTCGGCGAGGACCTGCGCCAGCTGCTGCTGCACCGGCCGATGCATCTGGAAACCGAGGCGCTGCTGATGTTCGCCGCCCGCCGGGAGCATCTGGCCGAGGTCATCGAACCGGCGTTGGCACGTGGCGATTGGGTCATCTCCGATCGTTTTACCGATGCGACCTTCGCTTACCAGGGCGGCGGCCGCGGCTTGGCCCGCGAGCGGCTGGAAACGCTGGAGCGCTGGGTGCAAGGCGATCTGCAGCCGGATCTGACGCTGCTGTTCGACGTGCCACTGGAGGTGGCCAGCGCCCGTCTGGCCGGGGCGCGCGAACCGGACAAGTTCGAGGCCGAGTCGGCCGCCTTTTTCGCGCGGACACGGGCCGAATACCTGCGGCGGGCCGAGGAGGCGCCGGCGCGCTTCCGGCTGATCGACAGCACGCGGCCGATCGCGGAGATTCAGAAAACGCTTGAGCAGATTCTTGCAAGTCTTTGAATTGAAGAAAGTATCAAGTCTCGATGATATGAGGGGTCGCGCCGTCGTTGCAGAATCCGCAACAACGCGGCAACAACGTCGCATCCTCTCAAACAACATCAATTGCTGTCGATAACCCGTTGATTTCCATGCTCTATCCCTGGCAAACCGAAGACTGGCGGCAACTGATGGCGCTGCGCGACCGGCTGCCGCACGCGCTGCTGCTGCACGGCCAGCAGGGCATCGGCAAGCGCGACCTGGCGCTGCACTTTGCTCAGGCGCTGCTGTGCGACACGCCGCTCGCCGACGGCCAGCCCTGCGGCACCTGTGCCGCCTGCCACTGGTTCGGCCAGGGCAATCACCCGGACTTCACCGTGGTGCGGCCCGAGGCGATGGAGGGCGGCGATGCGGATACCGACGCCAAGGCGGACGACGGCGGCGGCAAGAAGAAGGCGCCGAGCAAGATCATCCGGATGGAACAGGTGCGGGCGCTGATCGAGGCGGTCGGCATCGGCACGCACCGCTCGGGCCTGCGTCCCGTGGTGGTGTATCCGCTCGATGCGCTGCAGCACGAGGGCGCCAACGCGCTGCTGAAGACGCTGGAAGAGCCGCCGCCCGCGACGGTGTTCCTGTTGGTCACCGACCGCATCGACCGGATCCTGCCGACCATCCTGTCGCGCTGCCGCCAGGTCGCGCTGCGCCGGCCGAGCGAGCAGGCCGCGCTGGAATGGCTGAAAGCCCAGGGCGTCGCCGATGCGCCGGCGCAGCTGGCCCAGGCCGGCGGCGCGCCGCTGACCGCGCTGCATGCGGCCGAGGCGGAGGAGCTGCCGCTGCAGCGCTGGCTGGTCGGCCAGCTCGCCACCGGCCCGTCGCTCGACGCGCTGGCCGCCGCCGAGCAGTTGCAGAAGCTGCCGGTGCCCTCGGTACTCGGTATCCTGCAACGCTGGACCTACGATCTGCTGGCGTTGTGCCTGGGCGGCGAGGCCGGCGCGCGCTACTTCCCCGGCGAGATGGCGGCGCTGCGGCGCTGCGCCGGTGCCACCGACGCGCATCGGCTGCAGGCGTTTGCGGCACGGCTGGTCCAGCACCGGCGCCACGAGCAGCATCCGCTGGCGGCGCGGCTGGTGATGGAGGCGGTGCTGATGGACTACCGGCACCTGTTCCAGCGGCAGCCGGCCTGAGCGTGGCCGGCGCCCGGCGCCCGGCCCCACGGCAACCTTATGCAAGACTTGAAGTGCCTACGATAACAACTTGATTTTAAAGAAGAGAAACATGGAAGCAAGCGGTTTCACCGTGCGTGACGCACAGCGCCAGGACCTGCCGGGTATCGTCGCGATCTACAACGGCACGGTTGCCTCGCGCATGGTCACCGCCGACACGGAGCCGGTCAGCGTCGCCTCGCGCCAGCCCTGGTTCGATGCCCACGGCCCCGAGCGGCGGCCGTTGTGGGTGGTCGAGGATGCCGGTGGCCAACTGGCCGGCTGGCTCAGCTATTCGGATTTCTATGGCCGGCCGGCTTACGGCGCCACCAGCGAGGTGTCGATCTATCTCGACGATCGCTACCGCGGCAAGGGCCTGGGCCGGCTGTTGCTGGAACGGGCGATGGCCCACGCGCCCGCCATCGGCGTCAACACCTTGCTCGGCTTCATCTTCGGCCACAACGCGCCCAGCCTGGCGCTGTTCGAGCGGCTGGGCTTTGCCCGCTGGGGCGAACTGCCGCGCGTCGCGGTGCTCGATGGCATCGAGCGCGACCTGATCATCATGGGGCGGCGCGTCGATCAGGGCGCCTGATCTTTCCGATACGCCGAAAGTCGCCCCCAAACCCGCCCGCTCCGCCCGATTTCCCCAACTGCCATGTTCGTCGACTCCCACTGCCACCTCGATTTCCCCGACCTGTCCGCGCGGCTGCCCGAACTGCTGGCGCATATGCAGGAGAACCAGGTCACCCATGCGCTGTGCATCTCGGTGACGCTGGAGGACTTCCCGCGCGTACTGGCGCTGGCCGAGCAGCATGCGAACCTGTACGCCTCGGTGGGCGTGCATCCGGACTACGAGGAGGGCGCCGAGGAGCCGACGGTCGAGCGGCTGGTCACGCTGTCGAACCATCCGAGGGTGGTCGGCACCGGCGAGACGGGGCTGGACTATTACCGGCTCAACGGCCGCAGCATCGACGAAATGGAGTGGCAGCGGGAGCGTTTCCGCACCCATATCCGCGCCGCCCGGCAGACCGGCAAGCCGTTGATCATCCATACCCGCTCGTCGGCCGAGGACACGCTGCGGCTGATGCGCGAAGAGGATGCCGGCGCGGTCGGCGGCGTGCTGCACTGCTTCACCGAGACCTGGGACGTCGCCAAGCAGGCGCTGGACATGGGCTTCCATATCTCGTTCTCGGGCATCGTCACTTTCAAGAACGCGGTCGACCTGCAGGAGACCGCGCGCAAGGTGCCATTGGACCGGATGCTGATCGAGACCGATTCGCCGTACCTGGCGCCGGTGCCGTACCGCGGCAAGACCAACGAGCCGGCCTGGGTGCGGCATGTCGGCGAGTTCATCGCCACACTGCGGGGGCTGCCCGTGGAGCAGGTCGCGCGGCAAACCACGGACAACTTCTTCAATCTGTTCAAGCACATGGAGAGGACTGCTAATGCTTGATATCAAGTCGTTGCGCCGCCCCTTGCTGGCCACCGTTCTGGCCGCGGCGCTGACCGGCGGCGCGCTGCCGGTGCTGGCGGCGCCGGCCGACGACCTGCGGCTGGCGGTCGAGCTCGACAATGGCTATGAAGTCCGCAAGCTGCTTTCGCGCGGCGTCGATCCGAACCTGACCGACCGCCGCGGCGATCCGCTGCTGGTGGCGGCGCTGCGCGAAAAGTCGCTGAAGGCGGCCGAGGCGCTGATCGAGGCCAAGAACCTGGACTTCGACAAGACCAACGCCGCCGGCGAGACCGCGCTGATGATGGCATGCCTGCAGGGCCAGCTCGACATGGTCAAGCGGATGGTCGGGCAGCGCCAGGTCGAGATCAACAAGACCGGCTGGACGCCGCTGCACTACGCGGCCACCAACGGCCATCTGGAGATCGTCCGCTACCTGCTGGAAGAGTCCGCCTATGTCGACGCGGAGAGCCCGAACGGCACCACGCCGCTGATGATGGCCACGCGCGGCGGCCATATCGAGACGGTCAAGCTGCTGCTGGACGAGGGCGCCGACATCCGGATCCGCAACCAGCAGGGCATGACGGCGATCGATTTCGCCGAGCGCTACAACCAGCCCGAGATCGCCCAGGGGCTGCGCTCGCGCTGGCAGAAGCAGTTTCCCGATACGCCGATGGACGGCGGCAAGGGGAAGGGCAAGGCCGGTTGGTAGGATCGTCAGGGCCGGCGCCGCACGTTCCCCTCGGCCCGCTCAGGCATCGTCCGCCAGCCGCACGCCGGTGAACTGCCAGCGCTGGTGGGGATAGAAGAAATTGCGGTAGGTGGCGCGGATATGGGATTCGGGTGTCACGCACGATCCGCCGCGCAGCACCATCTGGTTGCTCATGAACTTGCCGTTGTACTCGCCGACCGCGCCGGGGCTGGGGCGGAAGCCCGGATAGGGCAGGAAGGCGCTGGCGGTCCATTCCCAGACATCGCCGTACATCTGGCGCAGCACGCCCGCGGTGTTCTGCCGGTCGGGCAGCGGCCGCAGTGCGCGGCCCTCGAGGAAATTGCCGGTGGCCGGCAGGTTGCGGGCCGCGTGTTCCCATTCGGCCTCGGTCGGCAGGCGGCGCTCCGCCCAGCGCGCGAAGGCGTCCGCCTCGTAGTAGCTGATATGGGTGACCGGGCTCTCCGGGTCGACCGGATGCATGCCGCGCAGCGTCATCTGCCACCAGGTGCTGTCGCGCTCCTCCCAGTACAGCGGTGCCTCGATGCCTTGCTCGCCGACCCAGCGCCAGCCGTCCGACAGCCACAGGCCGGCGCTGCGATAGCCGCCATCCTCGATGAATTCGAACCACTGCCGGTTGGTCACCGGATGCGAGCACAGCTGATAGGGGCGCAGCAGCACCTGGTGCCGCGGACCCTCGCAATCGAAGGCGAAGCCCGCGCGGTCCGGGCCCATCTCATGGCCGATCGCCACCACGCCGCCGGAAAACGTCAACCATTCCGGCACCGGCCGCGGGTCTGCGATCACCGGCGCCACCAGCTCGGGCGCGAAGGCGGGCTTGAGCGGATTCTGCGCGAACAGATGCAGGATGTCGGTCAGCAGCAGCTCCTGATGCTGCTGCTCGTGATTGAGTCCCAGCTCGATCAGCGCGGCTTCCTCGTCGGTCTGCGCGCGCATCAGCAGATCGAACATCGCCTCGTCGACCGCTTCCCGGTAGGCCAGCACCTCGTCCAGCGTCGGCCGGCTCAGCAGGCCGCGGCGCGGGCGTGGATGGCGCGCGCCGACCGCCTCGTAATACGAATTGAACAGATAGCGGTAGCGCGCATCGACCGGCTCGTAGCCGGGGATGCGCGCGGTCAGCACGAATTCCTCGAAGAACCAGGTGGTATGGGCCAGATGCCATTTGGCCGGGCTGGCATCGTCCATCGATTGCACCGTCGCGTCGGCGTCGCTGATATCGGCCACCATCGCTTCGGTGGCGGCCCGGATATGGCGGTACCGGGACAGCAGCGCCGGTTCCTGGGGAGGGTGGACGACGCTGGCGGGCAACAGGGAAGAGGGCATGCGGGCTCCGGTGTCGATGGCGAGGCGATGCCTGCCTGGCACCGTCGCCGTGGCCGGTTCCGGCCAGCCCGCGCATCGCGCGGCAGCGCCTGCTCCCCCGAGTGGGCGTACGCCGAAACCGCAGGTACGAACCGCTCCATCATAGACGCGATCCCTCCCTGCGGGGAGTCGGTCAACCGCTGACGGCGCGGGACGCCAGCGGCATGTGCAAGCACTGCGCCGAGCACCGCGCCGAAGCGCCGCGATCAGGCGGCCAGGCGGCCGTCCTCGTCGTTGAGCGCGGCCAGTTCGCGCTTGGCGGCATCGAGGCCGGCAGCCCGGTATTCCGGACCCATCGCCAGGCCATGGGCGCGGACATAGGTGATGTCCGTGATGCCGAGGAAGCGCAGCACCGTGTCGATCGTGACCTCATGCAGGTCCAGCCCGTTCGGATCCTGGCGCACGCCGCCGCGCGAGGACACCACGATCGTCTTCTTGCCGCCGGCCAGGCCCACCGGACCGTTCTCGGTATAGCGGAAGGTGCGGCCCGCTTGCGCAATCCGGTCGATCCAGCCCTTGAGCTGGCTCGGAATGCCGAAGTTGTACTGCGGCACGCCCAGCACCAGCACGTCGGCCTCCAGGAATTCCTTCAGCCAGGCCTCGGTGCGCTCCAGCTCGGCCTGCTGCACCGGGTCCAGCCCTTCCTTCGGGCCGCCCAGCACCGGCAGCAGATGGCCGGACAGGTGGGGCGCAGCCTCCTTGTCCAGGTCGCGCACGGTCAGGGTCGCTTCCGGATGGCGGGCGCGCAGATCCGCCACCACTTGCGCCGTCAGGTTGCGGGACACCGAGTTGTCGCCCAGCACGCTCGAATCGATTTGCAGAATCTTCATCACGCTCTCCACATCGGAATTGGTTTGGATGTGAGGAAAGATAAAGGCTGGCGATTGATGTCGGTAGTGACCCATAATGGAAATTATTGTTCTATTCGTAGAACGCATTGCGCCGGCCCGAGCGGCCGCCCAGCCCTTACGATGGCGACCATGCAAGACCTCAACGATCTCTATCTCTATGCCCAGGTGGTCCAGCACGGCAGCTTCTCCGCCGCCAGCCGCGCCACCGGTGTGCCCAAGTCGCGCCTGAGCCGGCGCATCGCCCAGCTGGAAAAGGAGCTTGGCGTGCAGCTGCTGCGCCGGACCACGCGGCAGGTCCGCGTCACGCCGCTGGGCGAGGCCTTCTACGAGCGCTGCAAGGCCATGCTGTCCGAGGCGCAGGCCGCGCGCGACGTCGTCGAGCAGGCCCGCGCCCAGCCCGGCGGCCATCTGCGCGTGGCCTGCGCGGTCGGCATCGCGCAGAACCTGCTGGCGCCGTCGATCGGACGCTTCATGCGCGAGAACCCGGGCGTGCAGGTCGAGATCGACGCCACCAACCGGCGCGTCGACGTGATCGGGGAGGGCTACGACCTGGCGCTGCGCGTGCGCGAGGTGCTGGACGATTCGTCGCTGGCGATCCGCACCTTCGGCTCGAGCCCGTTGACGCTGGTGGCCAGCCCCGGTCTGCTGGACGTGATCGGCCGTCCGCGCACGCCCAAGGCGCTGGCAGGCGTCCCCGGCGTCGGGCAGAAGCCGCACGACGGACGCCATGTGTGGAACCTGTCCATCGGCGACGAGCCGCCCACGCAGATTCCCTACGATCCCCGCCTGGTCTGCGACGAATTCGCCGTGCTGCTGTCGGCGGCGGTCGAAGGCATCGGCGTCGCGATGCTGCCGCGCATGTATTGCCGCGAGGCGATCGAGCGCGGCGACCTGGAGGTGCTGCTGCCGCAGTGGCGCATGCCGGTCGGCACGCTGCACGCGGTATTCCCGTCGCGGCACGGCATGCCGCCGGCGGTGCGGCGCTTCCTGGATTTCCTGACCGAGATCCTGCCGGAGAACGTGCGCCAGGCCGGCATGCAGCCGATCATGCCGCCGGGCATGCACCAGCCCTTGCCGCCGACCGCGCCGGGCTGATCCGCTCGCCGTTCACGGGCTTCCCAGGCCGGCGGCCGCCGCCCTTGGCCGCGCTGCGAGGGGCGCAACCCGTCGCCGTTGAGCGCGCGGCGGGAAGCGCGGTCCGCCGCGGTGTTGCCGTCCGCGCCACAACCCGCGCCCAGCAAGGGTTCCGCGCGCATTTGCGGCTTTACCTTCACGCGAACCGGCGCTAAGGTACAGGGGCGCCTGCGCGTGCAGCGCAAGGCGCCTACAACCTCTGCGCACGGATCGAACCGGGGACCCGTTTGCGTCAATCACCAAAGGAGCGACATCGATGGCTGCTACTCATGGTTCTCAGGATCTGGGCAAGGCGGTGCTGCGTATCGTGCTGGGGATACTGATCCTGTTGCACGGCATCGCGAAGGTCATCAACGGCCCCGGAGGCATCGTGCAGATGGTCGACCAGGCGGGCCTGCCTTCCTTCATCGCCTATGGCGTCTACATCGGCGAAGTGCTGGCGCCCGTGCTGCTGATCATCGGCCTGTGGACGCGCGCGGCCGCACTGGTGATCGTCATCAACATGCTGTTCGCGGTCGGCCTGGTCCATATGCATCAGCTCGGCATGCTGAACAAGAGCGGTGGCTGGGAGCTGGAGCTGCAGGGCATGTTCCTCGGCGCCGCGGTGGCGGTGATGCTGCTCGGCGCAGGCCGCTTCAGCGTCGGCGGAGCGGGCGGGCCGCTGAATTGATGCGCCGCGCGCGGCGTTTTTTGCTTGTGGCAGGGCCGGCACCGGCGGCATAACCGCTACAATCGCTGCCCGTGGTTTTTTCGATGGCGTAGCGATATGGGTTTGGGCTGGTTCGGATTGTCGACCTTCTGGCTATTGCCGCTGGCATGGCGCATGGTGGCGCGCATGCTGGCGGGACAGCCGGTGTTTTCCGGGCCCGGCACGCTGCGCGTCTGGCTCGGCAGTGCGCTGACGCTGTGCGCGAGCGCGGCGCTCGAAGCGCTGACGGCCAGTGCGTCGGCCTCGTCCGACGTGGAGCCCACCGCGTCCTCCGGCGCTTCCTCCGGCGGCGCCGCCGGGGCAGGGGTGGCCGGCATCGCGGCCGACCTGTTCGGATGGACCGGTGCGCTGCTGCTGATGCTTGGCGTGCTGGCGCTGGCCGCGCCGATGGTGTTCGGCGAGACGTGGCACAGCCTGTTCGCGCGCAAGCCGCGGCGCCATGCCGCTGCCGCCGACGCGACCGATGACGCGATGCCGGCCGCCTCGCGGCCGGTGCGCGAAGCCTCCATGCCTGCCCCCGTGGCGACGCGCTGGACGCCGGTCGACGACAGCGCCCGGCGGCCCACGGCCCGCCACAAGGGCATCGAAGCGGTATCGGCACGGCGCGCGCCGGCGTGGCAACCGCCGCCGCGCACGCGCGTATCGCCGCCGCAGCCCGGCGAAATCTGGCTGCAGCCGGCGCAGGCGACCCGGACCGCTCAACCGGCTCGACCGGCTCGACCCGCGCCTTCCGCGCCGGCATCGCAAGTGCAAAGCGCCGCGCCGGGCAGGACCGCGGGTCCGGGCCGTTCTACCCCTGCGGCCCCTTCGGCGCCATCGCGGTCGGCAGGCGCCGCGCCGATGGCCGCGACCGCTTCGACGGCCTCCGCCTCGTGGTCCTCGTCCGCTTCGTCGACATCTTCCGCCTCGGGATTCTCCGCTGCCTCTGCACCATCGCGCGGGCCATTGCGTGCCACCGTCGTCGCCAGCCCCTTCCATCAGCCGCAACTGGGTTTGCGCAGCGCGATCACGACGCTGCCCGAAGCGCAGCCGCAGGCGAGGGCTACGGGCGCCGCGCCCACGAATGGCGCCAGCGTAGCGACACCTTCCGCGGCCGCGCCGGCCGCGGAGCAGGGCGCCAACGCGCCAAGCGGTGCCGCAGCGGCAGCCCCGGCCGTAGCCGAACAGACGGCCACGTCAGCCGAATCTCTCCCGACCGAATCCGAGCTCGCCGACACTCACTCGACCGAATCCGGGCCCGCCGAAACTCACCCGACCGAGTCCGAGCTCGCCGACGCGCAACAGACCGCGGCCTACGCGGCGATCCGCGCCGAGGCGCAGGCCTTGCTGGCGGAATTGCGTGCGCTGGCCGGCGCGGAGCAGGGACAGCCGGAGAGCGGGCCAGCGGCTGACGCCGTAGCCATATACGAGCCCGAGCCCGAGCCCGGGCCGGAGCCGGAGCCAGAGGCGGCGACCGTGGCGACACCCACGGCAGCGTGGGAGCCGCCATGGGAGGAATCGGCCGCGGATGCCACCGCAGCAGCCGAACCCACGGCAACAACCGACGCAACCGACACAACCGACACAACCGACGGAGCCGGAGCAACCGACGGAACCGGAGCAACGGAAGCAACGACAACGATCGAAGCAGCCGAAACGACGGATTCGGCCGAAACGACCGCCCCCACGCCACCCCCGGCCCAAAAGCCCCGCATCGTGCTGCCGGCCGTGGTCGGCCGCGCGGTGCCGCTCGACGCGGCATCGCAGCCGCCCGGCGCCATTGCCGTGGCGAAGCCCGCCGCGGCCGCCGCGCCCATCGCCCCGGCTGCGCCGATCGCCCCGCCACCGCCGCCCCGCATCGTCGACTACCGCCTGCCCGGCATCGATCTGCTCGAACCGGCGGTCGAACATGCCGAGCAGGTTTCCGAGCAGCATCTGGCCGAAACCGGCGAGCTGATCGCACAGCGCCTGGCCGAGTTCAAGGTGCCGGTGTCCGTGGTCGGCGCCTCGGCCGGTCCGGTCATCACGCGCTTCGAGGTCGAGCCCGCGATGGGCGTGCGTGGCGCGCAGGTGGTCGGGCTGATGAAGGATCTGGCGCGCGCGTTCGGCGTCAGTTCGATCCGCGTGGTCGAGACCATTCCCGGCAAGACCTGCATGGGATTGGAATTGCCCAACGCCCGCCGCGAAATGATCCGCCTGTCCGAGATCGTCGAAGCGTCATCCTTCCAGTCCCATGCGTCGCGGCTGGTGCTGGCGATGGGCAAGGACATCACCGGCAATCCGGTGGTCACCGACCTGGCGCGCGCGCCGCACCTGCTGGTGGCCGGCACCACCGGCTCGGGCAAGTCGGTCGCGATCAACGCGATGATCCTGTCGATGCTGTACAAGGCGACGCCGGACGACGTGCGGATGATCATGATCGATCCGAAGATGCTGGAGCTGTCCGTCTACGAGGGCATTCCGCATCTGCTTGCGCCGGTGGTCACCGACATGAAGCAGGCCGCGCACGCGCTGAACTGGTGTGTCGGCGAGATGGAGAAGCGCTACCGGCTGATGTCGGCGCTGGGCGTGCGCAATCTGGCCGGCTACAACCAGAAGATCCGCGCCGCCGAGGCCGCGGGCGACAAGGTCCGCAATCCGTTTTCGCTGACCCCGGACGCGCCCGAGCCGCTGTCGACGCTGCCGCTGATCGTGGTGGTGATCGACGAGCTGGCCGACCTGATGATGGTGGCCGGCAAGAAGATCGAGGAACTGATCGCGCGGCTGGCACAGAAGGCGCGCGCGGCCGGCATCCATCTGATCCTGGCCACGCAGCGTCCGTCGGTCGACGTGATCACCGGCCTGATCAAGGCCAACATCCCGACGCGCGTGGCCTTCCAGGTCTCGTCGAAGATCGACTCGCGCACGATCCTGGACCAGATGGGCGCGGAAAGCCTGCTGGGGCAGGGCGACATGCTGTTCCTGCCGCCGGGCACCGGCTATCCGCAACGCGTGCACGGGGCCTTCGCCGGCGACGACGAAGTCCATCGCGTGGTCGAGCACTGGAAGCAGTTCGGCGAGCCGGACTACGACGACGCGATCCTGGCGCCCGACCCGGCCGAGGCCGCCGGCGGCGACCTGTTCGGCGACGGGCCCGGCGGCGATGCCGAGGCCGATCCGCTGTACGACGAGGCCGCGGCCTTCGTGCTCACATCGCGCCGCGCGTCGATCTCGGCGGTGCAGCGCCATCTGCGCATCGGCTACAACCGCGCGGCGCGGCTGATCGAACAGATGGAAGTGGCGGGACTGGTTTCGCCGATGGGGCGCAATGGCGCGCGGGACGTGCTGGCGCCCGGGGGGCAGGAGTAGGGGTTTGGATTGATGTTGCCGGGGTCAGGCGATCGCGGTCATGCGAGCGCTGTGTGCCCTCTCCCCGGCCCTCTGCCGCAAGCGGGAGAGGGAGGACACCACCAGCCTTTGCTCACGCGATTGGTTGCTCGCCGCTTCCGCTTGGGGCGAGGGAGAATACGCCGCCCCTTGCTTGCGCGCGCTGTTGCTCCCCTCTCCCGCTTGCGGGAGAGGGACTGGGGCAGAGGGCAACCCCGCCCCAATCCGCGCTTACGCCTGTGCCACCACCGGCTCGCCCAGATTGAGCATCAACCGGTTCGCCCACGCGAAGATCGCGATGGCGTGAATGCCGTCGAGGATCTCGGCGTCGTTCAGTCCCGCCTCGCGCAGCGCTGCCAGCGAGGCGGCGCCAATGCGGTCCGGGTGCTCGGTCAGCGCCACCGAGAAGCGTGCGATGGCCTGTTCGCGTGCAGTGGTGCCCGCCGTGCGCGGATTGTCGAAGACCTGCGCGATCGCGTCGTTGCGCTTGGCCAGTTGTTCGAAGCGTTGCGCATGCACCGACGCGCAGTAAACGCAGCCATTGATGCACGACACCACGGTGCTAGCCAGTTCCCGCTCGGCGCGCGCCATGCCGCCGGGCGCGTACATGATCGCGTTGAAGGCCGCCGAACGCTGGCGCAGGATTTCCGGCTGGTGCACCAGGAACAGGTAGTAGTCCGACACCTTGGCCTCCGGGTGGCTTTCCTCCAGCACCGCGATCTGCTCCGGCGTCGCGCGATCGACCGGCACCACGTCGAGCCACGCCTTCCAGTCCAGCACTTCGTTGGTGAAGCCGTTGATGCGAATCGTGTCGCCGGGCCTGGTGGTGGCCGCCGCGGGCGGCGCCACATCGCTCGGCAGCGCCTCGCCCTGGGCCGCGCCGCTCAATGCGCGCAGGCCCGCCACCAGCCGCGCCTGGTACGACAGGAAGGCGATCAGCTGCGCCAGTGTCACGACTTCGGGCGTCGACAGGCCGGCCGCCGGCAGGCTCAGCAGCGCGGCGCGGTCGCCTTCGACGGGCTTTTCGATCAGCTTGCGCGTGAACGTCAGCATCGCGCGCAGCCGCGCATCGGCGACGGCCTCGAGGCGGGTGCCATCGACCGCCGCCACGGTCTCCGCATCGGCGCCGGCCGCCTGCAGGCGATCGAGATAATGCGCGGCCAGTTCGGCCGACGGCGTCAGCCGCGACGCGTACAGCGCGACCGCGAGGCGTTCGGTCAGCGTCAGGCCGGGCAGGGCCGGATCGAACATCGTGCGATAGCTGCCTTCGGTGGCGACGGCGACCTTGTCGCGCTGATGGCGCAGTACATGCGTGGCGCTGCCGGCGGCAAGACCGGCGAGGCGGTCGATCAGGTCGAGTTCGGCGGTGGCGTTGGCTTGGGTGGACGAAGCAGTCATGGTGTCGGGGTGGAAAAGTCAGCGGTCAGGTAACTGGTCAGATGAGCGATCAGATGCGCGATCAGATGCGCGATCAGATGGGCGATCAGCGGAGCAGGGCGGCACGCACAGGCTCATTGGCCGATTCATCGGTCCATGCATCGGGCCTTTCAGTGGCCCATTCATCGGCCCATTCATCGGCCGGGCTGCGAAGGCGGCGGCGCCGGCGTCCATTCGTCGCCATACAGCTCCGGTTCGGCATAGGCCTGCAGCGCGGCGAAATGCGTCTCGACGTCTTCCTGGTACAGCAGCGCGGCGATGCCCTGGCCCAGCCGGCGCGCGCCGTCGCTGATCGCCGGGATATCGCCGGAGATCGTGCCGTGCGACAGCGCGGCCGGATAGCAGAAGCAATGCACGCGCGACAGGCCGGGGCAGGCACCGGGTGTCTTCTCCTGGAATTCGAACACCGGGCCGAGGTCGGGCGAATCGCTCAGCTCCTGATCGTCCTGGCCGGCGGGCGGCTGGAAGCGGTCGCGCCACAGGCGTATCTGCGGCGCGATGACGGAGAACTCGGGGCGCGCACCGAAATCCACGCGGAACCCCGTCGACAGCAGCAGGAAGTCGAGCTCGAACAGGCCCTTGGCGGTGTGCACGTGCAGCGTGTCGCCGCTGACGTCGCTGCGGACGTCGCTGTGGACCTCAATTCGCTCGATCGGGCAGCCGACATGGAAGCGCGCGTTGTCATGGCGCGAAACGCGCAGCGTGCTGCCGCGCGGCGGCGGCACCTGTTCGCTGTTGATGTAATGGCGCAGCCGCCATTTCCACTGGTCGGGCAGCCCGTAGTGGCCGTGCGTCAGGCCGGGATTGCCCGAGCCCTTGCTCTTGTTGATGCGCGGAATCTCGGCGCGGCGGATCAGCAGGTCGACGCTGGCCGCGCCGGCCTCCAGCGCGGTGGCGGCGCTGTCCATCGCCGATGCGCCGGCGCCGACCACCCCGACGCGCTTGCCGCGCAGCACGCGGTAATCCATCGGATCGGACGAGTGCGCCCACAGATGGCGCGGCAGGTCCTGCGCGAAGGCCGGCAGCAGTGCGCCGCCCAGGCCATCGCGGCCGGTGGCCAGCACCACGCGCCGCGCCATCACGCGCAGCGGACCGGCGGGCGTCGTCATGCGCAGCTCGACCAGGCCGTCGGCGCGCGGCACCACGGTATCGACGGTGTGCTCGTTGGCGACGTCCAGATCGAGCACCTGCCGGTACCAGCGCAGATAGTCCATCCATTGCAGGCGCGGAATCTTGTCGAGCGCGTCCCAGGCCGCCGTGCCGAACTGTGCCTCGTACCAGGCGCGGAAGGTCAGGGCCGGCAGGCCCAGCGCCGGGCCGGTCAGCTGCTTGGGCGAACGCAGGGTCTCCATGCGCGCGGTGGTCGCCCACGGCCCTTCGAAACCGGCCGGCGCGCGGTCGAAGATGCGGGCCTGGATGCCCAGATGCTTCAGCGTCGCGCTGGCCGCGAGGCCGGCCATGCCGCCGCCGATGATGGCGACGTCGAGCACCGGCGCGCCGTCGAACTGGCGCGGCGGTACCCAGGGCTTGGCGGGCAGGTCGAGCCAGGCGAGGTCCTGGCGCAGGCGGGCTTCCAGCGCGGGCAGGCCGCTGGGAGCGGGGGAGAGGGTGGATTCGGTGGTGGACATCTGGGACATCTCAGGCGGACATCAATCGTTCTGTCGGGATGGAGCGCGCTGGGCCAACTGGTCTGCCTGGGCCGCCTGGGCAGATCGGGTGGGTTCGGCTGCGTGGGCGGATGGGGCCGGCTGGGTTGGCTGCTGGTGTCTACGCGCGCCGGTGCGGGCGGACTCGCGCGCGGTGGCGTCGGCAGTGCGGTCACCGGAGCCGCCGCTGTCGTTGCTGCCCGCGTCGCGGCCGGGGTTGCTTCCCGTTTCGTACTGCGCCACCAGGCCGTCGCCCTCGCGGGCGTCGCGCCGGACGAAGCCCGGCAGCAGCCGCGCCGCGGCCAGCGCCAGTTGTTCGGTCAGGCTCTGCACCGCCGGCGTCGGCGGCCGTCCCTGCGGCGTAATCACGCAGAAATGGAAGGGGATCGGCACGTCGATCGGCCGCACGGCCACGCCGTCGACCGGCATGCCATACGCCGTGACGGGCTCGAGCACGGCAAGCCCGAGGCCGGCGCGCACCAGGGCCAGCGCGTTCAGCGAGGTATTGGTATCGATCCGGCGCGGCACCGCAATGCCGGCGTCCTGCAGCGCCCGGTCCACCAGCTGGCGCAGGCGGTAGGGGTTCTGCATCGTCACCAGCGCGCGTTCGGCGCAGGCGGCCAGCGGCACGGTATCGGCCGCCGCGAGCGGATCGTCGGCGGCCAATGCCGCCACGCATTGCACCTCGCCGATCCAGTGCACCGCCACGCCGCGATGCTCGAGCGGCAGGCTGGTGACGCCGACTTCGGCGGCACCCGTCAGCACCGCGTGGACGACCTTCTCGGGCGAGGCGCTGTGCAGATGGATCTGCGCGGGCAGCGCCGGATCGGCGGCAAGCGCGGCGGGCACCAGGCCCGCGGCCAGCGCCGGGGTCGCCACTACATTGAGCGAACGGCTGCCCTCGCGGCCGATTACCGCGGCGCTGGCGCGGATCTGCTGCATGCCCAGCAGCACCGGCTCGACTTCCTCGTACAGCAGGAAGCCGCGCTCGGTCGGGCTGACGCGCGGGCCGCTGCGAGCGAACAGCGCGAAGCCCAGTTCGCTCTCCAGCTCCTGGATCGAGCGCGTGATCGCCGGCTGCGAGCGGCCCAGCAGGCGCCCGGCGGCGGTCACGCTGCCGGTCGACATCACTGCGGCGAAGGCTTCGAGCTGGCGGATTTCCATGGTTCCGGGCGGCAATCTGGCTGACGCGGCACGCATGGCCCTGACTCAAGGCACGCGGCGAACTATGCGTATATCGCATTCTTGCGCGCTTATGATACCGAATGCAAATACTATTTCGGCATACGCTTCTGCCGCCCGGCGCCGATGCCGGGCTGGCCGGCGGGTGCGTCCCGACGGCGGGTCGCTATCATGGGCCGGTCGTGTGCCTGGAGAGACGGGATGAGGCAATCATGCGGCCGGGCTTCCGGCACGCTGCGGAGACCGCTGTTGGGGCGGCTGTTGAAGCCGCCGCGAGGATCGCTCTTGCGGCCGCTGCGGGGACCACTTTTGAAGCCGCTGTGGCGGCCGCTGTCGGGCCTGCTGGTCGTGTTGGCCCTGTTCTGCGACATGCCGCCCGCCGGCTGGGCGCAGGGCGATTCGTCCGCCGTTCCCGCCGCTCCCGCCGCCAATGCCCCGCTCAAGATCGGCTCGAAGCGCTTCACCGAGTCCTATGTCCTCGGCGAAATCCTGACCCAGACCGCGGCGACCGCCGGTCCCGCCCGCCATCTGGCCGGGCTCGGCAATACCGCGATCGTGTTCGCCGCGCTGCGCGCCGGCAGCATCGACCTGTACCCTGACTACACCGGCACCGTCGCGGCCGAGCTGCTGAAGCTGCCGGCCACCGCGACGCTGGCGCAGATCAACGCGGCCCTCGCGCCGCTGGGGCTGGGCGCGGCGGTGCCGTTCGGCTTCCAGAACACCTATGCGATCGCGGTGCGCGGCGAGGGCGCCACGGGCGGCATGGGAGGCGCGGGCGACAAGAGCGCCCACGCCGCTGCGGCGGGCGGTGAGGCCGGCTCCGGTCGCATGGGCGGCAAAAGCGACCAGGCCGCCGCCGCGCCCGCCAGCCTGCGCACGCTGTCCGACCTGGCCCAGGCACCGGCACTGCGGCTCGGCCTGTCGCACGAATTCCTGGGCCGCGCCGACGGCTGGCCCATGCTGGCCAGTCGCTACGGCCTGCCGCAGCAGCCGGTCGGGCTGGACCACGGCATCGCCTACGAAGCGTTGGCGGCCGGACAGGTCGATGCGATCGACATCTATTCCACCGACGCCAAGATCCGCGCCTATCGCCTGCGCGTGCTCGACGACGACCGTCGTGTGTTTCCGCGCTACGACGCCATCGTGCTGTACCGCCTTGATGTGCCGCGGCGCCATCCCGCCGCATGGCGTGCGATCGCCGGGCTGGAAGGCCGCATCGACGGCGAGCGGATGATCGCGATGAACGCGCAGGCCGAACTCGACGGCGCCAGCTTCGCCTCGGTGGCGCGGGGTTTTCTGCAGGGCGATGGCACGGCGGCGGACAAGCGGGCAGGGCTGCTCGGCGCCTTGCTGGGGCCGGACACCTGGCGGCTGACCCGCCAGCATCTGGCGCTGGTGGCCGGCGCGGTCGGAGCCGCGGTGGTGGTCGGTGTGCCGCTGGGCGTGGTTGCCGCGCGCCGCCGGCGGCTGGGGCAGGTGGTGCTGGCCATCGCCGGCATGCTGCAGACGGTGCCGTCGCTCGCGCTGCTGGCGGGGCTGATTCCGCTGCTCGGCCGCATCGGGCTGTGGCCCGCGATGGTCGCGCTGTTTCTCTACGCCTTGCTGCCGATCGTGCGCAATACCTGCACGGGGCTGCAGCAGGTGCCGGCCGGGCTGTCGGACGCGGGCCGCGCGCTGGGGCTGACCGCGCGCCAGCGCCTGCGCCATGTGGAACTGCCGCTGGCGCTGCCGGTGATTCTGGCGGGCATCAAGACCGCGGTCGTGATCAGCGTCGGCACGGCGACCGTGGCGGCCTTCGTCGGCGCCGGCGGCTATGGCGAGCGCATCGCCACGGGCCTTGCGCTCAACGACGACACGCTGCTGCTGGCCGGAGCGATTCCCTCGGCGCTGCTCGCGCTGCTGGCGCAGGGCATCTTCGAGGGCATCGAGCGCTGGCTGCTGTTCCGCGGCCAGCGCAACGCTCAGAAGTGATGACGCATGCCGACCATCACGCCGACGCGCGTGGTGCTGTCGACATCGAGCGCGGGCGTGCCGGCCCAGTACTCGGTCTCGCGCCCGACCGCGCCACCGCGCGCTCGCGCGGCATCGGCCTCGACATAGACGTGGGTGCGCCTGGACAGCGCGTAGTCGGCCACCACCGCGACACTGTCGGCATTGCCGCTGCCCAGCGGCACCGGCACGTCCTGGAACTGCGTGGCCACGTTGCCGTTCTGCCAGTAGCGGTAGTAGGCGCCCGACAGATGCAGCGCCGGCGTCAGCTGATAGCCGAGCCCCGCGAAGGCAATGGCGTAGCGCGCATCGCTGGCCGATTCCCGCCGGCCCATATGGCCGACGAAGGCCTTGGCCTTGCCGAACGCATACGAGCCGCCGACCGTGTAGTTGCGCACCGTGCCGCTGCCATCGTCGTTCTTGCGCTGGTCGTAGGCGACGCCGAACGCGACCGCTCCCTGCTGGTACAGCGCGCCGCCGCCCAGCGTGGTGCCGCGGACCATGCTGCCGGGCTGCTCGCCGGCGCCGTAGTCCAGTTGCACGGTCAGCGGGCCCATCGTGCGCTGGTACACCACGCTGTTGTTGATGCGGTAGTCCTGGATGAAGATGTCGCCGCCCAGGTACAGCGGGTCCGACCAGAAGTTGCCCCAGCCCTGGTCGAGCGGATTGAAGGCCCAGCCGATATTGTTCAGCGCGTTGTACTGGCGCCCGAAGGTCAGGCTGCCCCAGTCGCCCTTCAGGCCGACATAGGCCTGCCGGCCGAACAGCGCGTTGTAGCCCAGGCGGCCGTCGTCGCTGCCGACGCCCGCTTCGAGCTGGAAGATCGCGTGATTGCCGCCGCCGAGGTCTTCGTCGCCCTTGATGCCGAAGCGGCTGCCGACCATGCCGCCGGAAACCAGCGCGAGCTGGTCGTTGCGATGGCCGTCGAGGTTCGAGGTGTAGCGCACCGCCGAACTGACGATGCCGTACAGCGTGACGCCGGGCTCCGCATGCGCGGTGCCGGGCAGGGCGGCGACGGGCAACAGCCCGGCCGCCAGCAGCCAGGGGCTGGCTGTCTTCTTCATGGATTGTCCTCCGAGGTCGGACCCGTCCGACGCGCACGGCGCCGGCGGACCCGTCAGGCCGATGGCCTGCGGTACCAGTCCCGCGCGGGCACGCGGGTCGTCATCGGGACGTGCGCGGTGGCGCGTGTCCCGGGCGAAGGTCGAGATGGGCGACGTTGCCTTGCTGGCGGCGAATGCCGGCAGTGGAGCCGGGCAAGCCTGTGCGATGCCGGACGGTCCGGCGCCGCGGGAGTGGGCCCGAGGGCCTTGTGGCTGGGTTCGCCGGCGCCCACCTCGCGCGTCGTTCCGGCTCGTGCAGGGCGGACGGTGAAGGCGTGTTCCGGGTCGTCCCCGGTACGGCGAACGGGCGGTAGTTTACCTGCTTTGCCGAGCCGGCCCGAAAAACGCGGTCCTGGGGACCGCGTGACGGGCGCCATTGGCCGGCGAAAACTGTCCTGGCGAACGCCCTCGCGGCACCGCTGAAATGTGATGTTTAAATAATTTTTGTGAAAGTGGGCTAAATTTAATCGGTAAACAGCTTCGATTAAACGCCGAGGAGCGCGAGTGACAGCCCGATCGCAGCTCTCCGCGCCGTTCTGCGATGTGCCTCCACCCGGCCGAAGGCAGCAGGCCACCGGCCATTCCCGGTACCGTCATGCGAAGAAAACTCAGTTTCCGCCATATCGAAACGGTCCACGCGATCATCCTGACCGGTTCGGTGACGGGCGCGGCCACCCGCCTGCATGTGACGCAGCCCGCGATCAGCAACGTGTTGCGCGACGCCGAGGAGCGCCTTGGCTTCCTGCTGTTCGATCGCCGCGGCGGGCGGCTGGTGCCGACGCCCGGTGCGGACATGCTGTTCGAGGAAATCGAGAAGTCCTTCATCGGTCTCGATGCCATCAACGCCTTCTGCCAGCGCATCGAGCAAGACCAGCGCCAGCGGATTTCGATCGCGTGCACGCCGGCCTTTGGCGCGACCGTGCTGCCTCGGCTCGCCGCCACCTATGCGCGGCAGTATCCCGATATCTTTTTCTCCGTGCATTCCCGCGTCGCGCACCATGTGGCCGCCTTGATCGGCTCGCGCAAGGCGGACATCGGCTTCGCGCTGGAGGTGCCGGATATTCCGGGCGTCGACAGCGAACTGCTGGCCGAGCTGCCGATGCTCTGCTACCTGCCGCCTGGCCATCGTCTCGCGCGCCAGGCGGTGGTGGAGCCGAGCCAGTTGCTCGATGAGCCGATGATCTCGCTGTCCCGGATCGAGGGCATCGAGGACGTGGTGGAGCGGCTGTTCGAACCCTGCGGCGCCATGCCGGTACCGGTTGCCGAATGTCCCGCGGCCATCTCGGCGTGCGGCATGGTGGCCGAGGGCCTGGGCTTCATGCTGTTCGATGGCCTGCCGGCGCAGCTGTTCGGGGCATCCCGCCTGAGCGTGCTGCCGCTGTCGTCGTCGCGCCGGCTGTCGTACCGCGCCTACTGGCTGAAATCGCGGACGCAGGAGCTGCAGCCGCGCGCGCTGATCGAACTGGCCCGCGACATCCTGCTGCGGATGGGAACTCAGGAAAAGCGCGAGAGCCGGTAGGGCGACGGGTCGAGCGCGCACGGCACGCCGGCCACGCGCGCGGCCATCAGCCGGCCGGTCATCGGCGCGCCCGTCAAGCCGGTGTGGCCGTGGCCGCAGGCGAGATACAGGCCCGGATGCGCCGGCAGCTCGTCGATGATGGGCACGCTGTCCGGCGTGGAAGGGCGCAGGCCAAGCCAGACGCTCGCGCCCCGCGTATCGATGCCCGGGAACAAGCGGCGCGCGGCGGCCAGGATCGCCTCGGTGCGGCGCTCGTCCGGCGGATGGCGCAGCCCGGCGATCTCGACGGTGCCGGCGAAGCGCAGGCCGCCTTCCATCGGCGTGACGGCGACCGCCTGATCCTTGTAGATGAAGGGCACCGGCACTGCCACGCCGGGGTTCGGCAATTGCACGTGATAGCCCCGTTCGGCCTCCAGCGGCAGGCGCACGCCCAGCGGATCGAGCAATTCCCCGGAGAAGGCGCCGGCCGCCACCACCACACGGTCGGCACGGTCGTCTCCCTGATGGGTCCACAAGCGGAAGCCGCCGTCGTGGCAAGGCTGCAGCCGCTGCACGCGGCGCAGGCGGATCTTGCCGCCTTCGCGCTCGAACTGGCTTGCCAGCGCCTGCGTCAGCCGCTGCGGATCGATCGCGTGCGCATGCCGCGGAAAGCGGATGCCGCCTCGGACGTGATCGGCCAGGTCCGGCATCAGGGCCTTCAGCTGGGCCGGCGTCAACGGCTCCGTGGCGACGTCCTGTTCCTGCCGCAAGCGCGCGACGAGCCGATCGGCGCGCGATGGCGGGCGCTGGGCCGACCACAGGTGCAAGTGCCCTCGAGCCTGGATCACCGCGCTGGCCGCGGCGTCGCCCAGCAGTTCGCGGTAGCCGTCCAGCGCGGGCGCATGCAATGCGCGCAGTGCGCGCGCGGCGCGCTCGACCTGCTGCGGACGGCTGGCACGCACCCATGCGCGCAACCATGGCGCGGCGGCCAGCAGCCGCGGCGGATGGATCGCCAGCGGCCCATGCCGGTCGAGCAGCCACTTCGGCAGCTGCCATACCATGCCGGGCAGCGCGATCGGAATGCAGCTGTCCACGCTGATCAGGCCCGCATTGCCGAACGACGCGCCGCCGCCGGGAGGCAAGGCGTCGTAGAGGACCACATCGCGGCCCAGGCGCCGCAACGACAGCGCGATGCACAGCCCGACGATGCCGGCGCCGACGACGGCGATCCTGGCCGAAGCGGCCGGGCGGCTGGGCGCGGATTGCGGCCGAGGCGGAACAGCGGTGGTCGAGATGGTGCAGGGCGATGACAGGGACATGGGTCGGAACGATGAGTCGGCGGAAATACGCCTCGCCATCATGCGGCACCGCCTCGCCGTCCCGCCATTTCGGATTCGTGATGGCGCATTCATAACCGTGATTCGACATTCCCGCCGGGCTTGACCATGATGACCTGGCGTCGCCGCAGGGCACGAGCACACCAGCACGCGAGAACACGACACACGACACACGAGCACACGAGACACGACAGGGGAGACCAGGCATGTCGAGCAATGCAACACGAGCGGGGCGCCGTCGCGCCATTGGCACCATTTCCGCGCTGGCCGCGGGCTGCATCCTGGGTTTGGGTTCGCCGGGACAGGCCCGTGCCGAGGCGCCGGCCCGCTTTATCGTTCCGTTTCCCGCCGGTGGCGCGGCCGACGCGATGGCGCGCGTGCTGGTCGACCGGCTGAAGGACCAGCTGAAGCAGCCGGTGATCGTGGAAAACCGCCCCGGCGCCAGCACCCGGGTAGCCGCCGAAACGTTGAAGCAGGCGGCGCCCGATGGCAATACGGTGCTGATGACGCTGTTCGACACGATGGTCATCGCACCGCTGGTCTACCGCAATCTGCGGTACGACCCCGACAAGGACTTCGCGCCGATCACCGAGGTGGCTGCGCTCGACTATGGCATCGCGGTCAGCGGAAGTTCGCCTTACCGGACGCTGGCAGACTACGTCAAGGCGGCCCACGCGAATCCCGCCGCCGCCACGCTGGGCGTATCGGGACTCGGATCGGTGTTGCACTTCCTCGCCTTCGATTTCACCCGCCAGACCCGTGTCGACATGTCGATCGTGCCGTTCCAGGGCGGGCCCGCCATGGTCACCAATCTGGTGGGCAACCAGATCGGCTCGGCGATCGACGGGCTCGGCGTCTTCGTCGAGCAGCACCGCGCCGGCAAGGTGCGCGTGCTGGCCGTATCGGGCAAGCAGCGCAGCAGCCAGCTTCCCGATGTGCCGACCTTTGGCGAACAGGGTTACCCGTCGCTGCTGGCCAGTTCCGGTTATGCGCTGTACGCGCCGGCCGGTACGCCGCCCGCGCAGATCGCGCGCTGGAACACGGCCATGCGGGCCGTGCTCGCCCAGCCCGACGTGCAGGCACGCATTCGTGCGATCGGATACGAGCCGCAGCCAGGCTCGACGCCGGCACAGGTGGTCGAACGCAGGAAGCGCCTGAGCGAACATTGGACGCCCATCGTCCGGACCTCGGGGTACAAGGGGGATTGAGCGCGATTGCGGGCGACCAAGAGCGACCAAGAGCGACCAAGAGCGAGCGACGGCGGGCGGCTACGCGGCCGTCCTGCAGTTCATCGGCCCATCGCCGCCAGCCCCTGCTCGAGATCCGCGATCAGATCGCGCGGATCCTCGAGCCCGACATGCAGCCGGACGATCGGCCCGCGGCCCGACCAGTCGCCGACGCTGCGGGCGCGCTTGACGTCCGACAGCGTCGCCAGGCTTTCGTAGCCGCCCCAGGAAGCGCCGATGCCGAACAGCGTCAGGGCGTCGATGAAGCGTTCCGCGGCGGCAAGGTCGTGACTGCGCAGTTCGAACGACAGCAGGCCGTTGGTGCCGGTGCAATCGCGCTGCCACAGCGCGTGGCCCGGATCGGCGGGCAGCGCGGGGCAGAACACCGTGGCGACCTCGGGGCGCTGCGTCAGCCAGTCGGCCACCGCCAGCGCGTTGGCCTCGTGCATCGCCAGCCGCGGCGCCAAGCTGCGGATGCCGCGCAGCACCAGATAGGCATCGTCGGGGCTCACCGCGATGCCGAAGCTGTCGGCCAGCGTGGACAGCGGTTGCCAGGCGTCCTCGGTGGTCGTCACCGTACCCATCATCACGTCGGAATGCCCGGACAGGTATTTGGTCGCGGCCATGATTGAGACATCGGCGCCGAGCGCCAGCGGCCGGTATTGCAGGCCGGAGCCCCACGTGTTGTCGGCCACCAGCAGCAGCCCGTACCGCCGCGCCAGCGCCGACAGCCGGCGCAGGTCGCACATCTCGTAGACCAGCGAGCCCGGGCATTCGGCGTACAACATGCGCGTGGCGGGCTCGATGCGGGCCTCGAGGTCGCTGCCGTCGGCGGCGTAGAAATCGACGCGGATGCCGTGATCGCGCAGGAAGGTGTCGGCCAGATGGCGCACCGGCTCGTAGACGCAGTCGGCCATCAACACATGGTCGCCGGGGCGCAGATAGGCCAGCAGCGTCATGCCGATCGCGGCGAGCCCGGTCGGATACAGCCGCGTCCGGTAGCCGCCTTCGAGCGCGCAGACCGCGTCCTCGAGCGCGAAGCTGGTCGGCGTGCCGCGCGCGCCGTAGGTGAACAGGCGTTCCTCGCCGCGCCGTGCGCGTGCCTCGCGCTGCTGCGCCACCGTGTCGAACAGCACCGTACTGCTGCGCACGACCGGCGGATTGACGGGGCGGCCGCCCGGATAGTCGAGCGCCTTGCCGGCGTGGATCAGCGTGGTCAGCGGCGAATGTTGGATGGGATCGGGCATGGCGTCAAAGCGGCATCGGCAATCAGTCGATCTTCGCGCCCGACAGCTTGACGATGCGCGACCACTTCGCGATATCGCTGTTGAGCTGCGCGGCAAAGGCCTCGGGCGTGCTGGCGACGACCTCGCTGCCGCCGTCGTGGATCAGCTTGACGACCTCGGGCGACTGCAGCACCCGCACGATCGAGGCGCGCAGGTAGGCGACGCGCTCCGGCGAGGTGCCGGCCGGCGCGAAGATCCCGTACCAGTCCTCGAAGCTGGTGTTCTTGTAGCCGAGCTCGTCGAGCGTCGGCACCTTGGCGAACACGCCCAGGCGCTTGGGGCTGGTCACCGCCAGCACGCGCATCTTGCCGCTCTGCACCAAGCCCGCCACCGACGACGTCGAGGTGATCAGCGTCGCCACCTGGCCGCCGAGCAGATCGGTGATGGCCGGACCCGCACCCTTGTACGGCACGTGCGTCAGCGCGATCTTGTGGTCCTTGTCGAGCACCACGCCGACCAGATGCGACAGCGTGCCGTTGCCCGGCGTCGCGTAGGTCAGCTTGCCCGGCTCGGCCCTGGCCTGCGTGACCAGGTCGGCGAAGGTCTTCAGCGGCGAATCGGCGGCGACGACGATGGCCAGCGGCGCGGCGTTCAACTGCGTGATGGGCGTGAAGCTCTTGATCGGATCGAAGCCCGCCGACGAGTACAGCGTCGGATTGACCGCCATCAGCGACACCTGCGAGGTCAGCAGCGTATAGCCGTCCGGCTTGGTCTCGGCCACCAGCTTCGCGCCGATATTGCCGCCCGCGCCGCCGCGGTTGTCGACCACCGCGGGCTGGCCCGTGATGGCGGCCAGCTTGTTGGTGACGATGCGCGTGATCGCATCGTTGCCGCCGCCGGCGGGGAAGGGCGAGACGAAGCGGATCGGCTGGCTCGGATAGCCGCCGACCGGCGTCAGCGGCTGCGCGCTGGCGGTGGCGAGGGGGACCGCGGTCAGGTGCGCCGCGGCCAGCAGGCCGAGCATCGACAGGGATATGGTTCTTTTCATGGGGACTCCTCCAGGCGTGGTGGTACTACGGCAGGCGGTAGCTGCCCAGCTCGGCGTCATCGAGCTGGGAGATCAGGTTGGTTTCCCACGCCAGGTACTGGCGCGCGGCGGCCTTGTTGCCGTCGTGGCGGTCGTGCACGAAGAACAGGTAGTCGATGCAGTCGCGGTCGGCGGGCTCGTTCGGCGAGGCCGACAGCGGCAGGCCGGCGGCGGTCCAGGCGGACATGCCGCCGTCGAGCACGCGCGCCAGGCCGCGTTGCTGCGCGGGCAGCGACAGCGCGGCGGCCGCGGCGATCTGCGGCTGATCGGCGATCAGCACCAGCGGGCGGGTCTCGCCGACCACCGCCTGCGCCAGGCGCGGGCGGATCGACCAGCGCGCACCAGGAACATGCGCCTTGCGGTAATCCATGCTGGCGCGCAGATCGATCGCGACGACCTCGCCGCTGTCGACCGCGCGAGCCAGGCGCGCCGCATCGAGGGTCGGCAGCGCGGGCAGCGCGGCGGGGGCCGCCAGCCCGGTCAACGCCAGGCCGCTGCGCAAGCCGTCCGCCAGCACATGGGCGTCGTGCCCCAGCTGCCGCAGCCAGCTCGCCACCACCGGCGCACGCACGCCGTCGTCATCGAACAGCACCAGCCGCGCGCCGCGCACGCCGACGTATTGATCGGTGGCCTGGATCAGCTGGCCGCCGGGCGTGTGTTGCGCGCCGGGCAGCGTGCCGCGCGCGAATTCCTCCGGCGTGCGCACGTCGCACAGGAACAGCGTGCGCGTGGCGTCGCGGGCCCAGCCCTGCACGGTCGCGGCGTCGACGGTGGCCACGCCGTGGCGCTCGGCCAGCCGCGCCGCCGCCGCGCGCATCGGTTCGAGCGTGCTGGTGTCCGTCTTCTCGGGATAGTGCCGGTCGTTGCCGTGCTCGAGCTGGTAATCGGCCAGATACCAGCCCTGCGTGCCGTTCTCCAGCGCGTAGACCGGATTGGGGATGCCCAGGTTGATCAGCGTCTGCGCGCCGATGATGCTGCGCGTGCGTCCCGCGCAATTGATCACGATCGGCGTGTCGTGGTCGGGCACCAGGTCGCGCAGCCGGTAGGCCAGCTCGCCGTTCGGGCAGCAGATCGCGCCGGGGATATTCATCTTGCGGTATTCGGACAGCGGCCGGCCGTCGAGCACCACCAGCTTGTCGCCGCGGGCCTGCATCGCATGCAGCTGCTCGGCGCCGATGCGGGGCGTATGCAGCTTGTGCTCGACCAGCTCGCCGAAGGTCTTCGATGGCACGTTGACGCCGGCAAACAGCGCATAGCCTGCCGCGGCCCAGGCCGCGGTGCCGCCGCGCAGCACGTGCACGTTGGTGTAGCCCGCGGCGCGCAGCGCGGCGGCGGCCGGCACGGCGACGCTCTCGTCATGGTCGTAGACCACCACGCGCACATCGCGGCGCGGCACCAGGCGGCCGATCTCGAGCTCGAGGCGGCTGTAGGGCAGCGGCACGGCGAGGAACAGATGCGATTCGCCGTACTGGCCGTGCTCGCGCACATCCAGCAGGGCGATCTCGGCGCCGTCGTGCAGCCAGGCCTTCAAGGTCCGGGCATCGACGTAATCGGCCGCGCGATCGGTGGCGCGATCAGTGGCGCGAGCGGTGACGGCATGGGTCGCGGAAGCTGGAATGGAATCGGGCTTGGAAGCGGGATTGAAATCGGTCACGGAATCGGGCGCAGCCCCTTCCTGATGGAATCGCTGCGCCGGGGCGAGATCGACCTGACGCTGTCGACGCGCAGCGATCCGGCGCTGGAAGGCGTGGTGCTGCGGACCTCGCCGACCGTATGGATCTGCGCGGCCGACTACGTGCACGACATCTCGCGGCCGGTGCCGCTGATCCTGGCCGACGAGCCCAGCCTGTTCCGCCGGCTGGCGCTGGAGGCGCTGGAACTGGCGCAGGTGCCGTGGCGGCCGGGCTATCTGGCGCCGAACCTGATCGGCATCAAGGCCGCGATCCGGGCCGGCCTGGGCGTGACCGCGCGCAGCATCGAGCTGCTCGGGCCCGATATGCGCGTGCTCGGCGAGAACGACGGCATGCCCCGCCTGCCCGATGTCGCGTACTACCTGTGGATGCGTCCGGACGTGATCAATCCGGCCACGCGGCAGGTCTACGAGATGCTCAAGTCCACGCTGGGACTGAATGCCACGCTGGGACTGAATGCGAGCGCGGCCGGACCTTCGCCGGCCTGATTCTGTCGCGCATTCCCGTCACGACCTTCGCCGGCCCGCAGCGCAGGGCAACACAGCCGATACCGCTGGTTTCGAACGCCCGCTTGCATGGCCGCGGGCCTTCGCATAGACTAACCAAAACGTTTTGGTTACGCGGTTTTTTATCATTCAGCGGCGAAATACGCACAGACGGGCGCATAGACGCATAGAGGCATGAAGGCAGCGGCGCGGCTCACCGATCGCGCCACTCGCCAACACACGCCGCTGCCATCCAAGGAGGAGATCCCCATGACCCAACCCGCTCCCGCGGCCGTCGACGAGGTATTGCCATGGCGGCGGCTGTTCGCCTTCGGCATGCAGCATGTGCTGGTAATGGCCGCATCGCCGATTGCGTCCGTGTTCCTGATGAGCAAGGCGCTCAATTTTCCGGCCGCGCTGGCGATGCAGCTGCTCAGCGCGACCTTCGTGATCTGCGGCCTGGGCACCTTGCTGCAATCGTTCGGGCCCAAGGGCATCGGCGCCCGGCTGCCGTTCATCATGCTGCCCGGCGGCGCGCCGATCGTGCTGTTCATCCTGATCGCGCAGCAGACCGATGTGCAGACGGCGGCCGGCGCGGTGATCCTGACCGGCGTCTTCTATTTCCTCGTGCTGCCGGTGTTTCGGCGCTGCCTGCGCTATTTCCCCGCGGCGGTGGTCGGCACCATGCTGCTGCTGGTGGCGATCAATCTGGCGCAGGTCTCGGGCAAGCTGATCGCCGGGCAGCCCGGTACGCCGGGCTTCGGCGCGCCGATGAACCTGCTGCTGGCGTTCGCGACGATCGCCTTCACCGTGCTGTTCTCGCGCGTGCTGACCGGCATGCTGGGGCAGCTGGCCATCCTGCTCGGGCTGCTGGGCGGGGCGCTGGTGGCGGTGGGCATCGGCGCCTTCCACAGCGAGCATCTGTCGCTGTGGCCGGTGCTGGCGCTGCCGTCCGCGTTGCCGTTCGGCATGCCGAAGTTCGACCTGATCGCGGCGATTCCGCTGATGGTGTTCTCGATCGTGTCGATGGTGGAGGCGACCGGCCAGACCATCGCGATCGGCGATGCGGTCGGCAAGCCGATCGACGAGCAGCGCGACGTGCCGCGCACGATTCGCGGCGACGCCTTGACGTCGCTGCTCGGCGGGCTGTTCGGCACCTCGCTGATCATCACCAGCGGCGAGAACATCGGCATCGTGCGGGCGACCGGCGTGCGCTCGCGCTTCGTCACCGCGGTATCGGGCGGCATCCTGGTGGTGTTCGGGCTGCTGGCGCCGGTGTCGTCGCTGATCGCCGCGATTCCGGAGGCCGTGGTCGGCGGCACCGGGCTGATCGTGTTCTGCATCGTCGGCACCATGGGCATCGACATGCTGCGCAAGGTGGACCTGCGCGACCACGCCAACATGTACATCGTCGCGGTGGCGGTGGCGGTCGGGCTGCTGCCGATCCTGGTGCCGGGCATCTATGCCAGCGTGCCGGCCAACATCCGCATCCTGGTCGGCAACGGCGTGGCGATGGGCGCGATCACGGCGGCGCTGATGAACTTCCTGTTCTTCCATACCGGGCTGCGGCGCGGCATGGAGAAGGTGCCGGTCGCGCATTGAGTCGCTCATTGAGTCGCGCCTTGTAGTCCGCAGGTTTTTTACCCCTCTCCCGCAAGCGGGAGAGGGAGCAGTCATCCGCTTATCTGGCCATGCCGCCGCCTGCATGCGCCGCAACTCGTAGAACGTATGTCGCTTTCTTCCTCCGCTTTCCCCGCTCCCTTCACTGATCGCTTCACCGATCCGTCCGCCGATCCAGACCGCGCCGCGCTGCGCCCCGCGTCCTTCGACCGCCCGCAGGTGCTGCTGCCCGAATGGACGCTGCTGCGCGACGGCATCGTGCGCGACCACGCGATCGTGGTGCAGGACGGCCGCTTCGCCGCAGTCGGCCCGGCCGCGCAGATCGCCGCGCAATTCCCGCATCTGCCCACGCTGTCGTTGCCGCGCATGCTGCTGATGCCGGGCATGATCGATACCCATCATCATCTGACGCAATCGTTCGGCAAGTCGCTGGTGTTCGGCGAGCCCTCGGAGATTTTCCGGCGCGTGTGGGTGCCGCTGGAGGGCAGCCTGACCGAGACGCATCTGTACCTGTCGTCGAAGCTCGCCGCGCTCGAGGCGCTGCGCGGCGGCTTCACGACGGTGTGCGATGCCGGCACGCGTGCCGATGCGGGGCTGGAGGCGATCGCGCAGGCGGTCGGCGAGGCCGGCGTGCGCTGCGTGCTGGGCCTGATCTGCAACGATCGCCCCGGCGGCCAGACCCTCGACGCCGCGCCGATCCTGCGCCGTGCCGAGCGCCATCTGGCGATGTACGACGATCATCCGCTGGTGGTGCCGTCGCTGGCGATCTCGATTCCCGAGGTGGCCAGCGACACGATGCTGCGCGACGTCTATCGGCTGTGCGAGGAAGCGGGCCGCGTCTTCCAGACGCACGCCAACGAACATCTGGTCGCCGTGGAGCGTTCGCTCAATGCGCGCCGCCAGCGGCCGATCGAACATCTGGAGGCGGTCGGCGCGCTGGGCCCGGCCGCGCTGCTGGCGCACGCGACGCTGGTGACGCCGCACGAGATCCGCCTGCTGGCCGAGCGCGGCGCGGCGGTGGCCTACAACCCCGTCGCCAGCGCCTGGAAGGGCAATGCGGTGGCGCCGGCCGAGACCATGGCGACCTTTGGCGTGCGCCTGGGGCTGGGCACCGACGGCACCCGCAGCGACGGCTTCCGCCTGCTCGACTATGCCGAGGCGGCGCAGCGCTTCGCCTTCGGCATCGGCGTCGGCGACTCGTCCTGCGGCGCCGGCTGGCGCTGGCTCGACATGGCGACGTACGACGGCGCCGATGCTGCCGGCCTGGGCAACGTCACCGGCGAGATCGCGGCCGGCAAGCAGGCCGACTTCCTGCTGGTCGATTGCGATGTACCGGAGATGACGCCGTCGTGGGACCTGAGCTGGGAGCTGGTGCGGCTGGCCAATCGCGACCAGATCCGCGGCGTCTTCGTCGACGGCCGGCTGCGCCTGTGGGACGGCTGGCCGCTGGACTGGGATGCGCGCGCGCTGATGCGCGAGATCCGCCAGATGGCCGAGCAGACCATCGCCAACGCGCCGATCACCAAACTGCACGATCCGGCCGACGTTCACCGCGCCGCCAATCGTGCGTCGCGTCCCAAGGCGGCGAAGGGCGGGGCGCAGGCATGATGTTCGATACGACGATGCTGAGCGTCTGGCTCGCCGTGTTCGCCGGCGCGCTGGTCCAGGGCACCACCGGCATGGGCTTCGCGCTGATCGTGGTGCCGGTGCTCGCGCTGGCCGCGCCGGCGATGCTGCCCGGTTCGCTGCTGATCGCGATGCTGCCGCTGAACGCCTATGTGGCCTGGCGCGAGCGGCATGCGATCGATCTGCGCGGCGCCGGCTGGATCAGCGCCGGACGGCTGGCCGGTACCTTCGGCGGCCTGTGGGTGCTGGTGGCGGTGCCGATGGCCTGGCTCAATGCGCTGGTCGGCGGCAGCACGATCCTGGCGGCCGTGGTGTCGCTGATTGCGCCGGCATTCACGCCCGGCAAGATGACCTTCGCCTCGACCGGCCTGATCACCGGCGTGACCGAGACCGCCACCGGCGTCGGCGGCCCGCCGCTCGCGCTGGCCTACCAGCATGCGCCGGTGGCCACGCTGCGCGCGACCGTGGCGCTGTGCTTCCTGGTGGGCGAGATCATCTCGCTGATCGTGCTGGCGGTGGGCGAGCGGCTGGACGCGCCGCAGTGGCACTACGCGCTCGGCATGCTGCCGGTGCTGGGCGCCGGCATGCTGGCCAGCCATCTGGTGCACCGGCGCATCAACCAGCGCATGCTGCGGATCGGCGTGCTGGTGTTCGCGCTGGTATCGGGACTGGTGGTGCTAGTTCGGGGCTGACGTCGCGGGCCTGGCGGACGTCACCGAGCCCGCGGAGGTCGCCGACATAGCTGACGTAGCCGACGATTCGCGCGGCACCAACTCGGGCAGCGGCGCCGCCACGGACGCACGTTCGCGCCCGCCCGAGATATGCTCGAACAGCAGTTCGACGGCCAGCGACGCGACCCGTTCGAGATGCAGATTGACCGCGGTGATCGGCGGCTGGTGGCTGCGCGCGCGAATGCCATCGTAGCGGGTCACCACCATCAGGTCCTGCGGCACCCGCTTGCCGAGCGATTGCGCATGCGCGATCGCGCCGACCGCGAAGGCATCGACCGGCGCGCATAGCGCATCGATGTCCGGCTGCTCGCGCAGCAGTGCCGCGCAGGCGGCGGCGCCACCCGCTTCGCCTTCGCTCTCCTGCGCGGTGACGATATGGCAGGGCAGGCCCGCCGCGGCCACGAAGGCGCGATAGGCGCGCTCGGTCTCCACATAGGACTGGCGCGGCGTCGCGCCGATCAGCAGGCCGATGCGGCGCCGGCCCTGCGCATGCAGATGCTCGAGCAGCAGCCGCGCGGTGTATTCGGATTGCAGATCGACGAAGGGCACCGGGTCTTCGGTTCCCGGCTCGCGGCCGATCGACACGATGCTGACGCCGCGCTGGCGCAGCAGCGCGATATGCGCGTCGTTGGCGACCGGCTCGATGACGATCGCGCCATCGATGTCCAGGCTGTCCAGCAGCCCGCCCGCGCCCTCCAGCGGCGGCACCAGCACGACGCCAAGGCCGCGGCCCAGCGCCGCTTCGGCGGCGATTGCCGCCACTTCCATCATGAAGCCCAGCCGCGAGGTGCCGCCCGCCACCGCGAACGGCATCGACGACACCAGCGCGATGCTGTTGGCGCGGCCCGAGCGCAGCCGCTGCGCGCGCACGCTGGGCCGATAGCCAAGCTGCTGGGCGATCTGCTTGACCCGAGCGCGCGTGGCCGGATCGACCACGCCGCGATCGTTCAGCGCATGCGATACCGTCGTCAGCGAGACGCCGGCCTCGCGGGCCACGTCATGGATGGTGATGCGTCGGTGCGGGGCGGATGCGCTCGGCCTCGGGTCTTTCATGCGTTGTCGGTGACGGAGCAGGGTAGCGGTGAAATGCCGCGCGGGAAGCGACGTCGCGGCGATCGCCTCGACGATGCGCGCGTTCGCGCCGCCTTCGATCGGCGCGGTGGCAAGCATACACCAGCGATCGCGCCGCGCCGCCGCCATGCCGCCATCATGCAGCCCGCGCCGTCATGCAGCCCGCGCCATCATGCAGAGCGCGCCATCATGCGGTCACCGCGATCACATGCGCCGATATCCGGCCCTCGATCGGTCCTTCGCCGAACTGGCTGCGCAGCGCGGCCTCGCAATAGTCGGTGGCGCGTTGCATCGCATCGCCGCCGCGCGCTTCGAACTCGGCGCGCATCGGCGTCGCCTGGCAGAAGCCGACCGCCGGCACGCGGGCCGACTGGGCCTGGCTGCGCTTGCCTACCGTGTCGAAGCTGGGTGCCGAGGCAAAGCCACCCGCGCGCAGGTCGCGTTCGATGGCGTCGCGCTGGTGGTAGCCATGCGGGGTCCGGGCCATGAAGTCCGGCGGCGAGTCGGGAAAGCACTCGGCCAGCGCGCGTGACACCGCGTTGGCGAAGTCGTTCTCCTCGATGCGGTCCCAGACATTGAACAGGAACGCACCGCCGGGCCGCAGTACGCGGCGCGTTTCGGCGAAGGCCCTGGCCTTGTCCGGGAAGAACATCACGCCGAACTGGCACACCACCAGATCGAAGCTGCCATCGTCGAACGGCAATTGCATCGCATCGGCCTGGCGCCATTCGGCCACGCGGCCGCCGAGGCCGGCCGCCTCGGCACGCGCCAGCATCGGCGCGTTCAGGTCGCTGACGACGAGTTCGGCCTCGTCGGGCAGCACCCTGGCCATCGCGCGCGTGACCACGCCGGTGCCGGCGGCGATCTCGAGCACGCGGGAAGGGCGCCGCTCGCCCACGCGGCGGGCCAGGTCGTCGGCATAGGGCTGGAAGATCATCGGCACGAGATATTGCTCGTACAGCTCGGGAATCGGGCCGGTGAACAGCTTGTCGGCATTCGGTGTGGTCATGGCGGTCTCCTGGCAGGCTGCGGGGGCAGGGCGCCCGCCGCTTCAGTTGGCCTGCCAGTCCATGCTAGACGGCGATCACGGCCGGGGCGGCTCGCCCGCGGGACCTTCCGGCGAAATGCGCAGGCGGCGCGGCTTCCCCGAGGCGGGCGCGCGGCACGCGACCCAGATCTGTGCTTTTGTGCTCGCTTTGTTCGTTCTCGGGCGCGAGGCAACGCGCGGGACTTTGGCTGCCTGACCCGGCTGCATACGATCCGGCGCATCGCCATGCCGAGTGGCTGAGCGATCGGCGCACAGCGTCGTTCCAACCATCGTTCCACCAATCCATTTGCTCAGGAGCCTGATCTTGCAGACCAACCGTACTCCGCTGCTTCCGCCTCACCTTGCCGTCAACCTTGCCACGCTTGACCTTGAGGACGATCACCATGATGGCTACGGCTTGTTTCGCGAAACGCGCATCGCCATCGACACCGATGCAGGGCGGGATGGCGCCCGCCTCCATTGGTGCCTCGCCCATCCCAAACTGGCCGGCGGGCTGGTCGGTACCGTCGCCTTCGGCCTGGTAGCCGGCGCGAGCGGCATCACCTTCGCCGCCACGCATGACTGGCTCGCCGCGGCCGCCGTATTTGGGCTCGGCAACACCCTGATGGGCTGCGCGGGGAGTTGCATCCTGAACTACATATCGCGGTCGAACGGATGAGCGGACGCCGCCCGCCAACGCGGCGCCCTGACGGCTACCCGGCCTTTGGGTGATACCCCGGCTCCGCCATCTCGAACGCCGTTCCCCGGTGCGCCAGCGGCGGATAAATCCACTGCCGATTGATCTGCCGCTTCAGCGCCTTGGCTTCCGCACCGGCGAGCTGGACGTCGCGCTGCCACCCTTGGGTCAGTACCGCACCCCACGGACCGAGGTCCAGGCAGGTGACATAGCGCGGCTGGGCATACGGCGTCGCCGGGACGCCCAGCAGATCCGTCATCGCGTTGTTGCCGGCGACCCGGCCAAGCGGCATCGCATGCTGGCAGGACATCAGCGTGCGGTGGCCCGCTTCATCGGTCAGGGCGCTCGCGGCATCGCCGGCGACGAACACGCTCGGGACGCCCGGCACGCGCAGGTCGCGATCGACCAGCAGCCGTCCGGCGCGGTCGCGCTCGGCGGGGATCTGCTGCGTCAGCGGCGTCGCCGTGACGCCGCCGGTCCAGATGACGGTGGCGGCATCGATCCGCTTGCCGTCACTGAGCGTGATGCCGTGGGCGTCGACCGCCGTTACCGCGACGCCCAGCCGGCGTTGCACCCCCAGCGCGTCGAGCGCCTGCTCGATGACGGGACGCGGCCCGGGTCCGAGATCGGGACCGATGGCATCCGCCTGCTCCACGACTATCACGTGTACTTCGCTGTCGTCGCCGAGCGCGGCACGCAGGCGCGCCGGCATTTCGGCGGCGGTCTCGATGCCGGTGAAGCCGCCGCCGGCCACCACGACCGTATTGCGCGCCGTCGACCACGGCCGCTCGGCCAGCGCGGACAGATGCCGCTCCAGTGCGACCGCGTCTTCGCGCTGATCGACGCTGAAGGCAAACCGGGACAGGCCGGGCAGCGCCGGCATCGCCAGACGGCTGCCGGCGGCGAGCACCATCCGGTCGTAGCGAATTTCGCTGTACCGGCCTTCGCCATCGCGCAGCGCGACGCGGCCGGCGGCGGTGTCGATGGTGTCGGCCCAGCCGGCGATGAAGCGCACGCCGACGGTGTCGAACAGCGCATCGAGCGGCGCCGCCATGCGCGCCGGCGCGCTCTCATAGAGACGCGGCCGCAGCGTGATGGCGGCTTCGGGCGCCACCACCACGATCTCGATGGCATCCGGCGCGACGCCGTGGCGATCGCGCAGTCTGGCGGCGGCCAGCGCCGCATACATGCCGGCAAAGCCGGCTCCGACGATAACGACTTGCTTGTTCATGACACCCCACGATTGGCAACGACGGAGGATCCGTCCGGATCGACAGGTGGGGATGGTAGGGGGCGGGGGGCCGGCGGGAACAGTACCAAGATCTGAGCAAATGCAGGCACCATCGAATGCCTGCACATTGCGCGTCCGGCTACGGTATCGGCGCACGGCATCGCCGCAGCGTGCTGCAGCAGGCTGTTACGGGGTTCTGCTGACTGCCAGGGACTGCTGCGAGGGCTCAGCGCATCTCGGCCAGCAATGCCATCAACGTGTCGCAGGCCGGCTCCAGCCGCGCCTCGCTCAGATTGGTGACGCCGAGCAGCAGGCCGCGCTGCTGCGGGTGCCGCCCGGGGTCGGCATACCAGCGCGAGACGGCGGAGGGCGCGATGCCGCGCCGCACCGCTTCGGCCGCGATCGCCCGATCGTCGCAGTGGGGCGGCAGCCGAAGCCGCACGGCCAGCCCGGCCATCGCATCGACGTCCGCCTGCGGGCCCGGACGGGCGTCCAGGAGGGTCCGCAGAAGGCCGCGCAGCGCATCGCGCCGCTGTGCATACAGCGCCTTCATATGCCGCAGATGGCGCAGATAGTGGCCCTCGGCCATGAACTCGGCAAACGCCAGCTGTGTCGCCAGGTTCGGCGCGGGAGCCAGGCAGCCGGCCACCTCGGCGAAGCGTTCCGCCAGCGGCAGCGGCGCCACCACGAAGCCCAGCCCCAGCGCCGGGCTCATGGTCTTGCTGAACGTCCCGATATGGATCACGCGGCCGTGCCGATCGGTCGCCGCCAAGGCCGGTGCCGCGCGGCCCTGCAATTGCAGTTCGCTCAGATAGTCGTCCTCGACGATCCACGCCTGCGCGCGGGCGGCCCAGCGCAGCAGCGCCTGGCGCCGTGCGGGCGACAGCGGCACGCCCGTCGGCGCCTGCTGCCCGGGCGTGACCACGGCGAGCGCCGCCTCGGGCGCCAGCGCGAGGCCGCGTTCGACATCGAGCCCGTGCGCGTCCACCGGGATCGGCACCGCGCGCAGCCCGGCCAGTTGCAGGCCGGTCCGCGTGACCATATAGCCCGGCTCTTCGATCCAGGCGGTGCGGCCGGCGAGTTGCAGCGCGGCCAGCGTCAGCCCCAGCCCGCCGCGATAGCCGGCGGTCAGCACGATCTGGTCAGGCACGCAATGGATGCCGCGCGCGATCGCCAGATAGCTGGCCAGTTGCGAGCGCAGCGCCGCCGCGCCGCGCGGATCGGGATAGGTGACCGGCGACATCGCGCCGGTACGCAGCGCCCGCGCCCGCAGCCGGGACCACAGCTTGGCCGGGAACGCGTCCTGCGCCGGCACGCCCATCTCGAACGGCAGCGGAAGCGCGGAGAAGTCGTGGAGGAGGCCGCTCAGCGGCGCGTTCAGCGCCGGCGCCGGCGCGGCTGCGGACTCGGTTCGCGCCGGCTGGGCGGCGACGCGGGTACCGGCTGCTCCGGCCGCGACCACCAGCCGCTCGTCGATCAGCCGTTCATAGGCGCTGCGGACGGTGCCGCGGCCCACGCCAAGCCGGGCCGCGAGATCGCGCCACGAGGGCAGCCGCGCGCCGGGCGCCAGCCGCCCGTCGCGGATCGCCAGGCGCAGATTGCCGGCGATCTGCGCGCTCAGGGGTTCGGATGACAAACGGTCGAGGCTGACGTCGAGACTGGAGTCCATGCGGGAAAAATCGATCGGCGTTGCATCGCCGGCTGGCGGGACAAGGCGGCGTTGGACAGGCATTCTAAGCCGCAGCGCTGGCGGCAACGGCATGGAGGCCACCGGCAATTTGACCTAGAGTGGCCACAGTAGCCGCGGTCAGGGCAGCGTTCACGCCGCTCTTCCCGCCACCGCTTGCCGCTTGCCGCTTGCCGCTTGCCGCTTGGAGGACATTGCCATGGACCGCCCGTTATTGCGTCGGCTTCCGCGCCTGCTGCGGACGCGCTTGCCGGCACAGTTGCCGATCCATTTGCCGACTCGGTTAGCGCCCCCATTGAGGCCATCGAATCCATTGCCGCTGCCGCAGCGCCCGGATGCGCACCGGCGGCGGCTGCTGGCAGTCGGTGGCGCGATGCTGCTGCCGGCCGCATTGCCCGGCCTCGCCTCGGCGCAATCCGCGTCACCTTCACCTTCACCTTCGCCGCAGCAGTCGGTGCCCCGTCCATCGGGCAGCAAGCCGATGCAGATCGGCGTGATCGGCAGCGGCCGGATCGGTGGCACGGTCGGAGGGCTATGGGTCAAGGCCGGCTATCCGGTCTTGTTCTCGTCGCGGCATCCGGAACAGCTCAAGCCGCTGGTCGATGGCCTGGGGCCGCAGGCCCGGGCGGGCACGGTGGCGGAGGCGGTCGCTTTCGGTGACGTGCTGTTCGTTGCCGTGCCCTACGGCGCGCTGCCTGAGATCGGCAAGGCGCATGGCCGCGGGATGGCCGGCAAGGTGGTGCTGGACGCCACCAACGCCTATCGCCATCGCGATGGCGCCGCGGGCGAGGATGCGCTGGCCAACGGCATCGGTCCGACCACGTCGAAATACCTGCCGGGGGCGCGCATCGTGCGCGCCTTCAATTTCACCAGCGCCAGCGATTTTGCGACCCGGCACCATCAGGAACCGCGGATCGCGATACCCATCGCCAGCGACGACCGGGCCGCGCTCGACACCGCCTCCGAACTGGTGCGGGCCGCCGGCTTCGAGCCTGTCGTCATCGGTCCGTTGAAGATCGCCGACAGCTTCGCGCCCGGCGGGCCGCTGTTCCGGCAGGTCGGCAGCGCCGAGGAACTGCGGCAGAAGGCGAGGGCCGCAGTGCCGGCGCAGCCTGCCGGGCGCTAGCGCTCGGCGATCACAGCCGATACAGCGACGCTGGCGAGCCCGCCGGCGGGCTCATCAGATTGCGCACGGTGACCTTTGCCAGCAGGTTCGTCCGCGCCGCGTCGCTCAATTGACCGCCGTGGATCAGTGCCATCGCCTTGTCCTGGATACCGGCGGGCGGCTGCGGCCACGACAGCCACTCGGCCAGCCAGGCGGCCTGCAGATCCGCCGGCATCGCTGCCAGCCCTTGCTCCATGGCGCAGACCAACGAAGGCGAAGCGTCCGGGCGCAGCGCGAGATGCGCGGCTTGCTCCAGCAGCCCCGCGCGTGCCGTTGTCCTGCCGGCCACCTGCGGCCGCTCGGCGTCGCCGAGGACCGAGGCGAGACGCCCCCGCAACGTGTCGTCCCGCGGAAGATTCGGGCCGGCGAGGTACCGCGCAATGCTGGCCGCCAGCGTTTCGGCCGACGTGGTGTCGCGCCGGTTGACGAGGCCGCCCGCCCGCTCGACGTCCTGGATCAGGCAGTTGCTCAGCCGGAACTGATGGCTTTCCAGCAGCGTGCCAAGCAGATCGCGCGGATGTGCGCCCGGATCTCGCTGCCTTTCCTGCTCCAGCGCCTGGAATACCGCGTTCAGTCGGAGAATGTCGGGGCGCGGTTCGAGCGCGACGCGCGCTTCGCCGGCGTCTAACTCCAGTAGAGGTAATCCGCGTGCCGCCGCGGGATTGGCGCCGGACTCAAGCGGGAATGGAAGGGAAATGGCCTGCTGGGGCGCGGCGGCGCCCGTCGAAGAGGTGTGCATGGGAGAAGTAGGGAGGTGAGCGTTGAGGGAGGAGCCGCGGCGTGCCGGCTGGCGTGCTGCTGCGCCGCCACCGCGGTCCGGCTCGTGTCCGCGACGCGGACCGCGCGATTCTGGCCAGCCTCGCCGCAGCGCGCTTCCGATTTGCGGCGCGGACCGCAGGAAGCGTGCCTCGCTCAAGCCGCCATGCCGCCGGCCGCTGCGCTGGGCGACGGTAGAATGCCTGCGCGCCGGACCGTTCCGTCTCAGTAGCCAGATTTCCGCTGACACCGGCCAGGGAGGATGACGATGAGCGCCCCAAATCCCCAGCACCCCGACGAGCACCGCCTCGGCGCCTGCGCTTACCTGCTGCACATGCTGCTGCAGCGCGCGGAACAACAGCAGCCCGGCATGCTCGATGCACTGATACGCGGTGTCACGGCAGACCGGGACGGCGCGCAAGCGCAAGGACTGGCCGATCCACGTACGGCCGGCGTCTTCGACGAAGCGCTGCGCATGCTGCAACTGGCGAACGATCAGCTCAGGGCGCAGACCCGACCGTAGCAATCGCGGGCTTACGCCCGCCGCGGCCGAAACGCGGCCCCGGCAGTGTAAACTGCGGGGTTTTTCACTCAGGCGCTATGTTGCAAGTGCCCCCGAGCGCAGCCCCCGGCGGACAGACGCTGATCCGGTTGCTTGCGCACCTGACCGAAGCCCAGGCCCCCGAATCGGCCCCGTCGCTGTCGGGCCAGCTGAGCCAATGGCTGGGCTGGACCGACGCGATCGCCTTGTCGTCGGCGCTCAACGGCAATCCGCCGGCCGTGCCCGCGGCCGGCGCGCGTGCGGCCGTCGGCGACGAAGCCGCCGACAGCGCGCGGGTGCGGGCGATGCTGGTCGACGCCATCCGCGACGACCGCGCCTCGGCCAGGGGGCGGCGCAGTCCGGTCCGGCCCATGCCGGCGGAAGCGCTCGATGCGTCGGCCGATTTTGCGATCTACCGCCAGCGCTACCAGACGCTGCAGCAGAGGATGGAGACCGCCATCGGCGATCTGCGCGGCCGCCTGCGCGGGGCGCTGGCCCGGCGTCCCGGCCAGGGCCGGCTCGCCATGCTCGATGCGGTGATGGAACGCGTGATGGGCGCGCGGGAGCAGGCGTTGCTGGCCAACCTGCCGGCCGTGCTCGAGGCGCACTACCTGCGCTTGCGGCAGGCGGAGGAAAACGCGCTGGCCCGGGCGGCGAGCGCCAACACCGCCAATACCGACAATACCGACAATACGGCCGAAGCCCCCGAAGCCCCCGAAGCCGCCGAAGCCGCGCAACCCGCCGACACCACTGCAAGGCCCGAGCCGGCCGGCGTGACGGCGACGGTCGCGCCCGGCGCATGGCGCCGCGTGTTCCGCCGCGATATGGAAGACCTGCTGCTGGCCGAACTGGACCTGCGCTTCCAACCCGTCGAGGGATTGGTCGCGGCCCTTGGCGCCAATCGATCCGGCAGCTAACCAGAACATCATGACCCGATTCCCTATTCAACTTGTTGTGTTCCTGGCGGGCCTGCTGGCCGTCGGCTGGATCGGCGCCGGCTACGCGGGCTCGAATGCGCTGGCGTTCGCCGTGACGCTGCTGATCGGCGGCTTCTATGTCGGCGGCGCCTACGAGCTCCAACGCTATCGCCGCGCGACGGAGAGCCTGACACAGGCCGTCGGCGGCCTGTCCGAGACGCCGGCGACCCTGGGCACCTGGCTCGAACGCATCGATCCGGGCCTGCGCCAGGCCGTCCGGCTGCGCGTCGAAGGCGAGCGCGTCGCCTTGCCGGGACCCGCACTGACCTCGTATTTCGTCGGCCTGCTGGTGCTGCTCGGCATGCTAGGGACGTTTCTGGGCATGGTGGCCACGCTGAAGGGCACCGGCCTGGCGCTGGAAACCGCCACCGATCTGCAGGCCATCCGCGCCTCGCTCGCCGCGCCGGTCAAGGGCCTGGGCTTCGCCTTCGGTACCTCGGTGGCGGGCATGGCGACCTCGGCCATGCTGGGGCTGCTGTCGGCGCTGTGCCGGCGCGAGCGGATCGACGCCGCGCAGCTGCTGGACGCTCATATCGCGACGACCTTGCGTGTCCATTCGCGGGTCCATCAGCGCGAGGAAGCCTTCAAGCTGATGCAGCGCCAGGCCGAGACGATGCCGGTGCTGGTCGACCGGCTGAACGCGATGATGGCCGCGATGGAGCAGCAGAGCCAGGCACTGACCGAACGGCTCGCCGCCAGCCAGGACGCCTTCCACGGCAAGACCGAAGCGGTGTACACGCGCCTGGCCGCATCGGTCGAGCAATCGCTGAAGGACGGCGTCGCCGAGAGCGCGCGCGCCGCCAGCGCGGCGATCCAGCCGGCGGTGGAAGCCACCATGAGCGGCCTGGCGCGCGAAGCGGCCGGGCTGCGCGACACCGTCACGCAATCGATGCAGCAGCAGCTGGAAGGCCTGGCGTCGCGTTTCGATGCGACCACGACGCAGGTGGCCGGCCTGTGGAGCGAGGCGCTGGCGGAGCACCGGCGTACCAGTGCGGCGCTGGCCGACGGCCTGCGCGGCACGCTCGACGGGTTCACCGCCAACTTCGAGCAGCGCTCGGCGGGATGGCTGGAGCAGGTCGCGCAGCGCATCGACACGGCAGCCGCCGCGACTTCGGCCCGCTGGAACGAAGCACTGTCCGGCCACGAGCGCACCCTCGGCGCGATCGCGAGCGAGAACCAGCAGGCGCTGGCGACGGCCGCCGGCGCCTTCGAACGGAATACGAGCGCGCTGCTGACCACGGTCGCGCAGGCGCAGGCCGAGCTGCGCGTGCAGCTGGCCGCGCAGGACGCGCAGCGCCTCGCCAACTGGAGCGCGACGCTGTCCAGCCACGAGCACGCCATCGGCGCGATCGCCAGCGAGAACCAGCAGGCGCTGGCGACGGCCGCCGGCGCCTTCGAACGGAATGCGAGCGCGCTGCTGACCACGGTCGCGCAGGCGCAGGCCGAACTGCGCGCGCAGCTGGCCGCGCAGGACGAACAGCGTCTCGCCACCTGGAGCGCGAAGCTGGACGGCATTGCCGCGGGGCTGCGCCAGCAATGGGAAGCGACCGGCGCGCAGACCGTGGAGCGGCAGCAGCAGATTTGCGAGACGCTCGAGCGCACCGCGCAGGAAATCACTGCCCAGACGCAGGCGCAGGCAGGCGCCACCATCGCCGAAGTCGCCCGTCTGGCGCAGGTCGCCGGCGAAGCGCCGCGCGTGGCGGCCGACGCCATTGCCGAACTGCGGCGCAAGCTGTCCGATGAAATGGCGCGCGACAACGCGATGCTGGAGGAACGCACCCGCCTGATGGAGAGCCTGTCCACGCTGCTCGAACAGGTCAGCCGGACCTCCACCGCGCAACGCGAGGCGGTCGACACGCTGGTCGGTACCAGCGCGGAACTGCTCGAACGCATCGGCTCGCGCTTCACCGACAAGGTCGAGGCCGAGACCGGCAAGCTGACCGACGTGGCGGCGCAGGTCACCGGCAGCGCCGCCGAGGTCGCCAGCCTGGGCGAAGCGTTCGGCGTGGCGGTGCAGCTGTTCAGCGAGTCGAACGACAAGCTGGTCGCGCATCTGCAGCGCATCGAGGCCGCGCTCGACAAGTCGATGGCCCGCAGCGACGAGCAGCTGGCCTACTACGTGGCGCAGGCCCGCGAAGTGGTCGACCTCAGCATGCGCTCGCAGAAGCAGATCCTCGAAGACCTGCAGCAGGTCGCCGGCCAACGCGCACCGGACGCAGAGGCGGCATGAGAGAGGAGATCGACGCCGGCGTCGAGCCGACCGTACCGACCTGGGCCGTCTTCGGCGACCTGATGTCGGTGGTGCTCGGCGCCTTCGTGCTGATTCTGCTGGGGGTGATCGGTATCCAGCTCGAACTCGCCTCGCGGCTGGACAACGAGGTCAAGCAGCGCCAGCAGGAGATGCATCGCCGCGAGAGCCTGGAACAGGCGCTGGCCGGCCCGCTGGCCGCGGGGCGCGTGACGCTGGTGAACGGGCGCATCGGCATCAGCGGCAGCGTGCTGTTCGCGCTGAACTCGGCCGAGCTGCAGCCCGAGGGGCAGGAGGTACTCAAGAGCCTGGCCGCGCCCTTGAAGGCCTATCTGCGCAATCGCGACGAGATCCTGATGGTCAGCGGCTTCACCGACGACCGGCAGGTGCGCGACGGCAACCGCCAGTTCGCCGACAACTGGGAGTTGTCGGCCCAGCGCGCGCTGACGGTGACGCGCGCGCTGATAGACGCGGGCGTGCCGGCCGCGTCGGTATTCTCCGCCGCCTTCGGCTCGCAGCAGCCGGTGGCCTCGAACAAGGACGCGCAAGGCCGCGCCCGCAACCGCCGCGTCGAGATCGCGCCGATCCCGCGCGTGTCGATGGGAACGGGGAAGTCCGGTGGCTAGCCTCGGCGCCGACGACATGCTGGCGCGCATCGACGCATGGCGCGACAGCGGCGCGGATCGCGTGGATCCGGTCCGCTTTCGCCTGCTGGAGGCACTGGCGCGACGGATGTCCGCCCATCGCGGCGAGGCGCGGCGGCGGCTGGAGGAAAGGCTGGCCGGGCTCGTGCAAGCCTATGAGGACGGGCTCGGCCGCGCAGCAGCCACGGCGACCCAGCCCGAACAAGGTCCGGCGCAACGCCGGCGCATGACAGGGCCGCTGGCGGCACTGGTGCGCCAGCTCAGAGGCGATATCGAGGGGCAGGGCGCCGATCCTGCGGCGATATCCACGGTCACCGCCACCGCCACCACTGCCACCGCGATCGCGCCGCGTCACCCGCCCCAGCCCGACCCGGCGCTGGTCGAATATGTCCGCCAGACATGGACCCGCCTCAGCGCGGAGCGCGCCTGGCGGCAGTCGCTCGAACGCGTCCCGGAAAACGCCGGACCGCTGAACTCGAACCACCTGATCCACCGCGCGCTGTCCGCGATGCGCGAGCTGTCGCCCGGCTATCTGCAGCAGTTGCTGTCGTACGTCGATACGCTGTCGCGGCTCGAGCGAATGAACGGGGACGGTGCGGCGGAAAGCAAGGGCGCGGCGCCCACCGGCGCGCCGGCCAGGTCCGCGCGCGGCAAGGCACGCCAGTCGCGCGCCAGGCCCGCGGCGCCGCCGAAACCGTAGCGCCTCACCGCATCACGGCGCCACCGGCGTCAGTCCTGCCGCGGTGAAGATCTTCTGCAATTCGCCGTTGCCGCGCAGCGTATCGACTGCGCGCTGCACCGCGTCGGCCAGTTCCGCGTTGTCCGCCTTTACCGCCATGCCGACCGCCCATCCGCGCGGCGGCAGCAACGGCGACGAGACCTCGGCCGCCGCGTATTGCGACGCGGTGCGGCCATCGGCCTTGAGGGCGCTCTCGTATTGCGAACGTGTGACCATCGCGGCCGCGATCTCGCCGGCAAACAGCGCGCGCAGCGTGTCGCGCGGCGACGGATAGATGCGGACCTTGTCGCGCAGCGTGCCGCCGGCTCCGGCCAGCAGCGCATTGGCGCCGGCCGAGCCGGCTTCCGCGCCGACGGGCAGACCTCCCAGATCGGCGAGATCGCGGATCTGTGGCAGCCGCGCGGTGTCGTGGACCAGCACGAACTGCTCGCGATAGTACGGCGCGAAGATCGTCGCCTTGTCGTTCTCCCGCATGAAGGCGCGGTCCACCGGCACGTGCAGCATCACGTCGGCCGGCCCATAACCGAGATAGTGGCCGCGCCAGACCATATTGCGCAGGTCGTCGGCCATGTTCTCGTCGGCGTCGAAGGGCAAGAGCGTCAGCGACAGATTCAGCTGGCGGCTCAGCGCTTCGGCGATCGCGACATCGACGCCGGTCGGCTTGCCGTCCACGACATCGGAGAAGGGCGCGAAGGCCTTGTAGACGGCGACCTTCAGCCGCCCGCTTTCGCGGATCCTGGCGAGATCCGCCCAGGCGCCGGCGGACCATGCCAGTCCGGCCGACAGCAGCAGCAAGGCGACGGCGCGGCCGCGGCGCGCGGCCGGACCGGCGCGCCTCGAAGGCACGGGGGACAGCAGGGACAGCAGGGGCAGGGTGGGCATCGTCGTCTCCTGAATGGAATAGGAAGGCAGCGCATAGGGGCGCGCCGGCGCGCGCCGGGCACCTCGTCGGCGTGCCATCACTGCGGCCGGCGCGATTCCAGGTAGGTCTTCAGTGCCCACACGGCTTCCTGCGTCAGCGTCTCGTCGAACGGCGGCATGTAGACGCGGCCGTCGCGCGTGCGGCCGCGGCGCACGGTGGTGGCGAAGTACTGATCGATCTCGCTGTAGCAGCCTTGCTTCTTCTTCGGGTCGGCCAGCGCAGAACAGTCGGAGTCGAGACTGCGCAGGTCCGGCGCGATGCCGCCCGAGATCGCGTCGAGGCCGTGGCAGCGTGCGCAGTTCTGGTTATAGGCGGAGCTGCCGATGCGCAGCGCCTCGTCGTGCGCGGGGCCCGTGCGGTAAGGGTTTTCCTGCTTCCACTCCTTGCCGAGCTGCGGCAACGTGCTGGTGTCGACGGCCTGGGGCGTGACGTCGCCGTGGGCATGGGCGGCGCCGGGCATCGTGGCGGCGGCCAGGCCGGCGCAGAGGGCGAGGGCGGAAAGAAGCGGGCGGAAAGTCGCCATGGGAGTCTCCTGGTGTTGTCGGGATCGTTTGCCCCGATCGTCCGCAAGAGCTGTGCCATTCGCGCCAGGCCCAGAAAACGGCGGAAATCGCCACGCGGCGGCGTCCTCGCGTCGCAGCATGGTCGCCGGGGCGCCCTCGAATTCAACACCCTGGCAAGCATTTTGCTCCACAATGCAACAGTGCCCCGGCGGAACACTGCGCACCCCACTGTGCGCAGGTTTCGCCCGGATGCGCCGATCGCCGAAGATCCGGCACCAAGATGCCGGGCAGCCGAACAGGAGACAATCCATGACCCCGCACGAGCCGGAGCCGCACGGCGGCACGCACGCCGACACCATCGCCCAGGCCCATCAGCGATCGCAGTCCTACGGGCTGCGCCCCTACGAGTCGCCGGACTTCGGCCCGGTCGCGCCGGTCGACCTGCGCAGCCAGATCGAGAAGAGCCAGTCCCTGTTCACGCACGCGCTGCCGGTCATGGAGATGCTGTACGACCAGATCGTCAACACCCACAGCATGGTGATCCTGACCGATACGGCCGGCCTGATCCTGCATTCGCTGGGCGATGACGACTTCCTCGAAAAGGCCGACAAGGTCGCGCTGCGTCCCGGCGCGGTGTGGTCCGAGGAGAGCAAGGGCACCAATGCGATCGGCACCGCGCTGACCGAGGGGCTGCCCACGCTCGTCCACGGCGACGAACACTTCCTGCGCGCCAATCATTTCCTGACCTGCTCGTGCTCGCCGATCTTCGATCCCTACGGCAAGACGGTCGGCGCGCTCGACGTGACCGGCGACCATCGGGGCTTTCACAAGCACACCATGGCGCTGGTGCGCATGTCGGCGCAGATGATCGAGAACCATCTGTTCGAGAACGCCTTCCAGGACATGGTGCGCGTGCATTTCCACGCGCGGCAGGAGTTCATCGGCACGATTGCCGAAGGGCTGGCCTCGTTCACGCCGGGCGGGCGCTTCCTGTCGGCCAACCGCAGCGGCCAGTTCCAGCTCGGTTTGTCGGTGGGCGCGTTGCGGGCGCATACGTTTTCGTCGCTGTTCGGGCTGTCGATGGGCCAGCTGTTCGACGCGCTGCGCAGCGCGCCCGGCGGCGTGATGCCGCTGCAGCTGTCGAGCGGCGTCAAGGTCTGGGCCCGGGTCGAAATCACGCGCTCGACGGTGGTGCCTTCCGGCGGGCTGATGCCCGAGGCCCGCGAAACGCCTGCGCCGCGGCGCGGCCGCCTGCCGAACGCCCAGCAGCCCGGCGGCCTGGACGAGCTCGATACCGGCGATCCGCAGATGGCGGCGGTGATCGGCAAGCTGCGCAAGGTCGTCGGCCGGGACATCCCAGTGATGATCTGCGGCGAGACCGGTACCGGCAAGGAGCTGCTGGCGCGCGCGATCCATGCCGAAAGCCAGCGGCAGCAAGGCCCGTTCGTCGCCGTCAATTGCGCGTCGATTCCCGAGACGCTGTTCGAGTCGGAGCTGTTCGGCTATGAGGAGGGCGCGTTTACCGGTGCGCGCAAGAAGGGCGGCATCGGCAAGATGCTGCTGGCCAACGGCGGCACGCTGTTCCTCGACGAGATCGGCGACATGCCGCTGCACCTGCAGGTACGGCTGCTGCGGGCGCTGCAGGAGCGGTCCGTGACGCCGCTGGGCAGCAACAAGGTGATCGAGGTCGATTTCGTGCTGATCTGCGCCACCAACCGCAACCTGCGCGAGGAAGTCGCGGCGGGCCGCTTCCGCGAGGACCTGTACTACCGGCTCAATGGCCTGGTGGTGCGGCTGCCGGCGCTGCGCGATCGCACCGACCTCGACGTCGTCGCCAGCAAGGTGCTGGCGCGGCACGGCGGCGCATCGCGGCCGCTGCGGATCGCGGAGCCGGTGATGCGGATGTTCGCGTCCTATCACTGGCCGGGCAATATTCGCCAGCTGGCCAACCTGCTGAACACGGCGCGGCTGATGGCGGAGGACGAGGACGAGATCGACGTAGCGCATCTGCCCGACGATTTCCTCGACGACTGGCGCGAGCGGAACGCGGCGGGCACCGCCACGCCGGCCGCGGCCGCGAGCGGTGCGCGCCCGGCGGCGGTACCGGGCGTGGCGCAGCCTGATTCGGTGCCGCCGCTGCCGCTGCGGCCGACGCGGCTTGCCGACGTCGAAGCGCTGACCATCGTCGCGACCGTCAAGGCGCATCACGGCAATATCTCGGCCGCGGCCAAGGCGCTCGGCATCTCGCGCAATACGGTCTACCGCAAGCTCGGCGAGGCCGAGCGCCTGCTGCAGGCCGATGGGGACGCGGAACCGGGCGAGCCGCACTGACCTGCCCGCGCGCCGGCCAGCGCCGGCCAATGCCCCGCGCTCATCGGGCCGGCGCGCCGCGCATCCATTCATCCTCCAGTTCCAGCCAGGCGCGTTGCACGTTCAGCGCGTGCCGCGGCACAAAGCCCTGCCAGTGCCGGAAGGCTTCACCCGGCACGGCCCGCAAGGCATCGGCGGCATCCACGCCAGCGGCCAGCCCCTGCCGGATGCCGCGCTCCAGACTGTCGAGATAGGCCAGCGTCGGAACGATGCATTGCCGTGGCGTGCCTACGCCGTCGCCCACCACGGTGTCCGCCGGCAACACCGACAGCGCGCGCAGCGCAGCCTGCCAGCCCGTCAGCGAACCGTCGCGCAGATCCGGAACACGCTCGCCCGTGGCCAGCCCGCCGGCAAACAGCAAGCGCAGCGCGGGCGCATACAGCGCCGTGTCCGAGGCGCTGTGCGCATTGGCAAGGACCCGCACCTGCCAGCGGACTCCCCCCGCGTCGAGCGGCGCGCCCTCGCGCAGCGCCGGCCGTGGCAGCACGATGGTCGTGCCGGCCATCGCCGCCGCCCCCAGTTCGGCCACGAGCTGGCGAAGGCAAGCGTCGCAACGCGATCGCATCCGCTCGACCGTCGCCGGCGAAGCGAGGAAAGCGGGGCGGGGCCGCAGCTCGGCGAAGGCGGCATTGGCCAGCACCTGCCGTGGATGCGGATGCGAATTGACGACCCATCGCACCGGCAGCGCAGTCCGCCGCCGGATCGCCGCGATCAGGCGGCGGCCGTGGCGCAGATTCGGGCCGGGATCGACCACCAGCACGCCATCACGACCGATCGCCACCAGAGAAGGGGAGAACGACGGATCGGCGCCGTCCACCGCGCCGGTGTAGACGCCGGGCGCCAGCGGCGAAAGAAGCGGCAAAAGAGGCGGAGACAGAACCGGAGACAGCGCGGGCGACGACACTCGCGACGGCACCCGGGACATAAGCGGCTGCGGCTGCGGCTGCGGCTGCGTCGGCGCGGCCCCGGCCACGCGGTCCGCGGACAGCGCCGCCAAGCCCAGGCCGGCCGCACGCTGCAGGAAAGCGCGGCGGCCGCCTGTCACGCCGACAACTCGCGGATCGCGGCTCGCAAGGCATCGGCCATGGGTCCGGCGGCGAGATGCCCGCCCCCGGATACCACGCGCAGCATGGCGTGTGGCATGACGGCCTGCAGCCGGGCCGCATTACCGGGGCGGCAGACGCGGTCGCGCGCGCCGTGCAGCAGGATCGTGGGGATGCGATGCAGCGCGATGCCGGCGGCGCAGCGCAGCAGCGCCGGCTTGCCGAGGCCGCAGCGCCGCTGCAGGTAGTGCGCCTGGATCCGGTACTTGCGCCGCAGGGCGGCGTCGTCCCGGGCGGGATGGGTCGGTCGACGCAGCGCGGCGTGCTCGCCCAGCAGCGCGCGTTCCACCATGCGCCATCGCCGCGCGGTGTCCCGTTGTTGAACACCTGTTCCATTCTGCAGCAGCCGGATGGCGCAACGTTGTTGCGCTTCGGCGGAGCCGCGGCGTGCTTGCGCCGCAGCAAAGTCGGCGCCGCCGGGGGGCAGCACCGACATGCCGCGGGCACGCGCGGCGAACAGCCGCAGGATATCGTCGCGCCCGGTCAGGAAGGTGCCGCGCAACACCAGCCCGGCCACATGCTGCGGCCAGCGCCCCGCGTAGGCCAGCGCCAGCGACGCGCCCCACGAGCCGGCGGCCACATGCCAGCGCTCGATCCCCAGGGTCGTACGAAGTCGTTCGATATCGGCGAGCAGCGCGCCGGTGGTGTTGCGCCTGAGCGTGCCGGCCGGGCGCGAGCGGCCCGCGCCGCGCTGATCGGGCAGGATCGCCAGCTGGCGCGCCGGATCGAACCAGCCGGCCATCGACACGGAGCAGCCGCTGCCCGGGCCGCCATGCAATACCAGCCAGGGATCGCCATCCGGCCGGCCGTGGAGGCGGACGTGCAGGCGGTGCATGTCCGCTGTGCGCAGCCAGAACACGCGGTCTTCAATGCGGTGGGAATCGTGCTGCTGTCGTGCGGTGTCGGGCATGGATGTTGCCTCGGAGTCGATGCGGAAGGGCGGGGCACGGTGCCGCCGCCCGCTCCGACTCGGCAATCACAGTCCGTGCCAAGCAACCACATCGAAGGAGACCTCATGAACTGGACCACGCCCGCCTATACCGATCTTCGCCTCGGCTTCGAGATCACGATGTATATCGCCAATCGCTGACGGTCAGCGTGCAAGCCGGTCCCCGCGCTGGCGGGGACTGTCAAAGAATAAAACGGGCGCACGGCGCCGCAACACTGCGATGACGACGTTAAGGGTTCTGGGATCGGCTGCGGGAGGGGGCTTTCCGCAGTGGAACTGCAACTGCCCCAATTGCGACGGCGTCCGCCGCGGCGCGGTGTCCGCGGTGCCGCGCACCCAATCCTCGATCGCGCTGACCGATAACGGCCTGGACTGGCTGCTGGTTAACGCGTCCCCCGACATCCTTGCGCAGATCCGGGCCACGCCGGCCCTGCAGCCCGCGCGCGAGCGGCGCGACACCGGCATCGCGGCCGTTCTGCTGATGGACGCGCAGATCGATCATGTGACCGGGCTGCTGATGCTGCGGGAACATCAGCGCCGCCTGCCGCTGTATGCCACCGAGCCGGTGCTCGCCGATCTGTCGGACGCCTTGCCGCTGGCGCGCGTGCTGTCACACTACTGCGGGCTCGATCGGCATCGGCTGCCGCTCGACGGCGAGCCGCTGCACATCGCGCCGCTGCAGCGGGCGACCATCACGGCCGTGCCGCTCGACAGCAAGGCGCCACCGTATTCGCCGAACCGCCACGCGCCGCGGCGTGGCGACAATATCGGCCTGCGCATCGTCGATACCGCCACCGGCAGGCGCGCCTTCTACGCGCCCGGACTTGGGCGGATCACGCCGGACCTGATGGAGGAGCTGCGCGGCTCCGATATCGTGCTGGTCGACGGCACCTTCTGGGTCGACGACGAGATGCTGCGGCTGGGCCTGTCGAACAGGACCGCCGCGCAGATGGGTCATCTGGCGCTGTCCGGCGCCGGCGGCATGATCGAGCTGCTGGACGCGTTGCCGGCATCGCGCAAGATCCTGATCCACATCAACAACACCAATCCGATTCTCGACGAGCGATCGCCGCAGCGCCGCCATCTGGACGCGCGCGGCATCGAGGTCGCCTGGGACGGCATGGAGATCGCGCTATGACGCAGGCCACCGCCTGGAGCCCGGCCGAGTTCGAATCGCAACTGCGCGCGAAGCAGTCGGGCTACCACATTCACCATCCATTCCATCGCCGCATGGCGGCGGGACAGTGCACCCCCGAGCAGATCCGCGGCTGGGTCGCCAACCGCTTCTACTACCAGGTACGCATCCCGCAGAAGGACGCCGCCATCCTGGCCAATTGCCCGGACCGCGAGACCCGCCGGCTCTGGGTCCAGCGCATCCTCGACCACGACGGCACCGACAGCGAGCCCGGCGGCATCGAGGCCTGGGTCCGGTTGGGCGAGGCGGTCGGCCTGCCGCGCCAGGCGTTGTGGTCGCACGAACTCGTCGTGCCCGGCGTGCGCTTCGCCGTCGACGCCTACGTCAATTTCGCGCGCAGCGCCCCGTGGCAGGAGGCGGTGTGCTCGTCGCTGACGGAGATGTTCGCGCCGGAGATCCACCGCCAGCGGCTGGCCGGCTGGCCCGAGCACTACCCCTGGATCGAGCGGGACGGGCTGCATTACTTCCGCACGCGCATTCCGCTCGCCCAGCGCGACGTCGACCATGGCCTGCGCGTGACCCTCGAACATTTCCGCACGCCGGCCGAACAGCGGCGCGCGCTCGAGATCCTACAGTTCAAGCTCGACGTGCTGTGGTCGATGCTCGATGCCATCGAGAAGGCCTATCCATGACCGCGCCATCCACAGGCACCTGCATGCCGACCCTGCACCGCACGCTCCGCCTGCAATGGGAGGAGGCGCAGCAGGCGTGGGTGCTGCTGTATCCCGAGGGCATGGTCACGCTGAACGAAAGCGCCGCGGCGATCCTGCGCCGCTGCGACGGCTCGCGCACGCTCGACATGCTGATCGACGAACTGCAGGGCGCCTATCACATCGAAGGAATCGCCGCCGAGGTCCATGCCTTTGTCAAACATGCCTTCGAACGCGGCTGGCTCGCCTGAGGCCGGCGTGCGCCCCGGCCCGCCTCTGTGGCTGCTGGCCGAGCTGACCTATCGCTGCCCGCTGCACTGCGCGTTCTGCTCGAATCCGGTCGACTATGCCCGGCACGGCGCGGAGCTGGGCACCGCGCAATGGCTCGACGTGCTGGCGCAGGCGAGAGCCCTGGGCGCGGTGCAGCTGGGACTGTCGGGCGGCGAGCCGCTGATGCGCAAGGACCTCGAAGCGATCGTCGCGGATGCCCGCCGGCTCGGCTTCTACATCAACCTGATCACCTCCGGTGTCGGGCTGACCGATGAACGCCTTGGCGCGCTGCGCGAGGCGGGACTCGATCATATCCAGCTGTCGTTCCAGGATTCGACGCGCGAGCTCAACGACTTCCTGTCGAGCACGCGCACCTTCGAGCTGAAGCAGCGCGTGGCGCGCATGATCAAGGCGCACGGCTATCCGATGGTGATGAACTGCGTGCTGCACCGGCACAACCTGCCGCATGTGGGCGCCATCATCGAGATGGCGCTGGAGATGGGCGCCGAATACCTGGAACTGGCCAACACCCAGTACTACGGCTGGGCCTGGCGCAACCGCCTCGCGCTGATGCCCGATGCCGCGCAGCTGCGCGAAGCCGAGGCGGTGGTCGAGCGCTATCGGCGGCGTATCGGTTCTCGTTGCCGCATCCTGTTCGTCGTCCCGGACTATTTCGAGACGCGCCCGAAGAAATGCATGAACGGCTGGGGCACGACGTTCCTGGGCGTCGCGCCGGACGGCACGGCGCTGCCATGCCACGCGGCGCGCATGCTGCCGGGACTTTCGCTGCCGAACGTCGCCGACATGCCGCTGCGCGACATCTGGTTCGACAGCGAGGCGTTCAACCGCTATCGCGGCACCGCGTGGATGAAGGGCGCGTGCCAATCCTGCGACGAGAAGGAGGCCGATGCCGGCGGCTGCCGCTGCCAGGCATGGCAGCTGACCGGCGATGCCGACGCGACGGACCCGGTCTGCGAGCGGTCGGACGATCACGATCGCGTGCGCGCGATCGTGGCACAGGGGCGGCTGGCCGCCGTGCTGTCCCAGGGGCGCGTGCAGCGGGGCAGGGAGGCGCCGCTGCTGTTCCGTACCGACGCCAATTCGCTGCGACTGAGCAAGGCGTAGCGGACCGCGGCGCATGACATCAAGAAAGGAGAGGCGCACCGGCGCCTCTCCTTTTTCCGTATGACGCGGGACCTCGCTCACGCGGGGCCCCGATCGGATCAACCGGCCTCCAGCACCCACGCCGCCAGCTGCCTGGCCTCCTCGTCCTTCAGCGAGGGGTGCGGCGGCATCGGAATCCGCCCCCATACCCCCTTGCCGCCCTCCTGGATCTTGCGGGCCAGCTTGCCGGTGGCCTCGCTGTCACCCTTGTACCTGGCCGCGACCTCGGCGAAGCCGGGGCCGACCAGCTTGCCCTGCATGCCGTGGCAGGAAAAGCAGCCGTTCTTGTCGGCCAGCGCCCTGATGTCCGGGGCCGCCTGCGCCGAGGCGGCGAGAGCCAGGCCGAAGGCGAGGGCAGCCGCGCCGCGCGGCGCGATACGTCGAATCCGTTCTTTCAGCATGAATCACCCATTCGAATGCGGTCGGCGCCGTCCCCGCATGCGCCAACACATGCGCCAACACATGCATCAACGCACGTGTCGATGCGCACGCTGGCGCGCCGGCCTGTACGGCAAGCGCTCAGACCTTGCTGAGCTTGAACACCCACACCGAGCCGCCTTGCTCGAGGAAGTTGACGCGCTTGGCCACGTCGCCGCCCCACAGCGGCACGGCGCCGCCCCAGCCCGACACCACGGCGATGAACTGCTCGCCGTTTTCTTCCCAGGTGACCGGCGGCGCCACCACGCCGCTGCCGGTCTGGAATTGCCACAGCTCCTTGCCGGTCCTCGCGTCCGCCGCCTTCAGGTAGCCCTCGGGCGTGCCCCAGAACACCAGGCCGCCGCCGGTCGTCATCACGCCGCCCCACAGCGGCGCGTTGTTCTTGACCTCCCAGACGATCTTGCCGGTCTTCGGATCGACGGCGCGCAACGCGCCGATATAGTCCTCGTTCAGCGGCTTGATGGTGAAGCCGGCGCCGAGGAAGGCCGCGCCCTTCTTGTAGGTGATCGGCTCGTTCCAGATGTCCATGCCCCATTCGTTGGCCGGCACATAGAACAGGCCCGTCTGCGGGCTGAACGCCATCGGCTGCTGGTTCTTGCCGCCGAGGAAGCCCGGCGCGGCGAACACCGACTGTCCCTTCTTCTGGTCGGCGGGGTCGCCAGGACGGCTTTCCGCGACGAAGTTGGGCCGGCCGGTCTTCAGGTCGATGTCCCTGGCCCAGGTCACCTTGCGGACGAACGGAAAGGCGTTCAGCACCTTGCCGTTGCGTGCATCGTTGACGTAGAAGAAGCCGTTGCGGTCGGCCTTGCCGCCGACGCGCTTGCCGTCGAGGTCGAAGGTCACGAACTCGTTGACGCCGTCGAAATCCCAGCCGTCGTTCGGCGTGTTCTGGTAATGCCAGACGATCTTGCCGGTGGCAGGATCGATGGCCACCGTCGACGACGAGTAGAGGTTGTCGCCCTTGCGCAGATGGCTGTTCCACGGCCCCGGATTGCCCGTGCCGAAGTAGGCCAGCCCGGTCTTGGGATCGTAGGTGCCGCCGAGCCAGGTCGCCGCGCCGCCGGTCTTCCAGGTTTCGCCCGGCCAGCTGGCGTTCAGGTTACCGGTGATGCCGTTCTCGATCTTGTTGCCCTCGGCGTCGAAGCGATAGCCCATATGCCCTTCGACGGTCGGGCGGATCCACACCAGGCGGCCGGTCCTGGCATCGCGCGCCTCGACGCGGCCGACCACGCCGAACTCGCCCCCCGATACGCCGGTCAGCACCAGTCCCTTGACGATCATCGGCGCCGCCGTGTACGAATAGCCGGCCGCGTAATCGTCGATCTTGTCCTTCCACACGACCTTGCCGGTGTCCTGGTCGAGTGCGACCAGCTGCGCGTCCAGCGTGCCGAAGATGACGAGCTTGTCGTACAGCGCGGCGCCGCGGTTCACCACGTCGCAGCACGGCATGATGCCTTCCGGCAGGCGATGCTCGTACTTCCACAGCTTCGCGCCGGTCTTGACATCCAGCGCGAAGATCCGCGAGTACGAAGCGGTGACGAACATCTTGCCGTTATGGATCAGCGGCTGCGATTCCTGGCCGCGCTGCTTCTCCCCGCCGAACGAGAACGACCACGCCGGCACCAGGCGGGCGACGTTCTTCGTATTGATCCTGGCCAGCGGCGAGAAGCGCTGGCCCTCCGGCCCGATCCCCCACGACAGCACATCACCGGGACTCTTCGCGTCGTTCTCGATCATCGCGTCCGTCACGGCGGCCCGCGCGGCGAAGCTGGTCACGCACGCGGCGGCCAGCACCAGCACCTTCAACTTGCTCATCGTTTGCTCCTCTCTCTTTTTGTCGATCATCGGCTTCGATCATCGGTTTCGATCAACCCTGTCGCGGATTTCCCGGTGGTTCTTCCACAGGCGCGGCACAGGCCGATCGGCGATGCCGCGCCGGTGCGCCAATCCGCAATTCGCGTGCCACGCCGGCCGTGAAAAATTCCCGTTGCTTGCGAACCCTTTTCGCCGCGATCGCGCGCGCGGATGCGCCATACCGGGCCGTACCGCGCCACCGCGCAACAACGCTGTCGCGGAATGGAGCATCCCTCGCGGGTACCAGCGGCACGGTTCATGGCACCAGCGCCTCCCGTTCATAGGCCGGGTACAGGTGCGTGACGTTGCGCAGGTATTCGGCCGGCATCGCGGCCCAGCCCGAGTACGGCGCCGGCACCGGCATCGCGATGACCTCGGCGAGATCGCGGCCTTCGCGGGCCGCCTGGCGCAGCCGGGCGTCGAGCCAGCGCAGGTAGTCGCGCGTCTGCGCGATCGCATCGGCGCCGTCGAGCGCAGGGCCATGGCTTGGCACCAGCAGGCGCAATCCGTCCTCGCGCATCCGGCGTTCCAGCACGTCGAGGCTGGCGAGCCAGCGGGGAATGTCGGCGTGCGGCGTGGTCGGGATGCGCGAGCGGAAGGCCAGGCCGCCGGCGAACATCACGCGCGCGGTATGGTCGATCAGCACCAGATCGTCGCCGGTATGGCCCTGCAGGCGCAGCAGCTCGAATCGATGGCGTCCGATCGTGCGCGGTCCCGGCTCGATGGTCGTGACGGGCGGCGCCGGTTCGGTGCCCGCCATCCAGTCGCCGCAGAGCCGATACAGGTTGTCGGCATACGCGCCGGCCTCGCGCGCCGCGCCGGCGACGGTACCGGCCAGCGCGGCCGGACTGGCGTCGGCATAGGCCTGGTTGCCGAAGAAGTAGTCGGGATGCAGGTTCAGGTTCAGCACCAGGCGGACCGGGGCCTTGGTCACCCTGGCGATCGCCGCGCGCTGCTGCTCACCGTAGCGCCGCGACGGCCCCGTATTGACGACGACCACGCCGTCGCCGGTATCGATGAAGGCCGTATTGATGATGTTGCAGCCGTTGCCGACGGCGAAGTCGGCATTCGCCCCTTCAAACAGCCAGATGCCGTCGCCGATATCGCGCGGCGCGAGGCGGTAGTCGGGCGGCCGCAGCGCCCCTGCTGCGGGGTCGTCGCCGAATGCCGATGCGGGAAGCAGCAGGGCCATCGACAGGGCGATCGACAGGGAGAACGGCAAGGCAAACAGCTGGAGAATCGGCACGGCGAGCGCGGCCAACAGGCGCCTCATGGCAGCACCCGCGCGTCGATACGGTTGCCGTTGTTGTCGCGGCCGGTCACCGCCAGCGGCTGCGGCGCCGGCTCGCGCAGGTCGAAGGAGAAGATCGGGTTCTCCGACACGGGCTCGTGCAGCTCGAGCGTGCCGAGCGGCTCGCGACGGCCGTCGACGAGCGCCAGCTGCTCGATATGGAAGGCGGGAATGCCCGCCACCAGGCCGGTGTCCATCGGATGCATCACGCGGACCCGGATCCGGCCGCCGCCGCCATCGAGCGCGGCAAAGCGCCGGGCCTCGACCCGGTTCAGCGTCACGCTCCACGAGCCGTCCTTGCGCGTCACGCCCGGCACCGTGCAGCCGCCGCCGGCGGCGTCGACCAGCAGGCCGCCGACATGCCAGACGCCATCGCGGGTGCGGGCCGCGACCCGTACCGGGGAGCCTTGTTCCAGCTTGAAGCGGAACGACAGCGCCGGCTTGAGCTTGCCCGGCGTGAACGCCAGCACCTTGCGGATCGGATTGCGGTCGACCCCGACCACGATCCGGTCCACTTCGCCCAGCGCCGAGGCGTCGAAGGCGATCGGCACGTTCAGCGCGTCTTCGGCGAAGGCGGGACCGACGACCTTCACGCGCGCGTCGAACACCGCGGGCGCGTTGCCGAGCATCTCGCCGCGCAGCGTGGGCCATTGCGTCGAGGCGAACGGGTCGGCATCGGCGGCCGCATGCGCCAGCGCCGACGCCAGGGCCAGCAGCGTCCCGAGCCACGCACGGTTTTGCCTGCCATGACGGCGCGGCACGACAGGCGGCCTCACGCCCGTTTTCCCAGCGGCCTTGCCATGCCGCGCTGCGGGTCGTAGCCGAGCAGCGCCACGCCGAAGAACAGGCAGGCGCAGGCCGCCACCACCGCGACGCTGCCCCAGGCCGCCTGCCCGTACAGCGCGAAGCGGATCGCCTCGACCGCATGCGTGAAGGGGTTGATCCGCGCCAGCTGGTGGATCGGCTCGGCCCCGGATTCCTCGAGCTTCCACAGCGGATACAGCGCGGTGCTGATGAAGAACATCGGGAAGATCACGAAGTTCATCATGCCGGCGAAGTTCTCCAGCTGCCGCACATGCACCGACAGCGCGAGGCCGAGCGCGCCGAGCATCAGCGCGGCCAGCGTCATCGCCGCGAACAGCATCGGCAGCGCGGCATACGCGATCGGCACATCGAACAGCACGGCGACCAGCAGGAACGCCGCCATCTGCAGCAGCGACAGCAGCGCACCGGCCGCGAGCTTGCACGCCAGCAACCAGGGCCGCGGCAGCGGCGCCGTCAGCAGCAGCCGCATCACGCCCATTTCGCGGTCGTAGACCATCGCCAGCGAGGACTGCATGCCGTTGAACAGCGCGATCATCGCCAGCAGGCCGGGGGTCAGATAAACCTTGTATTCGACATAGGTGTCGTAGGGCGGAATGATGGCGACGCCGAACACGTTCTGGAAGCCCGCGCCGAATACCAGGAACCACAGCAGCGGCCGCACCAGCGACGAGATCAGGCGGCCGGGCTGGCGCAGGAACTTGCGCAGCTCGCGGCCCGCGACGGCGCGCAGCGCGCGCCAGCGATGGAGCAGGAGAGAGATGGAGGTCATCATGGCGGCAGGCTGTCAGCGGCGGCACGCGGTCTCGGGCGCGTCCGCGCCCAGCGTGTCGAGGTTGTTCCTGGGATGCAGGAAGCCGTCGAGCGGGGCGACCGCCGCCACGCCGTCGGGATGCGCAAGAAACACCGGCTGGCGCAGCTGCCCGTCCCAGGGCCGGAAACTCAGGCGCGGGCCCTTGAAGCCATCGATGACGACATCGCCGGAGACCAGGCTCCGGGCCTGCTCGGCAAACGGCGCCTTCGGCGCGCGCGTGGCCGCTTCGACCACAGCCTTGACCGCGACCCAGCCGGCCCAGTCGTGCCCGCTCATCGGCCTGCCGGCGGCCTTGAGGAAGCGCCGGTTCAATTGCGGGCCGCCGTGGCGCTCCCAGGCCCGGTGCCACGCCATCGCGGTCAGGCCGTTGGCGCCCGCCACCGGGCGCGGCAGTTGCGTGGCGTACGGCAGCGTGCGCGCGAACTCGCCGTCGGCATCGGCGACCACCACGACGTCGTGATCCGGGCCGCCCGTCAGCAGCCGGACGTTGGCCAGCTCCCGTTCACGCGGATCGTTCGACAGACGGAAGTCCCGCTGCGCGGCCCAGGCGATCCCGAAGCGCCGGGCCGCCTGCAGATAGAGCGCCTGCCACGCGCGATCCTCCGGCGCGGGGCCCGTCAGCAGCAGCGCCTTGCGCCATTTGCGCGCGGCCAGCGCCTGCATCAGCGCGTCGGCCTGCATGCGCCGGCTCGGCAGTGTGTGCAGCAGGTGCGGCGCGCAGGCTTGCCCGCGCAGCGCGTCGTCGTCGGACGAGACGTTCAGCAGCAAGGCCTCGCCGGGCTTTACCGCGCGGGTCGCCGCGCGCACGGCGTCGGCGGGGAGATCGAGCACGATGTAGCGGATGCCCTGGCGCGCCAGCATGGCGGCCGTCTGTGCCGCCCCCTCGGCGTCGCGCGCTTCGGCGGCATCGAGCTTCAGCGACAGCCCCGCGGCCTCGAGCGCAAGGCGGGATTCGGCCGCGGCCACGCGCATGCCGTCGAATGGCCTGCCCTCGGGGTGGCCGGGATAGCGCTGCTCCAGCCGTCTGGACTCGTAGCGCGGATCGTCGGCCAGGCTGACGACGCCGATGCGCAGCTCGGCCGCGCCAGCGCGCGCCGCGCCGGTTGCCGCAGCGGTAGCCGTCGATATGCCGGCCAGCAACACGCACACGGCGAGCGGACGCAGCAACGCGAGCCTAGTCATCGATCGCCACCGAATGCGGTACGCGCCCGGCCTTCAGCGTCGCCACCGCCTTGGCACGCGCGGTGGCGACCACGCTGACGTCGTCGGACATGCCGTTGGTCACGTACAGCAGCGCATCGCCGCGCGTCAGCGCCACCCCCCACGCGCGCCGGCCAACCAGCACGTAGTCGAGCACGCGCCGCGCGGCGACATCGACCACCGCCACGTGGTTGGCCCGCCCGAGGGCGACATAGGCGCGCCTGCCGTCGCGCGACAGGGCCAGCCCTACCGGCGTCACGTCGTCGGCACGAAACCCCTTCGGCGCGAAGGTCAGCACGTGCGCGACCTGCAGCGTGTCGGTGCGGATGATCGACACGCTGGCGGCGAGCTCGTTGCTGACCCACAGCTCCTTGCCGTCGGGCGACAGCGCGAAGCGGCGCGGCCGGTTGCCGACGGGGATATGGCGAACGATCTTGCGGCTGTCCACGTCGATCACATGGACGAGATTGGCCACTTCGGAGGCCACGTAGACACGCTTGCCGTCGGCGCTGACCTTGACGCCCTCCGGTTCATCGCCGACGGCCACCGAGAAGCGCTTCTGCCCGGTCGCGGTGTCGACCGCGGTCAGCAGGGACTCTTCCTCGTTGGAGACATAGAGCGTCCTGCCGTCCGGGCTCAGGTCGAACATTTCCGGGTCGTCGCCGACGCGCAGCGCGGCCAGCGTCTTGCGCGTGCGGACGTCGACCACATCGACGCGATCGTCGTCGCTGCAGGCGACATAGAGCCGCGTGCGGTCGGGCGACAACTGCAGATGGCGCGGCCGGCGGCACTGCGGCAGCACGGCGGACACCTGCCGGCTGGCCGCGTCGTAGAACGTCAGGCTGCCGTCCTTCTCGCTGGAAACGATGACCTGGCCGCCGCCAGCGGGGTATGCTGTCTCGGACCACCCGGCCAGCACCAGCACGGCGGTCGCGACCAGGGTGGCACCGACGACCCAGCGGATACGCGGCACCGGTGGCAGGTGGCTCATGGCGATGCCTCCGAGGCGGTGAGGGCCAGGAAGGCCCGTTCGAGGTCGTGCTGCGTGGTGGCGGCGCACAGCATCGCCGGCGTGCCGTCGAAGCGGACCGTGCCCCGGTGCAGCACGACGACACGGTCGCAGGCGGCGATCTCCTGGACCAGGTGCGTGGCCCACAGCACCGCGGTGGATTGTTCGGCGGCAAGGCGGCGGGCCTCGTCGACGATCCGCGCGCGCGAGGCCGGATCGAGTCCGACCGTCGCCTCGTCCATCAGCAGCAGCGCCGGCTCGTGCAGCAGCGCGCGGGCCAGTTCGACCTTGCGGCGGTTGCCGCCCGACAGCGCGCGCACCGGCGCGCGTTCGCGCTCGGCAAGCCCGAAGTGCGCGAGCAAGGCGGCGATGCGCGGCAAGGACTGCCGCCGGGCAAGGCCATGCAGGTCGGCATGGAACAGCAGGTTGTCGCGCACCGACAGGTCCAGGTCGATCGCCGGCTGCTGGAAGACCATGCCGAGCCGGGCCAGCGCGCGGACCGGATGCTCCCGCATGTCGGCGCCCATCACCTCGGCCCGGCCGGCATCCGCGACGAACAACCCAGTCAGGATCTGGAACAGCGTGGTCTTGCCGGCGCCGTTTGGCCCCAGCAACGCAACGAACTCGCCGGGGCGCACCGACAGCGATACGCCATCGAGCGCCGCCTGCCTGCCGAAGCGCTTGACCAGCCCGTCGCAGCGCAGCGCCGGGGCGGTATCGCCAGTTGCTTCGCTCGATTCGGCATCCGCCCGCATCGCCGCCGCCAGGGTGGGGCTCATCACGATGGCTCCTTGCCGGCGGCCAGGCCCAGCCGTTGCGCGAACTCGCGCTCGCGCGCCCACACGCCGCGCAGATAGGCCTCGTACCGCTCGGTATCGAGATACGTCAGTTCCTGGTCGTACCTGGCCAGTTCGGCCAGATGCCGGGGATGGCGCATGGCGCGGGCGAAGGCGTCGTGCAGCCGGCGCACGACGCGCGGGTCGGTGCCGCGCGGCACGCCGATGCCATAGGGCGAGTTGTGGACCGCGTCGGGATAGCCGAGCTCCTTCATGGTCGGCACGTCGGGCCAGCGGGGCGAGCGGTGTTCGCTGAACAGGGCCAGCAGCCGCAGGCGCCCGCTGTCGACATAGGGCGCGAAGCCGGTCGCGCTGACGCCCGCCATCAACGCACCGCCGGCGACCGCCAGCATCTGGTCGGCGATGCCGCGGTAGGGCACATGCAGATAGCGGACGCGGTTGCGGCCGAGCACGTCCTCGATCGCCAGATGCGGCGTGGTGCCGATGCCGGAGGAGCCCACCGTCAGCGCGCCGGGATGGGCCTGTCCCCAGGCGACCAGGTCGCCGAAGCTGCGGAACGGGCTGTCGGCCGGCACCACCACGCCGAAGGTATAGCCGGAGATCATCACCACCGGCTGGATATCGCGCAGCGGCTGCCATGTCGTCTTCTGCTGGTGCGGCAGCCGATAGACGGTCACCGGCAACTGGCCGATGGTGTAGCCATCCGGCTTTGCCGCGGCAAGCAGCGCGCCGACCAGGGCACCGCCGGCGCCGGCGCGGTTCTCGACCACCACCGGCTGGCCGAGCTCGTGCCCGACCAGTTCGGCCAATACCCGCATCGACAGATCGGTGGCGCCGCCCGCGGGCCAAGGCACGATCATCGTCAGCGGGTGCGCGGGGTAGCCGGCGGCCGGATTGGCGCCCGCGCCGGGCGTGACGGTTGTGGCCGCCATGGCCGGAAGCGCCGCGCGCGCGGCCAGCGCGCCAAGCGCGATCGTCAGCGCGCGGCGCCCTGGCATCGGAAGGATCGGCGCGGGCGCCATCACGCGGCGAGGTCGGGATAATCGACGGTTGCCCGTTGCAGCGGCACCGCGGCGAGCCGGTCGGCCTCCTCGTCGGTGAACAGCCGCGAACGGGTCAGGAAGCGCATGCCGGTGGCGCGTTCGATCGAGAACATGCCGCCATTGCCGGGCACCACGTCGATGATCAGCTGCGTGTGCCGCCAGTACTCGAACTGAGACTCGCTCATGTAGAACGGTGCGCCACCGATCTCGCCGAGCTTGATGTCGCTGCCGCCGACCAGGAACTCGCCGCGCGGAAAACACATCGGCGCGCTGCCGTCGCAGCAGCCACCGGACTGGTGGAACAGGATGGGGCCGTGGTCACCGGTCAGCTGCGCGATCAGCGCGAGCGCGGCGTCGGTGGCGATCACGCGTGGGGGCAGGGGGGTATGCATGGTCGGAATCCGCGAAGATGCCGTCGTCCGCGCGAAGGCCGGGAGCCCGGCGTCCCTGCCGCTTGCGGCGGCACAGGACGCCAGGATCCGGCCTGGCGAGGGCGACGGCCGTTGCCAGGCCCGTCGGTCAGAAGAAGCCGAGCGCGTTCGGGCTGTAGCTGACCAGCAGGTTCTTGGTCTGCTGGTAGTGGTCCAGCATCATCTTGTGGTTCTCGCGTCCGATGCCCGATTGCTTGTAGCCGCCGAACGCCGCGTGGGCCGGGTAGGCGTGATAGCAGTTGGTCCACACGCGGCCCGCCTGGATCGCGCGGCCGAAGCGGTAGGCCCGCGTGCCGTCGCGCGTCCACACGCCGGCGCCGAGGCCATACAGCGTGTCGTTGGCGATCTCGAGCGCCTCTTCCTCGGTCTTGAAGGTGGTCACCGATACCACCGGCCCGAAGATCTCCTCCTGGAAGATGCGCATCTTGTTGTGGCCGCGGAAGACGGTCGGCTTGATGTAGTAGCCGTTCTCCAGGCCATTGCCCAGTTGCGCGCGTTCGCCGCCGGTCAGCAGCTGCGCGCCTTCCTGCTTGCCCAGGTCGATGTACGACAGGATCTTCTCGAGCTGTTCCTGCGAGGCCTGCGCGCCGATCATCGTGCTGCGGTCCAGCGGATGGCCTTGTTTGATCGCCTCGACGCGCTTGATGGCCCGCTCCATGAAGCGGTCGTAGACCGATTCCTGGATCAGCGCGCGCGACGGGCAGGTACAGACCTCGCCCTGGTTCAGCGCGAACATCGCGAAGCCTTCCAGCGCCTTGTCGAAGAAGGCGTCGTCCTTGTCGAGCACGTCGGCGAAGAAGATGTTCGGGCTCTTGCCGCCGAGCTCCAGCGTGACCGGAATCAGGTTCTGGCTGGCGTATTGCATGATCAGCCGGCCGGTGGTGGTCTCGCCGGTGAAGGCGATCTTGGCGATGCGCTTGTTCGAGGCCAGCGGCTTGCCGGCTTCGAGGCCGAAACCATTGACGACGTTGAGCACGCCCGGCGGCAACAGGTCGCCGATGATCTCCAGCAGCACCATGATCGAGGCCGGGGTCTGCTCGGCGGGCTTGAGCACGACGCAGTTGCCGGCGGCAAGCGCGGGCGCCAGCTTCCACGTCGCCATCAGCAGCGGGAAATTCCACGGGATGATCTGGCCGACCACGCCCAGCGGCTCATGGAAGTGGTAGGCGATGGTGTCGTGGTCGATCTCCGAGATGCCGCCCTCCTGCGCGCGCACCGCGCCGGCGAAATAGCGGAAATGATCGATCGCCAGCGGCAAGTCGGCGGCCATGGTCTCGCGCAGCGGCTTGCCGTTGTCGATCGTCTCGGCGACGGCGAGGCGCTTCAGGTTGGCCTCCATGCGATCGGCAATGCGGTTCAGCACGTTGGCGCGCTCGGCCGGCGAGGTGCGCGCCCAGGCCGCCTTGGCCGCATGCGCGGCGTCCAGCGCCAGCTCGATATCGTCGGCATTGGAGCGGGCGATCTTGCAGAACGCCTGGCCGGTGACGGGCGACAGATTGTCGAAATACTGTCCGGATTGCGGCGGCACCCACTTGCCGCCGATGAAGTTGTCGTAGGACGCCTTGTACGGGAATTCGATATCGAGGAATTTCAGTTCCGCATGGTTCATGGTGGTGTCTCCTGACGAATCGTCTGTCTTGCGTTTGTCTTGCGTTTGTCTTGCGGTTGCGCTGCTGTCTTGGCGACCGGGTGTCCGGCCAGTCCACTTCCCTCAGCGCAAGGAGCGTGCCATTTGCCGGCCGCCGTTTTTCGGCATGGTTCGCCCGTGATGCGCGCCCGCACTGTTGCGTCGCTAATCGCGGCCCTGTCCCCGGTGTCCCGAAATGGAGCAATCGCACTGCGGCCGGCGATCAACGGTCCGCGATCAAGGGGCCATGGCCAACGGTCCCGCGGTCTGCGGTTCTGCCTTCAGTCAAGGCCGTGCTCGCGCGCATAGCGGTACATCTCGACGACGTTGGCCAGTCCCAGCTTCTTGCGGATCAGCGTCTGGTAATTGGCGATTGTCTTGGTGCTCAGGTAGAGCTGCGCGGCGATGTCCTCGAGCGCGATACCGCGCACCAGCAGGCGGAACAGATCGAACTCGCGCGGCGACAGGCGCATGTGCGGCAGCGCCTTCGGGTCTCCCTCGCCGGCGAGGCCGGCGATATCGTCCGACAGCGGCTGCTCGCCGGCCGCGACGCGATGCACCGCGTCGACCAGCAGGTCTGGTGCGCTGCTCTTGGTCAGATAGCCGTCCGCTCCCGCGCGCAGCGCCTGCGCGACGATGGCGGGGCTGTCATGCATGCTGAAGACCAGCACGCGCAGGGCGGGCACGCGCGCCTTCAGGCAGCGCAGCACTTCGAGCCCGCCGCGGCCCGGCATCGACAGGTCCAGCACCAGCACGTCGGCAGGGTGGCGGCTGAGCCAGAGATAGGCGGCATCGCCGTCGGCGAACTCCCCGACGACCTGCAGGCGCTCGTCCAGCTCCAGCAGGCGGCGGTAGCCGGTCCGCACGACGGCATGGTCGTCGGCGAGTACGACGCGCAGCGGCATCATCAGGCCAGCTCCGGCAGGCAGCCGTGGCCGGGGGCGCCGGCGCGGGTCGTGATGTCTGGCGCATGCACCGCCGCAACGGCCGCACCCTTCGAAATCGTCGCGACGGCGGCAGGCGGCGCCGCCAGCGCGCCAGGGAAACGCGCAAGCAGCTTCAGCCCGGGCCGCGTTTCGCCGGGCCGCGAGGCGCCCAGCTCCAGCTCGCCCCCATGGGCCCACACCCGTTCCCGCATGCCGCCCAGTCCGCAGCCGGCCTCGAGCGCGGCGCCGAGATCGGCGATGCCGCGGCCGTCGTCCTCGACGCACCAGACGATATCGCCGGCGGCGTTGGCGGCCACGCGGGCCTGAACCGTTCCGGCGCCGGCGTGCCGTACCGCGTTGGTCAGGGCCTCCTGCGTCATGCGGTAGAGCGCCAGTGCCAGCGCCGGCGGTACCGCCACCGCGCCAAGCTCTATCTCCAGGCGAAAGTCCGTGCGCGAGTCCGGCTGCGTGCGCCACCCTTGCAGCAAGTCCTGCAGCATCCGCGCCAGCGGCACCGGCCCGTTGCCCGGCTGCGTGCCATGCGGCCGCAGCCGATGCAACAGCGAGCGGACATCCTGCTGGATGCGCGCGCCATGCTGCGACAGCCCGTCGGCCACGCCGCGCAGCCCGGCGTCATGCGCCAGCCGGCGCGACAGGTAGGCGGCGTCGGCCCGCATCGCGGTCAACGTCTGGCCAAGCTCGTCGTGCAGTTCGCGCGCGATGCGCGCCCGCTCGTGCTCCTGCGCATCGAGCAGCCGCAGGCTCAACGCGCGACGGGAAGCCTCCGCCTGCGCCAGCGCCGCGGCGAGCTGCTGCAACGCCCGGCGGATGGCGTCAAGCTCGGCGATCCGGGTCGGGGGCAGCGCCGCATCGTATTCGGCGTGCTCGTATCGGCGGATTGCCGCCAGCATCCCGCGCAGCGGGGCCAGCGCCCGTCGTGCCGACCAGGCGATGCCGGCGAACAGCAGCGCGCTGTACAGCATCAACGTGGCCAGCTGGCCGGCAAAGGTGTTCAGCGCCTCGCTTTCCTCGCTGCGCGGATTCCAGTCCAGCGCCACGCGGTAGGCGGCGCCCTCGGCCGCGGGGATGGTCCACGACGCGGCCGGCCCGGCGGGCGCTGCGCTGCCGGCGGTCCCGGCCTGCGGGACGAGGACCACGCCGCGATCGTCCCGCAGTGTCAGCCGCAGATGGCGCAGCGCGCCGGAGGCCGCGATGTCCCGCAGGGCCCGCAAATGTCCGTCGTGGGCCTCGGCGGGATCTGCCTGCAGCCCGGCGAGATGGCGAAACATCCTGGCCGTCGCGTCGGCGCCGCGCCGTTCGCTGCGGATGTCGCCCGCGGCGGTGGCCAGCGCGAACAGCGTGGCGACGATCAGGCTGAGCAGCGCGATCGGCGCGGCCCGAAGCAGCAGGTGGCGGGACAGGGGCATGGCTAGGGTCTCCTCGTGTTCGTCGAGGCGGCCCGTGCGCTCTGGTGGCGTGGTTGCGTGGCGCGCGATCCCGGCACGGCGAGCCCGGCCCTGTCGTCAGGTCGGGAGTTTTTCCCGGCCCTCGGGGTACGGAATCTGCTCGACGGGATCGTGCGGCCCGACAGAGGTCCGCTCGATAACAGGAGGAGATGCAAGATGTCAGCCAACCGGAGCGGTGCCGCCGCCGGCGGCCGGCGCGCGGCCGCCGCGCCGCGCCGCGCGGGGCCCCCCGTGCCCAGCGCCATCGCCGTGGCCTGCGCGATCGCGCTGTTCGGCGCCGGCCCCGCTGTTGCACAACAGGGCAGCACTGTGTCACAACAGGACAGTTCGCTGCCGACCGTCACCATCGTCGCCGCCGCGCCGCTGCCCGGCATCGGCGTGGAACGCGATGCCTTGCCCTATTCGGTGCAGAGCGCCGACGGCGAGGCGGTGACGGGCCCGCGCGCGGGCAATCTGGTCGAATACCTGAGCCGCAATCTGCCCGGCGTCAACGTCAACGAGATCCAGGGCAGCCCGTTCCAGGCCGACGTGACCTATCGCGGCTTTCGCGCTTCGTCGATCCTCGGCGTGCCGCAGGGCCTGTCTGTCTATCTGGACGGCGTTCGCGTCAACGAACCGTTCGGCGACGTGGTGAACTGGGACATGATTCCCGAAGCCGCGCTCGACAATGTCGCGCTGGTGTCGGGCTCAAACCCCGCCTACGGCCTGAACACGCTCGGCGGCGCGCTCGCGCTGACCACCAAATCCGGCCTCACCTCGCAGGGCTTCGGCGCCGACCTGTCCTACGGCAGCGGCGCCCGCAAGCGGGCCGATCTGTCCTTCGGCGCGCGCAGCGAGGACGGCTGGCACGGCTTCATCGCCGGCACGCTGTTCAAGGAGAACGGCTGGCGCGACCATTCCGATGGGCGGCTCGGCAACCTGTTCCTGAAGGCGGGCCGCAGCAGCGGGTCGACCGAGTGGGACGTGTCGCTGCTGCACGGCAGCAGCAGGCTGGTCGGCAACGGTCTGGTACCGGACTATCGGCTCGATGGCGACGCAGCGGTGCCCGACCTGTACGCGGCCAACCGGCGCGCGGTGTTCACCTATCCGGACCAGACCCGCAACCGCGTCACGCAAGTCATGCTCAACGGCAGCCACTGGCTCGACGACAAGACCCGCATCTCCGCGATGGCCTATGTCCGCCACAGCCGGCGCGATACCGTCAACGGCGACGTCAGCGAGGACTATGCCGAGTACGCGGAGGCCTGCGAGGATGGTTTCCATCCCGACGGCTCGCCGGTCGACGACGACTGCGGCCTGACACGAGAGCAGGGCGCCGCGTTGCATCCGGCCGTGCTGAACACCACCCACACCCGCCAGCGAGGGGAAGGCATTGCGCTGAGCCTGGCCAGGGAGCTGGGCGCGCACCGCATCAACATGGGAATGACGTTCGACGCAAACCGCGTGCGTTACGCGCAGTACGAGCAGGAGGCGCTGCTCAGTGCCGACCGGGGCGTGACCGCCGCGCCGGGGTCCGACGTCGAGCTGTTCTCTGGCGCCCATGGCAAGTCGCGCGCGATCGGGCTTTATCTGGCCGACCTGTGGGCGCTGACGCCGAGCACCCATCTGAACCTGTCGGCACGCTGGAATCGGCTGAAGGTCACCAGCACGCTGATCGACAGCGACGGCAGCGACAAGCCGACGGAGCGCTTCACCTACAGCAAGCTCAATCCCGCCATCGGCGTGACCCAGCAGGTCGGGGCGGGGCTGACGCTGTTCGCCAACGCCGCGCAGAGCAATCGCGTGCCGACCGTGATCGAGCTGGGCTGCGCCGACCCCGCCCAGCCATGCCGCTTGCCCGCCGGCCTGCAGGCCGACCCGTATCTGAAGCAGGTGGTGTCCCGCACCTACGAGGTCGGCGCGCGCTGGCGGCCGTCGCGCGACTTCGAGCTGTCGGGCGCGGCCTACCGCACCGACAATCGCGACGACATCCTGTTCCTGCGCGCACCGAACAGCCAGCAGGGGTATTTCTCGAACTTCGATCGCACCCGCCACCAGGGCCTGGACCTGCTGGCCAACTGGCGCCTCGACGCGGTCACGCTGCGGCTCGGCTACAGCTATCTGCAGGCCACCTACCAGGCCCATGGCCGCATCCTGGCCGGCGAGCGCACCATCGACGTCCGGCCCGGCATGCGGCTGGCCGGATTGCCACGGCATACGCTGAAGTTCGGCGCCGACTGGCGCGTGACGCCGTCGTTCGCGGTGGGCGCCGACGTGCTGGCGGTGTCGTCCAGCGTGATCAGCGGCAACGAGGACGGCCTGGCCAGCGACCCGCGGCCGGGCAGGGCGCCGGATGCGCGGCGCTGGGATACCGCCGGCTATGCCACCGTCAATCTGCGCGCCAGCTATCGGGTCAGCAAGCAGCTCGAGCTGTATGCGCGCATCGACAATCTCTTCGACCGCCGCTATGCCAGCTACGGTCAGCTGGCCGAGAACATCCTGCCGGATGGACGGCTGGTGCAGCCGCACGTGGCGCCGCAGGATGCGGCGACGTCGCGCTTCATCGCCCCTGGGGCGCCGCGCAGCATGTTCGTCGGGCTGCGGTACCGGATGTAGCGCGGGACAGGGGGACGGCAGGGCGGCGCGGGGCCGATGTCGCGGGGGCGATGTGCTAGGCTCCCGCACTTTGCCCTTCACGCCATCGCCATGCAGCCGTCGTTCGCCGCCTTTCGTGCCGCGCTTGCCAGTTTCGTCAGTTCACGCGCCCTCAAGCTCGCCGTCGGTCCGATCGTGGTGCTGCTGATCGCCGGTGCGATCTTTCTGGGCCTGCCGCTCGTCATGCTGATGATCGGCATCGTGCCGCCCTGGGTGCAGGCGCTGTACGGGGGCGCGGGTGGGGTCGCGCAGACGCTGCTGGTGGTGCTGTACCAGCTCGCGCTGATCCTGCTGGTGGCGCTGTGGTCGATGCCGGGCGCGGTCGCACAGATCGGACCGGCTTACTCCGCAGCCGGCCCGTCTCCCGACGCCATGGCGGGCCAGCGCGGCGCACTGGCGCACTACATCGGCACCTATATCGTGCTGTGCGCGGTGATCCAGTTCCTTGGCACGGTGCCGCTGCTGTACGGCGTGGCCAACCTCGCGGCCCAGGGCTGGCTGGCGATGCGGCTGATGCCGTATCTGGCCCTGCGCAAGCGCGCATCGGCCAGCGAATTCGCGGCGCTGACCAAAGCTTGGCGCCTGCCGTTCGCCGGCGTGGCGATCGCTGGTGTCGTGCTCAGCGGCCTGATCGCCGCGGCCATCTCGGGAGCAATCGCGCTGCTGCTGCCCGGGCCGGCAGCGTTTGCCGGCGTGACCATCGGGCGCGTGCTCGGGATGCTGTTTCTCGTTTACTGGTTCGCGCACCTGTCGCTGCGGGCGCTGGCCGCGATGCGGGGAGATGCGGCGAGCGCCCGGCCCGCGCTGCCGTAGGCGGAAGGCCATCGCGGTAAAGCGGCGGCCTCTCGCGCCTACGGGCGATTGTTCCGGATCATCGCACCCGGCGGCCCGCTCGATCCGCCGAACCAGGGCTCGACCCGCGCCTGGTTCTGTTCGACCAGTACCGAATAGTTGTCCTTGAAGCTGTTCGGGAAAAAGATCATGCCGGGGCTCGCCACCCGGTTTCCTCGTACCAGGATGCCGGACAGCGTCGCGCCCGGCATGCCTTGCACCGCCAGCCCGCGCGTGACGTTGCGCGCCGCCGTGCGCATCACGAAGACCGGGTCGCCATCCTCGGCGACGGTGTTATCCAGGCAGTCGATATTGAAGGTCGGCAGATAGGTGTTGTCGCCATAGGGACCATAGGCCGCGATGGCGATGCCGTCGCCGGCGTTCATGTTGTAGTTGTGGTCGATCACGCTGTCGAACACGCCGCCAAAGAACAGGATCGAATTCAGCGCGCGGCCATGCATGTTGCGGAACTCGTTATGGCTGACGGTGATGCGCAGATAGCCGGTGGTGATGTTGATCACCGAGGACGAATCGGGCACCACGTCCCATGGCGTCGCCAATTCCATCACGCGGCCCTTGATCGATTTCAGATGCCGGTACTGGCCGACGCCCGTGCCGGCGACGATCGACATCAGCACGTTCTCCGGATTGCTGGTGCCGACCATGTCCCAGTTCGGATCGCGCGCCAGCGTCACCGTACTGGCCGAGCTCGCGGCGAGCCTGCCCAGATACGCGCCGCCGCCGCCGTCCGTCGTAAAGAACTGGTTGGTCGGCGTGTAGGTCATGTTGCGGAACAGGTTGTAGCCGAGATAGAAATTGCGCGTGGCGTTGGCCGTGGTGCCGCTGATCATCGGCCGGCTGGCGCCGATCACCACGCCTTCGTTGACCTCGTCCTGCGCGCCGAACAGATTCTTGGTGACGACGACGTTCTGGCTGTTGGCAATGCCGTAATCGCCCTTGGTCGCCCGATTGCCAGCGATCAGCACGCCGTCGCCGTAGTCGATGGAGAGCGTCTTGCGCGAGCTCAACGTCGAATTGACGATGCGCAGGTCGGGCCCGGAAATCTTGATCAACTGGGCGCTTTCCGCGCCGTTGGTGTAATCGGCCGACACGACGAAATTGACGCGCTGGATCAGGATATGGCCGTGCGTGCGCGGATCGCTGCCCAGATCCGCGGCCCGCAGCATCGTTTCGCGATGGGGCCCGCGCAGCGTCAGCGAGGCGATGCCGAAATGACTGTCGCCGGTGATCCATGACGCGGGGGTGGCCGCGGCGTTGTTCGCCTTGCCGAGCAGGGTGGTCGCGTCCTCCGATTCCCCAACCAGATACTGATGGCGGCGCAAGGCGATCGTTCTCGAGATGGCGAATTGCCCGGCCGGCAGCTTGAATACGGTGCGGACGCCGTTGCTGCGGTTCTTGTCGAGGCACGCTTGCAGCGCCGGGGCGTTGTCGGTGACGCCATCGCCGGCCAGTCCCGGGCAGGCCACTACCGCGGGCGGTTTTGGCGCGGGTTGAATGCGGATCGGCACCGGCAGCGCCGCAGTCAGGTCCTTTTTCGGGGAGCCGATCCACACATGGTAGGGGCCGGGCGCCATGTCGGCGGGCACGGCCGCCACCAGCGCGGTATCGTCCGCGTGCTCGACCGTCAGCGGATAAAGCCGGTTGTCGGCCGATTGCAGATAGGCTTCCTTGCTGCCGTTGAAGTTCTTGCCGAACAGCCGCAGCTTGCCTCCGGCCTCGGCGCCGCAGTTGACCAGCTCATGCGCCGGCGCCTCCAGGCTGGAATCGGTATCGGGCGTGCCGAGAATCCACTGGATTTCCGGCCGATTGACGATGCCTTCCAGCGCCGGCACCGCGCGATCCTGATCCTCGATGCGGTAGGCGTAGGGGCCGTATTTCAGGTTGGCCGGGATGGTGAAGGTCAAGCCCGTGGAACTCAGGTTGACGGCCGGCACCGTGATCGCGCTGGCCCGGACCGCGCTGCGCCAGTCGGTCATCCCGGACGTCAGCGCCGCCAGCCGCACGGTCTTGCGGTTGGCGGTGAAGGCGCCGCTCATCAATACGCTCTGGCCGGGCCGGTTCTCGCGCGAGGTCCAGAAAATGGCGTTCTTCTCGTAGACCGGATCGCTGTCCGGCCGCATCCGGTTGACATCAACGAACACCGCCCGCTTGCCGCTGCCGGTGTCGCCGTTCCTGCCGATCATCGGGTTGGCGCACCCGCTCAGCGTGCCGGCTTCGGTAATGGGCGCGACCGGCGTGCCCGCCGCAACCGCGGGCACCGACGCCCCGCGCGCCTCCGCGCCGCCCGCCACCGCCTGCCAGCAGCCGAACAGCGCCAATGCGGCCGTCAACAGGCGCTGTCGAAAGCGAAACGCTGGTTTCATGGCTCCCCCCGGTTGTGTCTGGCGAACGGACGGCCATGGCAGAACTGCGCCCATCGCCTATATCGGACGGGCCATTAATGTCTGGAAACCACGCCCGTCACAGTACGAGACGGCACACAAGGAGGAATCGGAAGACCTGCCGTCTTTCCTGCTTAGCGGAGGGGGATCAAATGGCCTACAATTTGGCATCAATTGATCCAAGAGGTGCGGATATGCTGATCGTTCCCCCGGAACACATCAGCGCGGCCATGGCGCTGTCGCCTCCCCGCGTATCCATCGCCGAACTCGATGCCGCGGTGCGGGAAGGACTGCCAAAGTCCGCACTCCGAGAAATCGTCGAACACGTGGTCCGAACTTCGGACGAACGACGGATGTTGATGTCGCGGATCGTGCCGGAAGCGACCTTCAAACGCCGCAAGGACCGCCTGACGCCGGACGAGTCGGAAAAGACAGAGCGTCTGGCTCGAATCTTCGCGACGGCCCGTTTCGTATGGGATGACGAAGAGGACGCCAGGGAATTCCTGCATGCGCCCCATCCGCTGTTGGACGGTCACACACCGCTCGACGTATCGATGACGGAGCTGGGCGCCAAGCGGGTCGAGGAAGTTCTCTGGAGGCTCTTCTACGGCATGGCCGCGTGATGCGGATCTACCGGATCGCAGATCGGCGCCATGAAGTGTGGAACGGCAACGGCGCCATGCTCGTGGGCGGGCGTTTCAACAGCCCGGGCGGCCCCGTCATCTACGGCTCCCTGAGTTTCGCGGGCGCAATGCTCGAGATTCTCGTTCACTCACGCATCGGCAAGGTGCCTCGCCAGCATGTCGTGGTGGTTGCCGACGTACCTGACGACATCGCGCTCGAACGTGCAGGGCCGGACGACTTGCCGGCGGGATGGGACGCCGTGAACGATCCCCGCACGGCTCGCGGCTTCGGCGATCGCTGGCTGGCCGACCTCCGATCGGCCGTGCTGATCGTGCCATCGGTCGTTGCCCGGCTCGAGTGGAACGTTCTGGTCAATCCAATGCACGCGGATGCAGCCAGGCTGGTCGTCTCGGCGCCGGAGCCGGTGCGTTGGGACGAGAGGCTGTTCCGGGCGCCGTAGTCCGTGTCCGCCGCCGGGCAAGCTCATCCGCCGATTGCCGATGAGGGATGGAAGCCCCGGGGGCGGTCCCCCGGGACTGTACGCGCTGTACGGGCCGTACGAGCGTTACTCCGCCGAAATCTTCGCCCGCTTCACCACCTCGCCATAGCGCTGCAGGCGATCGGCCATCATGCGTTCGAAGGCGGCGGGGGCCATGTCTTCCGGCGGGACCACGCCGCGGGAGCGCAGGGCGGCCTGCATGGCGGGATCGCTGGCCGCCTTGCGCACGGCCTGGTAGATCTTCTGCACCACCGGCTGCGGCGTGCCGGCCGGTGCGGCGATGCCGGTCCACGAGCTCAGGTTCAGTTCGGGATAGCCCAGTTCGGCCAGCGTCGGCACGTCCGGCAGCTGCTCGAGGCGCTGTTCGGAGGCGACCGCCAGTGCGCGGACTTTGCCGTCCTTGACGTGCGGCAGCATGATGACGAGGTTGTCCAGGATGAACTGCACCTCGTTGCTCAGCACCGCCGTGATCAGTTGCGAGCCGCCGCGGTACGGGATATGGGTCGCCACCGCGCCGGTGCTGGCCTTGAACATCTCGACGTTCAGCTGGCCCATGCTGCCGACGCCGCCGCTGCCGTAATCCAGCTTGCCCGGGTTCTTCTTCGAATAGGCGATGAACTCCGCGAAGGTGCGCACCGGCAGGCTGGAATGCACGACCAGCGCATTGGGCTGCCGGCCCAGGATCGCGATGTTCTCGAAGTCCTTGATCGGGTCATAGCCGATGCGCGGCTGCGTCAGCGGATTGGCCAGGTGGCTGCTCTGCGACGACACCACCAGCGTGTAGCCGTCGGGCTTGCTGCGCGCGACGACCTGCGTCGCGACCGAACCGCCCGCGCCGGGACGGTTGTCGACGACCACCGGCACGCCAAGAATGCGCGACAGCGGCTCGGAATACTGGCGCGCCATGATGTCGACCGATCCGCCGGGCGGGAAGGGGACCACCAGCGTGATGGGACGCGACGGCCAGTTTTCCTGCGCCACGGCGCCCAGCGGCGCGGCGGCGGCAATGGCGGCGGCGCTCAGGCCAAGACCAACGAAGCGGCGGCGGGAGAAGGGCAGGTTCTGCATGATCAGAAAGGCAGGATGGAAAAGGGATTCGTTCGATGGCGGGACATGCCGCTCATTGCAGCCCGAGGATGGCCAGCGCCAGGGCCTGCGCCCGTGGCACGAAGGTGGACAACTCGCAGTACTCGCGCTCGGTGTGCGGATGGCCGCCGACCGGGCCGGTGCCGCACAGCGTCGGCGTGCCGGCCGAGCTGGTCAGGCCGCTGTCGGCCGCGCCGCCGGTGAATTCACCGTCGACGGTAAAGCCGACGCGTTCGGCGCTGCGCTGATAGAGCGACAGCAGGGCCGCGGGCGTCGTCGCCATCGGCATCGTGCGGCGCATGTCGGTGATGCGCCCGCGCGTGCGGGGAATCGATTCGGCCTCGACGATCTCGCGGATGCGGCCGTACAGCGCGTCCATGTCGGTATCGGCGGTGAAGCGCACATCGAGCTGCGCCCTGGCATGCGGCGCGACCATGTTCGGCACGATGCCGCCCTGCACGCAGCCGACATTGGTGGTGATGCCCGATGCCGGGTCGGTCAGCGCATGCAGCGCCAGGATCTTGCGCGCCAACGCATCGATCGCGCTGGCGCCATGGGCGTGGTTGATGCCCGAGTGCGCGGCCACGCCCTCGACCTCGAACTCGACCACCATCGAGCCCTTGCGGCCCGTCACCAGGTTGCCGCTGACGCGCCCCGGCTCCGCATTGAACACCGCGCGCACTTCACGGGCGACGGCCATGATCCGATCGCGCGTGGCGGGCGAGCCGATCTCCTCGTCGCACGAGAAGAACAGCCGCACCGGCGGCGCCTGCCGGCCCAGCCGCGCCAGCGCCTCGGCAACGAACACATTGAGCACCAGGCCGGATTTCATGTCGGCGACGCCGGGACCGTAGGCGCGTCCATCCTCGACGCGGAAGGGCCGCCTGGCCGCCGTGCCTTCGGGATAGACCGTATCCATATGCCCCATCAGCAGGACCGGCAGGCCCTCGCCGGAGCCCGGCACCTGCGCATCGAGGCAAACGCCGTATCCCGGCACCGCATGAAAGCGCACGGCGATGCCGGCGGCTTCCAGATGCGCGCGCAGGACCTCGGCCACGGCCTGGACGCCGGCTTCGTGGCGGCTGCCGCTGTCGATGTCGACGATCTTCTGCAGCAAGTCCTGCATCGCCTGATGCTGGCCTTGCAGCCAGTCCAGCAGCGCCTGCGCGCCCTGGGCAACTTCCTTATCCTGCATGGGGTTCCTGTTCGCGACCGATGAACGATGGCCGATGACCTGTGACCGGTCCGCGATGAAAGACGTGATGGGAGGCGCAACAACATGCGCCGTGAAACGTGTATTGCAACGGTGATATCATCATGCAATACGTATTGCAGAGTGTCAATATGACGAATTCCCGCAAGGAAAGCGCCGATCATGGCGCCACGCTGCTGGACCGGCTGGCGCGCGAAGCCGCCACGCTTACCGCGCGCGAGCGCGAGCTGGCCGACGCGCTGACGCGCGGCTATCCGCATGTGCTGCTGGAATCGGCGACCGCGCTGGCGGCGCAGCATGGCACCAGCGCGTCGACGGTCGTGCGGTTGTTCGCCAAGCTCGGCTATGCCAGCTATGCCGACGCCCAGCGCGAAGCGCGGGCCAGCGTAACGGCCGCGCTGCCAACCGCGGGACAGCGCGCGCCTGCGCTGATCGGCGGCAAGCGAACCTTGCGGGCCTGCCTCGACGATGCGTTGATGCACGACCAGCACAACCTGACCGCCACGCACGAATCGCTGGACATCGCCGCGTTCGAAGCGATCGCGCGGCTGCTGGCCGGAGGAAAAGGGCGGCTGTTCATCCTCGCGCAGAAGAACAGCGCGCCGGTCAGTGCCTGGCTGGCGCTGCATCTGAACATGTGCCGCCCCAATGTGCACGAGCTGGGAGCCGGCGCGGTGACGGCCACCGACGCCATGCTGTGGGTGCAGCCGGAAGACGTGCTGCTGACCTTCAGCGTCCGCCGCTATTCCAGCGCGCCGGTCAGCATCGCCCGTGCCTTCCGCGAGCGGGGCGCCCGCGTCGTCGCCATCTGCGACAGCCCTGCCGCGCCGCTGGTGCCGCTGGCCGACCACCATCTGCTGGTGCGCACCGCCAACGCATCGCCATTCGACTCCTACACGGCGGCATTCTTCCTGTGCAATGCACTGGTGTCCGCCGTCGCCCAATTGCGCCAGCCGGCGGTGATCGAGGCGCTGCAGCGGCGCGATGCGCTGTGGCAGGCGTTCGAGACCGATCCGGTGGAGGGACTGCGAAAGGGGTAGGGCGCGAAGGTCCGGTACTTGCCCGGCGCCGGCCCCGCTATCGGCGCGGGCACCGGCATGGTGTTCGGCATCGACCGATCCCCGCCAAATGTGGACACCTTGGCATGGCTTGGCGTCCCGATTCCGTCCGCCTAAGCTAGTGGTCTGGCTAAAAAAACCACGGGGAGACGAGGACGATGAACCGGCCGAATCGACGTCGTGCGACATGGATCGGGCTCTGCATTGCCGGTATGGTGGTCATCGCGCTGGCCGCCGGCGCGGCGTGGCTGCTGTCCTTGCCGCCGGCCACAACTCCCGCCGCGCCGCCGGCGATCGCCGAATCCGAGCGGGCCGCCACGCTGTCGGCGCTGAAGCCGCCCAAGCGCCCGCGCCCGGTGATCGCCATCGTCGGCATCAACGACGCCACCGAAACCACCGACTATCTGATGCCCTATGGCATCCTGCGCCGCGCCGACATCGGCGAGGTGGCGGCATTGGCGACGCAGCCCGGACCGGTGAAGCTCTACCCCGCGCTGCGGGTCGAGCCGGATGCAACGATCGCGCAGTTCGACGCGCAGCATCCCCAGGGCGCCGACTACGTGCTGGTCCCGGCGATGAGCCGAGACGACGATCCGACCGTGCTGCAATGGATCCGCGGCCAGGCCGCCAAGGGCGCCACCGTGATCGGCATCTGCGCCGGAGCGAAGGTGGTGGCCGCAGCCGGCCTGCTCGACGGCAAGCGCGCCACCACTCATTGGTACTACCTGAACGACCTGCTGGAGAAGCATCCCACGGTACGCCACGTCCCCGATCGGCGCATCGTGGTCGACGGCCGCGTCGCCACCACCACCGGCATTTCCGCCTCGATGCCGATGACGCTGACGCTGATCGAAGCCGTGGCCGGCCGCGACAGGGCAGAGGCGGTCGCCCGCGACCTGGGCCTGCCGCATTGGGATGCGCGCCACGACAGCGACGCCTTCACCTTCACGCGTCCCTTCGCCTTGACGGCGATGGGCAACACCATGGCCTTCTGGAACCGCGAACGGCTCGGCATCGCGCTGCGGCCCGGCGTCGACGAGGTATCGCTGGCGCTGGTCGCCGACGCGTGGTCGCGCACCTATCGTTCGCAGGCCATCTCCTTCGCCGCGCAGCCGGGGCCGATCCAGACCCGGAACGGCATCCGGCTGCTGCCCGAGCAGGTGGGCAAGGACTGGGATGGAGAACGCACCATTGCACTCACCGCGGAACCGCACCCGGCGAAGGCGCTTGATGCGGCCCTGAACGGCATCGGCCAACGCTACGGCACGCGTACGGAAGCACTCGTCGCCATGCAGCTGGAATATCCCGGCGAACATGGGCGAACCGAGACGCGAACCACCCCAATGCAGTAGAACCCAACGGAGGAGACACGATGGCAAAGATGATTTTCCTGAACCTGCCGGTCCGCGATCTCGCGGCCGCGACGCGCTTCTACGAGGCGATCGGCTGCGTCAGGAACGAGCAGTTCAGCGACCATCAGACCTCGTCGATGGTGTGGTCCGATACCATCAACTTTCATCTGATGACGCACGCCTATTACGGGACCTTCACCAGCAAGCCGATCGCCGACGGGCACCAGACCAGCGCCATGCTGATCGCGCTGTCGATCGACAGCCGCGAGGAGGTGGACACCATCGTCGAAGCCGCAAAATCGGCCGGCGGACGCGCCGACATTCGCGAGCCGCAGGACATGGGCTTCATGTACCTGCGCACCTTCGAGGACCCGGACGGTCACCTGTTCGAGCCGGTGTGGATGAACCCGGCGGCGATGATGGGCGAGCAGGACGCGCAATAGCGGAACGCCGGGGACCGCTCGACAGGTTTTTCTCCGCGCGTAGCGGTCCCGCAGCGCATCCCCACGACACATCGCCGCACGTCGCAATACCCCGCAGCACGTCACAACATCCAGTCGATCGGCAGCAACGACAAGCCCCGGATCCACAAGCGCTCCAGCCAGCTGGTATTGGGCTCGGTATCGTGGCGGATCGTGTCGCTGCCGCGCCTTTCGAGCCAGTACAGGCTGCCGTCCTCGGCCAGCCGGACCTCATAGGCGTTCTGCGGAACGCTGGTATCGAATGCCGATTCGATCCTGCCGGCCAGCGCGGGACTGTCGATCACGAAACCCAATTCGGTATTCAGATGGGCCGAGCGCGGATCGAAATTGAGCGAACCGACAAAGGCCCGCTGCGCATCGACGGCGAACGTCTTGGCATGCAGGCTTGCGCCGGAGCTGCCGAACGGCCCGGCGCGCTCCTCGGCCCTGGAGCGGGGAGTGGTATCGGCCTTGTCCGCGGGCGGCGCGACTTCGCGCCGCAGCTCGAACAATTGCACGCCGGATTCGAGCAGCGCGCGGCGCCATTTGACATAGCCGGAGTGCACCACCTTGACGTCCGTGGCCTCGGCCGCATTGGTCAGCACGCGCACCTTGACCCCCTTGGCGGCGAGGTCGGCAAAGGTCTTCGCACCGGCCTCGGTCGGAACGAAGTAGGGCGACACCAGGTCCAGTTCCCGCGTCGGCACGCCGATGGTCTCCATCAGCTGATTCCCGATCAATCCATTGCTCGGCGCCTTGCCCAGGACCTTGGCGGGATCGTCGCTGACGATCCGTGTCTTTGCCCACTCGAACGCCAGGGTGCCATCGATGATGCGACGGTAGGCCGGCAGTGCCTTCAGGGCGTTCATGTAAGCCGTGGCGGCGGGGTCGCGCTCCGCGGTGGCGGCCTCCCGGGCCAGTTGTTCCAGCCTGTCCGGGGACACGGGCAACGCGATCCGGTTCACCGGATACGCACTGGCGCTCGCCCAGTAGCGATCGAAGTCCCGTTCGACCTCGGCAGCAATCGGCCCGACGGCCAGCACGTCCAGATCGGAAAACAGCACGCCATCGGTGGCGCCAAAATATTCGTCGCCGACATTGCGTCCGCCCACGATGGTCGCTTGGGCGTCCACGGTGAACGATTTATTGTGCATGCGCCGGTTCAGGCGGCGGAAGTCCGTCAGATAGCCGATGAATTTCGGCGACCGCACGACGAAAGGATTGAACAGGCGGACCTCGATATTGGGATGGGCGTCCAGCGCGGACAGGATTTCGTCGAGGCCCGAGATGCCGTTGTCGTCCAGCAGCAGGCGCACGCGCACGCCGCGCTCGGCGGCTTCATGCAGGGCATCGAGCAGCAGCGTGCCGGTGGTGTCGCGGCGCCAGATGTAGTACTGCACGTCCAGCGTGCGCTCGGCCATGCGGGCGCCATGGACCCGCGCGGCGAAGGCCTCGCGCGGGTCGGCCAGCGGGTGGATGCCCGACAGGCCGGGACGCTCGGCCAATGCCGGCGCCAGCGCGCGGCCCAGCGCCGTGTCGCGGGACTCTTCCGGCGTCAACGCATGCGATTCGGTTCGGGGTTCCAGCGGTGGCAGGGCGCATCCGGCGAGCACGAACATCGCGAAAACGGCGGGGACCAGCGGACGCAAGCGGGCGAACAGGCGATGGGAGGCAGTGTGCATGGACTTCGAGACGATCGACGGCCCGGTCAACGGACGGAAGAAGATACGAACTATAAAGCAGGGCCATGCCATCGCATCCCATCGCCGCGGCGCGGCCGGTTCGCGTCATGGTGCCCCAAACACGCGCCAACGCGTGCCAACGCGCCTCAACGCGTGCCGCAACTCAAAACCGGTGATTGACCGTCAATTCCACCCGCCGTCCGGCCCCTTGCAACCATTGGGTCGGATTGTAGTAGGCCGTTGCGACATAGTGCCGATCGAACACATTGAAGCCGCGCAGTGACAGCGTGGTGTGCTTGCGCGGCCGCCATTGCAGCAGCAGGTCGGTGGTGGTGTACGCCGGCATCTTGAGCGTATTGGCGCGGTCGGCGAAGCGGCGGCCGACATGGCGGATGCCGGCGCCGGCCGTCCATTCCGGCAGGAAGCGCCAGGTCAGCCAGGCATTGGCCAGGCGCTCCGGCACGTCGGTCGGCACGTTGCCATTGCGCGAGACCGCCGTGCCGTTGACCGATTCGGTGAACCGGTCGTAGCGCGCCTGCAGCAGCGCGGCATTGGCATCGAGCCGCCATCCCGGCAGGAATTCGACGCCGATGCTGGCCTCGATGCCGCGCGAGGACTGCTCGCCAACCTGTACGCTTTGCGTGGGATTGACCGCGTCGCGCGTGACCAGGTTCTTCTTGACGATGTGGTAGGCCGCAACGGTCCATTCCCCTTTGCCATTCCAGAAGTCCTGCTTGACGCCGGCCTCGACCTGGCGACCGGTGGACAGCTCGAAATTGCTGTTCGACGAGGAAAGCATCAGCAATGCGCTGACGGGATCGGCCGCTTCCGAATACTGCGCGTAGACAGCCAGATTCGGCGTCAGGTTGTACACCGTGCCGGCACGCCAGCCGATGTGCGAAAACGTCCTGTCGAATGCCTCCCGATTGGCCACCAGATCGTGGCGCTCGATCCTGGCATGGTCATAGCGCAAGCCGCCCAGCACGGACCACCGCGGCGTGATTTCCAGCCGATTCTCGGCGAACAGGGCGTACTGGACCGCCTCGTTGCTGTAGCGCGGCGTGGTGCCGGCGACGTTGATGAAATTGCCGCGATCGAACGTGTAAGGATCGACCACCGTGCTGCCCGAGTAGGGCGAATTATTGGTATGGCGAAACGATGCCCGATTGACATCGAAGCCGACCGACACGCTGTTGTTCATGCCGAACAACGCATGGCGATAGACCGCATCGGTGGTATTGCCGACCTGCCATTGATCGTGAAGGATCTCGACATAGGACGAACGCTGGATCAGGCCGCTCGCCGGCAGATAGTCGTAGTACTCGGCATTGCGCCAATGACGCTTGCTGTCGATGTAATACGCCCGCGAGCGAACCGTCAGATCGGCGTTCGGCATCCACCGCGCCGACAATTCGGTCCACTGGTCGTCGAACTGGATGCGGCTGTCGCTGACGTTGTAGTTTCGGGTCCGCAAGGACGGATCCTGGCGGCCATTGACGAGCGGCACGCCGAAATACCGTGCCGGCTGCTGCCAGCCCTTGGCGTAGCTCAGCTTGATGCCGAGCTCCGGCGTTGGATCCCATTGCAGCGCGCCCGATACGGACAGATTGCGCGAATCGCCGAAATCGACCGACCCGTCCGTGCGATTGCCGCTGATATCGAAGCGGTATGACCAGCGCTCGTCGATCGCGCCGCCGCTGCCGAAGGCGAGCCGCTGGGTATTCTCCGTACCGACCGTCGCCTGGACTTCGTTTTCCACCGGTCCGCGCGTCGGCTTTTTCGGCACGACATTGACGACGCCGCCGATCGCGCCTTCGCCATAGATCACCGAGGCGGGTCCGCGCAGTACCTCGATGCGTTCCACCGACCAGGTGTCGAAGGGATACGTCACGCCGATCCCGCCGTATTGGCGCACGCCATCGTAGAGCCGCATCACCGACGCCGCATCGGTAAAGCCGCGGGCGGACAACGAAGCGCCGCCATTGCCGGGATGGCCGAGGCCCGACAGCCCCGGTGCACGGGTGATGGCATCGACCAGCGATACATCGCCGCGGACTTCGAGCTGATCGCGGGCAATGACGTCCACGCTGGCCGGCGTCTGCATCGGCGTCAAGCCAAGGTTCGATCCGGTCGAGGCCGGATCATCCAGCGCGGTCTGCCCGGCGGCATGGACGGTGACCGGTGCCAGTTCGTGGACCTCAGGAGAAGGGTCGGCCGCCTGGGCGGAAAGGCATACTGCGGCAGCGGCTAGCGCCACCTCGCGGGGAAGGAGTCGGGCCATTGAGAAAGCGGGCGTGTCCCAGGTGAGACGGCAGGAATGCCGCGAGACACCGTTGTTTTTGGTGCCAGATTCTATTGGCCACGCCGTACACGGTACATGCGACACCATGCCGCAGGACCCGCGCGGGATTTCGTCGCACAGTACGGATCGGCGCGGCGATCCGCCTCACTCGCCAAAAAAATGACGCCAATAGGCCAATAACCCCAATAACCCAATAACCCAATAGCTTCGATAGCGCCATCACGCATTCACCGCTCCCGCAGATGTCCGTACCGACACCCCGATCGCCCGCCGCAGCGCCTGCCCCAACGTCCGCCGCCCACCGCACGCTTTGGCGCTGGCATTTCTACGCCGGCCTGTTCGTAATGCCCTTTCTGATCGTGCTGGCGATCACCGGCACCATTTACTGCTTCCAGCCGCAAATCGAACCCTTGCTGTATCCGGGGCTATTGCGCGTGACACCGCAGGGCGAGCCGCTGTCCCCGCAAACGCTGCTGGAGCGGGCGAGGGCGGCCGCGCCGGCCGGCGCCGTGGCCACGACCTACACCATGCGCAACGATCCGCGCGCCAGTGCGGAGTTCATCTTCCGCCTGCCCTCGGGCAACAGCGAAAGCCTCTATCTGGATCCCTATTCAGGCGCGGTGCTGGGCAGCCTCAGCGTGGAAGACCGCTTCATGAAGCAGGTCCGGTTGCTGCATCGCGCCTTGCTGGCAGGAAAGCCCGGCGAATTGCTGATGGAACTGGCCGGATGCTGGACGCTGGTGATGATCGCCACCGGCCTGGCCATGTGGTGGCCGCGCTTGCGCGAATCGGGTGTGAGGGCGTTTGCAATGCGGCCGGCAAGCGGCAGGCGAGGGCGGTGGAAGGAAATCCATCTGATGCTCGGCGCTTCGCTGGCGATCGGCGCGCTGGTGTTCGTGCTGTCCGGTCTGCCGTGGACCGCCTTCTGGGGCAAGCAATTCAAGGCCATCACGACGGCCGCGAACCTGGGGCGCCCGGCCGATGGCGAAGCAGGGCATGCGCACGCGCCCGTCCGTGAGGGCAATCATGCCGCTCATGGCGATCACCGGCGACACGGCAGGACGATGGAATCGCTGCCGCTGAGCGAAATCCCGTGGGCGACGGGATTGACCGCCGTGCCGGTCGGAACCAGCGCATCCGCCGGCCATGCGCCGATCGGTCTGGATCGGGTCGTTGCCATCGCCGGCTCGCGCGGAGCCGGCGCGGGATGCCAGGTGGCACTGCCGGGAACGCCCGATGCGGTCTATTCGGTGTCGTGCTTCCCCAGCGACCCCAAGGCCGAAAGAACGCTGCATATCGATCCGCACAGCGGCAATATCGTCCGGGATATCCGCTACGACGACTACGGCCCCGTCGCGAAGGCCGTGTCGTACGGCACCTCGCTCCATATGGGCCGGTATTTCGGCCTTGCCAATCAGATCGCATGCGCCGCGATCTCGCTCGGCCTGATGGCGCTGGCCATCACCGGCTTCGTCATGTGGATCAAGCGCAAGCCGGCCAATGCATTGGGCGCGCCGTCGCGTCCGTCGAGCCCGCCGCCGATGCGCGCATGGATTGCCGGACTGGCGGTACTGGGGGCGATATTCCCGCTGATGGGAATCACGATGCTGCTGGTCTGGCTGATCGATCGGCTGGTGCACAGAGCGGCCGGCGTGCCGTCGAGACCGGTACGGCAATGATCGGGACGGGATGTCCGGACCGGGATCGGCGGATCGGCGGATCAGCCCGTCCCGGCACCCGTGGTCGGCTGCAGCACGATAATGGCCATGCCGGCCAGCGCCACCGCGGCGCCGAGGACGTCCCAGCGCGTCAGCGGCAGCCCGTCCACGATGCGAAGCCACACCAGCGCGACGGCAATATAGACGCCGCCATACGCCGCATAAGTTCGACCGGCGGCGGTGGGATGCAGGGTCAGCAGCCAGGCGAAGGCCGCCAACGCCAGGGCCGCGGGAACCAGCAGCAGCGGGGTCTTTTCCTGCTTTAATACCAGGTAAGGCAAATAGCAGCCGACGATCTCGGCCAGCGCCGTCAGCACGAACAGCGCCGTATAGGCAAGGAAGGTCACGATCGAAGCGGGCAGGGTAGCGGTGGACCGCATTGTCCCATGGCCCTGCGGACTTTCCGTCAGGCTGACGGAACGGTGCTAAGGTACGAGCTGCCTGCGCCGGGAGACATCGATATGAAGAACAACGAATTGCCGCAAGACCGATCCGCCTCCGCATTGATCGACGCCCGCATCGAGGAACTGGGCGACTGGCGAGGCGAAATGCTCGCCAGACTCCGCGCCCTGATCAAGGAAGCCGACCCGAACGTCATCGAGGAATGGAAATGGCGCGGCGTTCCGGTGTGGTCGCACAACGGCATCATTTGCACCGGCGAGACCTACAAGAGCGTCGTCAAGATGACGTTCGCAAAGGGCGCTTCATTGCCGGATCCGGCAGGGTTGTTCAATTCGAGTCTTGAAGGCAATACGAGACGGGCCATCGATTTCGCGGAAGGCGCGCAAATCGACGAGAAGGCGTTGAAGGAACTGGTGCGTGCGGCGGCTTTGCTGAATAGCACAAAGGCAAAGAAGTAGGTTGCCATCAGAATCGCAGAGCATCCACGACGCTGCCGACGTATTCCCGGATACATACGAGGAAGAGGGGAAAGAGTGCTATTCGCCGTTCGCTTTCATGATATTCCTGGGCAAACACACGTACGGACTAGCCACTTCAAAGCCCACATCGACTGGCTTGACGGGCATCGCGACCGGATGCTCATCGCCGGCTCCTTAAGAGAAGCGGAGTGTGAAGCTCCAGTCGGAGGGCTATGGATCGTCAGTGCGGCCAACAAGCTTGAGGTCGAAGCGCTGTTGCAGTCGGACCCGTTCTGGGTGCATGGTCTGCGAGAAAAAGTCGAGATTCAGTCGTGGCACCGCGCCTTCCCTGACCCCGTCACGATATGACCAAGTCCGAATTGCACGAGTTTTTGACGTCGACCTTCGACCTTGTCGTTGACCCGGTAGAGCGTGGCAATGGCAGGACCTACTTCTTGAAACGGGTCGATTGGAGGCCAGGATCTACGACGAGAGTTCTTCGCGTAGAAAGCTCGGATGAAACGGTACGTCATATCAGACTTTGCGTTTCATCCGACAACAACAACAGCGTTTTCGCAATACACCCGTTGCGACTGTCCAGCTTGGTGAAGGTTGTGGGGGATGAAATAGGGCGTCTCCACGAGCGCGAAGGCGCATCCGGCTAGTTCATGGCCAGTCTCGCCTTGGACATGGCCGGCATCATCATACTTACTCCGGCAGCCACCTGGCCCGCACGCGCCCGAAGTCACCAGTAGCGGTGCTCAGATGCAGCCACTGGTCCACGAAGTGCTTGAACACGTCATCGCCCTGCGGCAGCAGATAGGCCATCTCCGCATACTGCAGCGGCTTCTGCGGATTGACGGCGCATAGTTCCGGATGGGCCTTGCTTTGCACGATGGCTTCGGCGGCTTCCGTGACGAAGACGTCGGCATTCTTCTTGATGACCTCGTCGAAGATGGTCACGTTGTCCGTATGGATCCGCAATTGCGCGCGGCCGAGATGCGTCCGTGCAAAACGCTCGTTGCTGCCGCCGGGATTGGCGATCACACGCACCGCCGGCTGATTGATCGCCTCGATGGTCTGGTACCTGGCGACGTTCTCGCAGCGGGTCAGCGGCGTCTTGCCGTTGATCATGTAGGGCGCACTGAAATAAGCCTGCCGCTGGCGTTCCAGCGTCACGGAAATACCGCCCACGGCGATGTCGCATTTGCCGGCCACGAAGTCCGGCATCAGGTTCGACCAGCTCGTCTTGACGTATTGCGGCTTGGCCTGCAGCGCGGCAGCGAGCGTCTGCATCAGGTCGACGTCCAGCCCCTCGAATACGCCCGGCGCCTTCTCGAAGCTGAAAGGCTTGTAATCGCCCGGCGTGCAGACCCGCAGCGTGCCGCTTTGCTGGACGCGGTTCAGCGTCGAACTGGCCGGCTGGGCCAGCGCGAAGCAGGGCAGGGCGGCTGCGGCCACGACGGCAAGGGCTTTGGTTGCGCTGATCATTTCGCAAATCTCCTCATCGACTTGTGAGATGTAGTTCGGATGTCGAAGCGGGATTGTGCACGAAATGTCCGGGCGGCCTATCGGTCTGGACAATTGCCTGCCCAATTTGCCTACGCGCAATTTGCCCATGAGGAATGCAGCGGGAACGAATGCGGGCTCAGGTTCGACTGCTTTCGAGGCCGACTGCCTGCCGAGGCAGCGTCTTTGCCAACAACATCGCGAACGCGGCGGTGCCCGTCGAGCACCGCCGCGCCTCGCGACATTACGGTGCGAGCGGATGTCCGATCACCATCCCGTTGTCCGGGGTAATCCGGATCCATGTGCCCGCCAGCGGCTGCTCCTGCTCACCGGGCTTGCTGTAGTCGCAGACTCCACCCGGGAACACCGCGCGTAACGCCGCGAGATCGGCCTCTTGCTGCGAACCGGTCCACGACGGATTGCGTTCCGCGTAGCCCGCGTAGTCGCTGACCGTCACGGGCTTGAGCTGGCATTGCATCGTCCGGGCATGGAGCGGCTCGCCCGCCTCGAAGCGGGGATACGACGAGGCAGGGAACATCGAATTGCATCGCGACGGCGTTTCGCTGACCTCGACGACGTCGGCCGGCGAATTGCTGCCATTGCCCTTGCGGAACACGGTGCTGAATCCGCCGAATCGCTGCGGCTCCGCGATAAAGTCGTTGGCCGCGCCAGCCGTGGTGGCACCGAAACAGCCATCGACGATGTCAGCCGGTTTGTTCTTCACGACTTTTGCCGCGCGCGAATCGGCGGTGCGGTCGCTGACCACCGCGGTCAGCCATCGGTCCATGCCAAAGAACGCCTTTTGCATGGCCGGCAACGATCGCCCGGTGTGAGCGGGGCGCGGAGCCTGAACGGGCATCGTATGGTGGGCATTCGGATCGTGCACGAAGCTGCCCACATTGGCCGTTCCAGTCCACATGACATGATTCGCGAACTGGCCCGTTGCCGCCGCGATACGGGCGCGGACAATGAAGTGGAAGAACTTCAGATGCATATCCCCGGCGCCCGTGAACTCGTTGTTCAAGCCATCGAGGTTCAGGATAGCGGTACTACGAAGGCCGGCCCCGCCATACATGATCATGCCCGTCTGATAGGCCCGCTTCAGCGCCTCGGCGTCCGCGCGCATGCGATCCGTGCGGAGATTGCCGTCAATATCCTGGCCGCCAATTTTGCGATTGAGGTCGATGAATTGCGCCATGGAAATCAAACCGGTGTTCAACGCGTTGAGGCCGTACTGGATGCCGACATTTCCGGTGAACGAACGAGCGAATCCCGTCGACGGATCCACGCCAAGAATGTTCTTGTTGTGGTCGTTCACGTTGGGACGAAGACCGGTCGGATTGGCGGGCAGCAGGCTGACCGGCGGCGCCGGCAGGACGCCCATGGGCGCGCTGGTCACCACGTTGGCCGGGCTGTACTTCTCGGCATTGCCGATGACCGCATTGAACACGGAGCTGTTTCCGGCGCCTCCCATCACGTTGTCCCGATCGCCCTGGTTCGCCGGCCGCAGAACCGAATCCGTTCGCGCGGCCCAGAAGCTGGCTTGCTGGCGAACGCTGTGATAGGTGCCATAACCCGAGGCAGCGGCAATCTCCGCGTTGGTCCAGTTCAACAGCGTCGGGTCCGCGGCGCGCCTGGCGGCGGTGGCATTGTCGTAAGTCGGATCGTAAGGACTGTTGGGGACAGGCGAGTAGGTCCCGTTCTGCGTCGTCCCGCCCTTCGTATGGTTGAGCTGGAAGTTGTAGAACAGACGGCCTTCCATGCTTTGCGGGCCGCCGTTATCCGGAAAGCCCGCCAGCATGACGATGCCATCCAGCAGTCCCGGATAGGTATCGGCAATCATGCTCTGCTGCATGGCCGATCCGGAGGAACCCCAACCCATCGTGTAAAGCACCGGCCCGTTCGCTTCGATGAACCGCTCCTTGACCATCATCATGGTTTCGGCGGAGATGATGTGATTGCAGTTCTGGCCGAAATAATTCAGCGTCGAATTGGCTACCGCGAACCCCTTGCTGAGCGGCAGATCATTCAAGGCATTGAAATCGCCGGCCGCGCCGTTCGCGGAATTGTTCGAGCCGCCCACGGGGCCCATCGATCGGCCCTGGACATACCAGCCGCCGCCGCAACTCTGCCCGAACGGGTAGACCAGCCGCCCGTTGAATTCGCTGGGCGGATTCACCGCGCTGGGATTCGGGTTCTTCTTTGGATCTCCCAGCACGGCGATCTGGTAAATGCCTCGATTGATGACGCCGGTCTCCAGTCGAACGATATACGGCACGGTTCGGCCATCGAGCAGCGTGGTTGTCTCTACATTGGCCGGCGGATTCGCCGGATCGTACGGCTGCCAGACCGCGGTTCCTGACTTCGTCGCATCGTGATAGACCCAATCGACCCGGGTTGGGGCGGCGCAATTGGGATCGGTGTTCGGCCCCGCGGTGAGCGTCGGGCCGCCCGGATAGACCGTGAACGTATCGGTCTGGCAGTGGAAGCTGCCTTCCTGGGGCGCGTACAGAATCGGTCCCTGGATGGGATAGGCGGTCAGCGTCAACGATCCGCGCACCTTCGCGTCGGCGGCCGCGTCGACGACGTCGATCCTGTTCTCGCCTTGCTTCAGCCCTGACACCAGGCCAAGCATCGATTTTCTCGACGGATTCGGCTTGAAGCTGCCCGTCACATCGACGCCGTTCAGCTTGACCTTCGCGCCGGCAATGTTGCCGCCATCGGCCTGCGTCAGTTCGATCAACGTGTCATCGCCACTGACCAATCCCTCCGGCGAAGACAGGCTCTTGACCGTCACCGCCGGTTTCGCGGGTTCGTCGCGGTCGCCTCCACATCCGGAAACAGAAAGCACCAAAGCCGTCAGCCCGACGACAGCAAAGGGCAGGGCGGTCCGAGTTCCCCGTCGGCCTTCCCGTGCGACGGATCGATTGCCCGCTCTTTGTGGGGCGCTTTGCCAAACCATGATTGTCTCCTGATGTTTTAGTGGAAATCGGCACTGACGGCCTTATATATTCCGCTCTGCGGAATAATCCATAAATATCGCGCTGGGAAATAATCAGTCTATAGCGCGCAGGGAAGTTCTCAATGCGAAAACACTCCCGACGAAGCATTTATTGAGAACCGACATATGTTTCATGCACCGGAGTAATGCCATCCCGGTTTCGGTCGATGAGCTCGACCGGCAGCGACGGTAATGTGTGCTACATATTGCGTCGGCGCGGCTTTGAAGGCGGCGCGGACCGGTCGGCCAAGGGGTGGCGCCACCGAGAACGAACCACTGCAGAGGTAGATATCTCGCCGGCCATGGATTTGAATTGACCTCATTCCCGGCGGGCAGCGTGACAAACGGCGGATATATTCATTTATCGCGACTTCCAACCGATGCATGCCGATAAATGCGGCGCCCGAGAATATTTCCATTCCAGCAAAGGCCGATGACTTGCATTCCTCAATTCGTACGCCAAAGGTATCTCGGCGTCTTTTTTGGCTAAATGGAAAATTCCAGCCATTCGCTTTGAGATGGAAAGCAGTCCAATCGGCCATGCTGCCGTTTCGACCGCCCAAGCGTCTTGCGCGAGGATTGGCTCGCCAGAATCCTTTCCCAGTCGAACCAGAGTGGCTCGGACCTCGGCTCGCCGGCGACTGCAACGTCGAGGCGACTCCCAGCACGGACATTTCTATTTATCCAGAAGGTGACATTTCTATTCGCGCCTAACACTCGCGCCGCCGATAATGTTTGTTATGTTAAATGGCAGATATCCCTGCGGCCGCGCGCTCCTGGCCGGCCGTTAATTTGCATAAATTTGTTACCCGTTTTTGCATAAATTTGTTACCCGCCCCTAGGCGCTCACCTTTCGGAGGCTGGCAGTTTCGA